>NZ_JBDGEA010000004.1:0-130581 GCF_040908565.1 Streptococcus parasanguinis | reverse complement strand
ACCTCTACTTTGGAAACTGTAGACTTTATCTATCTTCGATCATGGATCTCTATAATCGTGAAATAGTAGCTTATACCATCTCAGAGTGTCAAGATACTAACTTTGTACTCGATACACTTCATCAACTTGAGCTACCTCAAGGGGGACTTTTACACAGCGATCAGGGATCTGTCTACACCTCAAAAGCCTACTATCAGCCTTGTATAGAAAAAGGCATCACCCGCTCCATGTACCGAAAAGGAACACCAGCAGATAATGCCTGTATCGAATGGTTTCACTCTGTTCTCAAGTCTGAAACCTTCTCTCTCCATAAGTGAAGAAACATAACTGGAGATAGTTTAACAGATATTGTCAAAAATTACATCATATTTTATAATGAAACTGGAATTCAACAGAAATTAAATGACCAGTCTCCTGTAGAGTACAGAGAATTGGTCGTAGAAGGGGTCCAGCAACCGAAGGGCGCTAGCCTTCAAATTTTCCTCCCAAAATGTGTCCAAAATATTGACAGAATTCCAACACGGAAGATTTGGCACAGAATGGATTATTTGGTTTTACGACTTTCTTTATCATATTTAACCTTGCTTTGCTTGTCTTGGCAGGCTGGGTAGGGTATAAGTGGAAGATAAGATGAAAAAAATGGAGAAAACTCTAATGGTTCTTCTCCATTTTTTTATCTAATTGGTAATGTTGAAAATCGGAAGTGAAATGATACTTTCAAAGAATTCATTTTGGACACTAGCAAACGAAATAGAGCCTTGATGCAAATCAACAATTTGTTTTGAAATTTTTAGCCCAATTCCAGTCGTTCTAATTTTAGAAATATCAATGCTTTTAAAAGATAATTCATTAAGTTCAGCAATTTTTTCTGGTGAAGCTCCCTGTCCATTATCTTTGATTTCGACAATTACATTTGTATCTTTTTTGAATAAGTGGATTCTTATTGTGCAACCCTTTTCATTATGTAAAACAGAGTTGTAGATGATATTATGGATAACTCTTGTGATTAAAAACTGCTCAATCATGATAGATTGATTAACAAGTGAATAATCGTAATCAAATTCAAATTCAAAATCATTCCAGATTTCTTGATTTAAAATATGGATGAGAATGTCTTTGAAGAAGGGGATAATTTTTGTTTCAGTCTGATTTAATTGAAGATGACCGGATGAAAGGCGAGCTACTATATTTAGATCATTTAAAATATTTTGGATGTAATAGGATTCCGTCAATATTGGGCGAATATGTTTTTTAGACTGTGTATCTAGTTCAGAATCATTTAACAAGGACGCGTTAGAAATGATGACAGAAAGAGGTGTTTTGATATCGTGTGCAATACCTGAAATCCATTGCTCTTTAAAGACTTCATTCTCTTTGAGTAGAGTATCAGTTTGATTAATTGCAGTTGTAAGATATTCTAGTTCTGATATAGAATTTATTGGATTTTTCAGACCATCCGGGAGATTCTGAATAGCAGTTACAAGAGGCGCAATTTTACGATTGATATGCGTCACACCATAGTAGTAAAGAAAAGCGAAATAGAGGCAGTTGAAAAGCAATACTCCAAATGCTACTAGCGGAATCAGGCGAATACTATCTATATCTAAGTAATTATAACTATAACGAGCAATTTTATCTTTTGGAAAACCAACAACAATGATGTAGTCACCTTTTATCTGACTAAAAACAGGATAATCTGAAAGATAATAGCGAGAAAACTGTAAAATGTCCCCATAGTCAAATTGCGAAGGAACTTCTGTTGGTTTATACTGTTCGAACACTTGTTTTCCAGTCTGCTTATCCAATACCATGAGCCATAACTTTTGTTCCTTTAGACTAGAAATATCATTTCTAGGTATGTGGACGTTATTTTTTGTGATGGTAATGTGTTCAGAAATTATTTTCACAGTCTCAGTAGCAGTTTGCTTTTCCTTAATGTAGAAAACAAAACTGGCAATTAGAAGAATATTGGTAATAAAGATAATGATGGAAAAAAAGATAAATTTCTTTAGTGAATACCTTAAAATTTTGGTTTGGTTCATAATCATGATAACAATTTATATCCCAGCCCTTTAGCTGTCTTTAAATATTGAGGTTTTGAAGGATTTTCTTCTATTTTTTCTCGAATTTTCCGAATATGTACAGTCAAAGTGTTTTCATAACCAAAGCTATCCACTCCCCAAATCGTATCACAGAGAGATTCGGTTGAAACGATGTAATTTTTATTATCGTAAAGTTTTTTCAAAATCTGAATTTCAATTGGCGTAATAGAAATTTCTGCTCCATTTTTTTGTACTGTTGCATTCCGAAAACTCACCAAAGTCTGTCCAATCTGTATTGCTTCCTGTTCTGATTTATAGCTTCTCCGGAGCAGAGCCATAATGCGATAGATAAGATTTTTTGGAATGAAGGGTTTCATGACATAATCATCACCACCAGCATTGAAACCAGCTACCTCATCTTCAGGATTATTTTTGGCAGTCAGAAAGAGGATAGGTGTATCGCCTTTTTTTCGGATATGTTTTGCTAATGTGTAGCCATCACCATCGGGGAGCATAATGTCCAAAAGGAAAAGATCGAACTGCTCTGTTTCAATCATGTCCAAACTAGATTCTATATCATAGGCTGATGTTAGATTGGAAAATCCGTAGGCAGTGAGAATATCTCTTATGGAAGAGTTTAAAATTTTATCGTCATCAATGATAAGGATGTGCTTATTCAGGAGTTGTTGTTCGAAATTCATAATCTTACCTCACTTATCTATATTATACCATTTAAAAGAGTGAAAAAAGGTAAAACACTTTAATCTTAATGTAAAATTAAGGTTAACTTAGTTTAAAATTAATCTAGCATGTCTATAATAAAGACATGACCTAGATAGAGATACTTCTCAAATAAATTTTAATCAGTGAGGTATTTCCAAATGTCTAAACAACAAATGAATCTCGTTGAGATTGAAGCAATGAATTCTCTTCAAGAATTGACTCTTGAAGAACTCGATAACGTTCTTGGTGCTGGTGGAGGAGTAATCCAAACCATTGTTTTAAGTAATCAATTTTATTCAGACAAAACAATGGTAATAGTGAGTCACCAATTAGATATTGTGAATTATGTTGATTCTATCATTTTTGTTGATAAGAGTAGTGGAGATGTTATCAAAGATACTCATGATAATTTGATTTATAGAAATCAAAATTATAGAAAATTATTTGGTTTAAAGGAGAAAGTTCATAATGATTAGTAATGTTTTACAGATAAAAAACTTACAAAAGGAATTTAAGGACACTCAGGTAGTTAACCTTAGTTCCTTATCAGTTCAACAAGGTGAGATTTATGGTTTTCTAGGTCCAAATGGAGCAGGGAAAACAACCACCATGAAGATGATTTTGTCTTTGATTTCTCGTACAGCTGGGGAGATTGAAGTGTTCGGTCAACCCATAGATACGGACAAGCAGTATCTTAATCAGATTGGCTCTATGATTGAAGAACCGTCTTATTATCCTAATTTGACAGGCTATGAAAATCTCTTGGTCTTCCAAAAAATCCTTGGATTTGATAAGAAAAATATCCAGGAAACCTTGAAAATTGTGGGGTTAGATCAACCTAAAAACAAGAAAAAATTGGTTAAAGATTATTCCTTGGGTATGAAACAGCGTTTGGCTTTAGCCTTTGCCTTAGTCAAGAAACCACGTTTGTTGATACTGGATGAGCCAACAAACGGGCTAGACCCAGCAGGGATTCATGAAATTCGGGAACTGATTATCAAGTTGGCAAAAGAACAGGGCATTACTGTCTTCATCTCTACCCATATCCTTTCTGAAGTTGAGCATATCGCTGACCGTGTGGGGATTATCAATCATGGTCAACTGGTTTACGAGGGAGAAATTCGTAAAATTCAGTCCAATAAATGGCTGGAAGTGCGTGGGGATTTTAGAGATCGACGTGAAGTCATTAGCCAAGTGTTATTTGGTTATCCGTGCAAGATGTTAGAGATACAAGAGGATAAACTCAAGCTGACTAACCTTGCCGATCAGCAGATTTCTAGTTTGTTACGAGATTTAATAGTCGAGAAAGTTCCAATTTATGAAGTGAAGCAAGAACAAGAAACCTTGGAATCTATCTTCCTTAACTTAACCAAGGAGTGAGTCTTATGTTGAATAATTTGTCTATTGAATTGCTCAAGGCAAAACGAACCAAATCCTTCCTCATTAGCATACTAGTTATGGGAGTTGGATTTGCTTGGGCAATTGCAGCCGCTACACGCTACCTAAGTAATCCACACATGCACCAGATTAGCCTAATTTTCTATATGATAAAAGAAGTAAATGGCTTGATTCTTCCTATTGTGGTTGCTCTCTTTGTATCGCGGATTGTCAAGAACGAGAAGGAGGGCAACACTTTCAAACTTCTTTTGGCAAATGGTGAAAATGTACGGCATATCTTTCTGAGTAAGCTTGGCCTGACTATGTTCGTTTTGATCTTTCTCGCTTTTTTGGAGGGAGTAGTAGTCCAGTTGATTGCAATCTTATCTGGTCTAGAAATGACTGTTAGCCTAATCCTCTGGCAAATCGTCATTTTCTTACTAGCCTCTTTTGTCTTGACCTGTCTGTTTTTGACTTTGCAGTTTTTACTGAAAAAGCAGGCACTGATACTGGCATTAGGGATTTTCGGAGGATTTCTTGGAGTTGGATTTGGTCATGCTCCAGCTTTTCTCCAGCTGATTTTCCCTTTTGGTGGTATAGGATATCTGTCTCTGGTGGATTACCAGCAAGTCGCCAGTCAAGTGAGTTATGTTTTGGTGACAAACCTAGGATTTAAACTCTTTACATATTTGCCAATAGCCCTAATCTATCTCTTCTTATCTCTCTATCTGGTTGAAAAGAAAGGAGGCAAGCTATGATGTCTTATCTATCAGTAGAATGGCGGAAAACCAAAAAATTTTCCATGTTGATGATTGGTATTTGGTTCTTAGCTTTTTGTAGCCTGATTGGTCTTGGGATTTACTTTGGTTCAGCTTATTCTATGGTTGCAGAAAGTAAAAAAGTACCTGTTTTATGGGGACAATTGACCTTCTATTATAGCCAGCTTTTCTTTCCGATTTTGGTCAGCCTTTATGTAGCCATGATGTTAGGAAAAGAGTTTGATAGAAAAAATATTGAATTTCTCAGAGCTAATAATGTCAGTCTTGGGAAATTATTGTTGGCAAAAGAAATAGTAATTATCTTGTTTATTGCTGTTTTACAGTTGTTCTTGTTTAGTATTTTTTATGTCAGTGCTTACCTAGCTCATTTAGAAATTTCTAATTTGTTCACCTACCTCAAGTGGGATTTATTGGGGATTTTTGGAACAATTAGTATGATGTCAGTGCAGTTTTTTATAACAGCTAAAACTCGTGTTTTCAGTAAATCTGTGGGAATTGGTGCTATTGGTACTTTCATAGGATTTATGATGATTTTTGTATCAGATAAATTATCTTTAATCTATCCCTACTCCCAAGCTATGGTGGCAATGCGGTCACGGAATTTGATAGACTTTAATTTAGTGGAAATAGTGCTGTTTATCATTGTAAATATTCTTCTGTGGGGGATTTTTCATACATTGAGTAATAAAGAATTGCATAAGTAATGCGAAGACTCTTCGGAGTCTTTTTCTTGTGATAAAAGCTCCAAGCTTTATCTGGTATGCTTGACCTAGTTTTTTAGAAAGAAGTTCTAAGATGTTAAATATAGTCAAAACTAAAGCCTTAATTAGTGTTGGAGCAGTGGCTGCAACTAGCTTTATTCTCATGATGGGATATACTGTTGGTTAACACTCGACTGTTAAACAAAGTCGCAAAGAGATTGAATTGGCTGAAGCTAAACTTGTAGAGGATAAACAAGCAGAAGATAAAGCCAGCATTTTGTCATCAGATACTGTATTAGTGCCCAAAATACAAGAGAAAATTCGTCAGATAGCATCTCCGATGGATGCTGCTTTAGAGGGGCGCAATCGTCAAAATCCCTTGAGACCAGATTGGGAAGAGGTCAAAGATAAAGTGATGCTCCAGGCCCTTCGAATGAAATTTAGCCAAAATCCAGAAATCGGTAAAGAATTGCTCGCGACAGGAGATGCCATCCTTATCGAACATACGCGAAATGACGACTACTGGGCTGATGGGGGAGATGGCTCTGGAAAGAACAAGCTAGGCCTTCTCTTAATGCAAGTACGGGAAGAGTTGAAAAACCTCACCCTGTAACCTCTTCTCTTGCTATACCATTTAACAGCCTAGTTTTGGTATGAATGCCACAATGATCAATAATATGGAACTCAAGTCAGTTGACTTGAGGTTTTTATGTGCGTGAATGAGCTGGGAATACCACTAACTAGGCTTTTTTCTAGCGGTGAAAGATGTTATAATATGAAAAAATTTAAAGGAGAAATGAATGGGAGATAAATACACAGTAAAAAGTGATCTTTCGGTGGCTGCTAAGCATGCTACTGCAATAGGATCTGCCAATAATCATCCGGCTATTACAGTTCAAAGAGATGAACAAACGACAGTTGCTGGTAATAATAGTGCCAAAAATGGTATTAGTCAATTTGAGAATCTTCAGACTCAGCTATCGAATCATATTGTGAATATGATTCAAAATATCCATAGCTTAGCTGAGCAGTTTGAAGATAAGGATGCCATGATTCGTCAAAATTTAAATATTTTGAATACCATTCAGTCTAAGCCATCATTCTCAAATGAAGTGAAATCAAAATACTTAGATGTATTAGAGGATTAGATATGAGTACAGAAGATACATGGAATAAGCTCCATGAGAAAGAACGACAACTTTCAGATAAGGAGTGGGACTTATATCAGCGGATAGAAAAATTAGATTCGAAGAAAATGGAAGTAATGGATCAGCTGTTGAATGATTCTCATTGGTTAAATGATCTAGATTTTCTTTTCGAAGGTAGCAGATATCAAAGTCAAATGATGGATGACCAGTTAGAATTCCAGCATCAAGTGAGAATAATGGAATGCAGTCTGGATAAAGAATTAGAAAAACTTCAGAAAGAACATAAATCTATTGAAATGAAGTTAGATTCGATTCACCAAGAAAAAAGACGATTAGTGACGGAGGAAATCACATGAGTATAGATATGTATCTAGAATCCGCCAGAAGTCAGGCAACTAGTTTATCTAGTATATCCGCCCAGTGCGTGCAACAGAATATTGAATTGATTAAAGTTCTTGAAAATTTTGTAGCTGAAGAAGAGTTAAAAGGGCATGCTTACGACTCAGCAAAGGCGCATATTACAAGTACTGTAATTCCATTAATTCAAGGGATTGTCTTATACCAAGAATCACTGGCGGAGGAGTGTCAAAAATTTGTCAGTCAATATACCTCTGACGTAGATAGTAAAAGTTGGCGTCAAGTTGATTTAGAAGAAAAAATTAGGGAAGCAGATCAAAAGATTTCCAGTCTACGACAGTTAATGGAAACAAAATCGGATAATAAGATTTCAGCTTTTCTAAATCTTTCGGTATCCATAGCCGTATTAGAAGGAGCAAAACAAAAATTACAGAAAATATTAATTAGCCTGCTTACTTTTAATGCAGTCTCTCCAACTATCTTTTTAAATTCAGAGCGGTATTTATTGGCCGTTCAAAATGGTTTTGCCCAAGCTGCACAATCATGGGATGCTGCTAGTGGAACCTACTTGCCTCCAAGTAGTGGATCTGATCTATCGTGGAAGCAAACAATCTCTTTAGGATGGCAAAAACGTCAAGACATTCTGAACAAAGTGAAGAATCCGAAAGTTGAAACATTAGAAGAAAAACTCTCAAAAATGTCACGTGCAGAACTGGAGGAAGAGTATGGTTCTGTAATTCAATCATATAAAAGGTTTCTTACAATGGGACAAGGCGATAATGTGACTGCTACTATGGATTTTGAGGATGTGAAACTAATTTGGAAGCGGTATAATGAAGTGAAGGATGATCATTTAGGGTTATTACCTTCAGAATTAGCCAAGGTGGACCCGAAATTTAAGAAACGTATCGATGCAATGGATCAAGAAGCGTTAGAAGAGGCCTACCCAGAACTTAAAACATTGATCTCCATGGCTCATGTGAATCCCTATGCACAACTATTTAAATCTGAAACAGAACGCGCTAATTATGATTATCTACTAGACCGCTATTTTCTTTTAGATAGTCAAAAAATGCTTAGTTGGCGAGATCCTGCTTTTCAAACTAAATATGATTATTATATAATTGAAGAAGGAATTAATCCTTTTACAGGCAAACCTGCTACACAGGAAGAAATCAATCGGGCAAAAGATATCAAGAAGGTGAGGGCTTTTACTGAGAGCTTGCAACTGGCAAGTTCCCTGTATACCTCTTATGTAGGATACAATCAGTACTATAATAAACCCTACACAACGTTCTCGGATGTATTTAGTAAGGTAAAAGGGAAGATTCCATTCTTCAATAGGAAACCAGTAATTCCTGAGGTAACCCCTAAGGTAGAAACCAATGTTAAAACTATAACAGAACCAGCAAAAACTTATGATCGTGAACATATTTTACGAAATATAGAAGAAAGCAAGCTTGCGAGGAAATCCAGTAACTTTGACCAATATCTGGCGAAGGAGAAATTCCAGAAGACCTTAATCGATATGGAACCGGTGGATCGTCAGAGATATCTTCAATGGCACAAATATGCGGAGGCAGGTATCAGTCCTTCAGACCGTGTTAGAGTATTGGAAATTTCTGAAAAAGCGCCCAAAATAAAAATGATTGATGGCCTGGATCAACAATCTGTTTTTAAAAATATCGAAGCAATTGATACGGAAATTACTCCCCGTCCTGAACCAGAAGGATACTTACACCCAGACTACATAGAGGCACATAAGCATTTATTTGATAATGGAGCTGCTAAATTTCAAAAATTTCAGCCTAGCGAGAGTTGGAATGATGGTATTGTTGGGGGTAATGATGGAACAAGTTTTTGGTTAAGTAAAGACCATGCAGATATCATTCAAGACATTGCTAGAGGCGATAATCGTATTTACGAAACCTTGTTAGGATTTGATGAAGGGTACTTAGGAGATGGTCCACTTTATCGTTTGGATGTCACTCCAGAAGTAGTAGCAGAAAAAGAAATTTCAATACCAAGTGGTAATGAAGCTGGAGCCAATAACTGGTGGCGTCCAGGTGGAAGAACATATCCGGGAGATATGCCCGAAGGTGTCATGAAAGATATTAGTACCAAGAGAGGAGAACATACATGGAACATAGTAAATTAGCTTGGGAAGACGTTAGTAAGTTTGAAGAAATAAAAGGTTATGGACAACATGTTTGGCGACATCATGAGAAATATTTTTTTGTTACAGATGAAGGAGGAGTAGCCGAACAGAGGGTAGTCTATGAATTACCATTAGAACTATTTCAACTATTAAAGTCTGGGGAAAAAACTCTTAAAGAAATTCATTTTAAACTAAAAAAAGATTGTTGGCCGCCGAACGTGACACAGGAAGAAGCTAATAGAAATTTCTTGAGGCAATATCCAGAAGCTTTAAGAGGAAATCCCAAAGCGCAATGCTTATTCACAAAGGCTGAACTGGAAGAAATATTACCCGAAGGGGCTGAAATTTTAGCGAGCAAAGATTAAAATAATTCTTTATATCTATGTTGGAATTGAAACAAATAAGAGTTTACAAATTAAGTATTGGTAAGCTCTTACTTTAATTCTCGTCTATAAGAATTCTGTAGAGAAAATCCAACAGAGCACTCACAATATCAATTATCCCTTCATGAACCGAAATATTCAGCCTGAATTACAAGGGGAACAAAAAGACGAATTAAAAAGCAGTGAGGACCATTTTTGAGGTATTTTTGGGAAGTCAAGAGGACAAACTTTTCCAGAAGTATCTCAGAAGGGATAGAATAATATCCTCACAGGATGCTTGGAATAAAGCTAGTGGGGACATTGAACTTTATGATAGGTTTTTTCAAGAGGAACAAATTCGCTTATTTAATATAATTGATCCTAAATATGGAGAGAAGAAGGAAGAAGAATAAACTAAATTGAAGGAAGAAGTAAAAATTATAGTAAAAGAAGGAAACGTTGAAGATATACTTCGTGGAAGGCAAAAGTATCGAATTGAACCTCCAACTTTTGTTCCAGACGTTTTTCCTACAGATATTAATCAGGTAATGTTTGAATATTTTTATAATCAAAGTGATATCAAAAACATTCAATTATTATTAGAGAACTCTTTAATTAAATTGACAAAGAGTTCAGCTACGGATTTGTATATTTCAATATTATTTTTCGATTCAATACTCTTTATGGAAGATAAGGGTATTGCCACTTTTAAAATTGATACTTCAAAATTAGTATCTGAAATAGCATCTGGGATACAAAAAATTTGGGAAGAGTTAACGAAAAGTATAACTTTTGATAATGGATTAACTAAAAAAGACCCTATGAATTTAATTGTCCGCTTCAATCAGAGATACAAAAACAAATATAATTTTTCAATTCTTGAGGATTAGAAATAGGCTAGTACAAATGTTAAAAAGACAATATGGAATATTTAAATATCCTGACGGTGATATTAGATTATCAATAAAATTTTTGGATGAAAAATATCAAACTTTAGGCGAGTTTTTTATCACTGAGGTTCATAATTTTTATCTGGATGTTCGAGAAGCTTTGGAGAGTGTAATTTCTGGGAATATGGAAGAATATGCTTTTGATGGTAATTTGTTAGGGATTAAAATTGGAAAAGAAATAACAGAAGTTTACTTCCAATTTGAGGAAGAAATATTAGGCGCTCCATGCTTTATTCCTACAAATGAACTTTATAAATTGGTTTTAGAGTGGAAAGAAATGGAAGATAGAATGCACAGAGGGGAAGATATTTTTCCTCTTACCCTAGAGGATTGATGTTGAAAAACTCTACCCTGTAAGCTCTCTCCTCTAGCTATTCCACCTATTTCATGCTAGAATAAAGAAAAACACATTTGGAGGCATTATGAATCAGACAGTGACTTATTTGCAGGAATTGACAGCCATTCCTTCACCGACCGGTTTTACACGGGAGATCGCAAACTACTTGGTTAAAACCATTGAAGGCTTTGGGTATGAAGTAACTAGGACTGCTAAGGGTGGGGTAAATGTGACCGTGCCTGGTGTGATCACAGACAAGCAACGCTACGTCACAGCCCATGTGGATACCTTGGGGGCTATTGTCCGCACTGTGAAAGCAGATGGTCGCCTCAAGCTAGACCGTATCGGTGGTTTCCCTTGGAATATGATTGAAGGGGAAAATTGTACAGTCCATGTAGCCAATACAGGAAAGACCCATTCGGGGACAATTTTGGTCCATCAGACTTCTTGCCACGTCTATAAGGATGCGGGAACTGTCGAGCGGACCCAGGACAATATGGAAGTCCGTCTGGATGAAAAAGTAACCAATGAGAAAGAAACCCGTGCCCTTGGTATTGAAGTGGGTGATTTTGTCAGCTTTGATCCCCGGACCATTGTGACTGATACCGGCTTTATCAAATCTCGTCACTTAGATGACAAGGTGAGTGCAGCGATTCTCTTGAATCTTCTGCGCGTCTACAAGGAAGAACAGATCCAATTGCCAGTAACGACTACCTTTGCCTTTTCAGTCTTTGAAGAAGTGGGGCATGGAGCTAATTCTAGTATCCCGTCTGAAGTGGTAGAATACTTGGCAGTGGACATGGGAGCTATGGGAGATGACCAAGCGACGGATGAATACACGGTATCTATCTGTGTCAAAGATGCTTCAGGACCGTATCACTACGAATTCCGTCAGCATTTGGTAGCCTTGGCAAAAGCCCAAGAAATCCCTTATAAGTTGGATATCTATCCTTTCTATGGCTCAGATGCCTCTGCAGCCATGAGTGCAGGAGCAGAAGTCAAACATGCCCTCCTCGGAGCTGGGATCGAGTCAAGCCACTCTTATGAGCGGACTCACTTGGATTCTGTTCTTGCAACAGAGCGCATGGTCGATGCCTACCTTAAGAGCAACTTAGTTGATTAAAAATTGGATCTACTTTTTTGAACTATTTTTAGAAAGAAAACAATGTTTTTTCTTAGAAAATAACATAAGAAGTTTTTTTATAAAATATCCAGTCCTTATAGTTTTTTTAATCAAAACTGAGACTTTCCGCTGTGAGAAAAGTGCTTGAAATAGAATCATTTCAATCACTCGGGAGTTTTGAAACTTTAGGTTCAAAACTAAGTCATGGAACTTCCTGGATTGCTGAAATCATCCACTGGATAATTTCACCTAACGTCCGTACTCACCTAAGGAAAGTCTCAAATAAGTCTTAAACTTAAATTAATAACTACTCTTCGGAGTAGTTATTTAAAAAACAAAAATTTTCTGAAAATTCCTTTTCTTCTGAAAATCTTTGTGGTATAATCTTAAAATAAACTTAAAATTTCTTAAGGAGTTTTACATGAAAAAAAGAAATGTCATTGCACTTGCAGGAGTTGCCCTCCTTTCAGCAGGGATCTTAGCAGCTTGTTCTGGAGGTTCTAAATCATCGAGCTCAAGCAACAGTCAAAAATTCTCATATGTCTATGAGACAGAACCTGAAAACTTGAACTATATCACATCTGGTAAAGCAGCAACCCATGAAATCACAGGGAACTTGATTGATGGTTTGTTTGAAAATGACAAGTACGGAAACTTGATTCCTTCGCTTGCTAAAGATTGGACAGTTTCAGCAGATGGCTTGACGTATACTTACAAACTTCGTGATGATGCCAAATGGTATGACTCAGAAGGAGAAGAGTACGCAGATGTAACAGCTAAAGATTTCGTAACCGGAATCAAATATGCGGCTGATAACAAATCAGAAATGCTCTACATTATCCAAGATTCTATCAAAGGCTTGAATGACTACGTTAGCGGGAAAAATAAAGATTTCTCTGCTGTTGGAATTAAAGCGGTGGATGATCATACCCTTCAAATCACTTTGAACCAGGCAGAGCCTTTCTGGAATTCTAAATTGACTCTTGGAATTACCTTCCCAGTCAACGAAAAATTCGTAGAATCTAAAGGGGATAAATTCGCTCAAGCAAGCGATACAAGCTCCCTTCTTTACAATGGCCCATACATCTTGAAGAGCTTCACTTCTAAATCATCTATCGAGATGAGCAAGAATGAAAACTACTGGGATAAAGACAATGTTCACATCTCAGATGTTAAGTTAGAATATTATGATGGTCAAGACCAAAGTAAATTGGCGAACTCTTTTGAGGACAATGCTCTTAGCCTTGCTAAATTGTTCCCGACTGGATCTGGATTTTCAGATCAAGCTAAGAAATTTAAAGATGAAATCGTCTATACTCCACAAGATGCCAGCACTTTCGTTATCGGTGTCAATATCGACCGTCAGTCATATAAGTACACTTCAAAAACAACTGATGAAGAAAAATCATCTACTAAGAAAGCTCTTTTGAACAAAGACTTCCGTCAAGCGATCAGCTTTGCCTTTGACCGTGAAGCCTATGCTGCCCAAACAAATGGTAAAGATGGTGCCAGCAAACTGATCCGTAACCTCTACATCCCACCTACATTTGTTCAAGCAGATGGTAAGACCTTCGGTGAAATGGTTAAAACTGACTTGGTGACTTATGGAGACGAGTGGAAAGATGCAAATCTTGACGATGGTCAAAATGGTCTTTACAATGCAAAACAAGCCAAAGAAGAGTTTGCAAAAGCAAAAACTGCTTTGGAAGCGGAAGGTGTGAAATTCCCAATCCACTTGGATATGCCAGTAGACCAAACCACTCCAACCAAGGTTCAACGTGTTCAATCCTTCAAACAATCAGTTGAAAGTGCGCTTGGAAAAGAAAACGTCGTTGTCGACATCCATATGGTATCCAAAGAAGACCTCTTGAACGTGACGCTCTTTGCTGCTAAAGCAGAAGACGAAGACTGGGATATCTCAGATAATGTTGGATGGAGCCCTGACTATCAAGACCCATCAACTTACATGGATATCTTGAAAGCATCTTCTGGTGAAAACACTAAGACTTTCTTTGGATTTGATCCAAGCGAAAACAATGAGGCAGCTAAGAAGGTTGGTCTCTACGACTTTGAGAAGATGGTAACAGAAGCAGGAGCTGAAACAAAAGACATTAACAAACGTTATGAGAAATATGCTGCAGCTCAAGCTTGGTTGACAGATAGTGCCTTGGTAATTCCTACAACATCAAAGACTGGTCGTCCATTCTTGACTCGTGTAGAACCATTCTCAGCACCATTTGCATGGACTGGTGGTAAAGGTAAGGACAATGTTGTCTATAAAGGCATGAAGCTTCAAGACAAGGCTGTAACAACTGCTGACTACAACAAAGCTCTTGAAAAATGGAAGAAAGAGCAAGCAGAGTCAAACCAAAAAGCTCAAGAAGAATTAAAAGATCATGTGAAATAAGCATCTTTTTATCGAGGCACTTTGCCTCGATTTTTTGTTGGAAAGAATTTGATATAAGAACGCTTACATAGTATAATAACTGTATTGATTACAAAATAGTGAGGTCTCTTTTATGAAAAAGAAAACAATGGTTTCCATTGTCGCATCGAGCTTACTGATCGCGCCAATGGTTTTGCACCAAGTAGTAGCAGCAGATGAGCAGACAGAAGAGTTAGCTCCATCGACAGAAGTGGTCCATGCTCCATCTACTGAAGCAACACCGACAGCACGTGACACCAGTACTGCCACTAGTAAAGAAGCTGCAAGCTCGAATGAGGCATCGCTGGATCGGACAGTAGTTGCCAATCAAGTAGCCCCTTCTACAGAAGAACACTCAAGACAAAGTGATCCAACTGTTCCAGTAGCAACTCCAGTAGTAACAAACAGGGAAGCCGCACCTCAATCCACTCCTACTTCAGAAGCACCGGCAACAAGTCAGGATTTGGCAAAAGTCACAGGTTCGACACTTGCAAGTGATCAGGCTACTAAAGAGTTGACAGTGCAAGATGCTGTTAATGGCTTGCTTCAATGGGCAGCAACGGACCCAAGCCAATTGGGCCAAAGCCAAGCAGATCGGGAACGCTTCGCCAAGAGTTTAGGTTTGATTGAAACATCAGAAGATCTGACGCGTAAGGTCAATCAGCCAGAATTGGCCAAGATGTACGAAACAGCTAAGAAACTCTATGATGCTTATCGAGCTGAAAAGAAAGCTCCTCTCTTTTTAAATGGTCGTGCTCAGCCTATTTTCCCTTATACGACGGGAGAAAAAGCAGACGAAGACTACAAATATGAGGACAGCCAAATTGTGCGCTTCCCAGTCTATGTCGAAACGGACTACGACACCGATGCAGATGGCAAGCCAGACTTGGTCAAAGCCATTGTTCAATTACCAAAAGCAGTCGCTCAAGGGGATTTTAAGGCAGCAACCATTCTGGAAGCGCGTCCTTACGTAGCAGGAACACTCGATGAAAACTACGTGACCCTTGAAAGTCTGGGGCTTCCGACAGATGGCAGTTACGACATGAAGAAACTGCACAGCCAACCTGCAAAGAGACAGCCAGTAAGCGGTGAGACGACAGAGGAAGCAGCCAAAAAAGCCAAAGCATCGGATTGGTACTACTACAGTCCCTACGAGTATATCTATGACTACGAAGATCTCAACTGGTACGACTATTTCTTGGTCAGAGGCTATGCCTTTATCTCTAGCGCCGGACTTGGTACCAAGGGATCAGAAGGATTTAACACGACAGGGTCTGACCTCGAAATCAATGCCTTCAAGAATATCATCGAATGGGTCAATGGCAAACGCAAAGCCTACACCGATAAGACTAGTAATATCGAAATAAAGGCAGACTGGGCAAGTGGCAATGTCGCAATGACCGGTCTATCCTGGGCTGGCACCACAACCTTTGGTGTGGCAGCGACAGGCGTAGAAGGCCTAAAGACCATCGTTCCAGCAGCAGGGATTGCTTCTTGGTATGATTATTTCAATAGCCAAGGGACCCAATTTGGCAATGCACCTTATAGTGACCTTTCATGGCTTTCCCTCTACGTTAGCACGCGGATGCTGGACCAAGACGATTGGGCAGGGATTTGGCAAAACTATTCCAACTACATCAACCAATTGAACAAGGACCAGTACGCTCATGATCGCAACTACAGTGATGTCTGGAAGGAGCGGGATTATACCCTTCATCCAGAAAATCTCAAGACCAGCGCCCTGATTGTCCATGGCTTGAACGATGACAATGTCAAGACCAAACATTTTGAACTCATGTACGATGCGCTAAAGAAAGCGGGCCAAGATGTCAAGCTCTATCTCCACCAAGGAGACCACGTCTATCCAGCTGCTATGTCCCGTGGATACGGCATCACCGCCAAGGGTCAAGATTTTTATGATTTGCTCAATACCTGGTTGACCCACTACCTCTATGGTGTGGACAATCACGTCGAAAGCTTGCCAGCGGTTCTAGCTCAAAACAACTATGATCCAAGTAAGTGGACCAGCTATGATAACTGGAAGAGCAGTCAACGTCTCTTCTTGAATGCTCAGTCGAAACGCTTGGAAGAAACCATTTCAAGTGACTATGCGGCTGCGGGTGTTGAGATCGCTAACCGTAATGAAACAGTCAGCAAAGCCTCTTCTAAGGCTAATCTGACCTTTGTTTCTGATGTCACTGAGGACACTACGATCAAGGGCCACATTCCCGTTCATTTCAAGGCAGCTCTTGCCAAAGGTCAAGGAAAGAATTTCCAACTCAATGCCCTCTTGGTAGACGTGGCAGATGAGGACTTTGACGTGGTAGGAAATGGTAGCGTCAAGCAAGATAAAACAGCAGATGGTTTCTGGATGGGAAGCAATTTAAGCAATCTATCTGTAGCCGAATACGAAACCATCAAGACCAAGTACAAGGTGATCGCAAAAGGCTGGATCAACCTTGCCAATCCTGAGTCTGGCTACGATTCAGCAAGCTCACGCGCTAGCATTGAGCCAAAAGTTGGGGAATACCATGATTATACCGTTTATCTCCAACCAAATCTCTATACAGTTAAGAAAGGTCACAAGTTAGCTCTAGTCTTTAACACCTATGACCCGTCTGACCTAACGGTGGAGCATCCATATGAAGTGACCTTTAAGACAGATTCTATCCAGGCTGCGATTCCAATTGTCGAAAAGACTCGCGCCCAAAAGGCAAGCTATCTACCAAGTGCAATCGATACAGATTATGCAAACCTGCCAGAAGTTGAAGGAGCTGCTCTAGTAGCACCAGAAGTGCACTACAAGGAAGAATATACGCTTCCAAGCCCAGAACATCTTGTCCAACCAAGCCAAGATGTTCCTGAAAAGGTCGTTGAGATGAAGACCGCATCAGCTGCCCAAGAGCACCCTCACCTTGCTCTAGCTGTATCCTATGGCCCTCAATTTGTTTCACCAGGATTGGCAGAAGATCCTCAAGCTTCAACTCCTGCAGTAGAAGGAGGGCATGCGGACCATACGCTTCCACAAACAGGGAACAAAGAACATGCTTTGGGTCTCTTAGGTCTGTTTACCCTGACAGCTTCTAGCCTCGTCTTTTGGAGCAAGAAGAAAGAAGATGCCTAAGGAGTCCCCGTAGCAAATATTTCTAAAATGGCATTATTTAGTGTAAAATAAAAGTAGAAATGCAGAATCAGTAGATGCCTACTGAAAAAGGAGGAAATATGGCACACGTAATCACAGATGCAACTTTTGAACAAGAAACTAGCCAAGGACTTGTCTTGATTGACTTTTGGGCAACTTGGTGTGGCCCATGTCGCATGCAAGCACCGATCTTGGATCAGTTGGCAGAAGAAGTACATGAAGATGATTTGAAAATCTGTAAGATGGATGTCGATGAAAATCCAAATACAGCACGTCAATTCGGTATCATGTCGATCCCAACTCTTCTCTTTAAAAAAGATGGCCAAGTCGTGAAACAAGTGGCTGGAGTTCATACGAAAGCCCAATTAAAAGAAATCATTGCAGAATTGAGCTAAAAAGAAAGGGAGTGGGAAAGAACTCCGACTAGTTAAAAAGAGTTCGTTTTCCCACCCCCGCAAAGTTGATTAGGTTATCTTCGGAGCTTAATAAGCGAACGAAGATACCAATCAACCACTGCGTCATACAGTTATTTCTATCAAACATCGAAGGCTGGATAATTTTTTTCCAGCTTTTTTTGATGCTTTTTATTTCTGTCAAATAGACGCGATACCCATTGACAGCGCTTTCTTATCATGCTAAAATGAAGCTGTGTTTCCTATAAAATTTTTACAGAAAAAATTCTCCTAGGAACATGTGGATCCTAGGAGAAAATCACATTTATTGGTTATTGGCCCTCTGTATCTTGGGCTACCCAGACGCTGACAGAGCGTTCTGCCACTGGGAATTCAGCAGTACCGTCTTCTTGAACTTGGACAGTTTCGCTACAATTTTCTAAGACATCATAGTAGGTGAGTCCTGCGTATGATGAACCGATCTCCATGACTTTTGTAGCAGCTTGGTTATTCGAAATCAAGCAGGCGATTGGTGCTGATTCTTCTGTACCTGAGCGTGTCCAACCGATGCAATTAGGATCATCGAAGTAGTCCGTTTGCTCCCCGTAAGCCAGATCTTTACGAACCCATAAGAGACGATCGAGAACCTCTTGGAAACTTTCTTGCGCAAATTTGCCTTGGATACCGTAGTAGTCTCCATAGAAGACACAAGGCAAACCAGCTTCACGAAGTAAGATCAAGGCATAGGCTGCAGGCTTAAACCATTCTTCAATGGTAGATTCCAAGGCTTGCCCTCTCTGGGTATCATGGTTGTCCACAAAGGTTACAGCCTGTTCAGGATGATGTTGAACTAGTGTTCCATCAAAAATGTTTCTCAGGTCGAAATTTTCACCCTCTTGGCTAGCTCTGAAGAAATTTTGGTGGAGGGCCACATCGATCAAGTCGTATAAGTAGTCAATGCTTTCCAAGTATTCATCGTTGATCTCTTTATCCCCATTCCAAAACTCGCCAAAAACGTAGAAATCTTCATCGTACTTTTGGGTGATATTGTGGATGAAATTCTTCATAAAGAAGGAGTCGATATGCTTGACGGCATCCAGACGGAAACCTTCTACACCAGTCGTTTCGATAAACCATTCAGCCCACTGATCGAGATTTTCTACAACCTCAGGGTGTTTGAAATCGATATCGGCGTACATGAGGTAATCGTAGTTTCCATTCTCCTTGTCCACAAGATCCCCATGAGCCCAACCTTTGTTGTCCCCTTGGATTTGGTAGATTCCATTCTTATTGCGAGAAGCATCGTAGTCAGTACCGGTGAAGTGGTACCAATGCCAGTGGAAGTCATTATAGGCTCCATTTCGGCCATCAAAGGTGAATTTAGTCCATCCTTGAATGGTGAAGGGCTCAGTGAGGATCTTGTTTCGATCCATGGGATCGACCTCAACGACCTCGAACTCCTCTAAGCCATCAGCGGCAGCTTTATGGTTGAGCACGACATCAGCCATTGGTTGAATCCCTGCATCTTTGAGGGCTTGAATTGCTTGAAGATAATCGTCTTTGAAACCATATTTGGTACGAACCGTTCCTTTCTGGTCGAACTCTCCCAAATCAAAGAGGTCGTAGACGCCGTACCCAACGTCATTGTTAGAAGTAGCTTTAAAGGCAGGCGGCATCCAGACTTTACAAATACCCAAGTCTGCTAAGTGTTGCGCATCTTCAGCAAGACGCGTCCAGTGGTTCCCATCAGCGGGTAAATACCACTCAAAATATTGCATTAAGGTTTGATTTTCCATTGTTATTTCTTCTTTCATGTGAATGTCCCTATTTTACCAAAAATAGTTGGATGGGACAAACGTTTGCGCTGGAAGCAAGCCCTTTCCAGAAAAGAAATCGCATACAGGAAAGAAGTGAAGTCGGGAGATAATGGCATAGAGTCAGGATTGCCTGTTGGCCACAGAGACATAGAAGTCTGATAGTAGGGATATCCATTATTTTATTTATATATAGTAGCAAAGAAGGGTGGTTTTAAAAGTGAAAGGAACCAATAGAGAGAGCATCGAAGCGATTTTTACCCAAGCCTTGGCGATTCCAAGCTTCACTAATACTGAGACAGAACAAGGAATCGAGGCCTACCTGGATCAACGGCTTGCCCAGATTCCCTATTTTAAGGAACATCCGGACCACTTTGGGCGCTATCAGGTACCACAGGATCACTTGCATCGGTCGGTCAATTGGGCCTTGGTCGATAAAGGTAAGAAAAAAACTCTTATCCTGTTTCACCACCATGATACAGTCGATCTTGAAGACTATGGACATTTGTCGGAGATCGCGCTCGATTCTGATAAAGTAGCAGCAGCCTTGAAAACACTGGATACGCGACCAGATATCCAGGCTGATTTAGCTTCTGGTCAATGGAAATTTGGCAGAGGATCTTGCGATATGAAAGCAGCTCTAGCCCTGCAACTAGGGGTTCTGGAAGCCTATGCGGCGGATCGCTCAGGAGGTCAGGTCAATCTGCTCTATCTCTCTGTTGGAGACGAGGAATCCTATTCAAGTGGGATGCGGGGAGCTTTGGGGCTCCTGACAGATTTGCAGGAAAAGTTTGATCTGGATTATGTATTGGCAGTAGATTCGGAGCCCTTTGAATCGGATCTAGAAAAAGAAAAAGTCCTTCACATTGGCACAGTGGGTAAACTGATGCCAGTCGTTGTGGCGCAAGGCGTCTTATCCCATATGAAGGAGCCTCTTAAAGGGATCAATGCCTTGTCCCTCTTAGTGGCCATCGCAAGCCAGCTGGATCTTCATCCCGATCTGGCTGATCAGGCCTTGGGAGAAACGTCTCCCCTTCCTTCTTGGTCCTATCTCAGAGATTTGAAGGAGCAGTACGATGTATCGACCGTGCTCTATGCGGCTGGTTATTTCAGTGTATTGCATTTGAAGAAAACACCGCAAGAACTCCTGCAGCGGATTTATGAACTTAGTCAGGAGGCCTTGGACGCCTTTTACAAGAAGTATGAACACTTGCAGGATCAGGCTGGCCAAGACCATATGATTGCAAGGCCAAGAGTCATCACCTATCAAGAACTAGAGGAACGATGCCAAGCTTTAGAGGGCTACCAAGACTTTAGGGAAGCTTCTAATCAAAAAGCGGAGCACGATTTTCGTAATGGGACCAGCTACCAGAGCCTTGCGATTCAGCAAATCCAGCGGCTCCTTGAGTTTCTCGGAGATAAGGATCCCATGGTGGTCATTGGTTTTGCGCCCCCATATTATCCTTCTATGAATTGTCGCTTTTTGGACAATACAGAACTCAAAATCGAGTCCTTGATCGAGGATTATCGCCAGTATCTGGACCAAAGAGGCTATAGCTTAAAAGTCGAAGAATACTTTATGGGGATTAACGACACCAGCTATTGTGCCTTGGAAAAGGATGTGGCCTCTTATCAAGTCGTCCTTGATAGCCTAGCTACACCAGCTCAGGTCTATGATCTGGATCTGGAAAAAATTGCCCAAATTCAGGTTCCAGCGATCAATCTCGGGCCCTGGGGCAAAGAATTGCATAAGCGAGGAGAGCGAGTCTATAAAGAAGACTTTTTGGATACCATTCCAAACTATTTACTAGATCTGCTCTATCATTTCAATGATCGTTTATTACAATAGAAATCAAACACGATCCCAATGAGGATCGTACAAGGAGTTAGTATGATTACATTTCACGGAGTTACAAAAGATTACGATGGGCACATTGCTCTCAACCACTTGGATTTGACCATCGAAGATGGGCAAATTGTCGGACTGATTGGCCACAACGGAGCTGGTAAGTCCACAACCATCAAGAGTTTGGTCAGTGTGATTACCCCAACCACTGGGTCCATCGAGGTAGATGGTCAGGACCTTTATAGCCATCGGCTTGCGATCAAAAAGAAGATCGGTTACGTGGCGGATTCGCCGGATCTTTTCTTGCGTCTCACAGCCAATGAATTCTGGGAGTTGGTTGCGACCTCTTATGATATGAGTCAGAAAGACTGTGATCAACGCTTGGAAGAGCTTCTCAGGATTTTTGATTTTCAGAGTCACCGCTATGAAGTGATTGAATCCTTTTCACATGGGATGCGCCAGAAGGTCTTCGTCATTGCAGCGCTCTTATCCGATCCAGATATCTGGGTCTTGGACGAACCGATGACCGGATTGGACCCGCAGGCTTCTTACGATTTAAAACAAATGATGCGGCAGCATGCGGATCGCGGAAAGACCGTTATTTTCTCTACCCACGTCTTAGAAGTAGCTGAACAACTCTGTGATAAGATTGCCATTCTGAAAAAAGGTAATCTCATTTTCTATGGGACGATCGAGGAATTGAAGGGACAACACCCCGAACAAAGCTTGGAAAGTATCTATCTCAGTCTAGCGGGGCGGAAGGAAGAAGGTGGCGATCATGCGTCTTAAGATCATCCAACAGCTGGTCAATGTCAATATCATCTATGCCAGTCAGCCCGCCCAGATCGCAAAATTACGTGCCAAACAGGCCAAAAAACCGGACGTCAAACTCAATGTTGCCCGCAGATCGGTATTGAACTATCTCTCTTTAGGATTTTTCTATTTCGTCTTGTTTGGTTTGCTCTTTAGTATCTATGATTTTGTCCATCAACCAGCTTTCTTTGTCAATATGGTCGCCCTCTTTTCCTTGATGACGATTTCCCAAGGCTTTATGAGTTTTTACAATGTCTTTTATGAAAGCAAGGACCTCCAGTTTTACCGGCCCTATGCCTTCTCAGATGCGGAAGTCATTGCTGGAAAGAGTATCTCGGTCATCTTGACCCTTCTCATGGCTATCCTTCCCTTGATCAGCTATTTTTTGATCCTCCCTGTGCAAGCAGGTGGTTTCAATCCGTTAGGCATCCTGCTTGGGCTCTTTTGTGCCTTAATTCTCTTAGGCGTTCTCTTTTTAGCGACGATCATCCTCTCCCATTTGATCACTAAGACCCTCTTTTTCAAAAAACACACGACCTTAGTCTCTAATCTCATGGTCGGAATCGGCTCCCTCCTCAGTCTAGGCGCTTATCTTTATCTAAATCTAGTCCAAACTCACCGGGTAGAGATGTCGGGTGGAGCGGATATTCCCATTCTTTTTCCGCCTTTTGTTGCCTTTCATCAGTTTATCCTCCATCCTTTTGAGGGAGGAGCGATCCTTGGCGTCTTGGGCTGGATCGCGGTGCTTTTAGTTCTGATCGGCCTGGTTCGTAAACTTGTGATCCCGCAGTTTTATGATGCAGCCCTTGCAGTTTCGACCAACCAAACCGTCAAAGAGCGTGTGAAAGCCATCCATGTGGGTCAGAAAGACTCTTTTAGACGATTTGTCATTCAGTATCATCGCAGACTCTTGCTTGATGGAACCCTTGTGGTCCAAGTTCTCTTGATGATGAGTATTCTGCCTTACATTTTCTTACTTAGTGGAGCAGCAGGAGCATCGAAAAATATCGGCGGCCTCAGTCCTTACTTGACACCCCAGTATCTGGTGCCACTGGCCCTTGTTGCCTTCTTGATCGGTGTTTTCAATAGTTTTGGAGGCTTGACCAGTATCGGTATTTCGCTGGAGCGTGAAAACTTTGAGTACTTGAGATCGCTCCCTATTGATTTCAAACGCTATCTCTTTATGAAGTTTTGGTTGCTCTATTTGGTGCAATCCATTCTTCCTGTCCTTCTTCTGGTTGGTGTTTGTCTCTATTTTGGCGTGCATCCCATGGCCATCCTTGCCATGTTGTTGATCTGGGTCGTAACCACCATTCCGATCTGCATTCGAGACTATGTCAAAGATTTTCAAAATTTTAGTACCAATTGGACCAATATCACAGAGTTGATGACCCGTCATCGTGGGAATGCAGTTCTTCAGTCTATCCTCTTGATTGTCTTTATCTTTGTGATGTTTCTCTTGATCATTGTTAGCTTCATTTGGACCTATCATTCCGTCAGCACCCTGCTGGCTGTGATCCTTTATAGTGTCATCCTGCTAATCGGAGCTGGGATCAGTTCGACCATCTACCGCAAAAAAATCCTCACTCTCTACCAAGAGATCGGAGAATAAAAAGAGAGAGTAGGACAGAAATCGGTCATTCGTTAGAATTCGATTTCGTCGTCCACCTCCGCACAGTTGAGTAGGGCTGTAAAGTTGATGAAATCAGTGTAGTAGAGCCCACTCAACCACTGCGTCTTGCTCGACAATCCAAAAACAATTGAGAGGCTAGGACTTTTGTCCTAGCCTCTTTTTAGTGGTAACTTAAATCTCATACCCCATGAGGAGCCCGCCTTCTTCGGCGTAGAAACTACAAAGTCCAGAAGTAGGAAGGACTTCGATGTTTGCACGGGTAAATTTTTCACGAACCAATTCAGAGAATTGCTCGATAAATTTTTCATTGTTGCGGTGGGCAATGGTAATATGTCCGCCATTATAGCCTGCCTTGATTAATTCATCAAAAGCAGCCTTGATCGCTTTCTTTTGGCCCCGTGCTTTTTGAAGCAACTCGAGGGTACCTGTCTTACTAGCTTCCCCAACCATACGGATATTGAGGAGCCCGACAACCGTTCCGATCAATTTGCTGAGACGCCCATTTTTGACCAGATTATCGACCTTAGCCAAAACAAAGAGCAACTTAGTTTTAGACTGATAAGTAGTGATCACATCAACCACTTGATCAAAATCGAGACCTTCAGCGACCAACTGGTTGAGCTTGCGAACGATTAGGTCCACCTCGCCCCCAGCTGACAAGCTATTAATGACGTGAATATTGGTATTCGGATGCTCTTCCAGATAAATTTTCTTGGCCACCTCAGCACTATTGTAACTACCAGAAAGGGTCCCTGTGATGGTAACAACGAAGATATTATCCGCCCCTTCAAAAGACTTCATATAATCATCCGGACTTGGGCAGGCAGACTTAGATGCAGTCGCAGTCGCATACATCTCCCCCATCATCTGATCGATATTGAGTTGGGCATCATCTGTATAGATGGTATCACCCACTTGGATGGTCAGTGGGACACTGACAAACTCCGTATCTGGTGCCAGGTTGTCCAAAGAGCGGTAGTCACAGCCTGAATCCGCAATAATTTTCCATTTCATCAGTTCATACCTCATAATTGTATAAAAATGTACATTGACAAGTAGTTTGTCTTCTTTTACAATTATATCATGAAGTACCATGCTATCCAAGCAGATAACATCAGGTGAGACAGATAGAAAGTAAATGTTATGGCAGAAAGAAAAATATCCGAGAAATCCTTGGAAAATCTCAAACGATTTAACCAAGAAAACAATGCGATTACACGAGAATCCATCGAAATCTCTCTCCTGCAACTATTGGAGAAAAAAGATCTGAAAAAGATCACCATCTCTGAGCTGGTTCAGCGTGCTGGGGTCTCTCGCGCCGCCTTTTATCGCAATTATGGATCAAAAGAAGAGATTCTAGAGTCTATCTTTCAATCTAGTATCGCAAAGATTACCAAGTCTTTAGATGGCTACAACCTCAAGACAGATCTCTACCAGGTCTGGGTCTATCTTTTTAAGGAAGTTAAGAAAGAAGCCAAGATCATCAGCCTAGCTATTGATTACAATTTTGAGCGACTCTTAACCAAGGCAGTCTATGACTTTTTAGAAAAACGAAATGGCAGCTCATCAAATGGCGCTGGCAGCTACCTCAATTCTTTCTGGAGCTCAGCTATTGTCTCTGTCATCTCCAAGTGGATCAAGGATGGCATGAAGATCCCAGCTGAAAAAATCGCTACGTTAGGCCTACCCCTCTTTCCACAAAAGAAGAAGTAAGAACCACCGAGAGGTGGTTTCAGATTGAAGGCAAAGTCATATTAAAAACTTTCCTTAGGTGAGTACGGACGTCAGCGAACTTCTTCGAAGTTCCAAGACTAATTATTGAGCCCCTTCGCTCTTTAATTTCTGGGCTCAGGCTAAAACAGTTTCCCAAACTGTTTTACTCTCAATAATTCCGAGTGCCTGAAACGTTATTGTTTCAGGCACTTTTCTCACAGCGGAAAGTTTTGGTATTTTTTTGAATCGATTTTAAAATTGGAACTCATTTTTATTTCTTTGCAGAATTGCTTAACTTATTTTACTTTAAAATAGTTTGTATACATTCTAGAACCACCGAGAGGTGGTTTTTTTTGTGCAACTACCACCAACTAGTGAGGAAGTTGAATAAGCTGCAAAATTTCGGTATCATGGTAGAAGTTAGCTACGAGCGTGGAGGTTGAAATGAAACGAGTGAAAAAGAAAGTAGTAGGAGTGTTAGTCCTTTTAGTAAGTATAGGATCTTTCTACATGTGGAAGCAGGTTCAAAAGCATGGAAAAAACAATCAGCAAGAAACCAAGCAGAAATATGTGGATGCGAAAAGTGAGAAACCAATCATCCATGTTATTGATGACAATAAATTTGTAGTTGTTGCTTCAAATAAACCTGAAAGAAATAGCAGTTGGAAGTATGGACAAAATTATGTTATTGATTTTACTTCACATCAATTAGTTGATAAAACTAAAAGTGGAAATAAAGAAGATAATTCAGAGGAGTACTTTAAAGTTATAGCGTATGATATTAATACGAAAGATTTTAATACAAAAGAGATAGATGTATTTGACCTTTTAGGAAATAACAAAGATTATCGGATTTCAAGGAGTCAAGATTTACATTTTCGAAATTTATATTTCATAAATGATCAAGATTATGTTGCCTTAACTAAAAAATCAAAAGTTGATGGGGCAAATGAAGATATGATATTAAATATTTCTACAGGACAATTAGATGACGCGAAAAAATTTGGTGATTTAAAACAGATATTTCCACCTTATGGTAATTTAGATTTAGCATACGGCGATACTTTAAAAGATTTAGAAAAGATATTGCTTGAGAAATATAATCTTGTCTTAATGCCAGGATATATTGAAAAGGGAGTATCGAAAAATGGAGAAAAGATAGATTTATCTAATACAAATATTGCTGAGGAATACACTGACTTAGCAAAGGACATAAATCAGTTAGAGCGCTTGTATATGAGGCCAAAACAATATAATAGTAAAGAGTGGTTTGATAAAATACTTCATTGGTTTGCACCGAAGGGGCAGGATGTGTTAGAGGTCTATGCGACCGATCCAAAGACTGGTGAGAAGACACAAATAAAATCCTACGATGAATTGCAGGTTTGGTCTGCTAATCATCCAGAGTAGAGTGAGTAAGAAACACTATGAAAAGATAAAGTGTTGGATTAACAGTAGTACTAGTAACTTTGTTGCTGATTTGGACGATTGTCAGCCAGAGTTCTTCTCAAAGAAAAATCAAATGAGGTTGATAGGAGACTCATCATATCTAATAAAAACTAAGGAGATTTATGGTTAAAGATTATAAAGAACTAAGAAGACATTACAATATTCCAGCGATTGTCCTATTGGTCATTCTAGCTCTACCATTTTTATATATTGTGCAAGTGACCCAAAGTAAAAATATTGCTGCCATTTGTTTTTTAATATACCTAATGATTGAGCTGGTTCTAGCTATCATTAAAGATACGCTTTTAATCAAAAAGTTGTATAGTCTCATCTATGAGGATATCAATCTAGACCTGATGGCAAGCTATATTTTGACTCAAAAAAGAAAAAGTATCAAAACGATTAAGGTGAGAGTACAGATAGCTACCCTTTTCTATTATTATAGGATTGGTGACTTTGGATCTATTGAAGCAGTTGTAAAGGAACTCGAGGAGAATCAGAAGTTTACAGATGCTGAACAAGTAACATTAAATGAAATTCTACTGAATGCGAACCTATTTTCAAGGCCGGATTTGAAGGAAGATGAGTTTGAGGACTTACTCTCTAATTATTTAGTAGATGATGAATCACTCAAGATGGCTTACAGAGCCCGCTACGATATTCTGGTCAAAAATGAAGCCAATGATGCCATCTTAAAGGAAGTAACAACTACCAAGTTCTCTCAATTGGAATCTATGTATCTAAAGGCGGTCAATGAGTACCTCAAAGGAAATATTAATGAGGCAATGGAGCTATTTGCTACCATTGTGAAAGAAGATGAGAGACTGTATCTGGTCAGAATGGCTCAGGCCTATCTAGGTAGTGAAAACTCAGGAGGAAAGAGTGTTTCGCTTGATGCAAGACAAGAAGAAGTCACTGTAAAACTATTGCGTTTGAAGCTGGTAGAAGAGGAGCCGGTCAAACAATATAAAGAAGCCAAATCTAATAAAGGGCTTGCTTTTTTCAGAGGCTGGAAAATCGCTCTTCTTTTAATCCCGCCATTTTTAATGTATGCGATAATTTTAGTGGCCCTAGCTGTCCTCAAAAAAATAGGGTCATTCGTTCCCCAAAAATTTAAAATATGGCTGCTTTTATTAATTCCTGTCGCAATGATCATATTCTATATCAAACAAGAACAAGAATTGAATGCTATTACAGATGGCCGGTATTATCTAGTGGTTAAGAGTAAATCTTCTAATACAGCTTCTATAGATAAGTCGACTTGGGTAGAGTTTTCTGGGGATTATATTATTCTCAAAGAAGGAAATAAAACGACTACTATTCTGTATAATAGTGAGGATCGAAGTTTTGAAAAAGATGGAATAATTTATAGGTTTACTGATGACCATGGAGACTTATCAATCAGTGACATGGTTTCACACGAGTCCGTGTCATACGTCAGTACGGAGAGTTCAATGTTCTCTAAATATGAAAAAGGTAGAGTAATAGTTTCTGATTGAGAGTTAGAACATGCCCAGAAATTATAGCTTTGGTTCTACTATACTTAAAGAAAGGATCTGTTTAAATCGTGAAAATTACAAAGAAAAAATGGATACTAGCCTTACTGGTATTGCTTTCGCTCATGGGTGGGATTTGGCTTTATTTACGTTTTTCAACTGAGAGTTATTATAAACAATTTACTGATTATAGTGGGAAAGAAAAAATTGATGACTATGAGATGATTGCGGATGGTGCAGGCATTATCACTCACTGGAAATCAACTGATCCGAAGGAAGATCGGTTAATGAGGAAATATGGGTCTTATTATTATTTTGATCCTGTCAGAGTCGGTTCAAAGCATATTTTGCATATGAATGTAAAATTTAGAGAAAATTTTTACTATCGTACAACTCCTCCAGAGAAGGATGAATATTGGACTGTTAGTGTCTACAAGGTTGAGGGAGAGCGATTAAAAGAAGAGAAAGAGATTGATTTATTTAAAGTTGTTGAACAGTTCGATCCGGATTATATTCCTACAGAATTAGGTTCAGTGTATTCATGGAATGGACGTGAGTTAGCTGCTTTACAAATTCGCAGTACAAAAGACGACTCGATTCGGAAGAAGATGTATTTAAATCTAGATACTCGTAAACTGGAAAGAAATGAAACATTAGAGAATGATCACCAAAGAAAACCGGTTCCGGCTTTCAATGTACCAATTGATCGTGAGACGAGCAGTATTGAAGAATTGAAATTTTTTGATAATTGGTTTTCGATTGAGCCCAAGGATCTCTCAAAAACGCAATTTAAGAAATCTTCCAAGGCCTATCAACTCTTGAAGGAAAAAGATACTAAAGTCATAGTAATAAAACCCCAGAATAGTGCGGATCAATATGCAAAAAGTATTGCTGTATTTGAACTCTTTATGAAGAAGGGTGTGAATCTCTATCAAGATGTCACGATCCCGGCTGAGATATCTAAAGATGGTCAAGTCCATACCACACAGACAAAAGAAGAGTTCGATCAATATTACGATCTGGAAAAGGCTCGAAAAGCCTACCATGAGATTGATTAAAGTAAGAAGCTACAAAGGACAAGAACGATGATCGAAGAACGAATTTTTGCTGCTAAGCAGTATGTGAAAACCTTATTTGCTGATCGATCGGATGGTCATGATGTAGAGCATACCCTCCGCGTCTATAGCAATGCTATGAGAATCGCACAAGCAGAAGGTCCATGTGATCTGGAGATAGTGGGCTTATCAGCTCTTCTTCACGATGCTGATGATGATAAATTGTTTCAAACAGAGAATCAAGCGAATGCTCGCACGTTTCTAGAAGAGATTTGTATCCCTCAAAACCAAATCGACCAAATTTGCCAGGTTATCAATGCTGTTTCTTTCAGCAAAAATCTCGGTAAACATCCAGAAACCATAGAAGGCAAGATTGTCCAGGATGCAGATCGCCTGGATGCGATAGGAGCTGTAGGAATTGCGCGAACTTTTTCCTATGGTGGCCACAAAGGGAGGCCACTTACTGATACCATCCAACATTTCCATGACAAGTTGCTCCTCTTAAAAGATAAAATGAACACGGAGACTGCCAAACAAATGGCAGAAAGTCGCCATCAATTTTTAATCGCCTTCCTAAATGAACTAGAAAAGGAACTCTAACAAGAACCCCTGTCTGAAATGATTTCAGACAGGGGTCTTTCTTTATTCTTGGATCATGGCTAGGAGATCCTCTCCTGTAGTGGTTGGAAGGATCCGAACTCGTTTGAGGGAATAGAGGCCATCAGCGGAGCTAGCGAGTCCATTTTTAGTGGTGAGGCCTAGTTTGTAGTCAGCTTTCTTGGCTTGGTCGATCGTGATTTGGCTGTAGCGACCAGATGGGTAGACGATAACGCTGGTATTTTGATCCAGCACCTTATCCAGCAGGCGTTTAGAAGCGACCAGCTCATTCTTTTGAGTCTCAAGGCTGGAATTGGCTAGGTCTGGATGATTGACCGTATGGCTTTCAAAGGTCAAGCCAGCATGTTTCATCTCTTTGATTTGGTCAAAGGTCAGGACATTTTCTTTTTCCTTTTGGGTAAAGTCTGTGATGATATTGTTGGTGGCCGTCATCTTGTATTTCTTAAGAAGCGGATAGACGATGGTATAGAAATCCTCGACGCCATCATCAAAGGTCAGCCAGACATATTTCTTTCCTTTGGGCACTTCGTTCTTAGCGAGGATGCGATAGGCCTCCTCAGGTGTCAATGTGTAGTAACCCGCTTTTTTCAGGGCCTTTAGTTGGCTCTCAAAGGTTTCTGGATCGACAATCAGATTGGCATTGGCAGCTTCGGACTCAGCCATATTGTGCACGGAGTGGTACATGAGGATGGGCAGTTTGACCGGCTTTTTTACTCGGGTCCACTCGATAGAGGAGCTATCCTCCTCGAGAGAACGTGTCACAGCAGTGCCACTTGTATTTCCGTCACTCGGCTGAGTGATGCGCTTGATCAGAAGAAAGCTACAAATAAAGATACAGACCAGTAGGAAGGCATTGATTCCAAGTAGGGTTTTGATTTTTTTAGGTACTCTTCGTTTACTCATAGTGTCACCGCTTTCATTGTTTTCTTTATTGTACCACAAATTCTATGTTTTTTTCCAGAACTTGCTACAGGCTGATCCTGTCATGAAAATTCAGAATTTTTAAGGCAATTGGCTGTCAAACGCTCAAGATTTTGTTATAATGGACCTACTATAGAAAATTCAAGGAGTCAATAGGATGTCTGTTAAGATTGCCTTATTAGGATTTGGTACTGTTGCCAGTGGCGTACCATTTTTATTAAAAGAAAACCATGAAAAAATCAGCCAGGCTGCTCAGGATGAGATTGAGATTGCCAAGGTCTTGGTTCGCGATGATGCGGAAAAGCAAAGCTTGCAAGCGGCTGGTCATGACTACAACTTTGTGACCAATGTCGATGAGATCATTGAAGACAAAGAGATTGCCATCGTCGTTGAATTGATGGGCCGGATTGAGCCAGCGAAGACCTTTATCACCCGTGCTCTTGAAGCAGGTAAGCATGTCGTTTCTGCTAACAAAGACCTTCTAGCTGTTCATGGAAGTGAATTGCTAGAGGTTGCAAAAGAACACCAAGTAGCTCTTTATTATGAAGCTGCTGTAGCGGGTGGGATCCCAATCCTTCGCACCTTGGTGAATTCTTTGGCTTCTGACAAGGTGACCAAAGTACTCGGTGTGGTCAATGGAACATCTAACTTCATGATGACCAAAATGGTGGAAGAAGGCTGGACTTATGAAGATGCTTTAGCAGAAGCGCAACGCCTTGGTTACGCTGAAAGTGACCCAACCAATGACGTTGAAGGGATCGATGCAGCCTACAAGATGGTGATCTTGAGTCAATTTGCCTTTGGGATGAACATTCAATTTGACCAAGTAGGTCACAAAGGGATCAGCCAGATCACTCCACAAGATGTCTCTGTTGCTCAAAGCCTTGGTTATGTGATCAAACTGGTCGGCTCGATCGTTGAAACGGAATCAGGGATTGCAGCAGAGGTGACACCAACCTTCCTTCCAAAACAACACCCACTCGCAGGAGTGAACGACGTTATGAATGCGGTCTATGTGGAATCCATCGGTATTGGTGAGTCTATGTACTACGGACCAGGTGCTGGTCAAAAACCAACAGCGACAAGTGTCGTAGCTGATATTGTGCGCATTGTCCGTCGTCTAAAAGAAGGAACGATCGGTAAAGCCTTCAATGAATACAGTCGTCCTCTTCAATTGGCTAAGCCTGAAGATGTGAAGAACAATTATTACTTCTCAATCAAGGCACCAGATGCGACTGGTCAAATCTTGCGTCTTGCGGAAATCTTTAATGCAGAAGGAGCTTCCTTCAAGCAAATCCTTCAAGAAGACTCAGATGGTCACTATGCAAGCGTTGTGATCATCACCCACCAAGTCAATCAGACCCAATTCAAGAACTTGGTTGAAAAACTTGATTCAGAGCCGAATTTCGAACTCTTGAATACCTTTAAGGTCTTGGGAGAATAAGCATGAAGATTATTGTTCCAGCAACCAGTGCCAATGTAGGGCCCGGATTTGATTCTGTTGGGATTGCCGTGACTCGTTATTTGACCATTGAAGTGCTTGAACCAGCAGATGCTTGGTTGATTGAGCATGATCTAGGAGCAGGGATTCCGACAGACGAGAAGAACCTCTTGCTCTCAACAGCCCTGTCGATTGCCCCAGCTATTCAACCACATCATATCAAGATGACCAGTGAAGTGCCTTTGGCGCGTGGTCTTGGTTCTTCTAGCTCTGTCATTGTCGCAGGGATTGAATTGGCCAATCAATTAGCCAATCTCCAGTTATCAGATGCTGAGAAATTACGCATCGCGACCGAGATCGAAGGGCATCCGGATAATGTAGCTCCAGCTATCTTTGGGAATATGGTCATTGCGAGCTATATCGGTGAGGATGTCCAATATGTCACGGCTGACTTCCCAAGCTGTGACCTGGTGGCCTTTGTACCGAGCTACCAATTGAAGACCAGCGATAGCCGCAATGTCCTACCGAAAGAATGGTCTTATAAGGAAGCTGTTGCAGCTAGTAGTGTAGCCAATGTGGCCATCGCAGCTCTCCTCAAGGGAGATTTGGTGACGGCTGGTCGCTCCATTGAGTTAGATCATTTCCACGAGCGCTATCGTCAATCCTTGGTCAAAGAATTCCCTCAGGTAAAAGAAGTTGCGCATCAACACGATGCTTATGCCACTTACCTTTCTGGTGCAGGTCCAACGATCATGAACCTTTTGGCACAGGAGCATGCCGCATCCTTTGTAGCAGCTCTCGCTGCACTTGGGCTAGATGGTCAGATTTTCCAACTTAAAATAGACACATTTGGCGTTCGTGTTGAGAAATAAGACTGAATGTAACACAATTGAAAAAAGGATGTATACTTTTGTATATGTCCTTTTTGCTTCTCCTATGGTAGAATGGAAACTGTATGGGGAAAAGCTCAAGCTTTCCCGAAAAGCTAGGGGGAAATATGAAACCAGAATATTTATATAGCATTGCTACCGATCTTGGTCTGCAATTTGATGGCGAAGCTCGTGTGATGTACGGGGAGCGTGAAGGCTTCTTGTTAGTCATTGAAGGAACGGAAACCAAAAATGTTTTTAACATTTCATTTAGTGCTAAACAAGGTTCCGAAGGAGACTTAATCGAAGACGGTGAGATTCTTTGGAATGAATTAAAAGAACAATCAAAAGCCATTAATGCCATCTCTTTTGATGGTTACTTGACCTCGATCGTCGTCAAAGGCGGAATGACCAAAGGGAAGGCTGTCGAAACCTTATGGACAGCTATCCAAGATATTGTTGATTTCTTACTCAACCACCAATTTGTGCAAGTGAATGCGGAGACGGGTGAGGAAGAACCGATCGGCCTCTATCAAATCGGTGATGCGATCTTTTTAATCGATGATGCAACCTTTAGAGCCTACGAAGCAGAAGTGCAAGACACGGTGGAGGCTTATGAAGCGCGGGAAGAAAACTTCCTCTTAGGGATTGTAGGGGCCGTGATCGGTGTGATCATCGGTGGAGCAGTTGCCCTCTTAGTAGCGCGTCTCGGCTATGTGTCTGTTTTGGCAGGTGCAGCCCTCGGTTTTTGTACCATCAAGGGTTATGAGATTCTTGGTAAAAAATTGACTAAAAAAGGTGTGGTAGTTTCAGCAATTTTGATGGTCTTGACCGTCTTTTTGGTCAACCAATTAGATTATATTTTGTTTCTCATGGATGAGTATTCCTTGCCATTCGATGTATCTTGGAGTCTCTTCAACGAAGAGACATTTAAGGGGAATTTTCCAGAAAACTACTTCTTGGAGCTAGGGAAGTTAGCTGTCTTCACTCTTGGTGGTGCTTGGATTTCAGTCAAATCAGCTCTGGATGGACAAAAGAATCGTACCATCGCACGTAAAATTGCATAATAAATGGTAAAAGGAAGGCCTGAATACTATGGGCCTTCTTTTGTTTTTTAGGGTCGAAAAAATGTCAAAAATTTGGTATAATAGTTTGTATTTTATAGAGAGAGAGAACATATTGAAAGATGATGGAAAAAATGAACCAAATTCTTGAAGGGATTGATATCCGTTTTCAAGAACCATTAAAATATTATACCTATACCAAGGTTGGTGGGAATGCTGAATTTCTGGCCTTTCCTCGTAATCAATACGAATTAAAACGCATTGTACGCTTTGCAAACCAAGAGGATATTCCATGGATGGTCCTGGGGAATTCTTCGAATATTATTGTTCGAGATGGGGGCATTCCTGGTTTTGTCATTATGTTTGATCGCTTGCGGGACATTAGTGTGGATGGCTATGTGATCGAAGCAGAAGCAGGTGCAAAACTCATCGAAACGACTCATGTAGCCTTATACCATAGTTTGAAAGGTTTTGAGTTTGCTAGTGGCATTCCAGGCAGTGTCGGTGGCGCAGTCTTTATGAATGCGGGAGCCTATGGAGGAGAGATCGCGCATGTCCTAGTATCCTGTAAGGTCTTGACCAAAGATGGGGAGATCGAAACTCTGTCAGCGAGTGAACTAGCTTTTGGCTACCGCCATTCTAAGATTCAAGAGACAGGTTCTATCGTCATCTCTGCCAAATTTGCTTTGTCACCAGGCAATCACGAGCAAATCAAACAGGAGATGGATCGGTTGACCCATCTTCGTCAGTTGAAACAACCTCTTGAATACCCTTCTTGTGGATCCGTCTTTAAGCGTCCTGTTGGCCATTTTGCAGGTCAATTGATCAGCGAAGCAGGTCTAAAAGGCTATCGAATCGGTGGTGTGGAAGTTTCTGAAAAGCATGCCGGCTTTATGGTCAATGTCGATAATGGAACAGCTAAGGACTACGAAGATTTGATCGCCCATGTCATTGAGGCAGTAGAAGCTCATTCAGGCGTCCGTTTAGAACCAGAAGTTCGTATTATCGGCCAAGCCTAAGAGCTTAAGTATTGAAGAACAATTGATAGTGAACCATCGATAGCATCAGTCGGAGAGGGGGTGAGTGCCTATCGATACCGTAAATAGGTGGGGCAGTCTAGTAAGTCCCCGAGAGGTATTGGTGGTCTGACAGGTTTTCCTGTCAGCCGCTGCATTTTCGTTTGAAAAGCAGTTTGCTAATCGCAGTAAAGAAGGAATTTATGTGAATTGAAAAAACCAATTATTGAGTTTAAAAATGTTTCAAAGGTCTTTGAAGATAGCGGAACCGTTGTCCTAAAGGATATCAATTTTGAATTGGAAGAAGGGAAGTTCTATACCCTGCTCGGTGCATCTGGATCAGGGAAATCGACTATCCTTAATATCATTGCCGGTCTTTTGGACGCGACGACTGGAGATGTCTACCTTGATGGGGAACGGATCAATGATGTCCCTACCAACAAACGGGACGTCCACACCGTCTTTCAGTCCTATGCCCTGTTTCCACATATGACGGTCTTTGAAAATGTGGCTTTTCCCCTTCGTTTGAAAAAGGTGGATAAGGCTGAGATCGAACGTCGGGTTTCAGAAGTCTTGAAAATGGTCCAGTTAGCTGGATTTGAAAAACGCTCGATCCAAAAATTATCTGGTGGTCAACGCCAGCGGGTAGCTATTGCCCGGGCTATTATCAATGAACCACGAGTGGTCCTTTTAGATGAGCCCTTGTCTGCACTTGACTTGAAGTTGCGGACAGACATGCAGTATGAGTTGCGGGAATTGCAACAACGCTTGGGCATTACCTTTGTCTTTGTTACCCACGACCAAGAAGAAGCCCTTGCCATGAGTGACTGGATCTTTGTCATGAATGAAGGAGAGATCGTCCAATCTGGTACACCAGTAGATATCTATGATGAACCGATCAACCATTTTGTAGCGACTTTTATCGGGGAGTCCAACATCCTAGATGGTCGCATGATCGAGGACTACTTGGTTGAGTTCAATGGCAAACGCTTTGAAGCGGTCGACGGGGGGATGCGTCCAAATGAACCAGTTGAAGTCGTCATTCGTCCAGAAGACTTGCAAATTACTCTTCCTGAAGAAGGCAAGCTCCAAGTGAAGGTGGACACCCAGCTCTTCCGTGGTGTGCATTACGAGATCATTGCCTATGATGATTTGGGAAATGAGTGGATGATTCACTCCACTCGTAAGGCCATCGTGGGAGAAGTCATCGGGCTAGACTTTGAACCAGAAGATATCCACGTTATGCGTCTCAATGAAACCGAAGAAGAATTCGATGCGCGGATCGAAGAGTACGTTGAAGTAGAGGAGCAAGAAGCTGGTTTGATTAATGCCATTGAGGAGGAGAGAGATGAAGAAAACAACCTCTAATCTATTTATCCTCCCCTATTTCTTGTGGATTTTTCTCTTTGTCTTGGCTCCTGTAGTCATGATTATCTTTCAATCCTTTTTTAACGTTGAAGGGCAGTTTTCACTTGAAAACTACAAAGAGTTCTTTACTTCGCAAAATCTGACTTATTTAAAGATGAGCTTTAATTCGGTCCTTTATGCCGGAATTGTCACCTTGGTGACGCTCTTGATCTCCTACCCGACTGCTTACTTTTTGACGCTTCTCAAACACCGGCAGTTGTGGTTGATGTTGATCGTCTTGCCGACCTGGGTCAATCTCTTGCTCAAGGCCTATGCCTTTATCGGAATCTTTGGTCAAAATGGCTCTATCAATAGCTTTTTAAGCTTTCTCGGAGTCGCTCCCCAGCAGATCCTCTTTACCGATTTCTCCTTTATCTTTGTAGCTAGCTACATCGAGTTGCCTTTCATGATCTTGCCGATTTTTAATGTCTTAGATGACTTAGATCCAAACTTGATCAATGCCAGCTATGATTTGGGTGCCAATCGTTGGGATACCTTCCGTCGTGTGGTCTTCCCCTTGTCCATGAATGGTGTCCGCTCAGGTGTGCAGTCTGTCTTTATTCCTAGTCTGAGTCTCTTCATGTTGACACGGATGATCGGTGGAAACCGGGTCATTACTTTGGGGACTGCGATTGAACAGCACTTCCTGACAACACAAAACTGGGGAATGGGTTCTACCATCGGAGTTGTTCTGATCCTTGCCATGCTCTTAACCATGTGGGCAACGAGAGAAAGGAGAGAACGATGAAAAAAGTATCTCATTTCTATCTAGGTTTCGTCTTTCTGATCCTCTATCTTCCGATCTTTTATTTGATCTTTTATGCTTTCAATGAAGGGGGAGATATGAATGCCTTTACTGGCTTCACACTTGAGCATTTCAATGAGTTGTTCGCAGATAGTCGCCTGATGCTGATCTTATCAGAGACTTTCCTGTTGGCCTTCTTGTCAGCCTTGATTGCGACGGTGATCGGAACCTTTGGAGCCATTTATATTTATCAATCTAAGAAGAAGCTAGAAGGACCATTGCTTTCCATTAACAACATTCTTATGGTAGCGCCAGACGTTATGATCGGGGCCAGCTTCTTGATTCTCTTTACGACGGTGAAGTACCAGCTAGGTTTCCTTTCTGTTCTGGCTAGTCACGTGGCCTTCTCGATTCCCATTGTGGTCTTGATGGTCTTGCCGCGCCTTAAGGAAATGAACCGGGATATGGTCAATGCAGCCTATGACTTGGGAGCTACCCAAGTGCAAATGCTTAAAGAGATTATGTTGCCTTATCTGACACCAGCTATTATCGCTGGCTACTTTATGGCCTTTACCTATTCTCTTGATGACTTTGCCGTGACCTTCTTTGTAACCGGAAATGGCTTTACAACCTTGTCTGTAGAGATCTACTCACGTGCTCGTCAGGGAATTTCCCTCAGCATCAATGCCTTGTCAGCCCTTGTCTTTCTCTTTAGTGTGCTCTTGGTCATCGGTTATTACTTTATCACCCGTGAAAAGGAGGAAGCAGTATGAAAAAACTTTATTCATTCCTAACTGGGATTGTCCTTGTCATTCTGGTCCTCTGGGGAATTAGCCACCAGATCGAAGCGAGCATGAATACCAAGAATAGCGACAAGTTGGTCATCTACAACTGGGGAGATTATATCGATCCAGACTTGCTCAAGGAATTCACAAAAGAAACCGGAATTCAGGTGCAATATGATACCTTTGATTCCAACGAAGCCATGTACACCAAGATCAAGCAAGGGGGAACCACCTACGATATTGCTATACCTAGTGAATACATGATTGCTAAGATGATGGATGAGCATCTGGTTGAAAAGTTGGACCAATCCAAGATCAAAGGGATGGAAAATATCGATCCAAAACTCTTGAACCAATCGTTCGATCCGGGCAACCAATATTCAGTCCCTTACTTCTGGGGTACCTTGGGGATTATCTACAATACCAAGATGGTCAAAAATGCTCCTGAACATTGGTCAGATCTCTGGCGTGAAGAGTACAGAAATGACATCATGATGTACGATGGTGCGCGTGAGGTCATGGGAATTGGTCTCAATACCTTGGGCTATAGCCTCAATGAAAAGGATCCAAAGAAATTGCAAGAGGCAGTAGATAAACTCTACACCTTGACGCCAAACATCAAAGCTTTGGTTGCTGATGAGATGAAAGGCTATATGATCCAAAACAATGCGGCTATTGGGGTTACCTTCTCAGGAGAAGCCAGCCAAATGCTCGAAGCCAATAAGGATCTTCGCTATGTCGTCCCAACTGAAGCCAGCAACCTTTGGTTTGATAACATTGTCATTCCAAAAACTGTGAAAAATAAAGAAGCAGCATATGCCTTCATTAACTTCATGCTTCGTCCTAAAAATGCGTTGAAAAATGCTCTTTATGTCGGCTACTCAACGCCAAATAAAAAAGCCAAAGCCATGTTGCCAAAAGAAATCCAAAATGACCAGGCCTTCTATCCAAGTGATGAAACACTGGACCATTTGGAAGTCTATCAACAATTAGGCAAGAAATTGCTTGGAGTCTATAACGATCTTTACCTTCAGGTCAAGATGTATCGAAAATAACACAAAAGGAACCTCTGGGTTCCTTTTTGATTGCAGATAAACTCCTCTTAGAAACTTTCCTTAAGTGAGTACGGACGTCAGCGAACTTCGAAGAAGTTCCATGACTTATCAAAGATACAAAGGGTGTTCGCGGATAAAGTCAAAATAGGAAGTTTGACGCAGAATCTTTTGATTCTAGGAAAACTTATCTTTTTGACACAATCCGCAGCCCGTGTTCAATTAGTTTTGGACCCCTTTGCTTTTTAATTTTTAGGCTCAGGCTAAAACAGTTTCCCAAACTGTTTTACTCCCAAAACTCCCGAGTGCTAGAAACAATGGTGTTTCTAGCACTTTTCTCACAGCGGAAAGTTTCATTATATATTTAGATGCTCTACAAAAATGCAACAATTGAATTTTTAGAATCACTTAGGTGTTATTTGTAAAAAAGGATTATCTATATTCTAGCAGAACGCCGAAAGTTCTTTTATGATTGCTGCATATAGTCTCTAACTAGTGAGTTAGATTGAGATTCAAATGAAAGATGCTATAATAGTAAGGAAAGTGACTGGCCCATTCAGCCATGAAAGGAAGGATTGGAGAAGAAGAGATGAAGAGACGACTGGAACTATTTTTGATTATTCTGTTACCGATCCTAGGCCTTGTTTTTCTAGGAGGAAAAATCATGACCCTGACCAAAAGGCCGGAGCAGAAGATAACGGTCTCATCATCAAAGAAAGTTGTACAAAAAACAGAAGAAGAGATAAAAAAAGAACAACTTGACTACCTAAAAGAACACGAACAGAAGGTTATTGATTTAGTCAAAGCCCAAAATTCAAAAGTTGAATCCGTTCAGATTGATTGGGATCAGACACAATGGAGTGATGGTGGACTTACAACTCCTGAATATTATATGAATGTTTATGGACGTATAAATCATATTGAAGAATCGAGTTGGGGAGTAGATATCCCAATTAATGAGGACAATACATTAAATTTAGATGAGATATATATAGGATCCTACATCAGAATAGGGGGGAGATTATTTGAGTAATTGGCATTTGAGCAGTTTTGACAATCGATATGGTTCATTAGCTGAATCAACTTATCGCGATAGGCCCAAAAACTTTCCATCTGAGAAATTGGATCAAATTCAGGAAGAGCGTTCAAAGCTCAAATGGGAGTATGACAATGAAATAGATGCTTTCTATAAAAATCAGAAAAAGCTGGAATCGAAAGCCAAAAAAAATCAGTAAGGTTGTCCTTACTGATTTTTTAGTTGGTTCCAGATGATGCTGTATCTGCGCCACTGTCTGTTGCGGTGGAACCTTGGTCTTGTGCTGCAGGTGAACTGGTTTCTGTAGCGGATGAGCTATCGGTTTCTTTTTGTGAACTTGTTTCTGTATTGCTTGAATCGGTTTGTGTATTGGTGTTAGCATCTGTATTGGTAGCGCTGGAGTCAGATCCCTTATCATGGACCACGACGACGCTGGTGCTACTAGATGGTTTATCTTCTGTTTTTTGATTGTCTTTATTAAGCAGGCTTATAATCGTAAAAGAAGTGACGATAATCCCTAAGAGACTGGCAATCGTAGCTACAACCGTTTGAAATACGGATAGGCCTTGTTTCACTTTTTCACCACGTGAGGGTCTAGAATCTGTAGTATCCTCAGGTTTTTGGTTTTTGTTGCTTCTTGAATATTGTGACATGTTCATTCTCTTTCTATCAAAAATTGTTTTTTAACACTTTCTTATTATAAGTCATTTTCTGAAAAATGTCTAAAAAGAACTGAATTTTATGGAGTGATTTTACCTCATCTCTCTTTATCAAATCCTTGTCCCAAGCGGTTAGAAATGATAAAATAGAAGTTACGTAAAAAGAAAGTGATGGATGCGTAGGACATGATCTATTTTGACAATTCAGCAACGACTAAACCCTATCCAGAAGCCCTTGCGACTTATACAGAAGTAGCGACTCGGATCTGGGGCAACCCATCTAGTTTGCACAATCTAGGTAGTCAAGCTACTCGTATTTTGGAAGCTTCTCGGAAACAGATTGCGGAGCTAATTGGCAAGAAAGCTGATGAAATTTACTTCACGTCTGGTGGTACCGAAGGGGACAACTGGATCCTTAAGGGTGTCGCCTTTGAGAAAGCTCCTTATGGCAAGCATATCATTGTCTCTGACATTGAGCATCCTGCCATCAAGGAGTCGGCTGCTTGGCTCAAAGCACAAGGATTCGAAGTGGACTACGCTCCAGTAGATGCGTGTGGCTTTGTCAAGGTGGATGCCTTGGCTAGTCTTCTCCGTCCAGATACGACCTTGGTCTCTGTCATGGCCGTCAACAATGAGATTGGCTCCATCCAGCCCATCCATGACATCGCGGCTCTTCTGGAAGATCGCCCAACGGTTAGTTTCCATGTCGATGCGGTTCAAGCCTTGGCAAAGGTAGCAACAGAAGTTTATCTACCAGAGCGCGTGGACTTTGCGACCTTCTCTAGTCACAAATTCCATGGTCTTCGTGGAGTCGGCTTTGTCTACATCAAAGAAGGTAAAAAGATCACCCCTCTCTTAACCGGAGGTGGTCAAGAAAAAGAAATGCGCTCGACAACTGAGAATGTGGCAGGCATCGCAGCAACCGCAAAAGCCCTACGCTTAGCTATGGAAAACCAAGAAGCTTTTGCCAGCAAGACCCAGCAGATGAAAGAAGTCATCCGCAAAGAATTGGCCAACTATCCAGATGTCACAATCTTTTCTGGTGAGGATCATTTTGCGCCTCACATCTTGACTTTCGGGATCAAGGGAGTTCGTGGTGAAGTAGTGGTCCATGCCTTTGAAGAGTTTGATATTTACATCTCGACCACCAGTGCCTGCTCGTCCAAGGCTGGAAAACCAGCTGGAACCTTGATTGCCATGGGAGCGGACAAGAGTGTTGCACAGACAGCTGTCCGCCTCAGTCTCGATATTGAAAATGACATGAGCCAAGTCGAGCAATTCTTGACCAAGTTCAAACTGATTTACGAACAAACACGAAAAGTACGTTAATTTTAGAAGGAAATCAATATGACCTTAACCTATTCAGAAATTATGATTCGCTATGGAGAGCTTTCTACTAAAGGGAAGAACCGCATGCGTTTCATCAATAAACTTCGCAATAATATCCAAGATGTTTTATCTATTTATCCGGCTGTCAAAGTGACAGCGGACCGCGATCGGGCCCATGCTTATCTACATGGGACGGATTATGAGCCGGTGGCAGAATCCCTCAAGCAGGTTTTTGGAATCCAAAATTTTTCACCTGTTTACAAGATTGAAAAATCAGTACCAGCCTTAAAAGCAGCGGTGCAAGAGATTATGAAGGAGATATACAAGGAAGGCTTGACCTTTAAAATCTCAAGTAAGCGGAGTGACCATACCTTTGAACTCGATAGCCGCGAACTCAATCAAACCTTGGGTGGCGCTGTTTTTGAAGCCATCCCAACGATTCAGGCTCAGATGAAAAAACCAGATATTAACTTGCAAGTCGAAATCCGGGAAGAAGCAGCCTACATCTCTTATGAAACCATCAAGGGGGCAGGAGGTCTTCCAGTTGGGACTTCTGGAAAAGGGATGCTCATGCTTTCTGGTGGGATTGACTCTCCAGTAGCTTGTTACCTAGCCTTGAAGCGTGGAGTGGATATCGAGGCGGTTCACTTTGCTAGCCCGCCTTATACCAGCCCAGGAGCTCTCAAAAAAGCCCATGATTTAACACGGAAGTTGACCAAGTTTGGGGGCAATATCCAATTTATCGAGGTGCCCTTCACAGAGATCCAAGAGGAGATCAAGGCAAAAGCGCCAGAAGCTTACCTCATGACCTTGACCCGCCGCTTTATGATGCGCATTACAGACCGCATTCGCGAGGTTCGCGGTGGTTTGGTGATTATTAATGGTGAAAGCTTGGGACAAGTGGCTAGTCAAACCCTAGAGAGTATGCAGGCCATCAATGCAGTGACCAATACGCCGGTTATCCGTCCGGTGGTGACCATGGACAAGTTGGAAATCATTGATATTGCCCAAGCGATTGATACTTTTGAAATCTCTATCCAGCCCTTTGAAGACTGTTGTACGATTTTCGCGCCTGACCGTCCGAAGACCAATCCGAAACTCAAAAATGCGGAGCAATATGAGCAACGCATGGATGTGGAAGCTTTGGTGGAGCGTGCGGTAGCAGGCATCATCGTAACAGAGATCACACCAAAAGCAGAAAAAGATGAGGTCGATGACCTGATTGAGGATTTGCTATAGGAGAGACTGGGAGTATCCAGCCTCTTTTTCTACCCAAATCTAAAGGAGACAAAATGAAAAAAATTATCGTATTAATGACAAGTTTGCTTCTGTTGACAGCCTGCGTCAAAGTATCGTTTACTGGCCCGAAAAAAGAAGAAAAGACCAGCCAGTCAACCAGTAGTAAAAAAGAACCTCTCACATTTGTCAGAGCTGATCAGTACAAAAATCAGGACAATGAAATCCTAGAGCTTGCTGAAAAGTTTATCAAAGACAATCCGACGCTTGGGGATGCCGGTAAATTATTTGTCTTTTTCCCAGGTTATACGTTTGGAGATGAGGAAACTCGCTTGGCCCTGTTCTTAATGGTGAATCGGACCACTACAACCATTGATCGAGACGCTTCCTTTGTTGTGAACTTGGAATATGATGGAGCACCGATTCTTGAAAATATTACCGTAGATTATCAGATCAGCGAATCAGGTGTTTTAAAACCGAATATGGTTTCAGCTATTCCTCTCAAAATCACCAAAGAGCAAGAAGAAAAATTGAATAGCATGACCGATTCGTCGAAAGCTAAAATGAGTTTTAAAGACTTTAAATATAAAAGCAAGGGATAAGAGGAAGAAGATAAAAAATAATTAGACTTCAATCGCCCTGAACCTAGAGCTATCTTCTAGGTTGAGGGGCTTTTTGATATCAAGATAAAGAAAGGGATCTAGTCTGTAATGGGAAGGCTAGATCCTTTAAAATATAGAGGGTTACAAGATATATTTAGTAAGCATAGCTTAGTTTTTCGCTTGAATCGCTGCTTGAGCGACGGCTAGTCTGGCAGCAGGAACCCGGTAAGGAGAGCAGGAAACATAGGTGACTTGAATGTCTTGGAAGAAGGAGATCGAAGAAGGATCTCCGCCAACTTCGCCACAGATACCGATAGTGAGGTTCGGTTTTACTTGACGGGCCTTGCTGATAGCAATTCTCATTAATTCACCGACTCCCTCCCTATCGATTTTTTGGAAGGGATCAAAAGAAAGAATATCCTTGTCCTTGTAGTGGCCAATGAATTTACCAATATCATCCCGAGAGAAGCCATAGGTCATTTGGGTCAAGTCATTGGTGCCAAAGCTGAAGAAATCAGCCTCTTGAGCCAGTTTATCTGCGGTTAGGCAGGCGCGGGGTAGTTCAATCATGGTACCAATTTCATAAGGGAATGGCTCCTGACCATACTGTTTGAAAAGCTGTTCAATATGCTGAACAAGATACTCTTTGATGCATGCTAATTCTTTTTGATCAGCAATTAAAGGAACCATGATTTCCGGCTTAATCTGTTGACCTTCTTGATGCAATTTGATAGCACTTCTAAAAATAGCTTCTGTCTGTATCTTGTAGATATCCGGCTTGGTTATGCCGAGACGGCAACCCCGGTGTCCCAACATAGGATTGCTTTCCTGCAGACTTTCAATGCGGTCGGCAAGTTTATCAGGAGATTTTTTTAGTTTGCTTGCTAATAATGCAATTTCTTGGGAATCCTTAGGTAGAAACTCATGCATGGGTGGATCGAGCAGGCGGACAATCATTGGTTTATCTTGAACGGTTTGGAACATTTGGTAGAAATCTTCTTCTTGGAATTCTAGGAGCTTATTGAGGGCTTCTTTTGTTTCTTCTTCAGTATCCGCTAAGATGAGGCGACGCATTTCAAGAATCCGTTCTTGTCCAAAGAACATGTGTTCCGTCCGGGCCAACCCGACTCCTTTGGCCCCAAAGTTCATAGCGGTTGTCAAGTCTTTGACGGTTTCTGCATTGGCTCGAACTTGGAGGATGGCGAATTCATCTGCCCAAACAAGCAAGCGCTGGAGGTCTTGGTTGTTCTCAACTAGGACAGTTGGAAGTTCGCCACGATAAATGCGACCAGAATAACCATCTACGGAGATGAGATCTCCCTCCCTTAGAACCAGATTGCCACAGGAAAGGGCTTTATTTTCTTCACTGATAGTCAATTCTCCGCAACCTGCGACACAGCAAGTTCCCATGCCACGAGCTACAACAGCAGCGTGGGAGGTCATTCCCCCTTGGCTGGTAACAATAGCTTGGCTGACAATCATGCCTTCAATATCTTCTGGGGAAGTTTCTTGCCGAACCAGGATGACTTTTTTACCTTCTTGATGGATTTCTTTAGCTCGGTCGGCGGTAAAGACGATTTGGCCAGTAGCTGCCCCTGGGCTGGCTGGTAGGCCTTGAGCTAAGAAAGGTGCTTTCTCTAAAGCAATTTCTTCAAAAACTGGATGAATCAGTTGACTGATGGAACTAGGAGCGACTCTCAGGAGAGCTTCTTCCTTACGAATTAGACCTTGATCCACCATATCTAGAGCAATCTTTAAAGAAGCTTTGGCTGTTCGTTTACCATTTCGGGTTTGGAGGATGTAGAGCTTGCCTTTCTCAATGGTAAATTCAATATCCTGCATATCCTTATAGTGGTTTTCAAGGATCTTGGCGTAGTCTCTGAAAGCCTGATAGGTTTCAGGTTGGATTTCTTTTAAGGCTGCAATCGGATCAGGAGTGCGGATCCCAGCTACCACATCTTCCCCTTGAGCATTGAGCAAAAATTCACCAAACAGTTCTGCCTCCCCAGTTGCAGGGTTTCTAGTGAAGCAAACCCCTGTACCACTGGCTTGGTCACTATTTCCAAAGACCATGGCCTGGACATTAACAGCCGTTCCTAAATCATGAGGGATCTGATGAAGCTCCCGGTAAATTCTAGCCCGGTTGTTGTTCCAAGATTTGAAGACAGCTTTGATGGCAGCGAAGAGTTGTTCATGAGGGTGCTCAGGAAATTCTTGCTTGTTTTTGGAATAGAGACCTTTATAGTGCTGGATCAATTCTTGTTGCTGGGCTAGGTCAAAATCATGGACCTTTTTATTCTGTTTTTGTTCAAATGCTGCTAGTTGATCATCAAAAAGTCCCTTATCGATGCCGTAAACTACATCAGCAAACATCTGGAGTAGGCGGCGATAGCAGTTGTAGGCAAAATCTAGATTAGTTTCTTTGGCCAGTAATTGAGTCCGCTGATCATTGAGACCAAGATTGAGAATGGTATCCATCATCCCAGGCATAGAAAATTTGGCCCCGCTCCGGACAGAGACTAAGAGTAAGTGAGGATCTTCTCCGCTAAAGGACTTACTCGTTTTTTCTTCCAGTTGAGCAACCGCTTTCAAAACTTCCTCTTTTAAAGAGGACTCAAAGAAATCAGGATGATCGAGATAGTGGATACAACTTTGGGTGGTAATGGTAAATCCAGGTGGGACTGGTAGTCCCAAATGACTCATCTCAGCTAAATTCGCACCTTTCCCCCCAAGGAGATCTTTGTCATTTGCACTTCCTTCTTCAAAGGTGTAAATCCATTTTGTCATATAAGCCTCCAAAATAATAAAATATGTGTCACATTTAAGACAAAAACATTGTAATATACATCATATATATTTGTCAAATAAAATATGCCTCTTTTTATGTTGACTAATTGTTTTATTCTGCTATAATAGGCAGTAAAAATGATGCTTATTAAATGATTTATCTAGAATATATAGCAAATATTACATTTAATTATACTTAATAATCATCATATAGAGGGATAGAAAGGTTTGGAAAGTTTGAAACTAAGTGAACGTCAAAAAAAAATAGTCGAAATTGTAAAATTGCATCAGCCTTTAAGTGGAGAGAAAATCTCTGAGTTATTAGATATTTCTAGAGCGACTCTGCGCTCAGATTTGTCCTTCCTGACGATGGTTGGTATTTTAAAGGCTACTCCTAAGATTGGTTATACCTATTCAGGATTAGATCTCGAAACGCTTTATTTTTTTGATACCTTTCAAAAAGAAGTAGGAGAGATCATGACCTCTCCTGTCTTAGTAAGGCATGATTCTTATATTCAAGATGCGATCATCACTTTATTTATGTATGATGCAGATGTCCTTTATGTCATTGATGAAGAAAAAGAGTTAATTGGAATTATGTCGCGTAAAGATCTACTGAGGGCTTCTCTCAGTTCTAGTATCAATAACACTCCTGTAGCAGTTTGTATGACTCGGATGCCACATCTTATTACTTGTAACAAAAAAATGAGTATTTTAGAAGCAGCTGCTCTCCTTCAAGATCATGCTATAGATTCACTACCAGTTGTTGATGAGGAGAATGACAAAAAAATTGTGGGAAGTGTGACTAAATCGACCTTGCTCGATTACATTATCGTACAAGCAAGAAACGCTGAAATAAAAAGAGAAGAGGTATAAAGATGAAAAAAGAAATCATTGTATATAGTATTTCAGATTCTTTGGGAGGGACTTCCCAGAAATTATTATCGGCAGTAACCGCTCAGTATCCAGAGATAATTTTTAATAATAGTTACCGTTTTCCTTTCGTCAATCAAGAAGAGGAGCTCTTGGAGATCTTATCAGATGCTATAAAGGATGATGCACTGGTAATTAGTACTTTAGTGAATAGTCAGTTGTCATCAGTAGCCAGAGAATTTAGCGAAAAAAACGGTCTGGCTTATTTAGATCTCATGCATCCATTTTTTGAAATCATTCAAGAAAAGACCGGAACCAGACCAATCGAAGTTCCAGGAACCTTGCACCGCTTGGATAGTGATTATTTTAAAAAGATTTCAGCAATTGAATTTGCTGTGAAATATGATGACGGTAAGGCACCCCAGGGATTTTTAGAAGCCGATTTGATCCTGCTTGGTGTTTCCCGTACATCAAAAACACCCCTGAGTATTTACCTGGCCAACAAGGGCTATAAGGTTGCAAATTTGCCTTTGATCCCAGAAGTTCCTTTACCTCAGGTATTGGATAAGGTTGATTCTCGTCGCTTGATTGGTCTAATCTGCGAGCCCGAAAAATTAATGAAAGTTCGAAGCCATCGCTTGGATTCTTTAGGATTAACACAAGAAACAAGCTATACGGATTTAGAAAAAATCTATCAAGAATTGGATTATTCCAAGAAGGTCTTTAAACAATATGGCGCTCAAGTCATCAATATGACGGATAAATCGATTGAAGAGACAGCTTTCCTAATTGAGGAGCAAGTAAAGAAGATGAACTGATTCTTGAATCAGTCTAGATTGGGTTGTAACTGCAGATTCCTTGGAGAAATGATATGGATCAATATAAGCGTATTTTACTAGAGAAATTTGATTCTCGTCAAAAAGTCATTACTGAACTCACTAATCTTGAGGCCATTTTAAACCTACCAAAAGGGACAGAGCTCTATATAAGTGATATTCATGGAGAATTTGCGGCTTTTGATTATATTTTGAGAAGTTGCGCTGGAATTTTAAATGAGAAAATTAATGATTGCTTTGCAGCTACCTTGTCACAAGAGGAAAAGAATACACTGTCAGCTCTGGTATCTTATCCAGAGCGTGTTTTGGAAGGAGTGAATAAGGAGAAAGAGTGGTATAAATCAACGATTTCTCAACTCTTGACTCTATTGAGTTTTGTAGCAGCTAAATATAGCCGTTCCAAACTTAGAAAGGCCTTGCCCCAGGAATATGCCTATATTATAGAAGAACTGATCTATAGTGATCTTACGCTAGCTGATAAACATTCTTATTTCCATACTATCTTAAGTTATGTTATTGAACTAAGAGAAGCGGATCCCTTTATCTTGGGAATTGCCAGCAGTATTCGTCGCTTATTGATAGATCACCTGCATGTGGTAGGAGATATTTTTGATAGAGGGGCTGGAAGTGCCCAGGTAATGGATGAGCTTCTTCAGTTTCATTCCTTAGATATCCAATGGGGCAATCACGATATCATTTGGATGGGAGCTTTTTTTGGATCCAAGGCGTGTTTATTGAATGTATTGCGCATTGCAGCACGCTATGGTTATTTATGGGATATCGAAAAAGCTTATGGCTTAAACATTCGATCCTTAACCTTATTTGCGGATAAAACCTACAAAGCCAATCCTAAGTTTAGGCCTATCCTGGGGACAAGAGCGGAGGAATTTACAGCTGAAGAAATATTGCAGCTGGAAAAAGTCCATCAAGCGCTGGCCATTCTCCAATTTAAGATAGAAACTCAATTGATGAAGAGACGGCCAGAATTTCAGATGGGAAATCAAATCTTGCTGGATAACATTGATTATTGGAAGAATACAATTACGATTGACGGGAACAGCTATTCCTTGCAAAATACCTGCTTCCAAACCATAGATCGGGCAAAGCCTTCTGAATTATCCTCAGAAGAAAAACAAATAGTAGACAGTATGCTGGCTTCCTTCCAAGGATCTCCCAAAATGGCCAAACATATGGAGCTGTTAATGAAAAAAGGTTCCATGTATAAGGTTTACAATCATCACTTGCTTTTTCATGGTTGTATTCCCTTGAAACCTTCTGGGGAATTTCAACCTCTGGTTCTTCATCAAGTCCAGTATGCGGGGAAAGAATTACTAGACTTTTTCGAATATCATATACGCCTTGCGGCAAAAAACAAAGAAGTTGGGGACGACCTTTCAACGGATTTAGTATGGTATTGCTGGCGAGGGCAATTATCTCCTCTCTTTGGGAAGAATAAGATGACGACCTTTGAACGGTATTTTATTGAGGAGCCAGAAACGCATCAGGAAGTAGAAAATGAGTATTTTAGCTATCGCAATTCAAAAAAGATTTGCCAATTAATTTTAGAGGAATTTGGTCTTGAAGCCAAGGTATCTCGCATTGTGAATGGACATACACCAGTGAAGACAGGAAAAGGGGAATCGCCCATTCGGGGTGAAGGACTACTCTTTGTCATTGATGGGGGTCTTTGCGAAGCATATCAAAAGAAGACAGGTACAGCAGGCTATTCACTCCTTAATAATTCCTATGGTTTTCAACTGGTAACCCACCAGCCCTTCCAAGACATTCAAAAGGTAGTAGATTCGCCATTTGAGCAAACTTCCTTGAAGAGGGTTATTGAAGACCTGGAGGACCGTACTCTCATCCAATCCACCACCATCGGTCAGAACTTACTGGAACAACAGCAAGAACTGATCCAATTGCTCCATGAATTTTATGATGGGTGAGATCATTCATCAAAGGAAACTACTAAAACATAAATAGCTTCTTTATAAAGATAGCTGAGATTTATAGAAGTCATTTAATTCTAGTAAACACTTAAAAGAAATTTTTCAAAAGAAAATTCGTTTTCAAAGCGCAAAAATGCTTGTCTTTGTCTGATAGAAGTGATATACTTAGAGAGTTGACTATGCACATGCCTGTGCAACCGCTCGAACATCGTCGCTCATTTCCATGAGAGTAAGTGGTTCGTCCCACGATGCTAGGCGAGTCTTCACAAAAATACGGGGAAACCCAAAAATACATAGGAGGTGCATAATGAGCACATACGCAATCATTAAAACTGGCGGAAAACAAGTTAAAGTTGAAGTTGGTCAAGCAGTCTACGTTGAAAAATTGAACGTTGAAGCTGGTCAAGAAGTTACATTTAACGAAGTTGTTCTTGTTGGTGGTGAAAACACTGTTGTCGGAACTCCACTTGTTTCAGGAGCTACTGTTGTTGGAACTGTTGAAAAACAAGGAAAACAAAAGAAAGTTGTTACTTACAAGTACAAACCTAAAAAAGGTAGCCACCGTAAACAAGGTCACCGTCAACCTTACACTAAAGTTGTCATCAACGCAATCAACGCTTAATTTTTAGGAGAACACATGATACAAGCAGTCTTTGAACGAGCCGAAGATGGCGAGCTGAGGAGTGCAGAAATCACTGGGCACGCTGGAAGTGGCGAATACGGCTTTGATGTCGTGTGTGCATCGGTTTCTACGCTTGCCATTAACTTTGTCAACTCTGTTGAGAAATTTGCAGGCTATGAACCGGAACTAGAATTAAACGAAGAAGAGGGTGGTTTCATGCGGGTCACAATCCCGACAGACATTCCACCTCATCAAAGAGAAATGACCCAACTATTCTTTGAATCATTTTTCTTAGGGATGGCAAACTTATCGGAGAACTCATCTGAGTTCATCCAAACAAGAGTTATCACAGAAAACTAACATGGAGGAAAACAATTATGTTGAAATTGAATCTTGCTAACTTGCAACTTTTCGCCCACAAAAAAGGTGGAGGTTCTACATCAAACGGACGTGATTCACAAGCTAAACGTCTTGGAGCTAAAGCAGCTGATGGACAAACTGTAACAGGTGGATCTATCCTTTACCGTCAACGCGGTACTCACATCTACCCAGGTGTGAACGTTGGACGTGGTGGAGACGATACTTTGTTCGCAAAAGTTGAAGGCGTAGTACGCTTCGAACGTAAAGGTCGCGATAAAAAACAAGTTTCTGTTTACCCAATCGCAAAATAAAGAGGTTCTGTGAACCTTTTATTCCGAGTCTTGAAATAGTAAGGCAAGGAAGCTAGGAATAGCAAAAAGTAAAGCTTTTCGATTTTTCGGAAGGCTTTTTTCTTTTATTTATTAAAAAACATTATGTTTACTTCTGTTAATATAATGTTTGATTTTGTGTTTTTTAAAAAATGTAGTATAATAGAGACAAATATAGCAGGAATGGAAGTAGTACCATGAAAGATAGCAGACATGTTGAAATTCTTCAGGAACTGGATCGAAAAAGTGTGGTATCAGTCAAAGAACTCAAGGAACTCTTTGGGGTGACAGACATGACCATTCGTCGCGATCTGATCGATCTTGAAAAACAAGGTCTTTTAGTTCGTGTACATGGTGGAGCCCACAAAAAGGTAAAAGATAGTTTGTTAGAGGCTTCTCACAGTGAGAAAAATCTCATCAATATTGATGAGAAACGAACCATTGCAAAAAAATGTGCAGAGTTAATCGAAAATGGGGATACCGTCTTTATTGGGTCTGGTACGACAACAGATTTTATCGGCGACTATTTAGAAGGAAAGGAAATCAGTATCGTCACCAATTCCCTCCCTATTTTTGAAAAGCTAAAGGATTTTCCAAATTATGACTTGATCTTAGTTGGTGGTCGCTATCGTGTGAAGACACAAACTTTTGTCGGTCAATTTGCCAATAAACTCTTGAAAGAAATAAAGGTTTCTAAAGCTTTCATCGGGGTCAATGGCATCGATGGGCATCATGTTTCCACAGCTAATGAAGAAGAAGGAAATGGTAATGCCATTATTCTAAACAATGCAATTGAGAAATATGTGGTTGCCGATAACAGTAAGTTTGATAGCTATTCTTTCTATAGTTTCTATCGAGTGGAAGACCTGAATGCCATTATTACTGATGATAGTATTCCAAAGAAGATCAAAGACAAATATGCCTTGTATACGAAAATCATATAAAACAAAATATGGTGTTTTTATTTTTAAAAAATGTTCGAAAATAAACAATTTAATGTTGACTTTCGTTCAAAATAGGTGTAATATAATATCAAAAGTAAGAAAATGTTTCTTTGTGAAAAATTAACAACAGGAATATTTGCTGAAACAAACAAAAGGAGGACAGGACATGTCTATTGTAATTGGTGCAGATGCTGCAGGATTAAGATTAAAAGATCTCGTGAAAGAGTTTCTTGTAAAAGAAAACTTCGATGTTGTAGATGTAACCGCTGAAGGTCAAGATTTTGTAGATGTGACACTTGCAGTTGCGAGCGAAGTGAACAAAAACGATCAAAATCTTGGAATCGTGATTGATGCTTATGGAGCTGGTCCATTTATGGTTGCGACTAAAATCAAAGGAATGGTGGCAGCAGAAGTTTCAGATGAACGTTCTGCTTATATGACACGTGGACACAACAATTCTCGAATGATTACCATGGGAGCTGAAATTGTTGGGGATGAATTGGCGAAAAACATTGCCAAAGGCTTCGTCAATGGTAAATACGACGGTGGCCGTCATCAAATCCGTGTTGATATGTTGAATAAGATGTGCTAATGAGAGGAGAATTCAAATGAGAATTGCAATTGGTTGTGATCACATTGTGACAAATGAAAAAATGGCTGTTTCTGATTTTTTGAAATCAAAAGGATACGAAGTGCTCGACTTTGGGACTTATGACCATACACGTACCCACTATCCAATCTTTGGTAAGAAAGTCGGTGAAGCCGTAGCAAGTGGCCAAGCAGATCTTGGTGTTTGTATCTGTGGTACTGGTGTTGGGATTAACAATGCTGTTAACAAAGTACCTGGTATCCGTTCTGCCTTGGTACGCGATATGACAACTGCTCTCTATGCAAAAGAAGAATTGAATGCGAATGTCATCGGATTTGGTGGTAAAATTACTGGTGAATTGCTCATGTGCGATATCATTGAAGCATTCATCCACGCTGAATACAAACCAACTGAAGAAAATAAAAAATTGATCGCTAAGATCCAACATGTGGAAACCCATAATGCTCATCAAGCGGATGCTGATTTCTTTACAGAATTCCTTGAAAAATGGGACCGTGGTGAATACCACGACTAAGAGGTGACGTATGATATTAACGGTCACGATGAACCCTTCGATTGATATTTCTTATCCTTTGGATGTACTCCAGTTGGATACTGTCAATCGTGTGGCTGAGGTGAGTAAGACAGCTGGTGGGAAAGGTCTCAATGTTACCCGTGTACTTTCTGAGATTAAGGATCCAGTAGCAGCGACTGGCCTACTTGGTGGTCGAACGGGGCAATTCATTCTCGATCATTTAGGAGAAGGGATAGAGGAACGTTTCTTTGAAATTGCTGGAGATACACGTAATTGTATCGCCATCCTTCACGAAGGCAAGCAAACAGAAATCTTAGAAAAAGGTCCAACCATTTCTGAGAAAGAAGGGCAAGACTTTCTCGACCATTATCGTCACTTGGTTGAACAAGTAGAGGTTGTTGCCATCTCTGGAAGTCTTCCTGCTGGTTTACCAGTGGACTACTATGCTAGCCTTGTCAAGATTGCAAGGGAAGCTGGGAAACCAGTCGTACTCGATTGCTCGGGAGCTTCTTTAGAAGCTGCCATTCAAGCAACTATCAAGCCTACGGTCATTAAACCAAACAATGAAGAATTATCACAGTTGTTAGGAAAAGAAGTGAGTAAGAATGTGGAAGACTTAAAAGAAGTTCTTCAGGATTCTCTCTTTGATGGCATCGAATGGGTGATTGTCTCCCTTGGTGCAAATGGCGCTTTCGCTAAACATGGGGATGTCTTCTATAAGGTAGATATTCCTAAGATTGATGTCGTCAATCCAGTTGGATCTGGTGATTCGACTGTTGCAGGGATTGCATCTGGTCTCTATCATCATGAGAGTGACGCAGACTTGCTCAAGAAAGCAAATGTTCTTGGAATGTTAAATGCGCAAGAAGCACAAACAGGACATGTCAACATGGGGCACTATGATGCCTTGTATCAACAATTAATCGTAAAAGAGGTATAAAATGGTATTAACAGAACAAAAACGCAACTATTTGGAACGTCTTAGTACAAAAGACGGTGTCATTTCAGCTTTGGCTTTCGACCAACGTGGGGCTTTGAAACGCTTGATGGCCAAATATCAAGACACAGAACCAACAGTAGCACAAATGGAAGAATTAAAAGTCCTTGTAGCTGATGAATTGACAAAATATGCTTCATCTATGTTATTGGACCCAGAATATGGTCTACCTGCTACAAAAGCCTTGGACAAAGATGCAGGACTCTTGCTCGCATACGAAAAGACAGGCTACGATACGTCTAGCACCAAACGCTTGCCTGACTGCTTGAACCTTTGGTCAGCAAAACGCATCAAAGAACAAGGCGCAGATGCTGTGAAATTCTTGCTCTACTATGATGTAGACAGTGCAGATGAACTCAACCAAGAAAAACAAGCTTATATCGAACGCATCGGTTCTGAATGCGCTGCTGAAGATATTCCATTCTTCCTTGAAATCTTGGCTTATGATGAAGGAATTGCAGATGCAACCTCTGCTGAATATGCGAAAGTGAAACCTCGTAAGGTGATTGAGGCTATGAAAGTCTTTTCAGATCCTCGTTTCAATATCGATGTCTTGAAAGTGGAAGTTCCAGTTAATGTGAACTTCGTGGAAGGATTTGGAGAAGGAGAAGTTGTCTATAGTCGTGAAGAAGCAGCTGCTTTCTTCAAAGAACAAGAAGAAGCAACCAACCTTCCATACATCTACCTCAGTGCAGGTGTATCAGCTAAGCTCTTCCAAGAAACTCTTGTCTTTGCCCACGAATCAGGTGCAAACTTCAACGGCGTTCTTTGTGGACGTGCGACATGGGCAGGTTCAGTAGAAGCTTACATCAAAGATGGAGAAGCAGCTGCTCGTGAATGGCTTCGTACAGAAGGTCGACAAAATATTGAAGAATTGAACGCAGTCTTGGCTAAAGTAGCAACACCTTGGACAGAACGCGTATAAGATTCAAATGAAGATTGCCTCCTAAAGCAACAGTTAGAGAGTGGGACAGAAATCGGTCATTCGTTAGAATTCGATTTCGTCGTCCCACCTCCGCACAGTTGAGTAGGGCTGTAAAAGCTGATGAAATCAGCGTAGTAGAGCCCACTAAACCACTGCGTCTTGCTCGACAATCCAAAGATGATTGAGAGGCTAGGACTTTTGTCCCAGCCTCTTCATTATTTCAAGGTCTTGTTCATTTTTTATAAAAAAATGTTTAAAAATTTTCGCTGTAAGGGTTTACAAAACAAAAAGTTTATGATAGAATAAGTTTATAAGTTGAATAGCAGTGAGCGTTACTAAGTTAGATTAGGCGTGACCACAAGTAGATTGAATGATTAGCATAGGCTAGTTTTTTCAGTTGCTTCGTGGTCATTTTTATTTACTTTTAACAAATTTTACAAAGGAGAGCCTCATGTATCGTATTATCCATCCAATGAACAATAATGTTGCTTTGGTTCAAAATGAACTACAACAAGAGTTAATTGTTGTTGGGAGTGGGATTGCTTTTGGGAAGAAGAAAAATGATCTAGTGGCTGATGATAAGGTCGAAAAAGTATTTCGTTTAAATACGGATGAGTCAAGAGAAAACTTTATGGCCCTTCTAAAGGATGTTCCTCTTGATTTCATTACAACCACTTATGAAGTGATTGATACCTTGTCTAAGAAATATGCCTATCCTGTTCAAGAATATATCTATGTGACATTAACAGATCACATCTTTTGTTCTTACCAGGCAGTTCAACAGGGAAGATATAAATACAGTGACCTTCCTGATGTGTCTGCTATGCATCCGATTCCCTATAAAATCGCAAAAGAAGCGATTGAGATCTTTCGAAAGCGGCTCTTGGATCAATTTCCTGACGATGAAGTGAATCGCATCGCTTATCATTTCATTAATGCACAAGGGGAAATGATTCATGAGCAAGATCCAGATGTCCAGGACCGACAAGTTATTTTGAAAGCTGTAGAAGAAAAACTAGCTCAAAATGGCTTGAAACGGAAAGAAGAAAACAGTCATTTCTATGATCGCTTTATGATCCATCTCAATTATTTCCTAGATTCGCTAGATAAGGGAAGAGAAGATCCAGAAGGTTTGAGCGAGATGGAACAACTGATTCAGCTAAGTTATCCAAAGGCTTATGAGATTAGTCATCAAATCTACCAAACCATCGCTGAACAGACAGGAGCCAAGATATCTCCTAATGAAAAAGTCTATTTAGCCCTTCATATTCAACGTCTATTATAAAAATTTTCAAAAGGTATCATAAGGAGGAACCAACATGAATAAAGAAGAAGTCCAATTACTTGGCTTTGAAATTGTCGCTTATGCCGGTGACGCTCGATCAAAATTAGTGGAAGCCTTAAAAGCTGCTGAAAATGGTGATTTTGCTAAAGCAGAATCCTTAGTAGAAGAAGCAGGGTCTTGTATCGCTGAGGCTCACAAATCTCAAACGACCATGCTAGCGCATGAAGCAGCAGGAGAAGAAATCCCCTATAGCATTACCATGATGCATGGTCAAGACCATCTCATGACAACGATCCTATTAAAAGACGTGATTCACCATCTGATTGAACTATATAAAAGAGGAGCGAAATAATGAATAAACTGATTGAACTGATTGAAAAAGGGAAACCATTCTTTGAAAAGATTTCTCGAAACAAATATTTGCGAGCGATTCGGGATGGCTTTATTGCAGGGATGCCTGTTATCCTTTTCTCATCTATTTTCATCCTAATTGCGTATGTACCAAACGCTTGGGGATTCCATTGGTCTAAAGATATTGAAACTTTCTTGATGACTCCATATAGCTATTCTATGGGCATCTTGGCCTTCTTCGTTGGTGGGACAACGGCTAAGGCTTTGACTGATTCAATGAACCGTGACCTCCCAGCAACCAACCAAATCAACTTCATTTCTACAATGTTGGCTTCTATGGTTGGCTTCTTGCTCATGGCTGCTGAACCTGCTAAAGATGGCGGATTCTTAACAGCATTCATGGGGACTAAAGGGTTGCTAACAGCCTTTATTGCAGCCTTTGTTACCGTTAATGTTTACAAGGTCTGCGTGAAAAACAATGTGACGATTCGCATGCCAGACGAAGTTCCACCAAATATCTCTCAAGTATTTAAAGACTTGATTCCATTCACTGTATCAGTGGTTCTCCTTTATGGACTTGAATTGATTGTTAAGGGCGGTCTCGGTGTAACAGTAGCTGAATCTATCGGTACGCTTCTTGCTCCTCTCTTCTCAGCAGCAGATGGTTATGTTGGAATTACGATCATTTTCGGTGCTTTTGCATTCTTCTGGTTTATTGGTATTCACGGCCCATCTATCGTTGAGCCTGCGATTGCAGCGATCACTTATGCAAATGCCGAAGTAAACTTGAACTTGATTCAACAAGGAATGCACGCTGATAAGATCCTTACTTCAGGTACTCAAATGTTTATCGTTACTATGGGTGGTACTGGTGCGACTCTTGTCGTTCCATTCATGTTCATGTGGTTAACGAAATCAAAACGTAACCGTGCAATTGGACGTGCATCTGTAGTTCCAACATTCTTTGGTGTTAACGAACCAATCTTGTTCGGTGCTCCATTGGTATTGAACCCAATCTTCTTCATTCCATTTATCTTTGCTCCAATTGCAAACGTATGGATCTTCAAATTCTTTGTTGATACCTTGGGAATGAACTCATTTACTTCTAACCTACCATGGACAACTCCTGGACCTCTGGGTATTGTTCTTGGTACGAACTTCCAAGTACTTTCATTCATCCTTGCTGCACTTCTTGTTGTAGTAGACGTGATCATTTACTACCCATTCGTTAAAGTTTACGATGAACAAATTCTTGAAGAAGAACGTTCAGGTAAATCAAACGATAGCTTGAAAGAAAAAGTTGCTGCAAACTTTAACACTGCAAAAGCAGATGCTATTCTTGAAAAAGCTGGTGTTGAAGGTGAACCAGTTCAAAACAATATCACAAAAGAAACAAACGTATTGGTTCTTTGTGCAGGTGGTGGAACTAGTGGACTTCTTGCCAATGCTTTGAATAAAGCTGCTGCAGAATACAATGTTCCTGTGAAGGCTGCTGCTGGTGGTTACGGTGCTCACCGTGAAATGTTGCCAGAATTTGACCTTGTTATCCTTGCTCCTCAAGTAGCTTCAAACTATGAAGATATGAAGGCTGAAACAGATAAACTTGGAATCAAATTGGCTAAGACTGAAGGAGCTCAATACATCAAGTTGACTCGTGATGGTAAAGGCGCTCTTGCATTCGTTCAAGAACAATTTCAATAATAAATACATTTACTGTTGATTAAAGTGAGATGGAGAAGGATTGCTCACTTACTCCTCTCCATCTTGCTTTATTTTTATTTTATGATTGAGAAGGGGAAACTTATGTCAAAAACATTACCTAAAGATTTTATTTTCGGTGGCGCAACAGCAGCTTACCAGGCAGAAGGTGCGACTCATACTGACGGAAAAGGACCAGTTGCATGGGATAAATATTTAGCAGACAACTATTGGTATACTGCTGAACCAGCGAGTGATTTCTACCATAAATATCCAGTAGACTTACAGTTGGCGGAAGAATATGGCGTAAACGGAATTCGTATTTCTATTGCTTGGTCACGTATTTTCCCAACTGGCTATGGTGAAGTCAATCCAAAAGGGGTAGAATTCTATCATAAGTTATTTGCAGAATGTCATAAACGTCATGTAGAACCATTCGTAACTCTTCACCACTTTGATACTCCTGAAGCTCTTCACTCAAATGGAGACTTTTTAAATCGTGAAAATATCGAACACTTTGTAGATTATGCAGCCTTCTGTTTTGAAGAATTCCCAGAAGTAAACTACTGGACAACCTTCAATGAAATCGGCCCAATCGGTGATGGTCAATACTTAGTAGGTAAATTCCCACCAGGTATTCAATATGACCTTGCCAAAGTCTTCCAATCACACCACAATATGATGGTTTCTCATGCACGTGCTGTGAAATTGTACAAAGACAAAGGCTATAAAGGTGAAATCGGGGTTGTTCACGCCCTTCCAACTAAGTATCCATTGGATCCTAAAAATCCTGCAGACGTACGTGCTGCTGAGTTGGAAGATATCATCCACAACAAATTTATCTTGGATGCAACCTACCTTGGACACTATTCAGATGCAACCATGGAAGGTGTAAACCACATTTTGTCTGTTAATGGTGGTAGTCTGGATCTTCGGGACGAAGACTTTGCAGCGCTTGAAGCAGCCAAAGATTTGAACGACTTCCTTGGAATTAACTATTACATGAGTGACTGGATGGAAGCCTTTGATGGTGAAACTGAAATCATCCACAATGGTAAAGGGGAGAAAGGAAGCTCTAAATACCAAATCAAAGGTGTTGGACGTCGTGTAGCTCCTGACTATGTACCTCGTACTGACTGGGACTGGATCATCTACCCTCAAGGTTTGTATGATCAAATCATGCGTGTCAAGAAAGATTATCCAAACTACAAGAAGATCTACATCACTGAAAACGGACTTGGATACAAAGATGAATTTGTGGACAACACGGTTTACGATGATGGCCGGATTGATTATGTGAAACAACACTTGGAAGTCTTGTCGGATGCGATTGCCGATGGTGCAAACGTCAAGGGCTACTTCATCTGGTCATTAATGGATGTCTTCTCATGGTCAAATGGTTATGAAAAACGCTATGGTCTCTTCTATGTTGATTTCGATACACAAGAACGTTATCCTAAGAAATCGGCTCATTGGTACAAGAAATTAGCTGAAACTCAAGTGATTGAATAAGGATCAACTGGAACTGTTTTAGTTCCAGTTTTTTATTTTCACTTGATGAAGGTCTCTTAAACCCATCTCTTCTTTCAGCCCCTAATTTATGGTATAATAGATCGATACTGTAATAAGGAAAATAGAATGAATATACAACAATTACGATATGTAGTGGCGATTGCCAATAGTGGTACTTTTCGTGAGGCTGCTGAAAAAATGTATGTGAGTCAGCCGAGCTTGTCCATCTCCGTCAGAGATCTGGAAAAAGAATTGGGCTTTAAGATTTTTCGTCGGACCAGTTCTGGGACTTTTTTGACCCGTCGGGGAATGGAATTTTATGAAAAAGCGCAGGATGTGGTCAAAGGGTTTGATATTTTTCAAAATCAATATGCCAGCCCTGAAGAAGAGAAGAAAGAATTCTCAATTTCTAGTCAACACTATGACTTCTTGCCGCCTTTGATGACGGAATTCTCGATTCGTTATCCGGAAAATAAAAACTTCCGCATCTTTGAGTCAACGACGGTTCAAATTTTGGATGAAGTGGCTCAAGGGCATAGTGAGTTGGGGATTATTTATCTCAACCGTCAAAATACCAAGGGGATTATGCAACGGGTTGATAAATTAGGGCTTGAAGTGGTGGATTTGATTCCTTTTCAGACTCATATTTACCTTCGCAAGGGACACCCTCTGGCTAAGAAGAAAAAACTGGTCATGGAAGATCTAGCTCAGTTGCCAACTGTTCGCTTTACCCAAGAAAAAGATGAGTATCTTTATTATTCAGAGAACTTTGTCGATACCAGTTCGAGCTCCCAAATGTTCAATGTAACCGACCGGGCTACCTTGAATGGGATCTTGGAGCGGACAGATGCTTATGCGACAGGATCAGGCTTTTTAGATAGCCAGTCAGTGAATGGCATTACCGTGATTCCTTTAGAAGACAATTTGGACAATAAAATGGTCTATGTCAAACGAGAAGAGATGGATCTCTCGCCTGTAGCAGAGAAGTTTGTCGAGGTCATGGTAGAGTATTTTGATCAAAAGAGGTAAGAAATGAAGAGAAAAACAATGGTTCCGGTAGCAATCGTGCTATTGGTCCTACTGGATCAGTTGGTCAAATGGTATGTGGTCAAGAACATTCCACTGGGTGTCGTTAAGTCTTTTATCCCCCATGTGGTCAGCCTGACCTATCTTCAAAACACAGGTGCAGCTTTTTCGCTTCTTGAAAATCAGCAATGGTTCTTTACCCTTATCACTCTAGTCGTGATGGTGGGGGCCTTTTACTATCTTTATAAGCACCTCAAGGGGTCGCTTTGGATGGTGACGGGCTTGACCTTGGTGATTGCAGGTGGCTTGGGGAATTTTATCGATCGCCTGCGTCAGGGCTTTGTGGTCGATATGTTCCACCTGGATTTTATGAATTTTGCCATTTTTAATGTAGCAGATAGTTATTTGACAGTTGGAGTTTTCTTGCTCCTGATCCTGATGTTGAAAGAGGAAACGCATGGAAATTAAAATCGAAGTAGCCGGTGCGCGACTGGATAAGGCTTTGGCGGATTTGACTCCCTTGTCACGAGCTGTAGCCAATGAGCAGATCAAAGAAGGAAAAGTTCTGGTCAATGGAACTGTGAAAAAAGCTAAGTATACGGTCAAAGAAGGAGACATCATCCAGTATGAAGTCCCAGAAGTGGAAGAGGTCAGCTATGAAGCAGAAGATCTGCCCTTAGACATCGTCTATGAGGACCAGGATGTCGTCGTCGTCAATAAACCCCAAGGCATGGTTGTTCACCCGAGTGCCGGCCACACCAGCGGGACCTTGGTCAATGCCCTTTTATACCATGTCAAAGACCTTTCAGGGATCAATGGAGAATTGCGTCCAGGAATCGTCCACCGGATTGACAAAGACACATCAGGCCTCTTGATGGTCGCAAAAAATGACCAAGCCCACGTCGCCTTAGCAGAGGAACTAAAAGACAAAAAATCTCTCCGGAAGTATTGGGCCATTGTCCATGGCAATCTTCCTAACGATCGGGGCATGATCGAAGCACCAATTGGTCGCAGTGAAAAGGACCGGAAAAAACAAGCGGTGACGGCTAAAGGAAAACCTGCAGTGACCCGTTTTCAAGTCTTGGAACGCTTTGGGGATTACACGCTGGTAGAGTTGCAACTGGAGACTGGTCGGACCCACCAAATTCGGGTGCACATGGCCTATATTGGCCATCCAGTAGCTGGAGATCCTGCTTATGGTCCTAAGAAGACACTCAAAGGGAAAGGACAGTTTCTGCATGCGCGGACACTCGGCTTTACCCACCCTCGCACAGGAGAGACTTTGGAATTTACTGCAGAAGTGCCAGCAATCTTTGAGAAAACGCTGGAAGACCTTCGAAAAGGATAGTGAAGATGGCTGAATGGAGATTCAGTCACTTTCATTACATACGAAATAAATAGTATTAGAAAGTAACATAGAGATGAAAGCAAAACGAATCGTCTTTAAAGTAGGGACCTCGTCTTTGACCAACCCAGACGGGAGTCTCTCCAGACAGAAGGTCAAGGTCATTACCCAGCAGTTGGCTCTCTTACACGAATCGGGCCATGAGTTGATCTTGGTTTCATCAGGGGCGGTTGCTGCTGGGTTTGGTGCCCTTGGTTTTAAGAAGCGGCCGACTAAGGTGGCAGACAAGCAAGCCTCTGCGGCAGTTGGTCAAGGGTTATTGATGGAAGAATATACCTCTAATCTTCTTTTACGCAACATTGTTTCTGCACAAATTTTATTAACCCAGGATGACTTTGCGGATCAACGTCGCTATAAGAATGCCCACCAGGCCCTTTCTGTCTTACTCAACCGTGGGGCGATTCCGATTATCAATGAAAATGATACGGTCTCTATCGCTGAGCTAAAAGTTGGTGACAATGATACCTTGAGTGCGCAGGTTGCGGCCATGGCCCAAGCGGATCTTTTGGTGCTGTTGACGGATGTAGATGGCCTCTATACAGCCAATCCTTCTCAGGATCCAACAGCCAAGCGTTTGGAGCGGATTGAGCACATTTCTCGCGAGATGATCGAGATGGCTGGAGGTGCAGGTAGTAGCAATGGAACTGGCGGAATGCTGACCAAACTCAAGGCAGCGACCCTGGCGACAGAGTCAGGAGTTCCCGTCTATATTTGCTCGTCTCTCAAGCCTGATGCCTTGATCGAAGCGGCGCAAGAGCAAGCAGATGGCAGTTACTTTCTAGCAGAGGACAAGGGTTTAAAAACTCAGAAGCAATGGCTAGCCTTTTATGCAGAAAGTAAAGGAGCTCTTTGGGTGGATGCTGGAGCGGCTGAGGCCTTGTTGCAATACGGAAAGAGCTTATTAATTTCGGGTGTGACCAAGGCAGAAGGGGATTTTTCTTATCAAGACATCGTCAGCGTCTATCATCAAGAGTCAGGACAATTACTAGGGAAAGGGAAAGTTCGTCTCGGCCAGTCGGCTGTGCGCGATCTGCTCCAATCTAAAAAAGCCAAGGGAATCCTGATCCACCGGGATGACTGGATCTCGGTAACTCCTGAGATTGACCTACTCTTTACAGAATTTTAGAGGAATTGTATGGAAACAACACAAGAACAATTAAGCTTAGCGAGATCAGCTAAGAAAAGCATTAATACAGCCAGTACAGCTCTTAAAAATCAGGCCTTGGAGGCCATGGCTAGCCAGCTTTTGAAAGCGACGGAAGTCATTTTAGCAGCCAATCAAATCGATATGGAAGTGGCACGCGGGAAGATCTCTGAAGTCATGCTAGATCGCCTATTTCTTGATCAAGAGCGGATTGCAGGGATGGCACAAGGTATCCGTGCTTTAATCGATCTGCCAGATCCGATTGGGGAAGAGCTGGATACTGAAGTTTTGGAAAATGGCCTTGAAATCCAGAAAGTTCGAGTCGCCATGGGCGTCATTGGGATCATTTATGAAAGCCGTCCAAATGTAACGTCAGACGCTGCAGCGCTTGCCATTAAGAGTGGAAATGCAGTGGTCCTTCGTACTGGAAAGGATGCCTTTCATTCTGCTCAAGCGATCGTGACAGCCCTCAAGGCTGGATTGGAAGAAGCCGGACTCAATCCAGATCTTCTTCAACTGATCCAAGATACGAGTCGAGCTTCTAGCCTTGCTATGATGAAGGCTAAGGGCTATCTGGACTTGCTCATTCCACGTGGTGGTGCTGGCCTGATTCAAGCGGTGGTTGAAAATGCCATTGTCCCCGTGATTGAGACGGGAACTGGCATTGTCCATGTCTATGTGGACAAGGAGGCTGATTTCCAGAAAGCCCTCGCCATTATCGAAAATGCTAAGACAAGCCGCCCATCTGTCTGCAATGCCATGGAGGTCTTGTTGGTTGATCAAGCGATCGCGTCTGACTTCTTGCCCTTGGTCAAAGAGCGTTTAGTGGATGCACGGGAAAGATCCGTTGAATTGCGCCTAGATGAGCAAGCGCAGGCTATCATTTCGGGAACAGCAGCACAGGAACAGGATTTTGATACCGAATTTTTAGATTATATTTTAGCAGTTAAGATCGTTGATGGAGTCGAGGAAGCGGTGGACCACATTGAAGCTCATAGCACCCATCATTCAGATGCCATTGTGACTGAAAATCCTGAGACAGCCGCTTATTTTACCAAGCAAGTAGATTCAGCAGCCGTTTATGTCAATGCATCTACACGCTTTACAGACGGGGGTCAATTTGGCCTAGGTTGTGAAATGGGGATCTCGACCCAAAAACTCCATGCGCGTGGACCAATGGGACTGCGGGAGATGACTAGTTACAAGTATATCGTCAGTGGAAATGGTCAAGTGAGGTAAGTCATGAAAGTAGCATTTATCGGTCTTGGAAATATGGGAGCTAGTCTGGCCAAAGCGGTCGCAAAAGAAGTGGCTAACACAGACCTGCTCTTGGTCAACCGTTCCCCTCAAAAGGTGGAAGAGTTTATCAGCCAGTATGGGGGAACGGCTTCTAATCTTGAACAAGTCTTTCAAGAGGCGGAGGTCATCTTCTTAGGTGTCAAACCCTATCAACTCAGCCCTTTACTTGAAGAGTACCAGGTCATTTTGGGCCAACGTTCCAATCTCCTGTTGGTTTCTATGGCAGCAGGTCTGGAACTGGAGCAAATGTCAAGTGTAGTTAAAAATGAGCGGGTGGGTCTCATCCGCATCATGCCTAATACACCAGTAGCCATTGGTCAAGGTGTCATCAGTTTGGCCCGCTCCCAAGCAGTAACAGACCAGCAGATAGCGCAAGTCAAACAGCTTTTAGCAAGCGCTGGGGCTCTCTATGAAATCGAAGAAAAATTAATGGATTCTGCAACTGCTGTTGCAGGCTGTGGTCCAGCCTTTGTCTATCAGATGATCGAGGCCATGGCGGATGCAGGAGTAGCCTTGGGATTACCACGTAGTCAGTCTCTTCAGATGGCGGCTCAGACTTTCAAAGGGGCAGCCAGTATGGTCTTAGAGACGGGGCAACATCCTGGAAACTTGAAGGATGCAGTTTGTAGCCCAGGTGGCTCAACCATCGCAGGAGTCAATCGCTTAGAACAAGTCGGCCTACGGGGCGACATTATTGCAGGTGTGGAAGCTGCCTACAAACGCACCCAAGAAATGGGACAAGAGGCAGGGCGAAATTAGATAAAATAATTGGTCAAAACCAAGCGTGTAGAACAGTGACGAACTGTTCTTTTATACAAATCTAACAAATTCAGAGTTATCCAATCCTCTATTGAAACTTTTCGCTGTGAGAAAAGTGCCTGAAACTTAATGGTTTCAGGCACTCGGGAGTTTTGAAACCTTAGGTTCAAAACTAAGTCATGGAACTTCTACGAAGTTCGCTGACGTCCGTTCTCGCCTAAGGAAAGTTTCTAAGAGGACTTTATTTTAAATGTAAAAGATTGGTTTTTTATCCAATCTTTTTTACGTTAGAGCGACTCTATCTCTACGAAGCCATTTTCTGTCAGACAATAGATTTTTTGGCAGACTTCTTTGAGGAAGGTCCGATCGTGGGAGACTGTAACCAGTCCGCCTGGGTAGTCTGCGAATAGGCGACGAATTTCTGGTTGGGAAGTGGGGGAAAAATTACGAGTAGGCTCGTCCAAGAGCAGAAACTGGGGACTTGTGAGTACTAATTGAAGGAGGAAGAGTTTTCCTTGCTGGCCACCAGAAAGTTCAGAGATAGGATGATGCATTTCAGAATAAGTAAAGTTGAGGGAGGCTAAATGCAATTGAATAGTGTTGATTTCTTCGCGATCACCTGAATGCTGAAGAAATTGAACCGGTGTCTGAGTCAGAGGGAGGCCTTCAGTGTAATCTTGAGGCATATAGGCAGTGCGGATGCTCTCATTCTTCCGTAAGATCTCCCAGATCATTTTTAGGAAAGTGGATTTCCCAACACCGTTGGAACCGATAATCCCTATCTTATCCTGCCCTTGAAGTGTGAGGGAGAGGTTCTTGACTAGGACACGATCCCCAATTGCGAGCTCTTCCTGATCTAAGAGAAGGACTCGTTTTTGAGGAGACAAGGGAGTGAGGGGAGGGAAATGCAGATTAATGATTTCCTCATCATAGGGTTGGGAAGTCATGGATTGGAATTCTCGCTCGTAGCGCTTTTCTTGTGAGAGGAGGGACTTCATTTTCTTTGCTAGGAGACGTCCAGCAGTGCTATCCTTAGTGTTTCGTAAGGATGTTTCGACTTGCTGACGGACGCGACGGTGCTTCTCCATTGTTTTTTGGTAGGCTCGTTGATCGTTGGCCGCTTGCTGAGACTGTTGCTTAAATTGTTGTTCCCTCTGGCTACTATAGTCTTGATAACCTAGGTGCTCTACAATGGTTTCAGCTTCCTTGCGGTGTTTGATCTGTCTGAGGTGAATGATGGTATCCGCCGTCTGAGTCAAAAAATCCTCATGATGGGAAATAAATATGATGGTTTGGGGACTCGTTTGGATCATCTGCTGGAGCCAGTCCAAGGTCTCCAAATCCAGATCATTTGAAGGTTCATCTAAAAATAGCAATTCATGAGGACAACAAAGTTCGTGAAGCAGTTGGACTTTGAGGGCTTCTCCTCCAGATAGACTTCCGATAGTTTGATCGCTTGTAAAGCGCTCGCTATTAAAATGCAATTGATCTGCCAGTCTGTAGAGGGTAGCATAGTCTAGCTCGTCCTCTCCAAAAAAATATTCTTCCAAGGTTTTTCTCTTCAATGCTTCTGGTAAAGTTTGGGGAATATAGGCATAGGAGTGAAAGGAAGTGGTGATTTCTCCTTCTATGGTCAGATAATCTGGTAGAGATTTTGGGGACATGAGGACCTGAAGTAAGGAAGATTTTCCATTCCCTTCTTCGCCAATAATAGCAACTTTTTCTCCTTCATGAATGGTCAGTGAAAGATCTCGAACCAGATCGCGTAAATCTTTTGTATGTCGGATGGTGAGGTGGGATAGTTTTAGCATAAGATTCCTTTCTACTGGTACAAAAAACAGCTCTACCTATTTAGTAGAGCTGTATTCATGTGGAACCCAAGCAGAAAAAGACCTTATTTAGCCAACAAATGGTTGGAGAATAGGTGAGAGGGTACACAAAAAGAGATAGAACAAGCAGTCCACTAAATAAAGTATTTTATTTAACGAAACTTAGTTGTTCATATCTCCTTACCTCCGAATATGATTAGATTTATTCTATTCCTTTTATTCGTTATTGTCAAGGAATTCCTTGCTTCTTACTCCCTTTTCTTTTCGGACTCGGGGGGATTTTATGGTATAATTAAAGGTATGCATACAAAACCAACGTCCGCTTATGTCCACATCCCATTTTGTACCCAGATTTGTTTTTATTGTGATTTTTCGAAGGTCTTTATTAAGAACCAACCGGTCGATGCTTATTTGGATCATTTGATCCAAGAATTTCGTCGGGAAGAAATCACACACTTACGGACTCTCTATATTGGGGGTGGGACACCGACAGCCTTATCTGCAGATCAGCTAGCCTATCTGCTCAAGGAGCTGACCAAGTCGCTTGATCTGTCTCAGATGGAAGAGCTGACGATCGAGGCCAATCCTGGTGATTTGGATCCAGATAAGATTGCGGTCTTGAAAGATTCGCCGGTTAATCGGGTTTCATTGGGCGTGCAGACTTTTGATAATCGCTTGCTCAAGAAGATTGGTCGAAGCCACCAAGAGCAGGATATTTATGACAATATCGAGCGTTTGAAGCTGGCTGGTTTTGACAATATTTCGATTGACCTCATCTATGCGCTTCCGACACAAACCATGGACCAGGTCAAGGAAAATGTTGCGAAGGCCCTTGCCCTCGACATTCCCCATATGAGTCTTTATAGCTTGATTCTGGAGAATCACACAGTTTTTATGAATCGCATGAGACGGAGCAAGCTTCCTCTACCAAAAGAGGAGCTGGAGGCAGAGATGTTTGAATACATTATTCAGGAGTTGGAGCGAGCGGGCTTTGAGCATTACGAAATTTCTAATTTCTCCAAGCCTGGTTTTGAAAGTCGGCACAATCTCATGTATTGGGACAATGCCGAGTATTATGGATTGGGAGCTGGAGCATCCGGCTATGTCGATGGGATTCGCTACAAGAATCATGGGCCTATCCGTCACTATATGCAGGCTGTTGATAAGGGAAATGCGCGTGTCCAAGAAGAACATCTGACGAAGACAGAAATGATGGAAGAAGAGATGTTTCTAGGACTACGTAAGAAAACAGGTGTTTCCAAGAAGCGTTTTGAAGAAAAGTTTGGTGTGAATTTTGACCAACAATATGGACCAGTGGTTGAGGAATTGACCCAGCAGGGCCTTTTGGTACCTGACAAGGACATTGTACAAATGACCAAGAAAGGTCTCTTTTTAGGAGACACTGTAGCAGAGAAGTTTATTTTGGAGTAGAAAATGGCAAAAACATTTGAATACAGCATGAAAATTCCGTTTGATATGAGCGATGTCAACGGTTATATTAAGATTCCCCAATTGATCTTGCTGTCTTTACAGGTATCGGGCATGCAATCGATTGAGCTGGGTATGAGTGATATGTACATTTTAGAGAACTACAATCTAGTCTGGATTATCACGGATTACAATATGAAGATCGAGCGTCTCCCTGTTTTTGATGAGAAAATCACCATCGAAACCTATGCCAAGAGTCACAATCGTCTTTTCTGCTACCGGGCCTTTAACATCAAGGACGAAGCAGGAAATACCATCATTGAGATGGTCGCGACCTTTGTCTTGATGGATCGGGATACACGCAAGGTTCATCCTGTTATGAGTGAAATCACGGATGCCTTTGACTCTGAGTTTTCAAAAACCATGCTCCGTGGTCCCCGTTTCAAAGAATTAGAAGGCGGCGTCGAACAAGAATACCGGGTTCGGTTTTACGACTTGGATATGAACGGACATGTCAACAATAGCAAGTACTTGGACTGGGTTTTTGAGGTGATGGGAGCAGATTTCTTGACCCATCATATCCCTAAAAAAGTTCATCTAAAATATGTCAAAGAAGTGCTAGCAGGAGGTCTCATCACCTCTCAATATGAACAAGAGGGCTTGAAAACTCAGCACCAAATTAGCTCAGATGGTCAGATCAATGCCCAAGCTGAAATCGAGTGGGAAAAAGTAGAAGAAAAGGGTTGGACTTATGGAAAGTAGAAGATTAAAAAATAAAAAACAGGAGCTTGAAAGCTATCAAAAACGGGTTGTGGCCTATGCCAAGCGTCAAAAGAACCCTTTGTACATGTTGGGAGATTGGCTCTTGACTCTTTGTGCTTTGGGCATCATCCTGGTAGAGGAAATTTATAAATTTTTCCGCTATCGCTTGAATTTAGATAGTTTTAGTCGCTTTTTAAGAGAAGATGTACGCTGGTATCGGGTCTGGATCCATTTCACCTTGGCCTTTCTTTTACCGGTCATGATCTTCTCGATTGGGATTACTAGCCAATCAGGATCCTTCTGGTCCAATTTCTATCACCGCTTGTCTCAAGGCGTGCTCTTTAGCACAACAGTCAGCCTCGCTGCGACCTTAGTGACGGATTTTGTGGAGAATTTGCAACCAGAAACTAAGTCTGACGGGAAAAATCGGAGCACCAAGCGCACGGTTTATCAAATCAGCGTGGATCAGGCAACCGTAATAGGCTTGTTATTGACCATTGTCATCCTCATGGTGGCTTCCTTCTTGTTTACCCAATCAGGAAGTCAAGGAATCAATTTTACAGGTTTGATTTTACAATTTATCCTCTATGCTGGAGCCTTGCTCTTGTATGGGTCTGGTGGACGAGTCGATGCAGAGAAGTTGCATGAAGAAGCTAACACAGAAAGGGAAGAATAAATGCACTATAAGGGCTATTTGATTGATTTGGATGGCACTATTTACAAAGGAAAATCACGAATTCCTGCAGGAGAAGCTTTTGTTCATGAATTGCAGGCGCGTGAGATTCCCTATCTCTTTGTCACCAATAACACAACCCGCACACCAGAGACTGTTCGGGATATGCTGGCCACTCATTTCAATATTGAAACCCCAGTTTCGACTATCTATACAGCTACCCTTGCGACCATTGACTACATGAATGACCAAAACTTGGGCAAAAAAGTCTATGTGATCGGAGAAGCGGGGCTCAAAGATGCTATTAAAGAAGCTGGCTATATCATCGATGAAGAAGCACCTGATTATGTTGTGATTGGACTGGATTGGCAAGTGGATTATGAGAAGTTTGCTAAAGCAACCTTGGCGATTCAAAAAGGGGCCCACTTTATCGGGACCAACCCTGACCTCAATATTCCAACAGAGCGTGGCTTGTTGCCGGGTGCAGGATCTCTAATTGCTCTTGTCGAAGCAGCAACACGGGTGGAGCCAGTGATCATTGGGAAACCAAAGGCCATCATCATGGATAAGGCTATTGAACACCTGGGTCTTGAAAGAGAAGAGGTCGTTATGGTAGGGGATAATTATCTAACAGATATTCGTGCTGGTATTGACAATGGGATTCCGACCCTTCTGGTGACGACTGGTTTTACCAAACCAGAAGAAGTGCCAACCTTACCAATTGCACCGACACATGTCGTTTCTAGTCTAGAGGAGTGGGATTTTGATGCTTAGAAGTTTGAGATCCATAAACCAAATCTTCTTCATCCTATCAGCTGCGATTCTTCTCACCATTGCTCTAGCCTGGGCCATCTATCCGCTGGAGATTCATTGGTTGGGGATTCAAAGTCGGACTGGTTTTTCGGCATCTGTCATCATGAAGAATTTCAATGTCTTGATGAACTACTTGACCAATCCTTTTCAATGGGTGTTGAAGATGCCTCAATTCCCCTCTTCCAAAAATGGCTTGCACCATTTTGAAGCCGTCAAATACTTGTTTCATTTGGTGACGGTCGTTTTCTTGGTGACTCTACCTGGTTTTATCCAGTTTATGCGGACAGTCGTCAAAAAAGGCTATCTTGTCTTGTACCGTGGTCTATTTTTTTGGATGATGCTCCTACCGGTAATGGTTGCGGTGATGGCTGTCATCATTGGCTTTGATCAATTCTTTACGCTTTTTCATCAGGTCTTATTTGCTGGGGACAATACTTGGCTCTTTGATCCACGCGTGGATTCGATTATTCTTGCATTACCAGAAGACTACTTTATGCATGCCTTTTTGATTTTCTTTGTCTTATACGAAGTAGTCTGTGCGAGTTTTTATCTATTTTCTAGGAGGAAGAAATGAACCAATATAACAGATTATTAGACCCTAAAAAAGATATAGGAAGGTATTCTGGGACACTTGCCATTTATCTCTTGGTAATGACCTTAGTAACCGTCCTGTGGGAAGTGCTCCTAGGCATGATCTTTTCAGGCTCTCTCAGAAAAGATCCAAGTCAAGTAACGGAGAAACTAAACGCCCTGAATGTTTGGGCTGGTATTCCCTACCTCATCTCTATTTCCATTGGACTCTTTCTTTTTAATGCCTATCGCAAGAAGGCCCTTTATAAATATGATCTTAAGCATAAGGGACGTAAGATGACACTTTCAGTCTTCTTTATTCTTCTCGCCTTTCTTGGCTTTTCTCAAGTCTTTTCATCTGTGATGACACAAGTGATTGAGCGCATGTTTGAGACCATTGGCCTTCATTCTCCAACACCAGATCTAGGAGATACGATTGAGCGATCTTGGACCATGCTCTTGTATGCTGGCTTTTTTGGTCCTATCACAGAGGAATTCTTCTTCCGTGGGGCTGGCTTGCGAGGCTTGGAGCGATTTGGAAAAATCTTTGCCATTGTCATGACGGCTATTTTATTCGGCCTCTTCCATGCCAATTTTGACCAGCTCTTCTTCGCGGGTATCATTGGTCTAGGATTCGGCTACATTGCTTTTGAGTACAATATCTGGTGGGCTATTTTCTATCACATATTCAACAACTTTGTCATTTCCCAAGGCTTGCACTATGTGGCTTATCACGTGGATGAAGGATTAGCAAGTTGGCTCCAAATCGGCGTTTTAGCCATTGGTTCCATTGTCATGATAGTGGTTCTTGCGACCAAATGGCCAGCTATCAAGGCTTATATTCAGGCCAATAAACCACAGCCAGGAGTTTTCCAGCGTGCCCTCGCTTCCTTCTGGTTCTGGTTCTTCGTGCTATTCACTATCCTGATGTCTATTGTTCCTTATGTGATTCCGCTTTTCCAGATGGCCAATCTTAAAGGATAAGTATTATCAAAGGGGGATCCTTTTAGATCCCTCTTTTCTGCTATAATAGAGAAAGTAGAACACAAGGAGAGAAACTATTTGATAGTTGACGAGGCATGCATGCTCTTCACCACTTTGGGACAAGTAAGAAACTAATTAAAATCTCAGAGTAGTGGATTAGAAATTACAAATCTAAAAGATAAGGTAATTGAAAGGGGATAAATATGAAGATCTATGATGATGTGATCAATGCACTAAAAAATATAGACTTTTTGAAAGAAGAAAGAGCTATAAATTTACCAATCATTCAGTTAAAGACTCTCAAAGATGCGGAGAAGAGTATCAATAGTTTGAAGTGGGAGAATTTTGTATTAGAGAAAGATGGGGATTTTAGTGCTTATCTTTCTAAAAATCATAGTGATATGTATAAACACTGGAATTCACTGGCAATAAGTGCAAAAGAGGAAATCATTCCTGTAATTGAAGTACGATTAGATAACCTGATTGCAGATAGTAAACTTCTAGAATCCATGAAAGATCAGATTAAATTTGATATTGTTGGCTTGGCAATTTACTTAACCATCAAAAAAGAGATACCCCAAGCTGAGTCATCATTTTTTGATGTGTTGTATGCTTTATACCAAGCAGGCTACATTCCTTGCGGTTATGCCAAGGGGTGCTATAAGGTTTTATAAGAAGAATGAAGAATACAAGTTCAATTTGGATCGGACATTTTTCAGATCTTATTTCGTTAAAAAAATCAATTAATTTAGTAGATTATAGAGAGGTTGGCTAAGTGCTAGACCTCTCTTTTTTGCTATAATAGAGGGTATGAACAACTTGATTAAATCAAAGCTCGAGCTCTTGCCGACGAGTCCGGGCTGTTACATTCACAAAGATAAGAACGGTACCATCATCTATGTGGGGAAGGCTAAGAATCTTCGCAATCGGGTGCGGTCCTATTTCCGAGGGAGCCACGATACCAAGACGGAAGCGCTGGTATCTGAGATTGTGGATTTTGAGTTTATCGTCACTGAGTCCAATATTGAAGCCTTGCTTCTTGAGATCAACCTCATCAAGGAGAACAAGCCCAAGTACAATATCATGCTCAAGGATGATAAGTCCTATCCCTTCATCAAGATTACCAACGAGCGCTATCCGCGCCTCATCATCACGCGCCAGGTCAAAAAGGATGGTGGCCTCTATTTCGGCCCCTATCCGGATGTTGGGGCGGCCAATGAGATCAAGCGACTTTTGGATCGGATTTTCCCATTCCGCAAGTGTACCAATCCGCCTTCTAAGGTCTGCTTTTATTACCATTTAGGGCAGTGTATGGCCCACACGGTCTGCCATAAGGATGAGGCCTATTTCAAGGGTATGGCCCAGGAGGTTTCTGATTTCCTTAAAGGGCAGGATGACAAGATTATAGATGAGCTCAAGCTCAAGATGAATACCGCTGCGCAAAACATGGAATTCGAGCGGGCGGCCGAGTACCGGGATCTGATCCAGGCTATCGGGACCCTGCGGACCAAACAGCGGGTCATGGCCAAAGATTTGCAGAACCGGGATGTCTTTGGCTACTACGTGGACAAGGGCTGGATGTGTGTGCAGGTCTTCTTTGTCCGCCAGGGCAAGTTGATCGAGCGCGACGTCAATCTCTTCCCTTACTACAATGATCCAGACGAGGATTTCTTGACCTATGTGGGCCAGTTTTACCAGGAGAAATCCCACCTGATCCCCAATGAAATCCTGATCCCTCAAGATATCGATGAGGAAGCGGTCAAGGCCCTTGTAGATACCAAGGTCCTCAAGCCCCAGCGCGGGGAAAAAAAGCAGTTGGTCAATCTGGCCATCAAGAATGCGCGTGTCAGTCTGGAGCAGAAGTTCAATCTCCTTGAAAAATCCATGGAAAAGACCCAAGGTGCTATTGAAAACCTTGGAAAACTCCTGCAAATTCCAACTCCTGTACGCATTGAGTCTTTTGACAACTCTAACATCATGGGGACCAGTCCGGTTTCAGCCATGGTGGTCTTTATCAATGGGAAGCCAAGCAAAAAGGACTATCGCAAGTACAAGATCAAGACCGTCGTCGGACCAGATGACTATGCCAGCATGCGGGAGGTCATTCGCAGACGCTACAGCCGTGTCATGCGGGATGGCCTGACGCCACCTGATCTGATCGTTATCGATGGTGGTCAGGGCCAGGTTAATATCGCTAAGCAAGTCATTCAAGAGGAGTTAGGGCTGGATATTCCCATTGCAGGCCTACAAAAAAATGACAAGCACCAAACCCATGAATTGCTCTTTGGCGATCCTCTCCAAATCATTGAACTTTCGCGCACCTCACAGGAATTTTTCCTCCTCCAACGGATCCAAGATGAAGTCCACCGTTTTGCCATCACCTTCCACCGCCAGCTACGTTCCAAGAATTCCTTTTCTTCTCAGCTGGACGGCATCGAAGGCTTGGGACCAAAACGAAAGCAGTTGCTGATGAAGCACTTCAAGTCACTGACCAAGATAAAAGAGGCCACTGTGGATGAGATCGTCACAGTCGGCATCCCACGAGCAGTCGCGGAGGCGGTGCAAGAAAAGTTAAATAAAAGAGACGATTTCGAAGTTAAAAAAGGATAGATATAAGGGATAAGTAAGGAAGTTACTTATCCTTTTTAGGTTAAAATAAACAGATAATTGCCATATGTTTATATTGGTAAAAAATAAGGGTTGATTCTATAAATGATGCTTCAAATATGATAAACTAATACAATATACAAGAAAGGTAGGAGATATTATGGCAAGTGACGCATCCTTAAAAAGTCAGTACGATAGTTTAAAATCGAAACGAGATATATATAAAAGAGTGCGTGATGGAATACAAAATTGTAATCTTGACCATAAACGCTCGACCTCAGAAATGGACGAGTATATCGAGTATACGAAAGGGATTATAGATAAGATTGATGGTCACGCTGGATATGCTTATTTGGATAATGCTTCCAGTAAGTTAAAAACAAATCGTGATAAATTGCAAGATTACGTTGATTTTGTAAATGATTCGAATGCTTCTTTTGTAGATCTATATAATGAGTTAGTTGCGCAAATTGCCTCACTAAATTCTCAGATGGAATCTGTAAAAGCAGAGTACAACAAAGGCAAAAAAGGTTGGGATAGACTAGGAATAGAAGAAGATTGGTCAGAACTGGCGAGAGGATGGTTTTAGCATATGAATACAAATATTAATGATATCGAGTCACGTTTTACTCATGATACTGTTCATTATGAGGATAGTGAGTTAAGGGCATTGATTGAACAACTGAATAGTGTTCATAATCTAATCAATTCCACCATCCCATCGCAAGTGAGTGCTTTAGGCCAAAAGGAATCACTTTGGTCTGGTGAAACCAAAGAAAAATATCTAGGTCTTAAAGATTTTATCCAGCAATATCAAGCAGACTTTGCGGATGCAGTTGGTAAGTTACACGAAGCAGCAGATGGTTTAGAAACACTCTTTTATCACATAAAAGACGCAAAGAGAATCAAGGAAATAGATAGCGTATGATTTTTTCAATTGAAGCATTATATGCATTGCATATGATTACAAATGATGGTTATAGTGAAGATCTCTTTCTCCTTCCTCTTCCTGAAGTTGAAGGGAAAGAGAAATTAGAACAGTTAAAAGAAGTCCTAGAGAAAGGTTTTGAAGATTTGCGCTCCATGGACTTGATTGATGAGAATGATGAGCCGACTGAAGCCTGTATGGCTAGAGGAATCTATCTGGATCAGTACCAAAAGGCTTTTTCCCACTGTGAAGTGGATCAGCAATTTTACTGTGCACAGTTGGTCGATTCGAATCGTTGGTACCATATCGTTATTGAACGGGTTGGGGAAAATGCATACACCCTTAATCGGATTCATAGTTTTCAGTTCCTTGGGATGACGATACAGCTTCATGATTTTTTGAGTGCTCAAAATCCCCAGAGAGAAGGAAATCCTAATGCTTCTTCTTGGGAACCGTATTCTGATGAGCGCTTATTGATTTATTACGGTCAAAGACCTGCATTAACTGTGATGACTTATTCTTATAAGAAACGCTCGACAGCTTATCTATATTTGGATGCTCCTTCAGGTCTTTATCAGTACGATATGCTGGAACAACGGATTCGGTCTGTCAGTACAGAAGTAATGGAAAAAGAAGTGATCAAGCAATTGAAAGTGAGGATTGAACCATGCCAAAGATTAGTATTTCCTTGACAGAACAAGAAGAACTTTTATTAGCTGCGCGTGAATTGGTCATGAGCACCATGGATTTGACAACTCAGTTACAAGAGTTGGTAGAAAAAGTACCCGCAGTTTGTAAGGAAGGATCTCTTCAATCACGTTTAGGTGAATTGCAACTGAGTCGGTTTACAGCTAAAGCTCAAACCTTCCAATCCTTAACAGAGTTGATGTACAATCATATCCAAACAACCTATCGAGCCATGATTGACACAGACAAACTCCTAGCAGCAGACATCGTCAATGCAGCCTTAGTAGATCCAACTATTGATCCAGAAACAAAAAAAGCTCTGGAACAGGATCCCCAACAGGCTTTTGAACTTACTAAAGAAAATATCAAAGAAAGTCAGACTAAACCGGACTATAAAGGTCCAAAATCAGAAGATGCTATCCTCTACAGTGGACGGACCGATAAGGGAGGTGCTTGATGACAGAGTATTATACAAATAAAAGTGACTTTGAAAAAGGTGATAACCTAGGCTGGGGCGAGAATAATGTTCAACAGGTTGTTGACTTGTTGAGAGATATAAAAAATGCTACTGAGATTGTTAAAACGAATCAAGTTGAAGACCTCTATGTCGCTCAAGGTGAAGGGACCTTAGGAAAAGACATGCCAGAAAGTGACTTTCTAGATGCGGAACATAAGGTTTTAAAAATTATGAGAGCCTTAAAGGAAGTTCACACTGAGATCGTACAAAATATAGAAAACAAGTACATCGGTGGATTAGAAGATGCTATGGAGGCCCTCAACAAGGTCAATGAGGGAAAAAATCAATACAAATCTGACCATTTGTCTTATAAAGAAACTACTACAAAAGTTGTTTATAATGGAACAGGTGGGATGGTTCAGCAAACTACAACCGAAACTAAACATTTCACTTTGTCTGATATCTTAAATAGTGACAAGAGTCCGATACCAGCAGCAGCTGCTAAATATAAAGATAAGCTCAAAGTGGCTAAGGAGCACCTTAAAGAACTTGAAAAATCTGATAGAGATACGTATAATAAACTTAAGGACTTAAGTGATCGGGAGTTAATGGATGCTTTCTATCCAACCGAAATGGGTGAATACAAACGGATGAAATCCACCTTTGCTAAAGACAATGAACAATGGCTTGGTTGGGTGGAAACGGGAGTCAAGGTCCTTGGAGTTGGTTTACTAGTTGTGGGGACCTTTGCCTCTGGGGGAACTCTTGCTCCATTAGCATATGGAGCTGGGACAGCACTCGTTGGAGGAGAAGCTCTTTATCGTACAGCCAAAGGAGAGACGATCTCTGGAGAAGTTCTCTCTACAGAGCAACGTTGGTGGGCTGGAGCAGAAGCTGTAACAACACTTTTGTCTGGTGGGTTGACAACTGCTACAAAGGTAGTTGGTAAAACAGCTTCAGAGTCCCTTCTTGCAGCTGAAAAATTTGCTCATATGGGAGCAAATGTCTATGATACTGCCCAGTTTGGGCACGACTTTGTGGAAGACCCTCAGATGGCCTTGACGAACCTAGCAACCAGTCAAATGATTGGTCGTACCATTGGTCACCTCGGAAATAAATACAAATCCTACAGAGCAAGTCAAGCAGCCAATGTCAACATCCACAGTGGGGAAGCAACTAGCTTTAAGGCTAGCATTAAAGATCGCGTCAAAACAACTTGGACAGATGTTAAGACCAAGGTGGGTGATGTCAAGGTTCAAGCTGGAGAAGCTTTTGAACACTTCAAGAACCGTGTTTCGAATGTGAAGAACAAAACCGTTGCGGCAGGAGCGGAAGCGCTTTCCAATAAAGTTCGGAACTTCAATGATGCGATGGAAACAGGTCGACAAAACGTTCAAAACATGATAGATTCCATTGGAAATCAACGTCAACCTGCCCTTGCTCTTGCAGGGGATGGAAATGTTAATCTACCAAAGTCTAACGTCTCAACGAAGATAGATGATTTCGCCGATCGCATCCAACAAATCTCAGTTGATCACAAACAGAAGATTGAGGCATTTGAAGGAAGAGGTGGGGGAAGATCGATCCCTACTCCAGTTAATAATATGCAAGAATTTTTTGAGACAGATTTTGGTGAACAGTTAAAAAATTCGTTGAGAAAGACAAAGAAACGATATGATGGACAAACTATTTATGAAGTGGTAGATAAGAGTATTCCTGGGCTTAAAAAAGGTGATCAGATATATTTAGATGGTATGCATAAAGACCATTTGGAGGTATTTAGTAGAAACGGGAAAATTAGTCAAGTTATTAATTTAGATGGTTCAATTAATTTAAGAAAAACTGAAGAAGGAATTAGACAAGGAAGAAGAATAAAATGACAATTGAGAAAGAATTGAATAAGGTCTTTGAAAATATTTCATTGATTCAAACAAGTCAATCCGTGGTGAAGTTTCCAGTAGACGATCTAGGTGACTTTGCAGACTATTTATCAGACTACATTCCAAATCATGTAGATTGGCTTAAAAAAGGAAATGAAAAGTTAGCCAATTCTATAACACAAGATAAAAAGATAGATAGAGAGGCGATTTCACAGTTAATAGTGGGTGTACGCAATCTCGCTTTGGACTTTGAAGAATTATGCGATATACTACTTAAAATTTCAGATCAAATTGATCGAAGTAGTTCATTATGAAAGAAATTTTAGAAATCATATAAGTGGATTAGAAAATCATTGAAGTGCCGGAGCAGGGCGGAGACTAAATAAATGATTGAAGTAAGCAAACTAATAAGACAATATATCGATTTTTTTGAACAATTAAATATTAAACAGCATATAGATAATTCTGAATATCTTATTGATTTAAAAGCTTGTGAGAATGAAATAGAAGATTACTTGGAGCAATTAAAAAATGGAATTACCTTGTTAGACAAAAAGAAAGATAAGATTTCTTCATCAAAAGATCAAGATTATACAACTGGTTTTGTAGATGTCCTTTTGGCTCTAGATGGTTTAGCAGATAGTTTTTCAGAGTTTAAGCAATCGTCAATAAAATTGAATAAGCAATTTATGTATCATAGTGGTGAAATTACTAAAAAAGAATACCTTGACGATGGCATCTTGAATGTAGAGATTGTAGATGATGAAGAAAATGATTCAGGTGAAATCTAGTTTTCTCTACAAGCGTAATTTTAATATTTTCTATACCATCCAACTAATTTTGGATGGTTTTCTCATTTTTTAATAGTTTTTGTTATACTAGACTTATTCCTCTAACACTTATGTATCAATTTAATAGTTGGTCGTACCATTGGTCACCTCGGAAATAAATACAAATCCTACCGAGCAAGTCAAGCAGCCAATGTCAACATCCGCAGTGGGGAAGCGACTAGCTTTAAGGCTAGCATTAAAGATCGTGTCAAAACAACTTGGACAGATGTTAAGACCAAGGGTGGTGATGTCAAGGTTCAAGCTGGAGAAGCTTTTGAACATTTCAAGAACCGTGCTTCAAATGTGAAGGACAAAACTATTGCAGCAGGAGCAGAAGCGCTTTCCAATAAAGTTCGGAACTTCAACGGTGTAATCAAAGAATGGTAAGAAAATACTGGCCAAAATTGGCCAAAGTATACTGAAGATGTTATTGGTAAGAATGGTAATGTAGTAAGAAGAGCTGGTAGTAAATATGATACGCACCATATTATTGAAAATTCATATGGTGGTAACAACGAATGGTGGAATATCCACCCAGCTAAATTTCCTAATGAACACCAAGCAGGTATTCATAAATCAGGTTCACCAGCTAATAAATTGTTTAAGTAAGGAGTTTATTATGTTTGAAGATATTAAAAATAATGTTCAGAATAAGTTTTATCCTGTTGATATGGATGATTGTAATGATGTTGAAATGCAATTAAGAATTAGGTTTCCTGATATGTTAAAAGAATTTTATAAAGAGGTAGGTTATGGATTTTTGAGTAGTCAAATTGATAATATTAACCGTGTGATGGACCCTAAATCCATTCTAGATTTTAGATTAAGACAAAATGATTACGAATTTTATCCTGACATTGAGATTTATGAAGAATTTGAGGATAATAAGTTAATTTTTTTTGAGGGGAATGAGTCTTCCATGATTTCTATTGGAATAGGTGAAGAGAATGCAGGTATTATTTATTACTATGATGTAGAAATTTCTAAGAACCTAAAGGAATTTTTGGATAAAATTTCTCAGAATAATTCTTTTTATTATGATTCATTTTAGTTTGAAAATTAGTCATATATTGTTCTTAAAACTAAATATTAAATAGTTTAGCTCAATTTAGAGCTGTTACTCTCAACAAATTGGGACTTATTGAATTGCAATAAGATTTTTAAATACTTTGAAAGTAATAAGATGTTTTAATAAAAATTGCTGAATTTGCAGGCCGAGAGCAAGTCATTGTTAAACTGTAGCCTTAATGATTAAAATGTGGTAACCAGGGTGTTATCACATTTTTTCCTATAGACTTGATATACTATGTAAAGTGACTGACTCGGATGAGATTTAATGATGTGAAAACAAAGAATGCATTGGGAAGGAACATTTGAAAATGAAAGAAATATTGGAAAAATTGTATCAGGTTTGTTCGTCATTAAATGATAAATTTAATGGAGAACTCCTTAATCGGGAGGACTTAGATGATTTTATCGAAGATATTCAATCAGATTGGGATTCAAGTGTTGACCAATTAAAAACTAATCTTGAGCTTTTAGAAAGTCAAATACATTCTATTGAATCTTCAGAAAATAATTCTTATACGAATGGGATTCTCGAGACTGTTTGGGGACTTAGACGACTTGAAGTCTTACTGGATGATGCCGATGAATTGTTAACAAACCTCAATAAAAAATTCTTGTTTCAAAGTGGTGAAATAACTAAGGAAGAATACCTAGATGATGGTCACTTGAATGTTGAGGTTATTGATGAAGAAGCCGATGATGAAGGGGATATCTAGTTCATTCTAGAACCTAATTATAATATAGTCTAAACCATTCATATTAATGTGGATGGTTTTCGCGTTTTAAGGGAGTTTTTGTTATACTTAATGCACACAGAATTTTCAATCCATAAAGGAGTAGTTATGAACCATCGAATCGCTATTTTATCTGATATCCACGGAGATACAAGAGCCCTGGAGGCAGTGATTGCGGATGCGCGTGCTCTAGGCGCGACGGAATACTGGCTTTTAGGGGACATTTTGCTACCGGGACCTGGACGAGAGGACCTTTTTGACTTGCTGGATGCGATTCCTATCACGGCAGCTGTTCGTGGAAATTGGGACGATTGTGTCCTAGAGGCTTTGGATGGCGAGTACGGTCTTGAGGATCCACAGGAGATCCAGCTTCTTCGTCTCACTCAGTACCTCATGGAAGGACTAGATCCTAAGCGGATCGATTGGCTTCGCTCGCTTCCACTAGTGGAGAAGAAGGAGGTCAATGGCATTCGCTTTTCACTAAGCCACAACTTGCCAGAAAAGAATTATGGTGGAGACTTGCGTCCAGCAAATGCGACGGAGAACTTTGATCAATTGCTGGATGACCAGACAGATCTGGCCATCTACGGTCATGTCCACAAGCAGTTGCTCCGCTATGGTAGTCAGGGCCAGCAAATTATCAACCCCGGCACCATTGGCATGCCTTATTTTGACTGGATGCCCCTACAAAACCATAGGGCCCAGTATGCGCTGATCGATGTTGAAGAAGATGGGGTGACCAACCTGCACTTTCGTAAGGTGGCTTATGACTATGAAGCAGAGCTCCAAGATGCCAAGGACAAGGGCCTTCCCTTTATTGAGATGTACGAAGAACTGAGACGCGAGGATAACTATCGAGGTCATAACAATGAACTCCTAACTTCCTTGATTGAACAACACGACTATCTAAAGGAGGCTAATGCTTTCCTTCAGTCTATAAAAACGCATAAGGGGTAAGAAACAGAGAAATGGGATTAACTGTTGATCAACATAGAGAGCTTGTTGTAAATGATATCCGACAAGCCCTTCGACAAGTTTTTGGTGAGCATTTCGAAATTGTAGACATAGAAACGACGGCCCGGAGCGCTTATGGTCCGACTTTTATTCTTGAGATTCATCTTGCAGAGTATAAGACAACAATAAATATTATGGTTGAAGGTAACGATGTATCACTCCTCTGGGGTCCTGAAAGATTCGGGATGGAGTTTTTATATGATCGAGATCATTTTAGGGATAGCTTTGCAAAGATCAAAGCTTATCTGAATCAACCTGGCCTTATGTTTTCTGAAGCACTGACTCCTGATAATCTCTTAAAAAAGCGTTTCCTCCTTAAAAGAATGATAGAATCTACCTTTGAGGGAATAGCAAAAATTGACCTCTGGAGAAGACCATTTGAAAAAAATGAGCCATTTAGGGTTGTCTTTACTTGTCTGTTGCCTCATTATCCGGCTTTTTTTAGCCTTGAGATAGCGGGTCAGCAGTTTGTCCTAGAAGAGATAGATCCAATGGCTTCTAGCATAGAAAGCCAATCCTTTCCACTTCAACAGCATATTGATTTAACCGTATCCAATATGACTTCTTTCTTGGATTGGTTTAAAGATAGTCTAGAAGGGAAGCTAAAAAAGAATGCTTCTACCGTCACGCTTTCTTGTTTAAGGCTCCCTCTTGATCCTGCTACAGTTGAAGAGAATATTTCTCAAGTACAAAAGATAATCCGATCGACGTTTACAAAGGATGTTTCTTTTATTGAAGCGAACAAACTGGTCAAGTCTAATAGTTTTTATGGCGTTGATTTTTCAGTTCTTTCTGCATATTATGATGCGAGATTTTCAATTAGCTTGGTTGGACGACACTTTGCTCTTCGTGTTATGAAGCCAGATAAACCAGATAAGAAAAACAATTGGATGATCAATGGTTTTCCTAATCTGCTGACGGAGGAAAATCTTAGCAAAGTCATCAGGGAAGCGGAGGCCTATTTTGCTAGTCACAGAAGAGCAGTGGAGTTTAGCAAAGATAAAAGTGAAGAAAAGCTAAGCAGCCAAGCTCGAGCAGAAGTAGAAAAAGATGCAGAAAGTGAACAAGCAAATATAAAAGAGAATATAAGACTGAAAAAACTATGGCAACTGCAGTTCCTATTTTTCTTTCTTTTTATGATCGCAATTTTAGTCCTAGCAATCTATACGGGTTTAAAAGAATAGGATAAATGAAAAAACCCTGCAAGCTCTTTCATTTTGTGTTAAAATAGAGGTAATAGAATTAGAAAAGGAAGTTGACTATGAAATTCCTAGAACTCAACAAAAAACGTCATGCGATCAAGCATTTTACAGACCAGCCGGTCGATCCAAAGGATGTACGGACAGCTATCGAAATTGCGACCTTAGCTCCAAGTGCTCACAATAGCCAACCTTGGAAATTTGTGGTCGTTCGTCAAAAAAATGCAGAATTGGCAAAATTAGCCTATGGTGCAAACTACGATCAAGTCATGGAAGCGCCTGTGACCATCGCCCTCTTTACAGATACCGATTTGCAAAAACGGGCTCGCAAGATTGCGCGTGTCGGTGGGGTTAAGAACTTCACAGATGAGCAGTTGCAATACTTTATGCAAAATCTTCCTGCTGAATTTGCTCGCTATGATGCCCAACAAACAAGTGATTACTTGGCTTTGAATGCCGGTCTTGTGGCTATGAACTTGGTACTTGCTTTGACGGACCAAGGTATTGGAACCAATATTATTTTGGGATTTGATAAATCAAAAATCAATGAAGTATTGGAAATCGAAGAGCGTTTCCGTCCGGAAGTCTTGATTACGGTCGGCTATGCTGCTGAGAAGGTAGAACCTAGCTACCGCTTGCCAGTAGACGAAATTATTGAAAAACGCTAGGCCATTTAGCAAATAAAAGATAGAGGAGGAATTCATGACAACAGTTGATTTTAAAGCAGAAGTAGAAAAACGTCGCGAAGAGATGATGGCTGACCTATATAGCCTCTTGGAAATCAATTCGGAACGCGATGATAGCAAGGCAGATGCAGAGCATCCTTTTGGACCTGGTCCTGTAAAAGCTCTTGAAAAATTCTTGGAAATTGCTAAGCGTGATGGCTATGAGACCAAGAATGTGGACAATTATGCCGGTCACTTTACCTTTGGTGAAGGAGAAGAAGAGCTTGGGATCTTTGCCCATATGGACGTCGTGCCTGCAGGTAGTGGTTGGAAGACAGACCCTTACAAACCAGAAATTATCGATGGCAAGCTCTATGCGCGTGGCTCATCTGATGATAAAGGGCCTACAATGGCTTGCTACTATGGTTTGAAGATCATTAAAGACTTAGGACTTCCAGTTTCTAAGCGCGTGCGTTTTGTAGTCGGAACGGATGAAGAATCAGGTTGGGCTGACATGGACTACTATTTCAAACATGTCGGTCTTCCAGAGCCAGATTTTGGCTTCTCTCCAGATGCAGAATTCCCGATTATCAATGGGGAAAAAGGAAATATCACGGAGTACCTTCATTTTGGAAATGACAACACTGGGAAGGCTAAACTTCATAGCTTTACAGGTGGTCTTCGTGAAAACATGGTGCCAGAGTCTGCGACGGCAGTCGTTTCTGGACAACTTCCAGATCTTGCTGGCCTTTTAGATGCCTTTGCCAAGGAACACCAGCTTCAGTATGAAATCTCAACTGTGGATGAAGAAACCTATACCGTTACGATTATTGGGAAATCAGCTCACGGATCAACTCCTGAAGATGGGATCAATGGTGCAACCTACTTAGCGCTCTTGTTGAACCAATTTGATTTTGGTGGCGCTGCTAAGGCTTACCTTCATGTGACAGCTTCGCTTCTTCACGAAGATTTTGCCGGTGAAAAATTAGGTATTGCCCATACAGATGCCAAAATGGGACCATTGAGCATGAATGCAGGTGTCTTCCATTTTGATGAAAGCCAAGCAGACAATACCATTGCCCTCAATATCCGTTACCCTCAAGGAACAGATCCTGAAACCATCAAAGCCATCCTTGAAAAGATTGAAGGAGTGGCTACAGTGAGCTTGTCAGCCCATGGTCACACCCCTCACTATGTTCCGATGGATGATGAATTGGTATCCACACTCTTGCGTGTTTATGAAAAACAAACTGGTCTCAAAGGACACGAACAAGTGATCGGTGGTGGTACCTTTGGTCGCCTCTTGAAACGTGGTGTTGCCTTTGGAGCTATGTTCCCAGATTATGTCAATACCATGCACCAAGCTAATGAATTCGCAGATGTTGAAGATCTCTATCGTGCAGCAGCTATTTACGCAGAAGCCATCTACGAATTAATCAAATAATCCACTACTCGGCCAGTTTCTCTGGCTGAGTTTTTCCATAGAAGGAGGACTTATGTCAAGGATTGAAACTATTAAACAAGCCATTATGGCAGACCCTCAAAATAAAGCTTATACGGATAGAGGGATTGAGCCACTCTTTGCAGCTCCAAAAACAGCTCGCATCAATATTATCGGCCAGGCTCCTGGTCTCAAGACTCAGGAAGCGGGACTCTATTGGAAGGATAAGAGTGGTGACCGCCTGCGCGAATGGTTAGGAGTTGACGAAGACACCTTTTACAATTCTGGTTTGTTTGCAGTTATTCCCATGGACTTTTATTTCCCAGGGCATGGAAAATCTGGTGACCTTCCCCCTCGCAAAGGTTTTGCGGAAAAGTGGCACCCTCAACTTCTCAAGGAGTGTCCGGATATTGAGTTGACCCTTCTGATTGGACAATATGCGCAAGCTTACTACCTTCATGAAAAGGTTAGTGGCAAGGTAACCGAACGGGTTCAGCATTTTAAGAACTATTTGCCAACCTATTTTCCACTAGTTCATCCTTCCCCTCGCAATCAAATCTGGATGGCTAAGAATCCTTGGTTTGAGGCAGAGGTGGTGCCAGAATTGCAAACGTTGGTTCAACAGATCATTCAAAAATAAAGGAGATCGGAGATGGATGCATACCAACAAGTTAAAGACAAATTAGAAGAACTTAGGATCGAATTTGAAGTAGTGGAACACCCACCTGCATTCACGACTGAACAGGCCGATTCTTACATTGAAGGCTTAGAAGGTGTCCGGACCAAGTCCATGTTTTTGACCAACAAGAAGAAAACCCAATTCTATCTGCTCATCATGGACGACAAGAAATCATTGGATATGGATGATTTCAAAGAGCAAGTGGAAGCCAACCGGATCCGCATGGCTTCAGCAGATTCTTTAGCTGAAAAAATGCAATTACCGCCAGGTACGGTTTCTCCCTTTGGTTTATTAAACAATGAAGAAAAAGATATTCGAGTCTATTTCGATAAAGACATTGTGTCAGAGGAGATCATGACCTTCCATCCCAATACCAATGAAAAAACCATCTTTATTAAAACCCAAGACTTGTTCCGATTTTTAGAGTCAATTAGCTTTAACTATGAAATCCTAACTCTTCCATAACATACCATATAGGAGAAATCATGAAAGAAATTCCATTTTCAAACTTTTACCAAGCTTATCAAAAAGGTAACATAGACGTTCTTGATGTACGCGAGCAGGAGGAATATGATGCCCTTCACTTAGACGGAGTTCGTCTTCTTCCCCTATCTGAGTTAGCAGATCGCTACCAGGAATTAGAGAAGGATCATCCTTATTATGTCATCTGCAAGTCTGGTCGACGCTCAGCACGTGCTTGCCAATTTTTGGAAGAGCAAGGCTATGATGTGACCAACGTCCAAGGTGGCATGGATGCATTTGAATCCTAAAAAAAGACCTCTGAAAAGAGGTCTCAGATTGAAGATAAAATCAAATTAAAAACTTTCCTTAGGTGAGTACGGACGTCTGCGAACTTCTTCGAAGTTCCAAGACTAATTATTGAGCCTAAGGTCTCAATAATTCCGAGTGCCTGAAACGTTATTGTTTAGGCACTTTACTCACAGCGGAAAGTTTTGGTATTTTTTTGAATCGATTTTAAAATGGAACTCATTTTTATTTCTTTGAAGAATAGCTTAACTTATTTTACTTTAAAATAGTTTGTCTACATTCTACGACCTCTGAAAAGAGGCGTTTTTCTTTACTATTTCTAAAAATGTATAGGATTTGTATGTTTTTCAAAAGATATTACAGGGATTTTCCAGTCTTTCATTGAAAATGGTTCAGAAATTTTGTATAATACCCTAGTATGAACAATAGTTAAGGAGATTAAATATGTCAAAACAAGATTGGCTGGATTATTTTGAAGCCGTAAATGGTCGTTCTGCTAGTGCAGAAGAAATTGCTCAAGCACTTGCTGCTGGAGAGTTTCAAGAAGAAGTAGTGGTTCCAGAAGCATCACAAGCCCCAGAGTTTGTCGCAGCACCAACTGCCCCAACAGAAGAACCGGTTGCAGCGCCACAAGCTCCAGAGTTTGTCGCAGCACCAACTGCACCTGTGGAAGAACTGGTTGCAGCGCCACAAGCCCCAGAGTTTGTCGCAGCGCCAGCAGCACCAGCAGCACCAGCAGCACCAGCAGCGCCAGCAGCACCAGCTGCACCAGCAGCGCCAGCAGCACCAGCTGCACCTACAGAAGCACCAGAATTTGTAGCAGCTCCAGTTCAAGAGCCTGCACCTCAGCCTGCTCCAGGGAATGGTCCTGCTTTCCAACAAGCTCCACAACAAGCTTACCAACAATCTACTCAAGCAGCTTATCAACAAGCTCCTTTCCAAGGACAACCTGGTCAAGCTAACCCAGCACAACCAAGTCAATTTGGTTTAGCCGTTGGTGGTTATTGGAATTGGTTCCTTTCAGCTTTGAAACGTCCAACAGCTGTAGAAAATCCAAAAGCTCTTAACGGAATTTTACAGTATGTCTTGACTGCCTTTGTAATGGCCTTGGCTACATTCTTTACTGCTAGTGGATTTACAGGTGGTTATGGTGCAGATTTCCGTGCCTTTCTGATCATCTTGATCATGGCTTATTTCAATATCTATGCCTTCCAGGTAGCAGGTTTCTTTGTCCGTCGTGTCGTTCTTCAAGATAAAGAATATTCATACGGCCGTTCATTTGAAGAGTTTGGACGTTTGTCTGTTTACGCCTTGCCTATTTCTCTATTTGCATTCTTAGTTGGACTTGTAAAAGCTTATGAATTCTATGGATTCCTTAACTTCTTGATCTTCTTCTTGTATACAGTTGGAACCTTGTATGTAGTATACCAAGCCTTGAACAACACAAAATTTAAAGCAGATAAATTCATATTGCTTGTAGCATCCATTGCGATTTTAATTGTCTTTGCAGGACTTGTTGTTTACTTGGATCGTCAAATTTTGGAACAAGCTATTATGGGATCTATTCCAAATACTCCAAATTTTGGAGACTTGGGTAATTTTGGATACTAAACATATCACAAAAAGGAAGGTGGGGGGACCCACTTTCCCTATTTTATAATGAGGGAGAAGAGATCCATGCAAAAGAAATGGGTTGAATTATTTGAAAAAGTGATCGGTCGCAAACCGTCACCAGAAGAGTTTATGGCTGGGAAAGCTTGTGGATTTGATTTGAAACAAATTCAGTCTATCGCAGGAAATGCACCAGAAGAGAATCTAGCACCTGTCGAGGAACCGGTGCTAGAACCAGTTGAAGAAGTGAAGAATGTTGATCCACTTCTGGCAGCTCGTCAGGCTTGGTTGCAACATTTTGAAGAAACCTATGGACGCAAGCCAAGTGCAGAAGAATTTACCGCTGCCAAAAGTCAGAACTTTGAGTTTTTTGTAGGACCTGTGCCTGAAGCAGAATTTACGAACACAGATTCAACTGAAGAAACACAGGAATATGTTCCTCAACAGCCTACCCAAGATTATACGGCTCCACTTGCTACTGAGCAAACGCAGGTTTTTGAGGGATCAACCTTTACAGAGGCAAGTCCAGCTCAGAAAAAACCAAAGGCCCCTAAAACGAAGAGTGGGAAGAAACTTTCCAAAAAGAAAATTGGGATTATTTCTGCCCTTGCTGTTCTTGTGATCGCTTTGGTAGCAGCCTTCTTTTACTTCCAGTCTACAACACGTGTCGAAGTGACTGCAGATAAATTCATCAAGGCAGTAGATACAAAGGATTATCGCGAAGCAGCAGATCTGCTTTCAACCGAGAACGATAAATGGACAAAGGATGAAGCCGAAAGCTTTATCACCAGCATGGAAGATCAAGGAGTCGATATTGGCACAGAGTTGAACAAGATCATCGATAATGGTGGAGAAGGCAGCTATACGGATAAATCTGGTAACAAGATCTTTGGTTTGGAAAAGGCGGACAAGAAATTTGGAATCTTCCAAGAATACCGTGTGGCTAGCTATCCAGTGCAAGTCAAGGTCAAGACCAATTTAGACCAAGCCAAACTCAAAGTGGCTACTAATAAAACCGTGACCTTGAAGAAAGATGCAGTGACAGACCTTGGTTCTTTCCATTACAATACAAAAGAAATGGAATTGACTGCTAAAACAGAGGTCGGAAATGTCACTTCTAAGATCCATCTCAATCCTAAAAAAGCAACGAAGAACAACTTAGAATTGCAGTTGAATTCTGAAAAACGCAATTTAGAAGTTGAGTTCCCAGATGAAGTGGAAAACCCAACGGATGTGAAGGTTGTGGTCAATGGCAAAGAAGTCGGAACGAGCACGACCTTTGAAGTAGACAGCATCCCTTATCAAGAAATTGAAGTGCACGCCGTATTCAATATGAATGGGGAAACCTACACAACCGAAAAGGCTAAGGTGACGATTGAAGAGGGTGAAAACGATCCGATCGAACTCAAACTAGCCAAAGATACTTTAAAACGCATCAAGAGTGCTCAAGATGCTAAGAAAGCGCAAGCAGCCAAAGAAGAACAAAATCGGACCTTGGCAGAAGAGTTCTTGAAAGAGTACCGCGACGCTGTCTTTAGCTCAGTTTCAAATCGAAATAACACTTACTCTAAATACTATGACACACAAAGTCAAGCCTACAAAGACATGGTTGAATTCACAACGGGTGATGGTGTTCGAAAGGCTAAAATTGACTACTATACTCCAGGAGCTTTGGATATTCAAAGTGTCACTGAAGAAAACGGTGTGGTGACCATTAAGACTTATGAAGACTTTACCGTGCATTATACAGATAGTCATCCAGATTCACAAAACCGCAAGTACAAGACTTACACCTTGAAAAAAGTAGGTGCAAGTTATGTGATCACGGATATTGTCGTAACAAAAGAATCATAGGAGATTCCCCATGAAAGCAAGATTTTCCAAATTAACGTTGGTGACAGTTGCCTTGTTAACCCTGACAGCTTGCTCCCAAACTCAATCCACTAGTTCTAAATCTTCTGCAAAAGAAGAAACCAAACAAACGCAAACCAAGTCTTCCAAAGAAATGTCTTCAGCAAAGGATCCATCAAAAGAGACAGGAAAAGAAGAGTCGTCAAAAACTGGTAAGTTAGATGTGAAAGTGGACTCTGGTGTCAGCTACAATGGTTCTTACTATAGTGTCAAAGGGAAATATGGTGAGGTCATGATCGCCAACAAACATTATCCCTTGTCGCCTGACTTTAATCCAGGTGAAGATCCTGAAGCTGTTTCAGCTCTTCATGAATTAATCGCAGCTATGCAGGCAGAGGGGTATCCGATCAGTGACCAATATAGTGGTTTTCGTAGCTACGATACCCAAGTTGGACTCTATCAAAATTATGTCAATCAAGATGGTCAGGAAGCCGCAGATCGTTATTCCGCAAGACCGGGCTATAGTGAACACCAAACTGGTTTGACCTTTGATTTGATTGATACCAGTGGTAATTTGGTAACCGAACCTGGACCAAGTAAGTGGTTGCTTAAGAATGCTGCTAAATATGGCTTTGTGGTTCGTTACCAAGAAGGAAAAGAAAAAGTAACAGGCTACATGCCAGAAAGCTGGCATCTCCGCTATATCGGAAAAGAAGCCCAAGATATCGCTGACTCAGGCTTGAGTCTGGAAGAATACTATGGCTTCACCGGTGGCGATTACGTTGATAAATAAGAAAAGGCTGGGATTTTAATCCCAACCTTTTTTATTGAAGGAAAAGTCCTCTTAAAAACTTTCCTTAGGTGAGTACGGACGTCAGCGAACTTCGCAGAAGTTCCATGACTAAATCAAGATACAAAGGGCGTCTGCGGATAAAGTCAAAATAGGAAGTTTGACGCAGAATCTTTCAATTCTAGGATAACTTATCTTTTTGACACGATCCGCAGCCCGTGTTCAATTAGTTTTGAGCCACTTCGCTTTTTACTTTTTAGGCTCAGTCTAAAACAGTTTCCCAAACTGTTTTACTTTCAAAACTCCTGAGTGAGGCTGGGACAAAAGTCCTAGCCTCTCAATTGTTTTTGGATTGTTTAGCAAGACACAGTGGTTGAGTGGGCTCTACTACGCTGATTTCATCAGCTTTTACAGCCCTACTCAACTGTGCGGAGGTGGGACGACGAAATCGAATTCTAACGAATTACCGATTTCTGTCCCACTCTCTTTTATTGTATGGTTTTTAGAAATGTATCGAGTTCTTTTTGGTTCTTGAGAGTGATGAATTTATCGGGATAGGTAGAACGGATATTTCGATACCTTTCTTTGGCATTCTTCGTTCGACCGTCCCAAAGGATCCAACGGATGAATTCCCAGTCGAAGCGTTCAGAGCAACCTGCTGCCATACTCTCACGGACCCGACCTTTATAACGACGGTATCGTTTCCAGGCTCTAAAGAGGCAGTTCCAACGAGAGAAGTTGAGAAAGATAATGTGATCGGCTTGCTCCAATCTTTCCTCATAGCAGCACCAAGAGTAATTGCCATCAATGACCCAGTCTTTATGTTGGCTAAGAAACTGTTTCATCTGTCCCTCCATCCAATCCCGGTCACTGTCTACCCATCCCGGTTGAAATTGAAGGGTATCCATGTGGAGCTTGGGGATGGAGTAGTGGCGAGATAAGGCTCCAGCCAAGGTAGATTTTCCAGACCCAGAATAGCCGATAATAACAATTTTCATAAGCACCTCTCAAAAAATTAGGAACAAAAAAAGCTCCGGAGAGCTTGATTTTTATGCTGTTCTTGATTAACCAAGTTTCGCTGCAAGACGTGCTTTATCACGGCTAGCTTTGTTCTTGTGGATCAAACCTTTAGTTTCTGCTTTATCGATAGCTGAGCTAGCAGCGCGGTAAAGTTCTTCAGATGGGTTTGCTTCAAAAGCTTTGATTGCAGTACGCATAGCTGATTTTTGAGCTGAGTTTTTTTCGTTTTGTTTAACGTTCAATTCAGCGCGTTTGATAGCTGATTTAATGTTTGCCAAGTTATTCACCTCCATTGATAATCTAACTATCTCATTATATATGAAAAGTTATGATTTGACAAGCCTAAAATAGCTTTTCCTTAAAAAAGTACCGTTAAAAGGCCATTTTCTCTAGCGTTTGAGATAAATTTCGTTGATTTCATGGTTGGTTGCCTTATGAAGAATTAAATCAGCTCGGTTTCTGGTTGGTTGAATGTAGTGTTGTAGGTTGACCAAATTAATGGATTCCCAAATCTGATGGGCCATGCTTAAAACTTCCTCTAGGGGTTGCTCTGTAAATCGATAGTAATAGTTGTTGGGATCGTTTTGAGCTAAAGTGAGGAGCTTTTGGAAACGATCGATATACCAAGTCTCGATATCATCAACCGCGGCATCCACATAGATTGAGAAATCAAAGAAATCGGTCATATAGAGACTGTCATTTTGAGGATTTTGGAAGACATTGATTCCTTCAACAATGACAAAATCAGCCGGTAAAATGGTTTGCTTCTCATCTGGGACGATATCGTAAATTTCGTGAGAATAGACAGGAATTTCTACACTTTTGTTGTTTTTGATTTGGTTGAGAAAATCAAGAAGCAATTCCATGTCATAGCTTTCCGGAAATCCTTTTCGATTGAGGAGCTCTTGTTCTTTTAAGATAGCATTTGGATAGAGAAAGCCATCTGTTGTCACCAATTCTACGGTCGAGCCTTCGAAGGTCCGCGAAAGTAGGATTTGGAGAAGACGGCTGGTAGTCGATTTCCCAACAGCAACACTCCCTGAAACCCCAATGATAAAGGGTTGGCGTTCACTCGCTTTTTGGAGAAAAATACCTTTTGAGAAGGCCAAATCTTCTTTGGAACGCTTGTAGATTCCGATCAAGTTTGTTAAAGGCAGGTAGACGTCACGTACATCCTGGAGGTTGATGCGGTCGTTAAAACTTTTAATAGAATTAAGCTCTGTTTGAGAGAGGGGGGGTGTTGTTTTGCGGTGCAGATTTTGCCAAGTTTCCCGATTAATTTTTTCAAAATGTAGAAATTCTTTGTCCATATGTCACTCCTATTGTAGTCTTTAGTATACCAATTTTTAGAGGTCATGTAAACGATTTAAAAAACCATTGAATTATGTTAAAATGAACATATGAGTAAAATGTATTTTGATGTAAACCCAGATGCGGCCCACGATATTCATGATCTAACGGTCGTTTTATTGGGACAAAAAATGAATTTCTATACGGACGCTGGTGTTTTTAGTAAAAAAATGATCGACTATGGAAGCCAGGTCCTCTTATCAACCCTAGATTTTCAAGAAGGAGAAAGTGTTCTCGATGTAGGCTGTGGCTATGGTCCAATAGGCCTCTCTCTAGCTAAAGCACAGGGAGTCGCCGTGACTATGGTGGATGTCAATGAGCGGGCGCTAGACTTGGCTAAGAAAAATGCCAGCCGAAATGGCGTGGAAGCTCAGATCTTTTCTTCGGATGTCTATGAAGCGGTTGAAGGTGTCTTTGACCATGTGATCAGTAATCCGCCGATACGAGCTGGTAAGAAAGTGGTGCATCAGGTGATTACGGGTGGTTTTGATCATTTGAAGCCAGGTGGAGACTTGACCATTGTCATTCAGAAAAAGCAAGGGGCTCCAAGTGCGAAAGCCAAGATGGAAGAGACGTTTGGCAATTGTGAGATCGTAAAAAAAGACAAAGGCTATTATATTTTAAGAAGTGAGAAAGAATCATGAGAGCAGTAGATATCATTCAGAAAAAAAGAGATGGTCTTGCCTTAAACAAGGAAGAAATTGAATGGCTGATTGAGGGATATGTGGCTGGAACAGTTCCAGATTACCAAATGTCCGCTTTTGCTATGGCTGTTTATTTTAAGGGGATGACGACAGAAGAAATCTCTCATATGACCATGAAGATGGTCCAAACAGGGCAACAGTTTGATTTGTCAGCTATTCCAGGAATCAAGGTGGACAAACATTCAACTGGTGGTGTGGGGGACAAGGTGACCTTGGTCTTGGTGCCTCTGGTTGCAAGTTTCGGAGTACCAGTTGCTAAAATGAGCGGTCGTGGCTTAGGCCACACGGGTGGAACTATCGATAAATTGGAATCGATTAAAGGCTTCCAAATTGAGCGGACTCAAGAAGAATTCATCCAGCAGGTGCAGGAGATCGGCTTATCGGTCATTGGGCAATCAGACCAACTTGTGAAAGCAGATAAACTCTTGTATGCTCTTCGGGACGTGACAGCAACAGTGGATACCATTCCTTTGATTGCTAGCTCCGTCATGAGTAAGAAAATTGCTGCTGGTGCGGATGCTATTCTTCTCGATGTCACCGTTGGAGAAGGGGCCTTTATGAAGACCATTGAAGAGGCGCGTGAACTAGCTCGTACCATGGTGGATCTCGGTAATGCCGTAGGGCGCAAGACAATCGCTGTCATTACAGATATGAGCCAACCTTTGGGAACCAGTATTGGCAATCGTTTAGAGATTTTGGAAGCCCTGGATATTCTGAAAGGGCAGGGGCGTGCTGATGTCACAGAGTTTATTTGTGAGTTGGCGCAAATCATGTTGAAATTGGCCAATGTAGATCAATCAATTGAAGCCATCCATGAACAGTTGACCAATGGTCAGGCTTTAGCGAAGTTTGAAGAAATGGTCCAAGCGCAAGGTGGAGATTTAGAGGATTTGTACCGTCCTATCAAAGTGGATCAGGTCCTTGAAGTAACAGCGGATCAAGATGGTGTCATTGCAGCTTTACCTGCTATGGAGTTTGGCCTGTTAGCCATGCGACTTGGTGCTGGCCGTGCTGTCAAATCGGATCCGCTTGATTATGAAACAGGGATTGTATTTGACAAAAAAGTAGGAGAGCAGGTTAAAAAAGGGGAACGCATTGCTCGTATTTTCGTGAATGAAAAAAATTCACAAGAAAGCGTTACAGAATTCAAAAAAAATGTTAAAATACTAGAAGGGGCTGAAAGCGTTAAAGAAATTATTGAAATAATATCTTAAGCAACTCAGGAGATTATATGAAGTTAAATAAATATATCGATCACACACTATTAAAACCAGATGCGCAACAAGAACAAATTGAAAAGTTGATCGAAGAAGCAAAAGCTTACGATTTTGCGAGTGTCTGTGTGAATCCTACATGGGTGAATTTTGCTGCAGAGGGCCTGCGCGATTCAGACGTTAACGTTTGCACCGTCATTGGTTTTCCTTTAGGAGCAAATACACCTTATGTGAAAGCTTGTGAAACCACTAATGCAATTCAAAACGGAGCAGACGAGATTGATATTGTGATTAATATCGGGGCTCTTAAGTCTAAGAATTTAGCACTAGTTGAGGAAGATATTCAAGCAGTTGTGGATGCCAGTGGCGATAAGCTGGTTAAAGTCATTATTGAGACCTGTCTCTTAACAGATGATGAAAAAGTTGTAGCCTGTCAAATCGCTAAATTAGCTGGAGCAGATTTTGTGAAGACTTCAACTGGCTTCTCAACAGGAGGAGCGACGGTTGAAGATGTGGCCCTAATGCGCCAAACTGTTGGCCCAGAAATGGGTGTCAAGGCTTCAGGTGGGGCACGTTCTTATGAAGATGCCCTTGCATTTATCGAAGCTGGTGCGACCCGTATTGGGACTTCCTCTGGTGTAGCAATCATGGAAGGAAATGTAGCTCATGGCGACTACTGAGTTGATCAATTTAGCAGTAGAAGTGAGCCAGCAGGCTTATGTGCCTTATTCTCATTTCCCGGTTAGTGCAGTCCTTGTGACCAAGGATGACCAGATCTATACAGGTGTCAATATCGAAAATGCCAGTTTTGGGTTAACCAACTGTGGGGAACGGACAGCTATTTTTAAGGCAGTTTCTGAGGGAGCTCGCGAATTCAAAGAGTTGATTATCTATGGGCAAACAGAAAAGCCCATCTCTCCGTGTGGTGCTTGTCGCCAGGTCATGGCTGAATTTTTTGAGCCTGATCTGCCTGTAACTTTGGTATCTAAAGATAAATCGACGGTCGTGATGACGGTCAAGGAATTACTTCCATATTCCTTTACAGATTTGACTTAGTTGGTCTGTGAGGCGGTCTTTTGACCCTTTCAATACTTCGCAACAATGTTGCACAATAATTTAGGAGGTTCAGTAATGAACAAGAAACAATGGCTAGGCCTTGGTCTAGTAACTGTCGCTGCTATCGGACTTGCAGCATGTGGAAATCGTGCGTCTAAAAAAGATAGCGCAAACTCAGAATCAAAAACTGATTTGAAAGCTGCTATTATTACCGATACTGGTGGTGTGGATGACAAATCATTCAACCAATCTGCTTGGGAAGGTTTGCAAGCTTGGGGGAAAGAAAACGGTCTTTCTAAAGGGAACGGATTCGACTACTTCCAATCAACAGATGAATCTCAATATGCGACAAACCTTGATGAAGCTGTTTCTAACGACTACAAATTGATCTTTGGTGTTGGTTTTGCCTTGAGCGACTCAGTTAAAAAAGCTGCAAAAGACAACGAAGATGTGAACTATGTCATCATTGATGATCGTATTGAAGGACAAAAGAACGTAGCATCTGCTGTTTATGCAGATAACGAAGCTGGTTACCTTGCTGGTATCGCTGCTGCGAAAACTACAAAAACTAAACAAGTTGGTTTTGTAGGTGGTATGGAAAGTGAAGTTATCACTCGTTTCCGCGCTGGATTTGAAGCTGGTGTTAAATCTGTTGACCCATCTATCAAAGTTCAAGTAGACTACGCTGGTTCATTCGGTGACTCTGCTAAAGGTAAAACAATTGCTGCTGCACAATACGCTGCAGGTGCAGATGTTATCTACCAAGTAGCTGGTGGTACTGGAGCAGGTGTCTTCTCTGAAGCAAAAGACTTGAACGAGAAGAAAAATGAAGACGAAAAAGTTTGGGTTCTTGGTGTTGACCGTGACCAGAAAGCTGAAGGTGAATACACTTCTAAAGATGGTAAAAAATCTAACTTTGTCTTGGCTTCAAGCTTGAAGAAAGTCGGAGAATCAGTAAAAGACTTGGCTAAGAAAGCTGCTGACGGTAAATTCCCTGGCGGTGAAGTGATTACTTATAGCTTGAAAGATGGTGGAGTTGATTTGACAACTGACAACCTTTCTGCAGATGCTAAAAAAGCTGTCGAAGATGCTAAAGCTAAAATCCTTGATGGGTCTCTTAAAGTTCCTGAAAAATAATATTTGATTGGGCGGCCCTCCCTATAAGGGCCGTTTCTTTTAAAGTGAGACATTTTTGTCTCAATAAAATCTGTTAGTTGTCTAACAGATTTTATTGAAATAAAAAATTTTTGAAAGGAAACACCTACATGACACATGAATATGTCATCGAAATGCGTGAGATTACCAAAAAATTTGGTGACTTTGTAGCAAATGACAAGATTAATCTTCAGTTGCGCAAAGGTGAAATCCATGCACTTCTTGGAGAAAATGGTGCGGGAAAATCTACCCTGATGAATATGCTGGCTGGTTTGTTGGAACCAACAAGCGGAGACATCGTGGTAAATGGAAATACTGTTAACCTAGACTCACCTTCAAAAGCAGCTTCTTTAGGAATTGGAATGGTGCACCAACACTTTATGTTGGTTGAAGCCTTCACTGTTGCTGAAAATATCATCCTTGGTTCTGAAACCACGAAGCATGGTATTTTGGACCTTAAAAAAGCCGGTCAAGATATCCTTGAATTGTCTAAAAAATATGGCTTGGCAGTAGATCCAAATGCTAAAGTTGAGGATATTTCCGTTGGTGCGCAACAACGTGTGGAAATCTTAAAGACGCTTTATCGTGGAGCCGACATCCTAATCTTCGATGAACCAACTGCAGTGTTGACACCAGCTGAAATCGAAGAATTGATGACAATCATGAAGAACTTGGCGAATGAAGGAAAATCAATCATCTTGATTACGCACAAGTTGGATGAAATCCGTGCTGTTTCAGACCGCGTAACGGTTATCCGTCGTGGGAAATCTATTGAAACAGTCGAGATTGGTGGAGCAACCAACCAAGACTTGGCCGAAATGATGGTCGGTCGTTCTGTTTCCTTTAAGACTGAAAAAGGTCCTTCTGAACCAAAAGAAGTGGTCTTGTCGATCGAAAACTTGGTCGTGAATGAAAATCGGGGAGTCCCAGCTGTTAAGAATCTTTCCTTAGAACTTCGTGCTGGTGAAATCGTTGGGATCGCAGGGATTGATGGAAATGGTCAATCTGAGTTGATCCAAGCCATTACAGGTCTGCGGAAGGTAAAATCCGGTTCAATCAAGATTAAAGGCAAGGATGTTGTAGGACTTCGCCCACGTCAAATCACAGAAATGAAGGTAGGACACGTCCCTGAAGACCGTCACCGGGATGGTTTGGTCCTTGATATGATGATCTCTGAAAACATTGCTCTTCAAACTTACTATAAAGAACCTCTTAGCAAGAATGGTATTTTGAATTATCCAAATATTACCTCTTATGCCAAAAAGTTGATGGAAGAGTTTGACGTTCGTGCAGCTAGTGAAGTGGTACCAGCTAAGGCTCTTTCTGGAGGAAACCAGCAAAAAGCCATTATCGCTCGGGAAATCGATCGCGATCCAGATCTCTTGATCGTCAGCCAGCCAACTCGTGGTTTGGACGTCGGAGCGATTGAATATATCCACAAACGTTTGATTCAAGAACGGGATAATGGAAAAGCCGTTCTGGTTGTCAGCTTTGAATTAGATGAAATTTTGAATGTTTCTGACCGTATTGCGGTTATTCATGATGGGAAGATCCAAGGGATCGTAACCCCTGAAACAACGAATAAGCAAGAACTTGGAATCCTCATGGCAGGTGGACAAGTAAAGGAGGGAGCATCAAATGAATAAGAATTTAAAACAAATTGCCGTTCCATTGGTGTCTGTCCTTTTAGGATTGGTCTTGGGTGCCATTATTATGTGGGCCTTCAGCTATGATGCCCTTTGGGGATATGAATTGCTGTTTAAGAAAGCCTTTGGTTCGATTAAGAGTTGGGGTAATATTTCCCGTGCTATGGGGCCATTGATTTTAGTTGCTCTTGGGTTTTCAGTAGCCAGCCGGGCCGGTTTCTTTAACGTTGGACTTCCTGGTCAGGCTTTTGCAGGATGGATCATGGCGACTTGGTTTGCCCTTTCCTTCCCAAATATGCCTCGCTTACTGATGATTCCGATGACCGTTTTGATTGCGGCTATCGCAGGAGGATTTATTGGAGCGATTCCTGGTTTCCTTCGTGCCTATCTCGGAACCAGTGAGGTCATCATCACCATTATGATGAACTACATTGTTCTCTATGGTGGGAATGCCTTGATCCATAGCTTCCCAGCTTCCTTGATGAAAAACAAGGACTCAACCGTTGATGTAGGAGCCAACGCTGTCTACCAGACGGAGTGGTTGCGTAATTTGACGGACAAATCACAAATGAATATCGGGATCTTCTTTGCCATCATCGCAGTGGTGGTCATCTGGTTCTTGATGAAGAAAACAACACTTGGTTTTGAAATCCGTGCCGTTGGTCTCAATGCGAATGCGGCAGAATACGCAGGGATGTCTGCAAAACGGACCATTATCCTTTCTATGATCATTTCTGGTGCTCTTGCTGGTATCGGTGGAGTAGCAGAAGGTCTGGGTATTTACTCAAATGTCTATGTTCAAACTAGCTCAATGAGTGTTGGATTTAACGGAATGGCCGTTGCCCTTCTTGCGATGAATTCACCAATTGGTATTCCATTTGCTGCCTTCTTGTTTGGAGCGCTTCAAATCGGGGGAGTTGGTATGAAGCCAGCTGCCATCCCTGAAGAAGTCGTTCAAATTGTGACAGCATCTATTATCTTCTTCGTATGTGCCCACTACATCATCGAAAAGATGATCTCGATGCGATCAGCTAAAAAAGGAGGAGCAAACTAATGAGTATTGTAACGATTTTAAGTATTCTTGTTTCCTCTATGATTGTGTATGCGGCGCCGCTGATCTTCACAAGTATCGGAGGAGCATACTCAGAACACGCTGGGGTTGTTAACGTTGGTTTGGAAGGAATCATGGTTATGGGAGCCTTCTCAGGTATTGTCTTTAACTTGACTTTTGAGCCTAGCTTAGGGAATTTGACACCATGGTTGTCCTTGATTGTTGCTGCTGGGATTGGAGTATTCTTCTCCTTGATCCACGCGGTAGCAACCATTCATTTCCGCGCTGACCATATCGTCTCAGGTACGGTATTGAACTTGATGGCACCACCACTCGCGGTCTTCCTTGTTAAAGCGATGTACAACAAAGGGCAAACTGATAATATCAAAGTTGCCTTCGGGAAAACATCCATTCCGGTCTTATCTAAAATCCCGGTCATTGGGGATATTTTCTTCAACAATGCCAGCATCATCGGCTGGGTTGCGATTCTCTTCTCATTTGCTGCATGGTTTATCATGTTCAAGACAAAATTTGGTTTGCGTCTTCGTTCAGTAGGTGAACATCCACAAGCAGCAGACACATTGGGAATCAATGTTTATAGAATGCGCTACCTAGGAGTGATGATCTCAGGTGCCTTAGCAGGTATCGGAGGAGCTATTTACGCTCAGTCAGTTTCTGTTAACTTTGCGGTAACGACTATTGTAGGTCCTGGATTTATCGCCCTTGCGGCTATGATCTTCGGGAAATGGAACCCAATCGGTGCCATGCTTGCTAGTCTCTTCTTTGGAGCTTCACAGAGTTTGGCGGTCATCGGGAATCAATTGCCTTTGCTTAAAGGTATCCCATCCATCTACTTGCAAATTGCGCCTTACGTCTTGACCATGGTTGTCTTGGCAGCCTTCTTTGGACAAGCAGTTGCACCAAAAGCTGATGGTGTTAACTACATTAAATCGAAATAATGCACAGAGAGAGGTTGGGACAAAAGTCCTAGCCTCTTCTTGTCTTTGGATTGTCTAGAAAGACGCAGTGGTTGAGTGGACTCTACTACGCTGATTTCATCAGCTTTTACAGCCCTACTCAACTGTGCGGAGGTGGGACGACGAAATCGAATTCTAACGAATTACCTATTTCTGTCCCACGCTCTCTTTTGCTTTGTAAAGGCCCCTCTTAGTCGCAATTTCTTTTGAATTAATGTACAATAGGAGTACAACTTTTCATGTATTGGAGGAACAGATGTTTAAATGGATAAGACGCCTGATTGGCATATTTATTGTTCTATTTATTTTATTAGTGGCCTTGTTGGTTCCGGGATCCATTCCTGAAGGAGAACAACTAAGAAATGTGCAGGCAGGGAGCTCTTTGATTGAACTGGCTCAAAATGCAGTTTCAAATGCCTCTGTAAGTACTGAAGGTCTCTCAACTGAGCTGAGTCTCAATTCTGTGCAATTGAGTCAGGTCGTCAAAACAAGTGCTGGATCTGCCCTTGACAATTCTGACTATCAAAAGATGGCACTAGGAATGGATGGCAATGACCTTCATGTCAAAGTTCCTGTTTCCTTAGGTCCAGTTGATAGCTATCTAGATTTAACCATGACTGGTCAAGTTGAAAACAATGTCATGAATTTGACTGTGACCGGTGCTAAATTAGGGAAAATGCCCATTCCAAAATTCTTGGTTCTCAACTATTTGAAGGATCAATCCACTCAAAATGGAGGCGGCTTCACAGTGAATGGTGATCAAATCACCCTTGAGATCCCTCAAGCAGGCTATAGTATCTCAAAAGCGAGAGTGGAAAATGGCAATGCTAAGGTAACGGTTAGTATATCCTTGTTTTAAGTCTTTGAATATGGAGTTGTCATGCTTGTCTTTGAATTTTGTGCAGAGAATTTAACCTTCATTGATAAGGCGATTGCTGCTGGGGCAGGTCGTATTGAACTGTGCGACAACCTGGCAGTAGGCGGGACCACACCGAGTATAGGTGTGATCAATGAAGCGCTCAAACGGACACGAGAGAAGTCTGTGGATCTATGTATCATTATCCGGCCCCGTGGTGGAGATTTTGTCTACACAGATCTGGAAGTCGAGGCTATGCTGACGGATATTCGTGCTGCGAAAGAAATAGGTGTTTCTAGTTTTGTACTGGGGGCGCTGACGAGTGATCGAAAGTTGGACCAGAGGGTCATGCAGCTTTTACTAGCAGCCTGTGGAGATGCAGAAGTTGTCTTTCATATGGCTTTTGATGAATTGGCTCATACAGATCAGCTAGAGGTGATTGACTGGCTTTCTGATCAGGGTGTAGCCCGCATTTTAACACGAGCTGGAAGTCCAGGTGATACACTAGAGCAACGTTTTGCACACTATCATCGTTTATTAGATGCGGCTAAGGGAAAGATTCAGATCCTGCCAGGTGGGGGGGTGACCTTTGGCAATCGTCAGCTCTTTTTGGAGCAATTGGGTGTTTGTCAACTGCATGGCACGCGCATCGTGTTTTAAAGAAGAAACGATCACTGCTTTAGGTCGTTTTGAGGATCCGTTATCAAGGTTGGGTACGTTGTTCCCAGCCTCTTCTAGTGCAAAAATGAGAAAAGGGGAGAAATTGTTTTTAGAGCATTATTTTGACCGATACACCTTTCAGCCAGAAAAGGGATTGGCTTATGGATTTGAAAAGAGAGCGGCAGGCTATGAGTACCAGTGCCCAGTCTTATCGGACACTTTTCTCTTAAAGGTCCAGGTCTACGACCAAAAGGTTTCCTTTCAGGTCTATGATCAGGATACAGGGGACGAGTATATCCAGATCCATCTGGAACAGCTACAAGGAAATTTCGTTGGCCAAGTCAGAGAAGCCTGTCAAGAATGTCTTGAAAGGATCCGCCAAGCCTGTTTTGAGGTAGAAGATTTTCTCTATCCTCAAACCAAGCGTCTCATGGCCTATATTTCCCTACACTATCAGGGAACGATTGAATATTTGTGGGAAAGATCTCCTGAATCTGGTGCTATTCGCCACCGAGACACCCTCAAGTGGTATGGAGTCTTTATGACCATTGATTGGAACAAACTGGATGCTGGCAAGTCAGGGAAAATAGAAGTTTTGAATGTCAAGTCTGATCAAGTAGCACAGTTCATTCAACAAAAGGGGATTTATCCAGCTTTTCATATGAATAAAAAATATTGGGTGAGTATCCCGCTCGATGGAACAATTGCTGACGAGTACTTGCTTGCTCTAGTAGATAGTAGTTGGCAACTCACCAAAAAGAGGAAATAAGATGCATCTGTTAAAAAAATTATCTTGGTTTTTTAAATTGGAGAAGAAGCCTTACTTAATTGGAGTAGGATCTTTGATCCTGGTCAGTTTTTTAAATCTGCTACCACCAAGAATCATGGGACTTGTGATTGATTTGATCGATAAAAGAAGGCTGACACTAGGGCAGTTAGTTGTGGATATCGCTCTTTTGCTCCTAGCAGCTCTAGCCATGTATGGACTTCGTTTTGTCTGGAGACGCTATATTTTTGGGACGGCCAATAAGTTGGCTCGGATCTTGCGTTACCGTTTGTTCAAGCAATTTACGCTCATGTCTCCGTCTTTTTATCAGCGTTATCGGACAGGGGATCTCATGGCCCATGCTACCAATGATATCAATGCGGTAACCATGTTTGCTGGTGGTGGGGTGATGTCTGCAGTGGATGCTTCTGTAACAGCCTTGGTGACCTTAGTCAGCATGTTTTTCATGATTGATTGGCGCTTGACCTTGCTAGCTATTTTACCTCTTCCATTTATGGTAATTGTAACATCGGCTATTGGTCGTAAAAATCACCAAGCCTTTAAGGAAGCCCAAGAAGGTTTTTCAGAACTGAACAACTTTGTCCAGGAATCAGTATCAGGGGTTAAGGTAACCAAATCCTTTGGTTTTCAGGCAGATGAGATTCAGGCTTTTGAAAAGACCAATCAGATGGTCTTTTCAAAGAATATGACTTCCGCCAGTTACAACGCCTTATTTGATCCGACCACTCTTCTTTTTGTGGGCTTCTCCTATGTATTGACCCTTTACTTCGGAGGGCTATTTGTCCAAGAAGGGAGCCTGACAGTGGGACAAATCGTAACCTTTATCACCTATCTTAATATGCTCGTCTGGCCCCTCCAAGCCATGGGCTTCTTGTTTAATATTAGTCAGCGAGCTAGTGTCTCCTATGATCGGATTGAGACACTTTTAGCAGAAATACCGGATATTCAAGATTCAAGTCATCCAGTTAGAGAAATCCAAAATGGAGATTTGGAGTACGACATTAATGAATTCGCCTATGAGAAAGAGCCTGTTCTTAAAAAGGTTGCTTTTCATTTAGAAAAAGGCCAAACTCTTGGAATTGTTGGGCCGACTGGATCTGGAAAGACCACCTTGTTGCGCCTCTTACTCAGAGAGCATGACTTGGAGCAGGGAGAGATCTTATTAAATGGTATCTCTATCAAAGATTATCGTTTAGAAGATCTTCGTAGCTTGATCGGCTATGTTCCCCAAGATCAGATTCTCTTTGCCATGACTATTCGCGAAAATGTGGCTTTTTCTGATCCACAGATTAAGGAAGAAGAGATGATAAAAGCTCTGAGAACCTGTGGGGTCTATGAGGATATCTTAGCCATGCCAGATCAGATGGAGACAGTGCTCGGTGAGAGAGGAGTCTCTCTTTCTGGAGGACAAAAGCAACGGATTGCAATGAGCCGTGCCTTGGTTATGAATCCTGATATTTTAATTCTGGATGATTCCCTGTCTGCGGTGGATGCGAAGACGGAGCACCAGATTATCGAAAATATGAAACTGGAACGCAAGGGGAAAACAACCATCATCACAGCTCACCGCTTATCTGCCATTGTTCACGCGGATTTGATTCTGGTAATGGAAAACGGACAGATCAAGGAGAGAGGAAATCATGAGGAATTAATGGCTCAAAAAGGATGGTACTATGAAACCTACCAAGCCCAACAATTATCAGAAGAAATGGAGGGAAAGCTGAATGAAAACATCTGAAGCTCATGTTATGAAGCGGCTCTTGACTTACATGTGGCGTTATAAATGGTTTACAGCCCTAGCCTTAGCCTTTACCTTCCTGACTAGCCTTTTATTGACAGGGATTCCTCTTGCTGCACGCTGGTACATTGATCACCTAGTAGATCCAACAGAAGCAGGAACACCAGTTATGACAGCCCTCCAATTTTTCATACTATACTATACCTTATTTATTGGACGCGTGCTAACAACTTTTCTGAGTCAATTGACTTTTGCACGTGTGTCCAATTCTATCGTTCGAGATATTCGATTGGATAGTTTTCGTAATCTTCAAAAGCTGGGCATGTCCTTCTATGACCAGACAGCAGCCGGTTCGATTGTCTCACGTGTGACCAATGATACACAGGCAGTCGCAGATATGTTTTCTACTGTTTTTTCAAGTCTGGTTTCATCTTTTTTACTTTTTCTAATCACACTGGTAACCATGTTTAGCTTGGATTGGCAATTAACTATATGGATCCTCCCATTTCTTCCGATTATTTGGTTCTCGATCAAGCTCTATCGTAATTTGTCCAATCGCTTGGTTAAGATGACCCGACAGAAACTATCAGATATCAATGTGAAATTATCAGAATCTATTGAGGGAATGCGGATTGTGCAGGCCTTTCGTCAAGAAAAACGATTGACCGAAGAGTTTGAACGGATTAATGGGGAGCATTTGGAATATGCTAATCGTTCTGTAGATGTCAATTCTCTCTTTTTGAGGCCAGCTATGACCCTGTTACAGGTCCTGGCCTATGCGGTCATTTTGACCTTTTTCGGGCTAAATTGGCAGTCCTCTGGCTTTACAGCTGGTCTTATCTATGCCTTTATCCAGTATGTTAGCCAGCTTTTCCAACCCTTGATTGATGTCACCCAGAATTTTGCAACCTTGCAAACCTCTACCATTTCAGCAGCGCGTGTCTTTGAAGTAATGGATCAGGCTGACAATGACCCTAAGCAAATGGGTCATCTCAAAGAAATTGAGCGGGGAGATATTCGATTTGAGCATGTATCCTTTTCTTATGATGGCAAACAGGATGTTCTGAAAGATATTTCTTTTGAGGTCAAAAATGGGGAAACTATCGCCTTTGTTGGCCATACTGGTTCTGGTAAATCTTCCATTATCAATCTCTTTATGCGTTTTTATGAATTTGATCGTGGACGGATCTTGATTGATGGACACGATATCAAGGACTATAGCCAGGAAGCCTTGCGCAAGTCTATTGGTCTAGTGTTACAGGAACCTTTTCTTTATCATGGAACTATTACTTCCAATATCCGGATGTACCATGAGGAACTGACAGATGAGGAAATCCGACAAGCAGCTGCATTTGTGGATGTGGCAGACTTTATTGAGAATCTATCTGGTGGCTATGATCATCCGGTAACCGAGCGGGGGTCTACCCTATCGACTGGTCAGCGTCAGCTTCTGGCTTTTGCTCGAACCATTGCTGCGCAACCTAAGATTCTCATTTTGGATGAGGCCACGGCTAATATTGACCAAGAGACAGAAGAGATGATTCAAAACTCTCTGAAGAAGATGCGCCAAGGGCGGACAACCATTGCTATTGCCCACCGCCTTTCTACTATCCAAGATGCTGATTGCATCTATGTTCTCGATAAGGGAAAAATCATCGAATCAGGCAATCACGACCAACTCATTGCTCTAGGAGGTACGTATAAGAAAATGTATGACCTCCAGGCTGGTATGATGAAATAAGGACAAACAAGGAGAGTGGGACAGAAATCGGTCATTCGTTAGAATTCGATTTCGTCGTCCCACCTCCGCACAGTTGAGTAGGGCTGTAAAAGCTGATGAAATCAGCGTAGTAGAACCCACTCAACCACTGCGTCTTGCTCGACAATCCAAAAATAATTGAGAGGCTAGGACTTTTGTCCCAGCCTCTTGTTTTTCTTGCTTGAAAGCTGTAAAATAAAGAAAAGAACAGAAAAAGGGAGCATACACCATGTCAAACGATCTGATCCTGATGGGAGTTGTGATAGTCTTATTTGGACTTTATTTCACCCTTCAAGTTGAGCTTAATAAAGTCAGAAATCAATTTACCCACTATCTTCTAAAACCAGGTACCATCTCCAAGGAACAAAAAGAGAAGTACCTCAAAGAACCAGAGATGGAAGCGATTCGCTTAATTCGCATCGACTATCGGATTGGCCTTCAAAATGCCAAACTGATCTATGAGCACTTAAAGAAATAAGAAGACCCTCGTATAGTCTATACGGGGGTTTCTCTTTCAAAAAAAGGCGTCAGCTTTGGTAAAACTTTGGCAACATCTGCCGATTGGATCTTGGCGAGTTGATAGGGACAAGGAGTGATGTAGGCTGCTTCAAAGAAATCAAGCGGGAGTCCGCTATGTTTTAAGGCAGCAAGAGATTTGACCTGATGAAGATCTAGTAGGATCCCATCGTGGGTCAGGGTCAGATGAGGGAGAAGAGAAGACTGATCCATCAAGGTCTTTAGACTGGCTTCTTCCTCTTTTTTTCTAGTTAGGAGTCGCTTTTTATTGGTCAGATACATACCGTTATCAATGTAGAGACTCAAGGCCTTTTGCATGATGAGATTGCTATCATAGTCCAGAATCGTCTTATAGGTCAAGACCGGCTTAAGAAGGTCTTGGGGAAGGATCATGGAAGTGATGCGAAGAGCAGAAAAGAGATTGGTCGAAAAAGATTTGATGTAGATGACCCGGTTCTTTTGATCCAAATAATGAAAAGATGGAGCATTGCTGCCATCAAGATCTCCCAGATAGTCGTCCTCAACAAGGTAGACATCATATTGATCAGCTAGTTGCAAGATGGCTTCTTTCTGCTTGGTCGAATAGCTATGGCCAAGCGGATAGTGAAAACGAGGGATTGTGTAGAAAAATTTGATGTGGCCACTTTTGAAAATCTCTTCAAGTTCCTCGAGATCAATTCCCGTTAAATTACGTTGAATGGTACGGTAGGCAAGTTGCTGCGAATCTAAGAGTTGGTTCATCCGATGATAAGTCGGTTGCTCGATCAAGATCTGAGATTTTTTATTGGGAAAGTCAATCTGGCTGAGGATATTAAGCGCCTGCTGGGTACCAGCAGTCAAAACAATCTGATCCGCAGAAGTATAAATACCTTCTTCCTTTAATAAGCCTTGAATGGATTGGCGTACTTCTAGTAAGCCTGCTTGGTCCGAAAAGTTATTGAAAAGGTAATTCTCCCGACCAATCAAGGTTTCATTGATACAGGTTCGGAAGTCCTCAAAAGCCTGATTGCGGTCTTTCTCTAATTTTAGTGGAAGATCTTCATGTTGATCAGGTGCTTGCTCCAAAACATAGTAGCCACTTTGAGGCTTAGCATAGAGGAAGTGCTGGTAAGTCAAGTCCAGCAAGGCTCGTTGCACCGTGTCCTTACTACAAGAAAATTGACTGGCTAATTGACGAACAGAAGGAATTTTCTGTCCGGTTTCCAGCTCTCCATCTTGAATGGCTTTTTTTAGAACATGAATAATTTGTTGGTATTTGCTCGTCTTCATCTTGACTGTCCCCATACAGTTTTTTACTATTGTACAGAAAAAATCACAAAAAAACCACTCCGAAGAGTGGTGAGCGTATTACATAAAGTAAACGATGGCTAAATACTGAAGGGCAGAAGCAGCAAGGATAAAGAGGTGCCAAATCATATGGAAATAGGGTTTTTTCTTGGCATAAAAGCCAGCTCCCACCGTGTAGCACAGACCGCCCATGAGCATGAGCCCCCAGAAGATAGGGGTAGTTTGACTAACAATTTGGGGAATAATAAAGATAACCAACCAGCCCATGATCAAGTAAAGAGCTAGGCTGAATCTTTCATTGACTTTTTTAGCAAAGATTTTGTAGAGGATGCCAAAGATAGTGGTTCCCCATTGGATTAAGATAATGCTGTAGCCCATCCAGTTGTTCATCAAGGTGAGGACAACTGGCGTGTAACTGCCTGCGATCGCAATGTAGATCATGGAATGGTCGATAATGCGAAGCACATACTTTTGAGGAGAATCATAAGACATGGCATGGTAGATAGTCGAAGACAGAAACATCAAAAAGAGACTAATAACAAAGATAGAAGTCCCAAAAGCACTGAGAAGACCGTGTTGCTCAAAGCTATAGACTGCTGAGACCGGAAGCAGGATCAACATGAGGAGGGCGCCAACAGCGTGGGTTACGCTATTGGCGATCTCTTCTCCAAAAGATAATTTTTTACTTAGTTTCATGGTGTAATTCATCAGTTTCTTCCTCCGTATTTGATGGTTGAATATAAGATAGGGTTTCAAGATAAAGTTGAACCGTCTGACAGGCAGAGCGAATAATGGGAGCGATCGGCTCTTTTTTCTCATTGAGATAAGCGACAAAGCTATTATAGAGAAGATCTGAACTCGCCTGGTCCTGCAAGAAATTTAAGGTAGAAGCGATCTCCTGAATAGAAAAGACCGTTTTTAAGGTTGTAATAGCGATCAAGCGAGCTACCTGTCTACGCTGGTATTTCTTCTTTTCTGGTTTTTCGACATAACCATGTTTTACGTAATTGTTGATCATGGCAGCCGTCAAGCCCTTGTCTGAAGAAGAGAGGACAGGTGCACAGGTTTTATTGACATAAAGCAGGACCTGGTCGAGATAGAGGTCTAGATCGGGTAGGTCCTCCCAAGTTGGATAGGAAAAAGTGGACACGAAATCTTCACCTTTTTTTAATCTAGTTTTCATAACTAGATAATAACATTAATAAAAACTCCTGTCAAGAAAATTTGAAAAATATGGTACAATATACCTATGAAACTATTAATTCCATCCGCCAAAGAACTGAACGAACAGGGTCGTATCGTCGAGCCCCAACCCTTATCACAGAACACAAAAACCATCCTCCAAGCTTTGAAGCAATTCTCGCTAGAAGAATTAGCGACCTTTTACGGGATTTCAGAAGAAAGAGCTCTAGTAGAAAAAGAAAGAATTGAGGCTTTAATAGATGGGACTGCCAAGACCTATCCTGCTTTGGAGCTGTTTGACGGCCTCATGTACCGGAGTATCGATCGTCAAGATTTATCTGAAAAAGAGCAGGCTTATCTGCAGGAGCATTTGTTGATCACGACTGCTTTATATGGTGTGCTACTTGCCTATGAAGGCATTGCTCCCCATCGCTTAGATTTTATGATGAAGTTAAAACCAGCTGGAAAGTCTCTAAAGTCACTCTGGAAAGAGGATTATGATCAGGCAGTAGAAGGTGAAGAACAGATCTTGTCCCTTTTGTCTTCTGAGTTTGAACAGGTCTTTTCAAAAACTATTCGAGAACGAATAATTCGGATCAAATTCATGGAGAATCGTGGGGGAACCCTGAAGGTTCACTCAACGATTTCAAAGAAAGCCCGTGGGGCCATGGTGACAGCTATGATGAAGGAAGAGATCTCCCATCTAGAAGATCTGAAATCATTAGAAGTAGCAGGTTTCTCTTATCGTGAGGATTTATCGCAAGAGAAAGAATGGATCTTTGTGAAAGAATAAATAAAACTATTCCTGAGAAGCATCAGGAATAGTTTTTTGATCTGTTAGATAAAGAGAATGCACGATGAAAACTCCAAAATAGAGGATTTTGGAGTCAGAATCGTCTTGAGCTGTAGGCTTAGGCGATATGTTTGAATTTCTTCAAGAGTTCTGTTAACTCAGCTTGCTCGCCGCTATTAAAGACTTGCATCAAGCGTTGGATATTTTTAATATGATCTGGAAGAGCTTCTTCGATCTTTTTACGACCGGCATCGGTAATAGATACAACATATGCACGGCGGTCTTCTGGATCGGTTTCGCGTGTAATCCAACCATCGCGGACCATATTGCGAATAACCACAGTCATATTTCCAGAGGTCGCAAGAATGCTATCGATCAGATCTTGAATGCGAAGATCGCCTTTGCTATACAAGGTCTCAAGGACAGAGAATTGAGTTGGTGTCAACTGGTGCTTTTTAAAGATATGAGCCTCAGATGCACGGATCAATCGTTCCGCCTTGTGGAAGACGATCATGGTTTTTAAATCTACGTTTGCTTCTTTGAATAATCTCTTTAAATTTTCCATATCTATATTTTATCAATAAATAGTGTTTCTGTCGTTTAATTTTATTTTCAAATTAGTTACAAAATTGTGACAAAATTATTAAACTATGAACAAAAAATATACAAGGTGTTAATTTTAGTTTGTTTCTCAAATAATTTTATACTAAAACATTGTAACAGGTATGAAATATTAGTAACAATTCTTTCTTGGAAATCTATAGAATTCTAGGGTGCTTTGGTGTATAATGAGGGAGTGAAACAGAAAAATTATCTTTTTATCATATGGCAACATATAATAGGAATCTGTGTTTTAGTTCTGACGGTGCTTTTTTCTTGGCTATTTCTTGCTGAAAAAACTTCGGATCGCATGCAGGATCAAATAGAACAAGCAAGAAACATAGCGCTGTCGCACTCTTCGATGGCTACAATTGATACGGAGAGTTTCTTCCATGGCAAAGAAGCGTATCTTTCCTTTATCGGAAAAGACCAGGAGGGTCAAGAACTAGCGGTCTTGGTGGCGGAGGCAGATGATCAGGTCTATGCTTACCCTTTAAAAGAGGGAATCAACCAGAAAAAAGCAAAGGCGATTGTGAAAGAGAAGAGCAAAGACGCGATTGATCGGGTAACTTTTGGACGCTTTAAAGGCAAACCGATCTGGGAAGTTAAGTCTGGAAGATCTTATTATGTTGTGGATTTCAAGACTGGGAAAGTAACCAGTGTTTTTTAGGATTTGAGGAGGAAATATGAAATTATCAAATCGTGTATTGGAAATGGAAGAAAGCGTGACTTTGGCTGCAAATGCTCGTGCCAAAGCTTTGGCAGCTGAAGGTCGTGATATTTTGAGTTTGACGCTTGGTCAACCTGACTTTGCGACTCCAAAAAACATTCAAGAAGCAGCAGTGGCATCCATCGAGGACGGTCGGGCTAGCTTTTATACGGTAGCGTCTGGACTTCTAGAATTGAAGGATGCCATTAGTGACTATATGAAAGAGTTTTATGGCTATGCTGTCAGCCGCAATGAAGTAGTGGTCGGCACTGGCGCCAAGTTTATTCTTTATGCATTCTTTACTTCTGTTATCAATCCAGGTGATGAAGTCATCATTCCAACACCTTGCTGGGTCTCTTATGTGGATCAAGTCAAGATGGTTGAAGGAACACCTGTTACTTTCCAAACAACAGAAGAAAATCACTTCAAAGCAACGGTTGAGCAACTGGAAGCAGCACGGACAGACAAGACCAAGGTTGTCTTGCTGAATTCACCATCCAATCCAACAGGAATGATCTACAGCAAAGAAGAACTAGAAGCGATTGGGAACTGGGCTGTCGAGCATGATATCTTGATTTTGGCAGATGATATCTATGGTCGTTTGGTCTATAATGGCAATACTTTCACGCCAATTTCTAGCTTATCAGAAGCGATTCGCAAGCAAACCATCGTGATTAACGGAGTTTCAAAAACCTATGCCATGACCGGATGGCGTGTTGGGTTTGCAGTGGGGGATCCAGAGATTATCGGAGCTATGGCCAAGGTGATCAGCCAAACAACTTCCAACTTAACAACCGTTTCCCAATATGCCGCAATCGAAGCCCTTACAGGAGATCAATCTTCTATTGAGATCATGCGTCAAGCTTTTGAAGAGCGTTTGAATACTATTTATCCTTTGTTGAATGAAGTGCCTGGTTTTGAAGCCATCAAACCTCAAGGAGCCTTCTATCTCTTCCCAAATGTCAAGAAGGCCATGGAGATGAAGGGCTATACGGATGTGACGGAATTTACCACTGCAATTTTAGAAAAAGCAGAGGTTGCTTTAGTAACGGGAGCTGGCTTTGGTGCCCCTGAAAATATTCGCTTGTCTTATGCGACAGATTTGGATACCCTCAAAGAAGCTGTTCGCCGACTCAAGGCCTTTATGGAAAAATAAACATATCGGATCCTTAGCATTGAGCTGAGGATCTTTTTCTTTAAAAAAATCGGCTTTTCACAGGTAGAATCTAGCACTGTAAGCCTTTTTATGATACAATAAAGAAGATAATGTCTTCGGACAAGTTTAACCAGAAAAGGAAGATGAATGATGACAAAACGGATTACTATCATCGAAGTAAAAGACTATGTTGGTCAAGAAGTGACCATCGGTGCTTGGGTGGCCAACAAATCAGGTAAAGGGAAAATTGCTTTCTTGCAATTGCGTGACGGAACAGCCTTCTTTCAAGGTGTAGCTTTTAAACCAAACTTTATTGAAAAATTTGGGGAAGAAGTGGGAATTGAAAAATTTGATACCATCAAACGCTTGAGCCAAGAAACGTCAGTCTTTGTAACAGGGATTGTCAAAGAAGATGAACGTTCTAAATTTGGTTACGAGTTGGATATTACAGACATCGAAGTCATCGGTGAATCTCAAGACTACCCAATCACGCCAAAAGAACACGGTACAGATTTCTTGATGGACAACCGTCACTTGTGGTTGCGTTCACGTAAGCAAGTTGCTGTTATGCAAATCCGTAACGCCATCATTTATGCAACTTATGAGTTCTTTGATAAGAACGGCTTTATGAAATTTGATAGCCCAATTCTTTCTGGAAATGCAGCAGAAGATTCTACTGAACTTTTCGAAACAGACTACTTTGGAACACCAGCCTACTTGAGTCAATCTGGTCAGCTTTATCTTGAAGCTGGTGCTATGGCTCTTGGTCGCGTCTTTGACTTTGGTCCAGTATTCCGTGCGGAGAAATCAAAAACTCGCCGTCACTTGACTGAGTTCTGGATGATGGACGCTGAGTACTCATACTTGACACATGATGAGTCACTTGACTTGCAAGAAGCTTATGTTAAAGCGTTGCTTCAAGGTGTTCTAGATCGTGCTCCTCAAGCCTTGGAAACCTTGGAACGTGATACTGAGCTCTTGAAACGTTATATTGCAGAGCCATTCAAACGCATTACTTACGATGAAGCTATTGATCTCTTGCAAGAGCATGAAAACGACGAAGATGCGGATTATGAACATTTGGAACATGGAGATGATTTCGGTTCACCACACGAAACGTGGATTTCAAACCACTTTGGTTTGCCAACATTTGTGATCAACTATCCAGCTGACATCAAGGCTTTCTATATGAAACCAGTTCCTGGGAACCCAGATCGCGTGCTTTGTGCAGACTTGTTGGCACCAGAAGGGTACGGGGAAATTATCGGTGGTTCTATGCGTGAGGAAGACTATGATGCCCTTGTAGCGAAGATGGAATCACTTGGTATGGATCGTACAGAATATGAATTCTATCTTGACCTTCGTAAATACGGTACAGTACCACACGGTGGATTTGGTATCGGTATCGAGCGTATGGTAACCTTTGCAGCTGGAACGAAACACATCCGTGAGGCCATTCCGTTCCCACGTATGTTGCACCGTATCAAACCTTAATAACTATAAAAACGCCAGCTGGCGTTTTTACTTTAAATGAAAGAGGTGGAGAAAATGTAGGCAAATCTCAGTAAGTCTTTTAGAAACAATCATATTACTTATTGAAAGAGGAAAAACAATGTTTAAAAGAACTTACAAACGCAATATTTCACTCCTAGCAGGTCTGGAATTTACATCTTATTTTGGAATCACCAGTTTTTGGATTCTCTTTTTTATTCAAAATGGTCTTTCTTTGCTTCAGATTGGTTTATTAGAGAGTATTTTTCATGGGACGAGCCTTTTATGTGAGATCCCATCTGGTATGTTAGCTGATCGATTTAGCTACAAGACCAATCTCTATTTGGCTCGCTTGTCCAGTATTGGATCTTCTATGTTGATTTTATTTGGTCAGGGGAATTTTTGGATCTATGCCATTGCTATGATGGTCAATGCTTGGTCTTATAATTTTGACTCGGGGACCAGTACTGCTTTCTTATATGATTCGGCGGTTGAAGCGGGTCAAAAGGACCGATATCTTCAGATTTCTAGCTTTTTGTCTGGTGTGGCCGAAGTCACCCGAACTTTAGGTACCGTTGTGGCAGGCTTCTTTGTTCATGGCGCATTGGCTTGGACCTACCTGATTGCTATTAGTCTCTCCTTGCTTTCCATTCTTTTGATCTTTCTGATGAAAGAGCCAGAGAGCAAGAGTGATGAAAGAAATCATTTGACCTTAAAGCGGATATTGGAGGTAGTGAAACAAGAATGGCAGGACAAACCAATTTTGTTTTACTGGATGTTCACCTATCAGTTGGTAGGGACCATCATGTGTATGTTTTATTTTTACTACCAACAGAAAATTAGTGACTTAGCTAGTTGGCAAGTTTCGCTCATTATGTTAATTGGTAGTGGATTCAATCTCCTAGCGGTTTATTTGGCCAGTCAAATCGGGAAAAAATGGAAAAGTAATCAAGTCTTTCCGATTCTGGTTGCACTGACAGGGTTGGCCTTGCTTTTGGTAACATTCAAGACTCCATTTGCCTATCTGAGTGTCTATCTCTTGACCAATGGACTATACGCAGTTTATCAACCCATTTACTACAATGATTTACAAGCTTATCTGCCATCCAGTGTGCGAGCAACTATGCTGAGCATCAATTCGATGATGTTTAGTTTATCTATGATTGTCATCTTTCCTTTGACTGGTTGGTTCATTGATAACTGTGGCTTTTTAGCAGTCTTTATCGTATTAGGCCTTGTAACGCTTTTCTCTTTCCCACTCTTGATGTTTGTGTTGGGGAAAATGGGTAAGATATTAAATAAGGGGACAAAGATGGAATAACATTCCTGACCTTCATTCGTCTAAACAAGTGCAAATGAAACAAGAGCATGTTGAATAAGCTGGTCAAGAAAAACCGAACGAACTCTCTCTGCTTTGCAGGGAGAGTTTTTTTATCTTTAAAAATTGTGATAAAATTAGTATATCTTATTTAAAAAGAATCGAGTCGTATGAAATCATTATTGAAGTATTTTAAGGGCTATCTAACGGAAACTATTTTAGGTCCTGTATTTAAACTATTAGAAGCTATCTTTGAATTGTGCGTACCTTTAATAATCGCCCACTTAGTCGATCAGGTCATTCCGAAAAAGGAAACGAGCGGAGTGGTGATGATGGTCGGTGCTTTGTTTTTATTTGCTAGCTTTGGTGTCGTCGTTGCTATTACGGCTCAGTATTTTTCATCTAAAGCAGCTGTCGGATTTACCCGTGAAATGACCAAGGATTTGTATGATAAAATCTTGTCCCTTCCAAAGGACAAGCGAGATAGAATCGGTACATCTAGTTTGGTAACCCGTCTCACTTCTGATACTTATCAAATCCAGGTTGGGATCAATCTCTTCTTGCGCCTCTTTTTGAGGGCGCCGATTATTGTCTTTGGCTCTATTATCATGGCCTTTATGATCAGTCCGAAATTAACCCTTTGGTTCTTGGGGATGGTGGCCATTTTGACGCTGATTATTGTCATCATGTCCCGGATTGTCAATCCTCTCTTTGCAAAGATTCGGAAAATCACAGACAGGATGGTCACGGTGACGCGTCAGCAATTTCAAGGGATGCGAGTGATTCGGGCCTTTGGACAACAGGCTAGTGAATTAGAAGATTTTAGAGAGGTCAATCAGGACTACAAAGACTGGCAAATTCGCGCTGGTATCTGGTCTAGTTTGGTCAGTCCCTTGACCTTCCTTGTGGTCAATACGACCTTAGTCTGTGTTATTTGGCAGGGACAGTTGACTATCTCTGCTGGCCTCCTAACCCAAGGGATGTTGGTCGCTTTGGTCAATTATTTATTACAAATTTTAACAGAATTGATCAAGCTGGCTATGCTGGTTACGTCTTTAAATGTCAGCTATATTTCAGCCAAGCGGGTACAAGAGATCTTTGATTTGAAAGAAGAAGACCTCCTAGAAGCTTTGACAGAGGAAACCACAAGAGAACAAGAAGCGATCAGTGCAGAGGAAGTTTCTTTCACCTATCCAACGGCTTCAAGCCCAGCCCTAGAGGGAATTTCCTTTGATCTTGACCAAGGACAGATGCTGGGAATTATCGGTGGTACAGGATCTGGGAAGTCCACCCTTGTTCAGTTATTGAGTCATTTGTATGCTGTTAGTCAGGGGAAATTAGCCCTCTATCATCAAGCTCACTCTCCTAAAACTCTCAAGGAGTGGCGGGAGTGGGTAGCTGTAGTTCCGCAGAAGGCTGAGCTCTTTAGAGGAACTATCCGCTCGAATCTCTTACTGGGAATGGAAGGAAAGGTGTCGGAAGATGATTTGTGGTGGGCGCTAGAAACGGCTCAGGCGGCTGATTTTGTCCGTGAAAAAGAAGGACAGCTGGATGAGCCGGTAGAAGCCTTTGGTCGAAATTTTTCAGGTGGCCAACGCCAGCGTTTGACCATTGCGCGTGCTCTTTTGAAAAAGGCCCCTTTCTTGATTTTGGATGATTCGACTTCTGCCTTGGATTATTTGACGGAGGCTCGTCTCTTAAAATCGATTAAAGAAGAATTGAATGACACAAGTTTGATCTTAGTATCTCAACGCACCAATAGTCTCAAGTCGGCTGATCAGATTTTGGTCTTGAATAAGGGGCATCAAGTAGGACTGGGAAATCATGATTTCCTCTTGTCCACGAATGAGATTTATCAAGAAATTCATTATTCACAACACGGGAGGGAGGAAGCATGAGTCAAAAACGTTCTAGCTATTTAAAACGTCTGTTTAGAGATTTTGCTCTCCATCCTGGTCTCCTGATTCTAGCCAGTATCGGGACAATTGCTCAAGTAGCCTTAACGGTTTGGTTACCGATCTTGATTGGACATGCGGTTGACTTGGTCATCAATCCTCAAGGAATGAAAGTCTTATTGCCAGTTTTGATCCAAATGGTGCTGATTATTTTGGCAAATACCCTGATTCAATGGATCAATCCTCTTCTCTATAATCAATTGGTCTATCGTTTTAGCCAAAACCTAAGGGCAGAAGTGATGGAAAAAGTTCACCGCTTGCCCTTATCTTATCTGGATAAACAAGGGAGTGGGGACTTCGTCAGTCGTCTCACGACCGATGTGGAGCAACTCAATAGCGGGCTTCTCATGGTCTTCAACCAGTTCTTTGTTGGGCTCTTAACCATTCTTGTGACCATTGTAACCATGGCAGAGCTGGATTTCTTTATGATGGTAGCGGTTCTGGTCTTGACTCCTTTGTCTCTTTTGATTGCTCGTTTTATTGCCAAGCGTTCTTATACGCTTTTCCAAAAGCAGACCAAGGCACGTGGGCTTCAAACTCAGTTGATCGAAGAGTCTTTGACCCAGGAAAGTTTGATCCAGTCTTTTAACGCTCAGGATCAATTCCGTAAGTCCTTTAAGGAGACTAATGAAACCTACGCCAAGTATTCTCAATCTGCTATCTTTTATTCTTCTACTGTCAATCCTGCGACTCGCTTTGTGAATGCCTTGATTTATGCAGTGGTGGCTGGATTTGGTGCGGTTCGAATCATTTCAGGTTCTCACTTCACAGTTGGTCAATTAGTGACCTTCCTCAATTATGTCAACCAATACACCAAGCCATTTAATGATATTTCCTCTGTCTTGTCAGAACTCCAAAGTGCCCTTGCCTGCGCAGAGCGCTTGTACAGCGTATTGGATCAAGATGAGATTGAGGAAACCGGCCATCAATTTTTGGAAACGCAGAATGTTAAAGGAGCGATTGCTTTTGAGCACGTCACATTTGGCTATGATGTAGGACGGACCTTGATCAAAGATTTAACCATTCAGGTTCCAGCGGCTAGTAAGGTAGCGATTGTAGGGCCTACAGGAGCAGGGAAGTCGACCTTGATCAATCTGCTCATGCGTTTCTACCCTGTGAACTCTGGGATGATTACGATTGATGGGGTGCCGATTACGGACTACACTCGTGCCTCCTACCGCCAACAGTTTGGTATGGTTCTGCAAGAAACCTGGCTTAAGGTTGGGACTATTCATGAAAATATCGCTTTTTCTCGGCCAGATGCGACCAGAGAAGAAGTGATAGAAGCAGCCAAAGCAGCCAATGCGGATTTCTTTATCCGGCAGTTGCCACAAGGGTATGATACTTATCTTTCAGATGCTGGAGAGTCTTTGTCCCAAGGTCAACGCCAACTCTTAACGATTGCGCGTGTGTTTCTTTCGGTTCCTAAGATTTTGATCTTGGATGAGGCGACATCGTCCATCGATACTCGGACTGAGGTTTTGATTCAAGATGCCTTTCATCAGCTCATGAAGGGACGGACCAGCTTTATCATTGCTCACCGCTTATCGACCATTCAAAATGCCGATATGATCCTTGTCATGGTGGATGGCGATATTGTTGAGCATGGCACTCATGAAGAGCTAATGCAAGCACAAGGTGTTTACTACAAGATGCAGACAGCTCAGCAACAGATTAGTTAAAATGAAAAGCATTTTCAGATTTGAAAATGCTTAGATTGAAGTTAAAGACATATTCAAAACTTTCCTTAGGTGAGTACGGACGTCAGCGAACTTCTACGAAGTTCCATGACTTAGTTTTGAACCTAAAGTTTCAAAACTCCCGAGTGCTAGAAACTGATTTGTTTCTAGCACTTTTCTCACAGCGGAAAGTTTCAATATTTTCTTGATTCATTTTAAAAATTGAAAATCATTGTTGTTCCTTTTAGAAACGCTTTACTTATTTTATTTTAAAATAGTTAGTCCACATTCTAAGCATTTTCAGGTTTGAAAATGCTTTTTTAGTCTAAAAAAAACATCTAGCAATTTTGCTAGATGCTTCAGGAACCACTCGTTTTTATCTTTTTAAACGTTTAGAACCTTATCCAAGAATTCTTTCAAACGTGGGTGTTGGGGGTTGTCGAAGATTTGGTCTGGTTTGCCGTCTTCGAGGAATTCACCATCTGCGGTGAAGATGACGCGGTTGGCTACTTGGCGAGCAAATCCCATCTCGTGGGTAACGATGATCATGGTCATGCCTTGCTCTGCCAACTCTTTCATAACGTTCAATACATCTCCAACCATCTCAGGGTCAAGGGCAGAAGTCGGTTCGTCAAAGAGCATAATATCTGGATTCATGGCGAGTCCACGAGCAATGGCCACACGTTGTTTTTGACCACCGGAAAGGCTGTTTGGATTGGCATCGGCTTTATCTGCGAGTCCAACTTTTTCTAATAATTCCATCCCGACTTTTTGAGCTTCTTCACGGGTCATCAGTTTGTGCTCTACTGGCGCAAACATAATGTTTTCTAGGACGCTCATGTGAGGGAAAAGGTTGAAGTGTTGGAAAACCATCCCGATATTTTCACGGACCAAATCAACATTGGTTTTTGGATCGGTTAGATCATATCCATTTACGGTAATTTGACCTTTTGTCACTTCTTCGAGGAGATTAAGACTACGAAGGAAGGTCGATTTACCAGAACCGGACGGTCCGATAATACAGACCACATCCCCTTCGTAGAATTTTGTTGAGATTCCTTTTAAGACCTCATTTTCACCATAGTATTTGTGGAGGTCATGGACATCAATTTTTAATTTAGCCATTAGTTAACCTTCTTTTCTAATTTTTTTGCAAATCGTGTTAGCAAGGTGATAATCACGAGGTAGAAGACGGCAAGGATAGCATACATCTTGAAACTTTGGTAGTTTCGAGCAATGATGATCTTACCAGTTTGGAAGAGTTCGACCAATCCGATCGCAGAAACGATTGTCGTATCTTTCAGCGCAATGACGAATTGGTTCACAAAGTTTGGAAGCATGAGTTTGGTTGCTTGTGGCAAGATGATCTTACGCATGGTCTTGCCATAAGAGATTCCAAGGCTTCGGCTGGCTTCCATCTGTCCAATCGGTACAGCTTGGATCCCCCCACGGACAATTTCTGCGATATAAGCAGCAGCATTGAGGGAGAGGGCGATGGTACCTGCGACAAAGTCGTTGATTGGGGATTGGTGACCTGTGACAGATTCAATCAAGTTTGGAATTCCCCAGAAGATGAAGGCGGCAAGGATCATGAGTGGGATCCCACGAATAACATCGACAAAGATTTCTGCTGTCCAGCGGAGCCACTTATAAGGACTGACACTAAACATCCCAAAGATAACACCGATCACCATAGCAATGGCGAAAGAGAGAAGTGCAAGGGCAAGAGTCACACCCAAACCACTTAACAATTGTTTGTAGTTGTTTTGAAGTAAGCCCCAGATCGTTGTTTCATCTGCTGTTGTACTTGAAGTACTTGATTTGCTATCTGCTTTAAGGTATTTATCGAGAATCTTTTGGTATTGGCCATTTTTCTTCAAGTTCGCAAGACCGTTATTGAACATTTCGATCAATTCAGGATTTTCACCTTTTTTAACGGCAAATGCTAGTTGACCACTTGGAGTTCCTTCGATAGGTGTTTTGAATTTACGTCCTTGTTTAATAGCGTATTTGATGACGGGTTCGTCATCCATGATCGCAGCGACAGAACCAGAATTCAAACTATCATACATAGAAGCCCCGTCAGAAAACGTTTTGATCTTGTAGCCATATTTCTTTTGGTTTTCTTCAAGGAAGCTCTGCGATGCAGTTCCGTTTTTAACACCGACTGTCTTTCCTTTTAGATCATCATATGAATCAATCTTGCTACTTTCTTGAACGGCTAGAATAGAATTGGCCGTGTAGTATGGTTCAGAAAAATCAAATGTTTCTTTCCGTGCATCTGTTACGGTCATTCCTGCGATCATTCCTTGCGCATGGCCGGATTGGACATCACTTATCGCTGCGTCAAATCCAGGGTTATCAATCTCAATGGTAAATCCTTGGTCTTTGGCAATAGCCTTGATCAAGTCCATATCGATCCCTGTATACTTATTTTTCCCATTCTGGAAAACGAATGGTGCAAAAGATGAGTCACTTGAAATTACATATTTTGACTTTTTAGGCGTTGCTTTTTGTCCAGCAGGAGTAGTTGTTGTTGGAACAGCACTGTTAGCAGTTGATTGGCTTTCACCGGTCCATTTCTTGATGATTTCATCAAGTGTTCCATCAGCTTTCATTTGAGCGAGGGCCTTGTTAAATTCAGTGATCAACTTTTCATGATTACCACCTTTTTTAACACCAAAGGCAAAGCCACCGACAGCTTCCCCGTCCATATTGATAGCTAGGTCCTGACCCTTTTGGATGGCGTATTGAATAACAGGTTGGTCATCCATGACTGCATCGACTGCACCAGTTGATAAACTGTTGTACATGAGATCACCAGTATCGAAAGTCTTGATCTTGTAGCCGTACTTGTCCTTGTTTTTGTCGAGGAAGCGTTGTGCTGCAGTTCCATTTTTGACACCGACGGTCTTCCCTTTTAATTGGCTGTACTTCGTGATTTTGTCAGCTTTCTTCGTCGCAATGACAACTTTTGTATCGTAGTAAGTATCAGACATGGTGAAGACTTTTTCACGTTCGGTTGTTTTGGTCATTCCGGCCATGATGGCATCTGCTTGACCAGCTTGAACTGCATTGACTGCTGCATCAAATCCAGGGAAGGATTTATCTAAATCCCAGCCATTGATTTCAGCGACCTTGTCCAAGATCTCTACGTCAATTCCTTTATAGGTTTGATCTGAATCTTTAAATTCAAATGGTGCATAAGCTGTGTCGAAAACGACCTTGATCGTCTCAGCATGAGCATGACCAGCGAATGCAACGAATGGAAATAAGAAAAGCAAATAGGCTAGTAATTTTTTCTTCATTTCTGTCTCCTTTTTCTTCATTTCTCTTTGGGTGTTTGACCCATGAGTGCATTGACCAAAGGATGGCCTGAAAAAACAAAACATTCATACCAAATAGAGTATGAATGATCTTATGTTTTTCTATAAAAGCTATTATATCAGAAAAGTATCAGTTTAGCAAGAAAAATCAACTTTCGATGTTAGGTTTTCTGACATAATGTGGTGTTGCGGGTCTGGATTTTCTTTGCTACAATGGACCTATCAGATAAATGGAGGTTACTAGATGAGGAAAGGGTTAATCATTCAAGGTATCAAAACGAAAACTTCTGTGTCAGTTTTCGTTTCTACACTATTCTACGTGTTTTTAGCTTCCTTCTTTATAGAAGGGGGACTATGGCTCAGTAGTGAATTGGTGGGACCATTTTCGACTGCAATAGGTTATCTAACCGAGTTCTTCTCACCAGGAAATGGGGTTGCAAGTATTCAAGAGTTTTTCTTCCATTATATTCTCTATTATGAGCTCTTCAGTTTTGTATTTATTCTCTTACTCTTTATTTTTTGGGTGAAAGTAATAGAAAAGAATTCCTTATCAACTTTAGGTTTTGTAAAAAGAAATTGTCTCAAGTATCTAGGTTGGGGGATCTTGCTTTCCCTTCTTCAAATGGGAATGATCGCCCTTGTCTACCAAGTTGGCGGAATCGGAACTTTTGAGCTTAATGAATTAAGTTTAGAACCCATTCTCTTTATTCTAGGTTTATTCCCATTTTGGCTCCTCCAAGGTGGGACAGAAGAAGTAGCCACACGGGGTTGGCTCCTAACTCGGATTGCTGCCAGAACCAATCTTTCCTTAGCAATCGCGATTTCTAGTAGTCTCTTTGGCATTCTTCATCTGGGAAATTCAGGAGTGACCTTCTTATCTCTACTGAATATCATCCTTGATGGGGTGCTAGCTGGTCTGCTTTTTATCTATACCGATAGTATCTGGCTAGTGGTCGCTCAACACGGCACTTGGAACTATGTACAAGGAAATCTCCTTGGTTTTCAAGTCAGTGGGACGGGGGCAGATGCCTCTATCTTTAGCTTTACCATGGGGTCAGGACCTGACTGGTTGACTGGAGGGGAATTTGGAGCGGAAGGATCGATCATCACAACTCTGGTTCTTCTATTATCCGTCGTGATTGTTTACCTCTTAGGGGAAAGAAATGAAAGAGCTGTTGAATAATAAGTGTGAAATGGCTGATAGTCATATAAGAAAAAGACAAACACCAAAAATGACGTTTGTCTGCATTCTGAGTCGAACACATATAGATGGGTTCGGCTTTTTCTATATAATAATAGGAATAATTAGCTTGACTTGGGCACCATGATTAATATTTTCTAAATGCATCGTTCCATTATGAAGTTTCATTACGCGTTTTACGAAAGATAAACCAAGTCCATAGTGACTTTCTTGAGAGGGTGTTCTTGCTTGGTCATCTTTATAGAAAAGATTTCCAGCATTCTGTAATATTTTTTTTGAAAAACTAGATTGGTTATTCCATATAGTTAGAACTAATTGACTATTTTCTTGTGAAATTGTTAGCTGGATTTGTGCATCATTTTCTTTTTGATGTTGTATTGCATTATTAATGATATTTGTGATTGCTCGGAAAAATAGATTGGAATGAATTGCAATTTGTGTTGATGGAGTTACTGTGTTTGTAAAAACAAAGTGTGTATTTCTGGGGAGTAAAGGTGAGATATGTTCCTGTAATTGATAAGTTACTTGTTTAATTGATATGTTTTCAAGTTGAATATCATGGTCGTAAAAGGTTTTGGAGTATTGGATGAAGTGGTTAAAATAATCGTTTAATTGAATACTTGCTTGCTCAAGATCTTTTAGACATTCCATTACTTGAGGTGTTTGTTTGGTAGATTGTAAGAATTCAGCATTTCCTCTTATGACAGTTAGAGGAGTTCGAAGATCATGTGCAGCGCTAGATACTTGAAACATGAGTTCTTTTTTTTGTTCTTTTTCATGTTCAATCCTATTTTTTATATCAGATTGCATTTTTTCGATTAGTTCATTTGTTTCAATAAATTCTTTAATCTGCAAATGGTGATGTTCATTTTTGGTGAAATATAGACCACTATGATAAACCATGTTCATTTCTTTTTGAATCTTGGTTAATAACTGTCTAATATTTATTACAATGATAACAATTAAAATGATGCAAAGATAAATCCAAGAACTGACGCTAAAAAATAAAGCAAAGCGATTGGCATTTTTCTCATTGATTCCAGATACAGAAGATAGAAGAGCGGGGAGTATGTAAAAAAGTATAAGACATAGAAGAAATTGCCAAATGATTTTAAGGTAGGTACGCTTAATGAGTTGCTTGATCGTCAATTCTTTTTCCATTTGTATCCTCCTCCCCATACTGTTTTGATTGGATCAATTTGATGAGTTTTAAATTTTTGTCTAATTTGATAGATGTATTCGGTGATTGACCGTAGTTGAGCATCAGAGCTTACAGGATAAAGATAATTGTAAAGTTCTTCTATGCTAAATATTCGGTTTTCATTTTTGGCTAAAAGATAAAGTAAATCAAACTCTCGCTTAGTTAGTGATATTCTCTTTGATTGATAATAAACTTCTTGACGATCTCGATAAAAAGTAATATCTGAATTCATTTCTTCTTTAGAGGCAGGGTGAGATCTTTCTTCTCTCCGAAGATGCATTTGAATTCTTGCAATCAATTCTTTAATGCTGAATGGTTTTGTAATGTAATCATCGGCTCCGGCTTGTATTCCTTTTAGTAAATCTTCTTCAAAATCTTTAGCGGTTAGAAATAAGATTGGAGTAGCAATTTGTGGACGAATGGAACGACAAATTTCTAAACCAGAAATAGGCATCATGACGTCAAGTAAAATTAGATCAAATCCAGTAAAGTCACAGATATTGATCTCCTCTATATTTTTACGAGTTTCCACGTGAAAGTTGTTTGCTTCTAATGCATTCCCTATTAATCGTAAGATTTTTTCATCATCGTCAATGGCTAAAATTTTATACTTCATAGTTCCTCCAATTATATGAGCATATTATAGCAAATATAGAATGTAATTTGTTGAAAATAAAAAAAATAATTATTCTGAGAATTTCCTGATTTTCTCCTGTTATACTTGCTCCAAGTGAAGGTGGAATTTCACTAAAAGTCAGAAGGGAAAAAGAATGAATGATAACAATTCAAAAGCTACATAAGGAATATAATAATAAAATTGTCCTTCAAAACGTGTCTTTCAAAGCTAAGAAAGGTGAGATTACTGGATTGATTGGACCAAATGGATCTGGAAAATCAACTTTAATTAGAATTTTACTTGGTTTAGAAAATAGTCAAATGGGAATGGCGTTGATCGATGGAAAAAAATACTCTCAATTGGGAGATAATCCTTTTTGTATTGTTGGATCGTTCCTTGACAGTTGCCAACCTTACCCAACCAGAACTGGATTTCAGCATCTTCGGTGGATTGGCTTGGCCTGTGGAGTTGATAGAAATAGGTGCAAGGAATGTTTAGAGTTGGTGGGGTTAAGTGAAGCTAAAAATAAAAAAGTAAAAGACTATTCATTAGGAATGAAGCAACGTCTTGGTTTAGCAACAGCCTTATTAGCAAATCCTGATATCTTAATTTTAGATGAACCAATCAATGGACTAGATCCAGAGGGTATACGCTGGGTACGCAATTTTTTACAATCTTTTGTCAATGAAGGTAAAACTGTCTTAATGACAAGTCATTATATGAGTGAGTTAGAATTAACTGTAGATCATTTGGTTGGTATTTCTAATGGCAAAATTGTTATTGATGCTGCTACAAAAGATATTTTGAAACAGTTTGGCTCTTTTGAGGAAGCATATTTTAAGGCGCTCGAAGGGAAAGAAGGTGCATAATATGTTGAAGCGTTCCTTTTTTAGTGACCTCTATAAATATTGTAGTTTACCTACTTTTAAAGTTACTTTTTTTCTTATTTTGGGAGTCAGCATATTTTTTTCAATTCAAAATATCCAGGTGATAAATGCCTTAGTAGAAGGAAATGGACAAGCGGTTAACCTTGATCCATCTATGTTATCATCGAATCCAGTGTATACAGTCAGGGATGCTCTCTTATCCTCCCCCTACCAAGCAAGTGTTATTTTCTTACCAATCTTGGTTTCACTCGTTTATTCAACCCATTATCAATTTGGTGATGATTATTTTAGCCAGTTATTGATTCCTAACTGGAAAGTTCGTCTTACTGGGTTTATTGCAAGTTCGATTGTCCTATCGTTACTCTCTACTTTAATATTTTCTATAGTAAACGCTGTTATTTTATTCGTTTTTCTAGATTCAACTCTAAAGAATTTTTTAGAATTGACATTGTTTTTAGATGTCACGGTGAGAGTTATGATATTTGCAATCGTTCTTACTTTATTAGCTTTACTTTTCGTAATCGTAACGAAAAAATCAATGACTGCATTAATTGCAGACGTTTTATTATTGGTTATCAGTTTATCAGGTATTCTAAGAGGAATTTCCTCTAAAATAGAAAATCTATTGCCTTTGATTGGAGCAAAGTCATTTGCATTTGGTCGAATTGAAGGGACTCAAACGAGCCAATTGTACGGTTTTACACTTTTAGTAGTAGAAGGGATCTTGTTCTTGGTGTTCATAATGATTGTAGAAATGATTCGAATGAGGAGGAAGAATGGCAAGAATATTATTTAGTCTTATCGTCAAAAAATATAGTTTAAAACCCGTAAAGTACCAGATAGCTATACAGTCACTTTTGATAGTTTTTTTGTGTCTCTTCGGTGTGTTACCAGTTTCAATCAATGATACTGTTGTTCAATTATCTATAAAGCAAGCTCTTGTTTTTGCCTCAATGCTCTCTGTTAGTATTGGGTGTGTTAATGCATTTGTTGAGTTACAATCACACGAAACAAAACTAGTTTATTTGGTAAGTGGAAAAAGGATCTTAAGTTCAATTAGGATCCTGTTTGTAGAGTTATGTGATGTAGTACTGCAATCAACATTGTATTTCATTGTACTGCTTATATGGTTTCATTTTTTTAGTAGCGAAAATGGTGTCAGTTTAGAAATTTTCAGCTTCTATTTGATTGGCTCCATCCAATACTTTTTGATTTCTTACTTTTTAAGTTATTTTTTCAAAAGTCCAATGGGGAGTTTAGCTATTTTATTGCTATTTCCTATTTTAGTACAACCATTCATAGAAAGAGTAGTGGAACCATTGACTAGTTACCTATTTTATAATATTGTTGCAGATACAATATTAGGGAGAGCTTCCAATCAGCAACTCTGTATTTACGTTATTGGATTTGTATGTTCACTTGGAGCAACTCTCTACCTCTTGGTAAGGAATCAAGAAGTTAAGTAATAAATAAAAATGATACTGATGATCAAACTTTTCTAATTTTGGGAGAGTGGGACAGAAATCGGTAATTCGTTAGAATTCGATTTCGTCGTCCCACCTCCGCACAGTTGAGTAGGGCTG
>NZ_JBDGEA010000003.1:0-136671 GCF_040908565.1 Streptococcus parasanguinis | reverse complement strand
ACTTCTGTCCCATCTTCCTCAACAATAGTCGCATCATGATCGACACTATAGGTCTTTGTCTCATCGAGAACCAAGCCTGTAATTTCCAGTTTGTCTTCAAAGTCAAACTGGGTGACATTCATGGGAAGGGCTGTCTGATCCAGATTCTTTCCTGAAAGATTGATCCGGACGACCTTACCAGCCTCATTTAGCGTCAAGCTGACAGGCGTTCCAGTTTTAATTTCCGTGGTATCCTCACCCCAGCCAGCCATACGCACATAGCCACCTAAAGGCAGGATCCGAATGGTATAAGCTGTCCCATCCTGACCAATATGGGCAAAGATTTTTGGTCCCATCCCGATCGAGAATTCTCGCACTAGGATGCCCGATTTTTTTGCAAAATAGAAATGACCAAACTCGTGAACGAGAACGATCACTCCAAAAATAACTATAAAGGCAATAAACTGCATCGTTCTATACGTGGTTTCCTTTCTATCTCTTCTGTCTTAGAACAAGCCCAAGAAATGCATCAAGGGAAAGACAAAAATCAAACTATCAAAACGGTCTAGAACACCACCATGTCCTGGAATAAATTTCCCAGAATCCTTGACACCAAAGTGGCGTTTGATTGCACTCTCTACCAGGTCTCCAAACTGACCTGCAATACTAAAGAGGATGGTAAAGAAGATCATAGCTAGAAAACCATGTCCACCTGCCACCGAGCGATCCACGATCATATAGATCACAGTTACCGCAACTGCAGACAAGATTCCCCCAAGACTTCCTTCAATCGTTTTATTAGGAGAAACCGCAGGCATGAGCTTACGTTTCCCAAAGCGACTTCCTACTAAATAGGCACCTGAATCTGTCGCCCAGACAATAAAGAGTGCCAATAAGACCTTATCAATACCAGCAATTCGCGCATCCACTAATGAATGGAAACCAAGTCCAACATAAAAGCTAGATGCGATGGGGTAAACTACATCCTCATAATTGTAATTCTGAGCAAGAACAGTTGTTCCCATGAGAATCAAGACAACCAAGCCATAGGCAATCATATTACCGTCTGCTGGAAGGTAAGGGAGGTAGTTTTCGATCGGTAAGGTTAAAACAAAGGCCGCTAACATGGCTAGCGCTCCTTCAAAAGTCGCTGTCTCAAGCCCCTTCATCTTGAGCAATTCATGAACACCAAGCATGGCGATCAAGCCAATTACAATCTGGAAGAACACCCCTCCAACCATCACTGTTGGAATGAAAAAGAGTAGGGCAATTCCTCCAAAAATCACACGTTTTTGTAAATCTTTCGTCATCATCTTCTCCTAAACACCGCCAAATCTCCGGTGGCGATGGCTATATTCTACTATGGCACTTCGTAGTGCTTCTTCACCAAAATCCGGCCACATCACATCTGTGAAATACAACTCACTATAGGCCGCCTGCCAAGGAAGAAAATTGCTCAAACGGATCTCTCCGCTAGTACGGATAATTAGATCCGGATCCCTTAAATCTTGAGGCAAACTTTCTGTATAGAGGTAATCTGCGATCATCTCTTCTGTGACATCTTCGGGGATAACCTTCGCATCCAAGACCGCTTGCGCGATCTGCTTCACAGCTTGAGTGATCTCTGCACGTCCCCCATAGTTGAGCGCGAAATTCAGAATCAGGCCGGTATTGAGCTGGGTCATCTCTTCTGCTCGTTCCAAAGCCTCTAGTGTTTCTTTTGGTAATTTCTTGGTATCACCGATCATTTGAATCTTGACATTGTTACGATGCAACTCGGGGACGAAGCGGTCATAAAACTCAACTGGCAAATGCATGATAAACTTGACTTCATCTTCAGGTCGTGTCCAGTTTTCCGTCGAAAAGGCATAGACCGTCAAGACCTGAACTCCCATATTTTTTGCTGCAATCGTCACTTCTTGGAGAGCTTCCATCCCTGCCTTATGACCAAAGACGCGCGGTTGCATCCGCTTTTTCGCCCAACGACCATTGCCATCCATAATAATGCCAATATGTTTCGGGACTTCTAAAGGGATCTCGATTTTTTCTTTCTTCTTAAAACGAAACATGTTTTTCTACCTATTTCAATATTTATCGCTTCATTATACCATAAATCCCCATAAAATAGGGACACTGGCCTCTATTTTGAACGAGCAGGGCTTCCCTTGACCCCTCTACCACTTTCCCCACTAAAAAAGAGGCCTTCGCCTCTTCATTGATGATTATTCTTCGATAGCTGAATCGACTTCTGAGCTAGCACCTTCAGTAGCAGTAGCTGAGATGCCTTCTGATACAGGAAGAACTGTTTTGATGGCACCCAATTCAAAGGTTAGGTAGACACCATCAACATCCAAGACAACGGTCTTGCGATCTGTATCGACTTCATCGATGGTTCCGTACAAGCCACCAATCGTGATAACTTCATTTCCTTTTTGAAGTTTGTTCAAACTTTCCATCCGTTTTTGGTACTGTTTCTTTTGGCTACGGCTGGTGAAGTACATTAAACCGACCATAAGAACAAGCATAATTAGAAAACTTGCGCCTTGCATATGTTTCTCCTTTAATTTTCATATATGCTATACTATATCAAATTTCACCTATCTTTTCAAGTTTCTCCATCCTTTTCAAGCAAAATCAGACCCCCGTCCCAGCAGGAAATTTCATTTCGCTGAAAAAGAAAAAACCACGAAAAGTGGGCCACAGACTAGTCAATCGTAATGCCATACTTTTCATGATTCTCATCATACCAATCAATCAAGGCCAAAGCCGTTTGATAGGTAATATTTTTGATTTTACTCGTTCCCTTGGTCAAAGTCGCTAGGCTCATTTTGCTGATGTTTGTTTCAGTTGCGACACGATAGCTCGTCAAGCGACCATCAACCATCAGTTGAACAACGGCTTCTACCTTTCTATATTCGGGAGTTGAGTAGATATCAATTGTATTGCTCATCTTACTTCCATTCCTCATATTTTTTTCTTGTATAGATTATATACTTATTTTCTTTATTTATTAATAATTTTGCTCAAATTTCATAATTTTCACTAATTATTGATGTTTTTTTAGCCCAAACAAAGGAATTTTCGCCTTATACGGCGAATTATTTCCCCTGGGTGGGAAGAAAAAATAAAGACCGCTATATTATAGCAGCCCCTATTTTTCACAAACTAATTCGCTTTAGTCTGCTTGTTTATCAGTGTTTTCTTCCTTCTTTGTGTCTTTTTCTCTGATCACAAGTACACCTTCTTCCATGTCGGCTTCGAGATGTTTAGCATCAAGGTTATCCAAGTGGAAGTCTGTCACTTTGTCACGGATTTGTTGTTCAACTACCCGACGGAGTGGACGAACACCCATGACTTCATCGTAACCTTCTTCAGTCATATATTCTTTGGCTGCATCGCTCACTGCCAAGTCGATTTCTTTCTTAGAAAGGGTCTTATTGACATCAATCAACATCAAATCCACAATCTTAGAAAGGTCTTCCTTGCTCAAGTGTGAGAATTCAATGACAGCGTTGAAACGGTTCAAGAATTCTGGACGGAAGTAAGGTTTCAAACGATCCATGAGTTCTGGTTTATCCGCATCTTCTGTCAAGTTAGCTTCGTAGCCAAAGCCAGCATTTGAAGTAGCGATAATTACGGTATTCTTGAAGTTAACCGTATTCCCTTGACCGTCTGTCAAACGACCATCATCCAAGACTTGAAGGAGAAGGGTGATCACTTGAGGATCCGCCTTTTCAATTTCGTCGAGAAGGACGATTGAGTATGGGTTACGGCGAACACGTTCTGTCAAGGTATTGCTATTGTCATCATAACCAACATAACCAGCTGTTGTACCAATCAATTTAGAAACGGCTGTACGGTCACTGTATTCTGACATGTCCAAACGGATGATGGCATCTTTGGTTCCGAACATATCAAGAGCCAATTGTTTAGCCAATTCCGTCTTACCGACACCAGTAGGTCCTACAAAGAGGAAGCTTCCGATTGGGCGGTTCCCTTCGTCAAATCCTGCACGGTTCCGACGGATAGCACGTGCTACTGCTTCAACGGCTTTATCTTGACCGATAACCTTAGTTTGCAAACGGTGACCCATATCTTTCAAACGTTCGATATCAGTTGCACCCATTTGAGAAACTGGAATACCCGTCATCCGTTCTACAGATTCAGCCACATCGTTAATTGTTGCTGTTACTTTATGATCTTCCGTATGGTTAGCAATTTGCTTTTCAAGTTCTTCGATACGAACTTTTGCTTTCAAAGCTGCTTCGTAATCTTCTTTCGCCGCAGCTTCTTCTTGTTTGGTTTTTTCTTCTTCAATTTCATGTTCCACAGCATGAACATCCGTTACTGGATGTTGGGCTGCCAAGTGAGCAGCTGTTACATCGACCAAGTCAATGGCCTTATCAGGCAAGCTACGTTGTGGAATGTATTGGATCGAATAATCAACCGCTGCTTTCAAAACTTCATCTGGCAAGATGACATTGTGGTGTTTTTCATAAAGATCACGGATTCCTTGAAGAATCTTGAAAGTATCTTCAGCTGATGGAGCATTGACTTTCACTTCGTTGAAACGACGAGCAAGAGCCGCATTCTTCAAGATGGTGTTACGGTATTCATCTTGAGTAGTTGCCCCAATGACTGTCAATTCCCCACGTGAAAGAGCAGGTTTGATGATATCCGCAAGTCCTTTAGATCCTTGACCATCACCTGTGCTACCTGCACCAAGGATTTGATGAATTTCATCAAAGAAGAGAATGATATTTCCCATGGCTTTGACTTCTTGGATCAGATTTTGGATATTTTCTTCAAAGCTACCACGGTATTGCGTACCAGCTTCTAGACCAGAAATATCGATGGAGATGATTTCTTTGTTCTTGATGGCTGCTGGAACATCCCCGTTCACAATAGCTTGTGCCAAACCTTCTACAACAGCTGTCTTACCAACACCCGCATCCCCTACAAGGACAGGGTTGTTCTTAGTACGACGAGACAAGATTTCAGCCGTTTCTTGAATTTCTTTATTGCGTCCGATAACCGGATCCAATTTTCCTTCACGTGCTTCTTCGGTCAAGTTGCGACCAAGTTTTGCAAGGATCCCATCTTGTTTCATTCCTTTACCTTGATGGTGTTGCGCTTGCTCACTTCCTTCATTTGGAAGTTGACCCGTTTGACGGTAAATAGCGAATTCTTCAGGTGTTACTTCACGACCATTGATCATGTAGCGACGGCTTTCAGAACGAAAACCACCCATGTTTCCCATTAGTTGATTGAAAAGATCATCCATATTGTTAAAGTTGTTATTCATATTGTATACCTCTATTTTACATAATTTTAATTCATTCTTGAAAATTAGCAGACCAATTGGCTGCTGTTCGATTGTTTACATAATTTTACTTCATTTATTTAATAATAGCCCTACAGGCTAACAGTTTCTATTTTCCCTTTTATCAATTAGTTGTCTTAATTCTGGAAATAGCATCTCACCATCTCCTTTCCACTATTGATCCTGTAAACTCTTGAGATTTTCCGACCTCTTTTTGTTTACATAAATTATTATAAAACAGGATGATTTTTTTGTCAACACTTTTTACATAATTTTTTTAAAAAATTTCCAAGCTAAAAAAACTGGAGGTTAGAATGTAGACAAACTGTATTATATCCAGCAACCTAAGTGATGCTGAAAAAAATAAAATAATAAACACTGAGCTCGTTAAGCTTATTCAAACATACACTGAAACTTTCTGCCGTGAGAAAAGTGCTAGAAACACTGTTGTTTCTAGCACTCGGGAGTTTTGAGACCTCAGGCTCAAAACTAAGTCATGGAACTTCTTCGAAGTTCGCTGACGTCCGTACTCACCTAAAGAAAGTTTCTAAGATGACTTTGTCTTTAATTTGCTACACCCTTCCCAGGGTGTGTCTCTTGTTAAATCATGTATTCGACGCTATAAGTAGCATCAGATAAAATCCGTGAAAGGAATTGTTTGGTTCGTTCTTCTTTTGGACTGTTGAAGAATTCATGGGGTTCGTTTTCTTCGATGATGTGTCCGCCATCCATAAAGATGACGTGGTTGGCCACATCACGCGCAAAGCCCATCTCATGGGTTACGACAACCATGGTCACTCCTTCTTGGGCCAATTGCTTCATAACAGCTAGTACATCCCCGACCAACTCTGGGTCTAGCGCTGAAGTCGGCTCGTCCAGCAAGATCACGTCTGGTTTCACTGCAATGGCACGTGCGATTCCGATCCGTTGCTGCTGACCCCCTGACAATTGAGAAGGATAGTAATCCTTGTAAGCAAGGAGACCGACCTTTTCAAGGGCGGATTCTGCCCGTTGAAGAGCTTCTTCTTTTGGAATCTTGCGGGCTACAATCAGGCCTTCTAAGATATTTTCAAGAGCTGTTTTGTTAGCGAAGAGATTGTAATGCTGGAAGACAAAGGCTGTCTTTTGGCGAATTTCTAAAATTTCCTTTTTGCTGAGTTTTGAGAGGTCATATTCTTTACCACCTAGGGTTAAGTGGCCGGTATCTGCCTTTTCTAAGTGATTGAGGCAGCGAAGGAAGGTTGTTTTTCCTGATCCAGATGGGCCCAAAATGACGACAACGTCCCCTTGGTTGACCTTGAGATTAACATCTACTAAGACTTGGTGGTCCTTAAATTTTTTCGATACGTGTTCTACTTCTAACATCTTCTCATTTCTCCTTCTTCTAAGCGAGTGTCAGGCGTTTTTCTAAGAGATTGAATCCCCACTGAATCACCCCACAAATGACAATATAAAGAATAAAAATCACGAGATAGGATTCAAAATATTGATAACCATAAGAGGCTTCGACCTTGGCAATGGCGGTGATATCCTTGATCGTCATGACAAAGACAAGGGAAGTTCCTTTGACCAAGTTGATGACCAGGTTACACAAATTTGGAAGGGCTGAACGCAGGGCTTGTGGAAAAACAATGCGGATATAGGCTTGGCGATTGGTCAAACCGATGGCTTGCGCTGCTTCAAGCTGGCCCTTATCCACCGTCAGAATAGCTGACCGTAAAATTTCAGCCAGACTTCCTGTTGTCATCAAGCTAAAGATGATAAAGGCATAGTAAATGGGATTGATCTCAAAGACATTAAAGTGACTGCCAATACTCTTAAAAAAGCTATTTAAGAGGCTGGGAAAGAGACTATAAAAGAAGAGAATCAAGAGAATCGGAGGAGTCGCGCGAATAAAGGCTAAGTAAACCACTGAGAAACTGCGAACCCCTTTGACCTTGTAGATCTGACCGAGCGCTAAAAAGAGGGCTGGAAAAAAACTCAAGAGGATGGATACGACCATGATCAGAAGGGTCACTGGAACACCACCCAAGGTGGCTAGAAATGTTTTACTAATAAAATTGAAATCCATAAGCTACCTTTCTGTTACGCTGAGTCGTTTCTCAAGGAGTTGAGCTGAGAAGGAGATCACAAGGGCAATGCCCCAGTAAATCACTGCTACGGCTGTATAAGTCTCGAGGGAATAATTCCCAAGATTGCGGCTGATCAAGTTATTTCCTGCTCCCATGATATCGATAAAGCCAATAGTATAGGCCAAAGCGGCGTCGCGCATGAGGTTCAAGATGGCAGTCGTCATATTTGGAAGAGCCACGCGAAAGGCTTGGGGAAAGACAATCCGCCAAATGGTTTGAGCTGGCGTCAAGCCAATACTCAAGCCTGCTTCCATCTGCCCTTTTGGAATGGCCAAATAAGCGGCTTTGAAGACCTCAGAGATCATAGCTGCAAAGAGAAGAAACATGGCCACAAGAACAAAGACAAACTTGGACCAGTGATCAATGTCAATACCCAACCACCAGTTCAAAAATTGGGGGAGCCCATAAAAGACCAAGAAGAGCAAGACAATCGGAGGGGTACAACGCAAAGTAAAGACATAGCCTTTTGCCAGACCTGCTCCTACCTTCTCTTCTGATACTTGTGCCCAAGTCAAAACCAAGCCAAATGCAGAACCGAGAAGCGTCGTTAACACCATCAAAGCTAGGGTCGCTGGTAGAGCTTGGACCAAGGTTGGAAGAAATGACCAGACCTTGGAAATGTCGTATGAGACCATGTTTCTTTTCCTTTCTGTATCCGGATAGAAATAAGGAAGCTGGGGCAATACGCACCCAGTTCCATCTTATTTCTCTTTATCTACATAACTGAAGACATCTTCACCGAAATATTTTTTCGACAATTTAGCAAGTGTGCCATCTTTTTCTAATTCTTTGATAGCCTTGCTGTAAGCTTCTGCAAATTTTTCGTTTTTCTTATCCTTATGGATCAATGGATAAGTTGGAATTCCTTTGTAGGCAAACCAGCTAAGTTTGTCTGCATATTGGTGGTAAGAACCATCTTTATCTGTGACAGCTTTTTCAAAGGAAAGTTTGATGTCAAAGAAGGCATCGTAACGTCCTTCAAGCACCCAAGCATAAGCATCTGCGACTTTGAAAGATTCGGCAGCTGTTAATTCGATTTGTTGGTCCTTATGCTTTTCATTGTATTCTTTAATAACATTCCATTGCGCATTTTGTGGTGAAATTGGAACCAATTTTCCTTTTTCTTTCGCAAAGTCATCGATATTCTTGTATTTATCCGCATCTTCTTTTCGTACGGTAAATCCGATGATACTTGCTCCGATTGGTTCTTTTGGAATGATAAATTTCTTGGCGCGTTCTTCGGTATACCAAGCTCCTTTGGTTCCGATATCATACTTACCAGATTCTAGACCGATCAAAAGGTCGTCATCACTTGTTCCAGTGTACTCAAACTTGTAGTCTGGAAGTTTTTCGTCAATGGCTTTGAGAACGGCTACTTCATAACCATCTGATTCTCCTTTTTCATCGACGAAATCGTAAGGTACATAGTTTTGCGTGTGGGCTACTTTCAAGGTTGTTACCTTGTTCGATCCCGTTGAGCCTTTGCTGTCGTTTGCATGGTTCAAGCTCCGTCCAAGAATGGTTGCACCTGCAAGGGCAAGAACGGCCACTCCACCAATAATCCATGTTTTTTTACTCATACTTTGTTCTCCCTCTTTCTATTTTCCTTATTCTGCTGCAGCTTCACGAACCCATTCGATTCGTTCTTCATCAATGTCACTTGGAATGGTACAATCGGCACCGATGACCAAACCTGTCGTTCCGGTTTCTGCGATGATACGTTTGGTTTCTGCTTGGATCGCAGCCTTGTCTCCTGTGTAGAGAAGACCATTTTTACCATTTTCAAAACCACCAAGAACCGTGCGTCCACCGAAGATTTCGCGTCCTTCTGCTAGGCTGATCCCTTCTGGTCCAACTGCCCAGTTAATGACTTGAGCTGGGTAGTCTGTGAAGAGGTGGATATCATTGCGAGCTCCTTCGTAGCCACAGATATGAAGAATGTTTACGCCACCGGCTTCCTTAGCTGTCTCTAAGACATGGAGTTCACTCGGTGCAATGACTTGTTTATAAACTTCCTGACTGACACGTGCATCTTGGATACTTTGAACACTGAGGTAGATCCCGTCTGCTCCTGCTTCTTTGATGATTCGTTGGCTCAGACTTGCAATATCTTGACCAATCGTATCCAATACTTTTTTAAGGGTTGCAGCATCTTGATCGATGAAGTTTGCGATTAAGTCATCTCCTCCTGAAACTTCTCCGACCAACCATTTAAAGTAAGTTACTGGAGCAAAGATATTGTAGATAGCCACAATGTCCTCTTCAAAACCGGCACGGATTTTTTTTACAAGCTCTACCTGCTCTGTGATCCATGGATGATCTGCTCCAAGTGGTTCAATCCCTACTAAGTCAGAGATATTTTCAAGGCCTTTGTGAATGGCTGGATTTGGATAAGCAAAGTAACCATCACTCATGAGTTTGACAAAGTCTGGTTTGACCTTGTGAAGGAAGTTTTGATGGCCCTTCAGATTTTTTTCAATGATTTCAGGATTGGAAAATCCTTTCAACCATTCTTCTTCTGTTGTAAAATGATGCCAAAATCCAACTGGCACACGATCAACCGCTTCTCCCTTAAAAGCTTTTAACACTAATTCTCTTTTTGCTGACATGTTCTGACCTCGTTCTATTCTTTTCTTGTTTGTTATCTTAACACTTCAATTATTCTTTGACTAATATATATTTTTTATCAAGCTCTTCATCTTTTTTTATCACTGATCTTCGAGAAGAAGGATTCCTGCTAGATCAGACGGGCGAAGGAGGGAGAGACTATGGGCTGGAATTTTCTCCAGTCTTGCCATATCTGGATCTTTTTTGGCTTTCCCCTGACTACTTGCAAGAGCAGCTTTACTAAGCCCTAAAAGCAAAAACAAAACGGTTACCAGGATACACCATACATTGATCTTTTTCATCTCCCTCTCCTTTCTTCTTACAATACAGCTGCTTGACGTACCCAATCTAAGCGTTCCAATTGGAAATCATCTGGTACGGTACAGTCTGCTCCAAGGATCAAACCACGACTTCCCGCTTCTGCGACCAAGCGACGGGTTTCTTGCTCGATAGCTGCTCGTTCCCCTTGGTAGAGCAAGCCTTTCTTGCCATTGACAAAGCCACCTAGGACAGCACGATCCCCAAAGAGCTTGCGACCTGCTGCTAGGCTCAGGCCTTCATGATGGGTCGCCCAGTTAATGACTTGAGCTGGATAATCCTTGAAGAGTTCCACTTCATTGCTAGCCCCTTCAAAGCCACAGATATGAAGGATATTGATGCCCCCCGTTTCATTGACAGCTTCTAGTACAGCGATGTTACTAGGTTCAATGATCTTGCGGTATTCTTCCTCTGTCACGCGCTCATCTTGGACCTGCTGGGTGGAGAAGTAAATGCCTTCCACTCCTGCTTCTTGGATCAAGCGGCGACTAAGAATGGCGATATCTCCTGCGATGACATCAAGGACATGGGCCAAAGTTTCTGGATCTTCCTTGATAAAGTCTGCAATCACTTGGTCTCCACGGGATTGATCCGTACGGAACCAGCGTTTCAAATAAGAAATGGGCGAGAAGATATTGTAGAAAGAAGCAATCTCTTCATGGAAATGGGAACGAATCTCCTTGACCACTTCAATCTGTTTTTCAATCCAAGGATGATGCTCTCCAATTGGTTGAATGTCCTTTAATTCTTGGATCGATGTGATCTCTCTCGAATAAAGAGCACTCGGATAGCGGAAGAAGCCATCGCTCATAATCTTGACAAAATCAGGGGATATTTTTTCAACATAGTGTTGGTGTCCTTTGATACTCTTTTCAAGTACGGCTGGATTGTCTAGCCCCAATTCTTTTTCTTCTTGAGTCACATAATGGAGCCAAAATCCTACAGGGATTCGCTCTACTGCTTCGCCTCGAATGGCACGAAGCACCAATTCTTTTTTACTCATACTGTACATCCTCCTCAATATTTCTCCAACAGAAAGATTGACTGCTTTCCTTCTGGAATTTGTAACCATGATATCACCTCGAAAAGTAGCTGACTAATATATTTTCCCTATCAAGGCCTTAAAATTTCTTTATTAAGAAAGGCACTAAAAAAACGCAAGTCCTTGAAAATAGGGACTTGCGAGTATCTTTCTCGCTTGTTTCATTTCAGAAGAAAAGGGCTGCTTTGATGATTTCTTGATCTGGTTATAGCATAAAACTATACCCCTTCTTTTAAGCTGAAAAACGGCATCTATTGAGGTGAAAAAGCCCTTCATATCAACATTTCTTACTTCCTATTCATTTTACCATTCCCTGGATCCCCTTCCCCTCTTTCTTGTCATACAAGATTGAAAAGAGTATAATTTTTATAGAATTATTTTAAGGAGTGTACGGTTTATGAAAACAACAAAAACCACCTTTACCATCGTTTCTGCTCTTGCTTCTGTCATTTTACTGACAAGTTGTGGAAGCAACACCAACAAAACGCAAGAGACAAAAGCAAGCAGCACTAAAAATCAGGTGACGATGACCTATGATCAACAGCGCTCACAAGAAAATACCATGTCTGTTCTCTGGTACCAAAAGGCAGCAGAAACCAAGGCTTTGTATTTACAAGGCTACAATGTCGCTACTGACCGTTTGAAAGAGATCCTCCAAACGCCTTCTGATAAGCCATACTCAATCGTATTAGACTTGGATGAAACTGTTTTAGACAACAGCCCTTACCAAGTTCAAAACGTCAAAGATGGTACGGCCTTCAATCCTAAAGATTGGGATGTTTGGGTGAAAAAAGCAGCCGCAAAAGCAGTACCAGGTGCCAAAGATTTCCTTCAATATGCGGATCAAAACGGGGTTCAAATCTACTACATTTCTGACCGTACAACCTCTCAAGTAGATGATACCATCAAAAACCTTGAAAAAGAAGGCATTCCTGTTCAAGGACGTGACCACCTCATGTTCTTAGAAGATGGCGTCAAATCAAAAGAAGGTCGTCGCCAAGCTGTGCAAGAAAAGACCAATCTTGTCTTGCTCTTTGGGGACAACCTGGTTGACTTTGCAGACTTCTCTAAGACCTCTGAAGCTGATCGCGACAAGAAATTGGACGAATTGCAAAAAGAATTTGGTGAAAAATTCATCATCTTCCCAAATCCAATGTATGGATCATGGGAATCTGCTGTCTACCAAGGTAAAAAACTAGATGCCAAGGGACAAACAGAAGAACGCCTCAAAGCATTGCAAGGTTTTGACAAATAAAGCAAACATCCTCGCTAGGAAAAACCTAACGAGGATGTTTTTTTCTATAATAACAAATTTATTCAACTGTTACAGACTTAGCAAGGTTTCGTGGTTTGTCGATATCGAGTCCACGATGAAGGGTTGCAAAGTAGGCAATCAATTGAGTTGGCACCACCATTGAGATTGGAGAGAGGTAAGGGTGAACCGCTGTCAAGACCAAATCATCTGTCTCTTTAGCGACATTTTCTTCTGCAATGGTTAAAACATGAGCCCCACGTGCTGCCACTTCTTGGATATTTCCACGTGTATGGCTGGCTAGGACTGGATCAGACAAGAGAGCAATGACCGGTGTACCGTCTTCGATCAAAGCAATGGTACCGTGTTTCAACTCACCCGCTGCGAAACCTTCACATTGGATGTAAGAAATTTCTTTTAGTTTCAGACTGGCTTCCATGGCAACATAGTAATCTTGGCCACGTCCGATATAGAAAGCATTGCGGGTTGTTTCCAACAAGCCACGGACTTTTTCATCGATCACTTCTTTTTCTGAAAGAGTTGATTCGATCGATTGGGCAACGATAGACAATTCGTGCACCAAATCAAAGGCTTTGGCCTTTTCATTGTCATTGGCTTCTCCAACAGCTTTGGCAAGAAAGGCAAGGGCTGCGATTTGAGCCGTATAAGCCTTGGTGGAAGCGACCGCAATTTCAGGACCCGCATGGAGCAACATAGTCATGTCTGCTTCACGTGAAAGAGTAGATCCTGGAACATTGGTTACTGTCAAGCTTGGAATGCCCATTTCATTTGCTTTAACCAATACCTGACGACTATCCGCTGTTTCACCAGATTGGCTGATAAAGATGAAGAGTGGTTTCTTGCTGAGAAGTGGCATGCCGTAGCCCCACTCAGAGGAAATACCGAGTTCTACTGGGGTATCTGTCAATTCTTCCAACATCTTCTTAGAAGCAAATCCTGCGTGGTAAGAGGTCCCTGCCGCAAGGATGTAAATGCGGTCTGCTTCTTGAACCGCTTTGATGATAGCTGGTTCTACCACTACTTGACCTACCTCATCTGTGTAAGCTTGGATGAGTTTACGCATCACAGTTGGTTGCTCGTCGATTTCCTTGAGCATGTAGTATGGATAAGTTCCCTTACCGATATCTGATAAGTCAAGTTCAGCCGTGTAGCTAGCGCGCTCACGACGATTTCCATCGTAGTCTTGGACTTCAACGCTGTCTGCTTTGACGATGACCAACTCTTTGTCATGGATTTCCATATATTGGTTGGTCTCACGAATCATGGCCATGGCATCTGAGCAGACCATATTGTAACCATCCCCAAGACCAATCAAGAGTGGTGATTTATTTTTTGCCACATAGATGGTGCTTGGATCTTCTGCGTCCATCAAAGCAAAAGCATAGGCTCCTCGGATGATGTGGAGGGCTTTTTTGAAGGCTTCAAGCGTAGACAAGCCCTCTTCTTCAGCAAATTTTCCGATCAAGTGGGCCGCAATTTCTGTATCTGTTTGCCCCTTGAAATGGTGACCGGCTAGGTATTCTTCCTTGATTTCAAGGTAGTTTTCAATCACCCCATTGTGGACCAAAACAAAGCGACCTGTTTCAGAGCGGTGTGGGTGGGCATTGTCCTCAGTTGGTTTTCCATGAGTGGCCCAACGGGTATGTCCAATCCCAGCTGTCCCTTCGACACCTTCCGCCTTAGCTGACAATTCTGCAATACGGCCAACTGCCTTTACCAATTGGTTCTTGCCTTCACTAGCCAGAAAAACACCCGCAGAGTCATAGCCTCGGTATTCGAGTTTTTCAAGTCCTTGAATCAAAATATCAGTAGCATTTGTATTTCCTACAACACCAACGATTCCGCACATAGTCTTTACGATATAGCCTTGCTATACTTTCCCCTTTACTTAGTCAAACGACCCATGGTCGATTTCTCAGTTACTTTAAAATTGGTCTAGTCTAATTTGACCAAAAAGCAACCAGCGGAGTCAGTATACAATGCTTCTTCCAGTTTGTCAACTAGGAAATTCAAGAAAATTGGTCTAGTTAAGTTAGCGTTAAGATTGAAGTAAAAATCATCTTAAAAATTTTCTGCCGTGAAAAAAGTGCCTGAAACTGAATAGTTTAGACACTTTTCTCACTGTTGAATAACTCTAACGAATAAAATTTTTTATTTTTATAGAAGTTGATTGATTCTTATAAAAGAGCAGTTTGTCTACTTCTCAAACCCATTGGCTTGGCTTAGTTCTTTAAACCAATGGCCAGATTTTTTGAGGGTTCGTTTTTGACTTTCGAGGTCCAACTCAACTAAGCCATAGCGGTTCTTGTAGCCATTGAGCCATGACCAGCAGTCAATAAAGGTCCAGATCAAATAACCTTTACAGTTGGCACCATCTTGAATAGCCCGATGGAGCTCACGAAGATGGTCTTTGACAAAGTCAATCCGGTAGTCGTCATGGATCACTCCATCTTTGCGGAATTTTTCCTCTCCTTCAACCCCCATCCCATTTTCTGTCAGGATCCACTCGATATTGCCATAGTTTTCCTTAATATTTTGGGCAATGTCATACAAGCCTTGCTCATAGATTTCCCAACCACGGTGGGGATTGATCTTGCGCCCTGGCATAACGTAAGGTTCATAAAATTGTTCAAAGAGTAGGGGAGATACTGGATTTGGAGCATAACGAGGAGCCGCCACACGGAGTGGTTGATAATAGTTAACCCCTAGGTAATCCACCGTATTTTCCTCGATCAAGCGCAATTCAAAGGGATCATAATCCGGTAAGAGATCACGCTCCCGTAGGATCTCCACTAATTCTTGAGGATAATGGCCAAGAACAGATGGATCTAAGAAGGATTTGGCTTGAAAGAGCTCGGCAATGCGCGCAGCTTTCACATCTTCTGGATGCTGGCTCCGAGGATAGGCTGGTGTCAAATTGAGCACAATTCCGATACGGAAATTAGGATCCACCTCGTGACAGGCCTTCACTGCTAGAGAGCTTGCTAACTGGGTGTGGTAGGCTACTTTTACTGCTGCTACTGCATCTACCTTATGAGGAAAATGGGCATCATAAAAATAACCAAACTCCACAGGCACAATGGGTTCATTAAAGGTGATCCACTGATCGACCAGATCTCCATAGGTCTTGAAACAAAAACGCGTATATTCTTGGTAAGCATAGGCGGTTTCTTTATTTTCCCAACCATCCCCTTGCTCTTGAAGAGCCATCGGTAAATCAAAATGATAGAGGTTGACCAAGAGGTGAATCCCTTTTTCCTTTATCTTTTCAAAGACACGACGGTAGAAATCAACGCCTGCTTGATTGATCTCCCCTCGTCCTTCTGGGAAAATACGGGACCACTGAATAGAGGTCCGAAAGGCCGTGTGGCCAGTTTCTAACAAGAGGTCCAAATCTTCTTCCCAGTGTTCATAAAAAGTCGATGTTTTCTCTGGTCCTTGCCCTTGATAAAAGCGGTTGGGCTCGATCCTATACCAGTAATCCCAGAGATTGTCTCCCTTTCCATCCTGGGCGAAACGTCCTTCTGTTTGAGGCCCCGAGGTCGAACTCCCCCATAAAAAATCCTTTGGAAATTGATACATGTCCTAATCCTCCTCATTCTACTAGCTCTATTGTAGCGCATCCTCCTCCAAAACCTAGGCACAATTTACAGTCTTTCTTACGCAGATTAAAGAAAAGAGAGTGGGACAGAAATCGGTCATTCGTTAGAATTCGATTTCGTCGTCCCACCTCCGCACAGTTGAGTAGGACTGTAAAAGCTGACGAAATCAGCCTAGTAGAGCCCACTCAACCACTGCGTCTTGCTCGACAATCCAAAAACAATAAAGAGGCTAGGACTTTTGTCCCAGCCTCGGTCTTCATTATAAGTCTTTTACGACATATTCAAAAAGCTTGTGGTCTGCTGGACTCTTGTCAAAACGCAGTTCTGGGTGCCACTGAACACCGAGAAAACGACTCTCATCTGTGGATTGAACCGCCTCTATGACGTCATCTTTGGGATCCCGCGCGATCACTTCTAGGCCATCTGCCAAGTCTTTAATACTTTGATGATGGAAAGAATTGATGCGACTGGTCTTACCATAGATCTCTTGTAAAACCGTCTGATCCTTGGTCACCAACTCTTGGCTGGTGTACTGACCTGGATTGTCCTGCCAATGGTGTTCAATGTCTTGATGCAGGGTTCCCCCTAGTGCGACATTGTAGAGCTGGGTCCCCCGGCAGACGGTAAAGATAGCTTTTTTAGCCGAACGCGCTTCTTCAATCAAGGCCAACTCAAAGAGATCGCGTTTCAAGAGGTAATCATCACTGTCAATAGTGATTTCTTCTCCGTAAAACTTGGGCAAAACATTTTGTCCACCGGTGATGATGAGCTTATCAATCATCGATATATAGTCTTTAGCCAAGGCTGCATCTCCAATTGGCAAGATCAAGGGAATCCCTCCTGCCTCTTTGACCGCTTCGACAAAACCAGTCGCCGCATAGCTCATGTTCGCGTCTGGATCATCTGGGAAGGGTTTTTCATTTCCTGTAATTCCAATCACTGGTCTTTTTTTCATACTTATTTCCATATTCTTTCATTCATTTTCAAGGCTTATTGTAACACAATTTCAAGCCATACTCAATGGAGAGTTTTGGAAGAAAAAGTCCCTCCCTCTAAAGCAAAAACTTGTTGAAAGAGTTTAAAACTGCTCTCTATCAAAAAATTCTCAAGCGCAAAGACTTGAGAATTATTTGTTAATTTTTAATAACCCCTTCTTTTACCAAAAAGTCACGTGCCACTTGAGCAGCAGACTTACCTTCTACTCCGACTTGGTAGTTCATCTGGCTCATTTGCTCTGCTGTGATTTTACCAGCTAACTGATTGAGAATTCCTTCCAATTCAGGATGTTTCTTAAGAAGAGCTTCTTTCATGAGGGGAGCCCCTTGATAAGGTGGGAAGAGTTGCTTATCATCTTCAAGGACCACCAGGTCATAACGAGCCAGCTCGGCATCCGTTGAGTAAGCATCTGTGATCTGGATATCACCGGACTGGATCGCCTGGTAGCGAAGGGCTGGCTCCATGGTGGAGACTTGTAAATGAAGTCCGTAAACCTTCTGCAAGCCCTTGTTCCCATCCTCTCGGTCATTAAACTCCAAGGTAAATCCTGCCTTGAGTTGTCCTTCCAACTTTTTCAAATCTGAAATGGTCTTGAGGCCATACTCTTGGGCAATTTTCTTAGGCACTGCGACAGCATAGGTATTCTGATAAGCCATGGGTTTGAGCAAGGCTAGATCGTCTTGTTTCTTGATCCCATCTCGAGCTGCTTGATAGACTGCTTCTGGATCATGGTCGACTTGCGGCGCCGGCTTGAGGAGACTTTCGGTCACGGTCCCTGTAAACTCTGGATAGATAGCGATATCCCCTTTTTTCAGAGCTTCATAGAGGAAGGTGGTCTTGCCAAAATTTGGTTTAACAGTCACTGTCATGTCCGTGTTTTCTTCGATCAAAATTTTATACATATTGGCTAGAATTTCCGGTTCAGGACCTAGCTTCCCAGCGATGACCAGGTTTTCTTTTTTCGGTTTGGGAAGAAAACTTGGCGTATAGCTAGCTCCCAATCCGATAACCATTACCGCAAAAGCCGCAAAGATGGTCCGCAATTTGGCCTTTTCCATCCATTTGAGAAGAAGGTTAAAGGCGATGGCTAAGAAGGCAGAAGACAGGGCACCGATCAAAATCAGACTGGCATTATTGCGGTCAATCCCTAGAAGGATAAAGGAACCGAGTCCCCCTGCTCCAATCAAGGCAGCTAGGGTAGCCGTCCCGATAATCATCACAGTTGCTGTCCGAATCCCAGACATGATGACGGGCATGGCCAAGGGAATCTCAAACTTCTTCAAGCGCTCCCACTTGGTCATCCCAAAGGCAACCCCCGCTTCTTCAAGGCTTGGATCAATTCCCTGTAAACCGGTGATGGTATTTTGAAGGATGGGGAAAATGGCATAGATGACGAGAGCTGTCAAGGCCGGAAGTGTTCCAATTCCCATGACGGGAATGAAGAGCCCCAAAAGGGCCATGGAAGGAATGGTCTGGAAGATCCCAGCCACCTGTAGGACCCAGTTGCTCGCTCTCTTTCGTGTACTTAAATAAATAGCTAATGGAACAGCTAGAAAAATAGCAAGGATCAGGGTCAGTAATGACAGTTGCAAATGTTGCCCCAGTGCAGTAAGCCAGTCTCCAAAGCGTTCTTGAAAGGTTGTAACTAGTTTAGACATGGTGAGCACCTCCAAACAAATCTGCCACAAAGTCGTTGGCCGGTTGGGCTAGAATGGTCTCAGAATCCGCCACCTGCACAATCTCTCCTTCTTGTAGCACCGCAATCCGATCGCCTAATTTCAAGGCTTCGTCTGTGTCGTGTGTAACAAAGATAGTGGTCATGCCGAACTCCTTGTGCAAGTCTTTGGTAAGGGCCTGCAACTGCTTGCGAGAAATAGCATCCAAGGCTGAAAAGGGCTCGTCCATCAATAGAATCTTTGGCTCTGCAATGATGGCCCGCACAATGCCAATCCGCTGTTGCTCCCCACCTGATAATTCACTTGGTAAACGATGAGCATAATCTGCCGCAGGGAGACCAACCTTGTCTAAGAGTTCTTCTGTTTTAGAGGCGATTTGTTCCTTGCTCCAGCCCTTCATTTCAGGAATGAGAGCAATATTTTCCGCAACTGTTAAATTTGGAAAAAGGGCAATGGCTTGAAGCACATAGCCGGTAGACAGACGTAACTCTCGTTCATCATAGTCCTTGATGCGTTTTCCATCCATATAGATATTGCCATCTGTCGGCTCCAAAAGACGATTGATCATCTTGAGCATGGTGGTTTTTCCAGATCCTGAAGGTCCCACAAGGACCATAAATTCTCCATCTTCAATCCGGAGATTGACATCTTTTAAAATGTCTGTATCCGTGTAGCGCAAGGCTACATGTTTATATTCAATCATATTCTTCCTCAATTTTCACAATTACTTTCCCGAAGGACTGGCTACTTTCAAGATAGGTGTGCGCTTCTTGTATCTCTTCTAGTCTATAAACCTTCTCAGGCAGGACATCCACTTGATACAATTCCACAAAATCAATCAACTCTTGGAGCTTTTCATTTGAAACATTCCCCGAATAAAAGGTCGTTAAATAAACATTCTTCGCCAATTCAACAATTGGATCAAAATCAGCCAAGGTCCACTGGCCACCTAATTGACCACAAGAGCAGATAATTCCTCCTTCACTTAAGTGATGGATACTATCTTTGATATAGCGAGGTCCCACTAGATCTAGAATTTTTGTGAAAGACTCCTCACTTTGCAAAAGACCCTCTTGATCTAACATTACCTGATCAAAACCAACTGCCTTCAATTGGTCTTCCTTGGCTAAATTTCGGCTAGTTCCTACCAAGTGAATCTCAGGAAATTTTCCTTTAAGCAGTTTAGCAAAAGCAATTCCTACACCACTGGTTGCTCCTCGAACTAACACGCAATCTTTCTCCTTAATCTTGAGATTAAGAAAAGAGCCAAAAGCTGTGTAATAGGTCTCAGGAAGGGCAATCAAGCTTTCCAAATCAAGTTCTGTCTTGATTGGATAAATTTGCTCATTTGGGAGAAGGGTATACTCTGCATAACCTCCATCAAAAGCTCGCCCCATCTCCCCCATAATGGAAATGATTTGCTGTCCAATCTTCAAATCCGGTCGTGTCGTTTGTTCCACAAGACCGACACTCTCAATTCCTAACACACGAGGAAATTGAACTGACGGCGATAGACCCTGACGGGTAAAAATTTCACTGTGATTGATACCAAATCCTTGAATTTTCACCAAGGTCCAACCTGCTTTCAGGACTGGTTTTGGTCGTTCGACAACTTCTAATACCTCTGGTCCACCTGGAGTGCTCACAACAACTGCTTTCATAAGATACTCCTCTGTCTCTACATGTCATTCTCTTTAGCTTTTAGATTTGAGATAATGCGCTCCTGATAGGCCTCAAATTCTCGGATTTCTTGATCCGAAAATCCTTGATAGAAAATCTCCCCCAATTCTTTACTGACACGGTCTCCAATTTCTTTTTGTGCCCAACCGAGTTCTGTCAAAGAGATATATTTTTTCCTTTTATCCTGCGTACAAGGTTGAATCGTGACCAAACCTTGTTCTTCCAATTTCTTAACCATACTGGTCAAGGTGTTATTAGCTAGACCCGTCGCAAGAGCGATATCGGTCGCAGTAGCGCACTCCAACTCTTGCTTCCACAAAATCGTTAAAATTTTTCCCTGTTCACTTCGGTATTGGGCATCTGGTTCCTTGCTCAAGAGTTTTTGAAAAAGTCGTCCGTTCAACAAGCGTATCTGTAAAGCTTGGTAGCCCCCTTGCATCTTGTCCATTTTGTCTCCTTTTTATTTCTATATCGAAATATCACAGTCATTGTATCACTGTTCGTTACATCTGTCAACTATTTCGATATCGAAATAACATTTTCCTTGGAAGAAGAGTAACATTTAAACACCTTGTAAAACAACACTGAGTTTTACATCTCTTCACTATCATGCAGAATGAAATTTGTTAAAAAGCCTCGGTAGGGTTTTTCCTATCGAAGCTTTTTTGATTCTTAATCAACCAAACGAAAAAATCCTCCAGAGCTTAGCTCTGAAGGACTTTTAATTTTATTTCACAACAATATTTACAAGTTTGGTTGGCTCAAATAGTTTGGGAAACTGTTTGAGGTTGGAAATCAGCAAATAAATTGGTTATTTTACAACAATATTAACCAATTTATTTGGTACCGCAATCACTTTCACGATTTCTTTACCGTCAATCTCTGCCTTGACTTTTTCGTCAGCCAGAGCGACTTCTTGCAATTCTTCGCGTGATAGGTCTTTTGCGACCATGAGTTTGGCACGGACTTTTCCTTTGATTTGGACGACGATTTCAATTTCATCTTCAACCAATTTGCTTTCGTCCCATGTTGGCCAAGCCACATAAGAGATAGACTCGCCTGTTGCTGCCACTGTTTGCCAGAGTTCTTCTGCCAAGTGAGGGGCAAATGGAGCAATCAATTGGATGAAGCCTTTGGCGTAATCCACATAGAGTTTGTCTTCCTTGTTTGCCGCATTGACAAAGACCATGAGTTGAGCAATGGCTGTGTTGAATTTCATGGACTCGATTTGCTCTGTGACAGCCTTAACAGTTTCGTTGTAAACCTTGTCTAGAGCGCCATTGTTTTCCGCAACGATTTCTTTACTTGTGATCAAACGGTACACACGGTCGAGGAATTTACGACTTCCTTCCAGACCTTCTTCAGACCAAGCGATCGAAGCATCAAGTGGTCCCATGAACATTTCATAAACACGAAGGGTATCGGCACCATATTGTTCCACCACATCGTCTGGGTTGACCACGTTCTTGAGGGATTTAGACATCTTAGCTGGTGCTTGCTCCAATTCTTCCCCTGTTTCCACATGGAAGAAGGAACCATCACGTTTTTCAACCTTGTCAGTTGCTACAAGAGCACCACGGTGGTCACGGTAGCTGGTTCCCAAGATCATTCCTTGGTTAAAGAGTTTTTGGAATGGTTCTTTAGTAGGTACAACACCGATATCATAGAGGAATTTATGCCAGAAACGAGCGTAAAGTAAGTGAAGAACAGCGTGTTCTGCACCACCCACATAAATATCGACTGGCAACCATTGTTTGAGGAGATCCTCGTCAGCTAATTTTTCTGTGTTGTGTGGATCGATATAGCGGAGGTAGTACCAGCTTGAACCAGCCCATTGTGGCATGGTATTGGTCTCACGACGACCTTTGACGCCATCTTCACGAGTCACTTCCAGCCAGTCTGTCAAGTTAGCTAGTGGGCTTTCCCCAGTACCTGAAGGACGGATGTCCTTGGTGACTGGCAAGACAAGTGGCAAATCACTTTCTGGAACAGCTGTTGAAGTCCCATCTTCCCAATGGATGATTGGGATTGGCTCACCCCAGTAACGTTGACGGCTAAAGAGCCAGTCGCGGAGACGGTAGGTAACCTTTTCTTGACCACAGCCTTTTTCTTCCAACCAAGCCACAATTTTAGCAATGGCGTCTTCTTTATTCAATCCATCTAGGAAGTCAGAATTAACATGAAGGCCATCTTCTGTGTATGCAGCTTCTTCAACGTTTCCACCTTCCAAGACTTCTACAATTGGAAGTCCAAATTGTTTAGCAAATTCCCAGTCACGCTCATCGTGGGCAGGTACGGCCATAACAGCACCTGTACCGTAGCTAGCAAGAACGTAATCGGCAATCCAGATTGGGATTTCTTTACCATTGACAGGGTTGATGGCATAAGCACCAGTCCAAACCCCTGTTTTTTCCTTGGCAAGGTCTGTACGAGCCAAGTCTGATTTGAGGCTGGCTTGGTGTTTGTAGTCCGCTACAGCCTTAGCTTGTTCAGGTGTTGTAATGGCATCTACCAAGTCATGTTCAGGAGCCAAAACAGTGAAAGTCGCCCCAAAAAGAGTATCTGGACGTGTCGTAAATACTGTAAATTCCTTATCAGTTCCTTTTACTTTGAAAGTAACATTGGCACCAGTTGATTTTCCAATCCAGTTGCGTTGCATGTCCTTGATAGACTCTGGCCAATCAAGTTCATCCAAGTCATTGAGCAAACGCTCAGCATAGGCAGTGATTTTAAGCATCCATTGGCGCATTGGTTTACGGACAACTGGATAGCCACCACGCTCAGAAGTTCCATCTGGAAGGACTTCTTCATTGGCGATAGCTGTTCCCAATTCTTCAACCCAGTTTACTGGCACTTCAGCTTCATAGGCCAAACCTTTTTCGTAAAGCTTAGTGAAAATCCATTGCGTCCACTTGTAGTAGTTCGGATCTGTCGTATTGACTTCACGGTCCCAGTCATAAGAGAATCCAAGCGAATTGATTTGACGTTTGAAGTTAGCAATGTTTTCCGCTGTGAATTCTGCTGGGTCATTCCCTGTATCCATCGCATATTGCTCTGCAGGCAAACCAAAGGCATCCCAGCCCATTGGGTGAAGGACGTTGTAGCCTTGCGCACGTTTGAAACGGCTAAGGATATCTGTTGCTGTGTAGCCTTCTGGGTGTCCTACGTGTAGACCCGCTCCAGATGGGTAAGGGAACATGTCCAATGCATAAAACTTCGGTTTTGATGCGTCAGTTCCTGTCTTAAAAGTATGATGGTCAGCCCAGTATTTTTGCCACTTAGGCTCGATTTCTTTATGATCGTAAAAACTCATAGCGTCTCTCCAATTTTCGTGATGCTCCTATTATACCATTTTTAGGCGATTTTTAAAGGTTCAGACAAAGAAAAAGAGACTGGGCAAAAACTGTCCAGCCTTCGATGCTTGATAGAAATAACAGTATGACGCAGTGGTTGATTGGCATCTTTGGAGCTTTTTAAGCTCCAAAGATGACCTAATCAACTGTGCGGGGGTGGGAAAACGAACTCTTTTCATCCAGTCCGAGTTCTTTCCCACTCCCCCATCCTGTTTTCTCTAAGAAAAGTCTATTTCACATGCTTTTCAAGTTCTTCTTGCGCTTTTTTATTGGATTTTTCTTTTTCTTTCTTCCATTGTTCACGCGCTTTGTCGTAGTCTTTCGCCGCTACGACCTTGTCTTGAACTTCTAAATACTTATAGTTAAAGGTTTGACCCTTGTGGCCGGTCCAAGCAAAGGCTGCAGAGTATGGTACAGTCTTACGGACGACTGGAGAAGCTCCATCCGAATGAATCGGAATCAAGAGGGCACTATCGGTCAACCAAGCTTGAGCCGCAGCATATTTTTCATAACGCTTGTTGACATCTGTGTTTTCTTTTTGAGCGTCTTCAATTAATTGATTGTACTCATCAAAGCCAGCTGCTTTTGCGGCCGCATTATCCGTACCAGCATCGAATCCAAAGTAAGCATTGGCATTTTCACCAGATTTACCACTAGTGATGTCGATGTAAGAAGATGGGTCTGTATAGTCTGGTCCCCAACCCAAGTTATTGTTTAGATCCCAGTCTTGTTGGGAAGCATTTTCAGCAAAGTAAGTCACTCGTTGAAGATCATCCTCAGAAACCATATTCAGATCGATGACAATATTTTCTGCTCCCAATGTAGATTCAATCGACTGTTTGAAGGATTGGGCTTGTTTGATTCCTTCCGTATAAGTCGAAGAAGTTGGAAGGTCTAAATGAATTGGGAATTCAACTCCTTGAGACTGCAATTCTGCCTTAGCTTTGGCAAACTCTTCTTTGGCCTTGCTTGGATTGTAGAGGGTGTCTTTTCCATCTGCGACAGAGACCCCTTTCCATTCATCCCCATAAGCTTCTAAGTCTTTTTCTACTGCATCACCAAATTGTTTGCCATCGATTTGGACAAAGTTTGGTGGCGTAAAGGTATTACGGATCACCTTATTGGCACCCGCTTCCCCGTTAGTTTGCGCTACATAAGCCTTGCGGTTGAAGGCAAACATAATAGCTTGACGGAAGTCCTTGTTCAAGATTGCTTTCTTGGTAGAGGCCTTTTGAGCATCCGTGGTCTTCTTTGTGATTTCATAGGCCTGACGGTCAATGTTGAAGGAAAGGTTATAGGTTGAGGAACCTTGGTCAGTATAGACGATGTCGTCCTTATGCTTCTTCTCTACACTCTTATAGTTGGAACCATTTGGGAAAACACGGGCAACTGTATAGTCACCGTTATCAAATCCACGGATCAGAGACTCGGAGTCTTGACCATCATAATAGGTCAGTTTGACTTTACTGATCTTGACATTTTCCGCATCCCAGTAGGTTGGATTTTTTTCTAATATCGCAGAAGATTTCGAAGTAATGGATTTGATCAAATAAGGTCCGCAGTAGAGGATACTAGACGGAGAGGTTCCTTGACCGTAATCATCTCCCTTGGATTTCAAGAATTCTTCGTTGACCGGCATCAGGATCCCCATCGTGGTCTTAGAATTCCAGAAGCTTTCAGGCTGGCTCAAGGTATATTGAACGGTATAATCATCAATGGCTTTGATACCAACCGTTGAGAAGTCTTTGGTTTTTCCTGAGACATAATCATCCAAGCCTTTGACAGATTTTTGGACGAGATAGAGGGCCGAAGATTTCTTATCCGCTGCGTGCTTGAGACCTGTCACAAAGTCTTGGGCCTTAACCTCTCCTCCATATTCTTCCCCTTCAGAAGTCATCCATTTGACCCCTTTGCGGAGTTTATAAGTATAGGTCAAGCCGTCTTTGGAAACAGTCCAGTCTTTAGCAAGCGAAGGGATTAAGTTCCCATACTTGTCTACTTCCAATAATCCATCTACCGCATTTCCTGTAAACTCGGAAGTCGATTTTTTATTGGAAATCGAATAGTCGAGCGTATCCGGATCCTGGGTATAAACATAGCTAAACGTCTGTCCACCGGAACTTCCAGATTTTCCACCTGAGCAAGCTACTAGGACACCAGCTGATAAAAGCAGAGCGCTGGTAGCTAAGAGTACCTTTCCTTTGTTCATATAATTCACCTCATTGTAAAAATGTTATATTCAATTTAAATTATAGCACTTTCCAGGAAAATGTAAACGCTTTTACTGCGAAATTGTTCTCTTTTTTCTTTTTCTAGAATTTTTTCCGTTTTAATCCCTAATCTGTATGATATAATGGAATTTATGAATAACGGGAGACATTTACACAAACGACTAAAACACAGCCTCTTGTCCCTCCTTGTAGGAGTCTTGACATTAGGCCCTATCTCTACTGCTTTTGCGGACGATATCTATCAGCAAGAAGATGTCATGAAAATCGCAGCCGATGCTGGACTGGTATTGGATGATTTTTACAAGCCTAAGGCCGACATCGTCATCGATGCCAATACTGGAGCTATCCTATACGGAGACAATATTGATACGGTCCGGGACTCAGGCAGCATGGCCAAGCTCATGAGTGCCTATGTGGTCTTTCGGGCTCTCAAAGAAGGTAAGATCAAGTACGATACCGTGGTCACAGCAACAGAGGCTGATCAAGCTATTTCGGAAAACAATTTGTTAAGTAACTCACCTATTGTAGCTGGTGTGGACTATAAGGTATCTGAATTGATCAAGATGCTCTTTGTTCCATCTTCTAGCGCAGCTGTGATTATGCTCGCAAACGCTGTTACGGACAATGATCCCGATAAGTTTTTGGACTTAATGAATCAGTACGCACAAGAAATGGGGATGAGCCATACCAAATGGCACAATCCAAATGGGGCAATGATTTCGGTGCTTCAAGGCTACTACAACCCTCAGCGCTACGATGTCAATGCCAATAACGAAATTACAGCGCGAGACATGTCTATTCTGGCTTATCACATCGTAAACGACCTGCCAGAAATGTTGGAATACACCAAGCAAGCTCACACCACCATCATGGAAGGAACCCCTTACGAGCAAAGCTACGATAATTACAACACTTCCCTCGAAGGTGGAAAGTTCGCCCTCAAGGGGACAGATGGACTCAAGACCGGATCTAGCCCGACTGCTGACTACAACTACACCGCGACAACCAAGCGAGGTAAACAACGGATTATCGAAGTCATTTTGGGGGTTGGAAACTACGATGTCGAGATCGCCGAAAGCTACCGCAATCAAATCGGAAATACCTTAGCAGAGAAAATGTTTGCGGATTACCAATACAAAAAAGTTCTCTCTGCAGGGGAACACACCATCGACGGGAAGACCATTCAACTGAAGCAAGACTTTTATGCAACCGTTAAAAAAGGTACGAATCCAGCAATTAAACTGGAAAACAACCGCCTGGTCGTCCAAAACGGCTTGCAACAGGTATCTCCAAGTATTAAGGCGGGAATGGCCGTGAGCGATTCTAAAGCAACAAACTCTAGCAGTAAACAGAAGGGACTAGATGTTATGTGGCTCTTCTGCTTCTTGCCAGCCGGAATCTTATACCTGATCTTTAAACAAACCGATCCAAAAAGAAGAAAATAAAACAAGAACTCCCATTACCATAAGGTATGGGAGTTCTTGTTTTAGAAAGGAGTTCCGTTCTATAGTTAGCCTAAGGACTTGACATAAGCATCTACTGCTACAATGGCTTGAGCAATATCAGATGCTTGTACCTTGAATGGCATTTGGTGAATGGTTTCTCCTTCGATGGTAGCTTGTTGGCCAACCTTGATAAGATCTTCGTAGCTTGCATTTTCAAGATGCATTTCTTTCAGAGTCGTTGGCATGTCAATTTGTTGATAGAAACGAATGTATTTGTTCAATTCTTCTTTTGGTCGGTTTTCCAAGAACAATTGAACCAAGGTTCCATAGGCTACTTTTTCACCGTGAGTCAAATGGTGAATGTCTCCGGTGAGGGCCGTAAAGCCATTATGGATGGCGTGAGCCGCTGCTAACCCTCCACTTTCAAATCCAATCCCACTAAGAAGGGTATTGGCTTCAATGATGTTTTCAAGAGCAGGAGTTACGACTTTGGCTTCACAAGCAGCCATGGCTTGAAGACCGTCTGCAAATAAGGTTTCTTCACAACGTTGTGCAATCGCAACACCCGCTAAGGTTTGTCGTTGACCCAACATGTTTTTTCCATTGGCTTGCATTACCGCACGCGCTTCGACCCAAGTCGCTAATCCATCTGCAATACCAGAAGCGAGTAAACGTTTTGGTGCTTGAGAAATAACCTTACTATCCACTAATACCAATTCAGGGTTTTTAGAATAGAAGATATAGCGGGCAAAGGCCCCCTCATCCGTGTAGATAACTGACAAGGCTGAAACCGGAGCATCTGTAGAGGCAATAGTCGGAGCAATGACAACTGGTGATTTTAAAAGATCAGCAATGGCTTTTGCACTGTCGATGGTCTTTCCTCCACCAAGTCCGATAACTAAATCACAGCCATTTTCTTTAGCTAGGCCGACCACACGATTGATTTCATTATCAGAAGCTTCACCATTGAAGAATACTGGCAAGACTGTAAAGCCATACCGAAGGAGATACTTTTCAAAACGTTCCCCTACGATATCATAGACTACTGAATCACAGAGTAAAACGGCATGACTCCCCAGTTCTAAAATAGGTTTTGCATTTTCAAATAAAGCATTTTCACCTTGAATGTAACGGGATGGGCTTGCAAAATTTCTCATACACTCCTCCTTTATCAAATTGTATTCTTATGATGAACGGCTGACCAATCTGCCTCGAAGTCATCCACTGCTTTTGCAATAGAAGGCATTCCAAAAGCTGCTTCAAAGACATCTGCCCCTGCCGTAATTGCTTGTGTTCCTTCTTTAAATGCTCGATTAACTTGAGCCACATTTTTAAAGGAAGCTGCTAGAATTTTGCTTGATGAATGATTACGCTCTATGGCACTCGCTAACTGAGAAATAACCTGAGCTGAATCAATGTTTAAGTTTTCCATACGATTGTAATAAGGTGCTAAATAGTCGGCTCCTGCTTCAATAGCTAACAGTCCTTGAAAAACAGTATAGATTGCTGTTGCAGTAATTTTGTAACCCTCTGCTTTTAACACTTTAATTGCAGCAAGTCCTTCAGGTGTTACCGGGACTTTAATATAGGTGTTTTCATCGCATTGTTCGCGAATTTTAGCCGCATCTTTCAAAATTCCTTCATAATCTTTTGCGACAACTTGAACATGGATGGAAGGAGAGCCCCCAATGATTTCTCGCACCTTATGGATACGATCAAAAAAATCAATGTCCCCTTCTTTTTTAGCAATTGTTGGGTTCGAAGTTACCCCAGCAAGGGGTAACACTCGTGCCCATTTTTTTATCTCATCTAAATTTAAAGTATCAAGCATAAATTCCATATACATACCTCTTTACTATAGAGTATGCTCTGTCCGTCCAATAATATCATCTTGTGTAGCTCTTGATAGTACATTGAAGAAAGCTGAGTAGCCTGCAACACGTACAATTAAGTCACGGTGTTTTTCCGGATGTTTTTGAGCATCTAACAACGTTTCTCTAGAAACCACATTGTATTGAATATGGTATCCATGTAGACGATTAAAGAACGTACGGAGTAAAGCAATAAGTTTTAATTTATCTTCTTCTTTGGCTAAAGTTTGTGGGTTTACTTTTTGGTTCAGTAAAACACCACCAACAATTTCATCTGTTGGCAATTTAGAAACAGATTTTAGAACAGATGTTGGGCCATGTTGGTCCATATTGTGGGATGGAGAGCATCCTTCTGCTAGTGGAGTTCCGGCATTACGACCGTCCGGAGTAGCTAATGTTCCACGACCTTGTCCTACATTGGCTGAAATAGAAGATGTACCTGAGTAACGGATACCACCGATTGGCCCACGTCCATAGCGAGTATTTGGATATTTAGCAATTTCATCCACATAAATATCGTATGCTTCTCGAACTAAGCTGTCCGCATAGTCATCATCGTTTCCATATTTCGGTGCGTCATGGATAAGCATCTCTTGGATTTCTTTTCCACGTTCGTCCTCGTAATCGGTTTCTAGAGCATGCCATAGCTCTTGTGGCGTTAAGCGTCCTTCTTCGAATACCAGTTTCTTGATTGCTGCAAGTGAATCGGATAAGTTTGCAATACCCACTTGTAGACCAGAAATATAATCGTAGACAGCTCCACCTTCTTTTAGGTGTTTTCCACGTCCAATACAGTCATCTGTCAAAGCTGAACAGAGGATGTCTGGCACTTCTCTTTCAAGAGATAGGTCGATCGAGTTTTCTACGATCACACTCATGCGGGTTAAGTGGCGCAAAGTCTTGTCCCAAGCAGTCTGCAATTCATCGAAGCTCTTCATGTCTTTAAAATGACCGAAGCTTGGTGCAAAGCGCTTGCCAGAAGCAGGATCGATTCCATCATTCATCGTGATGAGCAAAACTTTAGGGAAGTTCATATAACTCATACCTGTACAGCGATATCCCCATTTACCTGGAACAGCTGTTTCTACACAACCAATTGCACTGTAATCATAAGCATCTTCTTCAAGAACACCTTTTGAAATAAAGGATGGAATTATGATCTCATCATTATTGAAAGCAGGCATACCGAATCCGAGCTTCATAACTTCAATACATTCGTTCATGAAGCGGGCATCCAAACCAGCATGGTAACGAACAGTTAAGTTTGGTTGAGGAAGGTGAGTTTGAGCAACAGACTTCAACACTAAATAAGACAATGGGTTGACAGCATCTTTCTTATCACGCGTTTGACCACCAATCGTAACGTTTTGATAAAGCGGACTACCTGCAGATGAGAAGGTATGTGCTTGACTACGTACTTTGTTAATTGTAATAGTCTTAATCCAAAGGTTGGTCAAGCGTTCAACAATACTCTCTTCAGTTTCCCGTCCACTTTCCAAATCAGCTTTAACGTATGGATACATATATTGGTCAAAACGGCCATATGAAAGTGAGTGTCCATTTGATTCAATCTGAAGAATACATTGGATAAACCAAACAGACTGAACAGCCTCTGCAAATGTACTTGCAGGCTCGTATGGAACTTTTGAGCAAATCTCAGCAATTTCAAGCAATTCCTTCTTGCGTTCAGGAGTTGCTGTTTCAGCAAGTTGTTTAGCAAGTTCCACAAATCGTTGAGCATAGGTCTTAACAGCATCAACTACGATAAAGATAGAATCGTAAAAATGGTACTTATCAATGCTAGCTGGATCCGTTAGATCTAGGGCTGCTTTAGCTTGGCGAGCTCTTTCTTCAAAACCTTTCAAGCCATATTGCAATAATTTTTGATAATTGACTGCTAAGTGGGCATCTCCTGAATTCATCTTCCCTTCCATACCGAAGAATCCTGTTTCCATATAGACAGATACTTCTTCAGGTAGAAGAGCTCCAGCTCTTGCACGTAAGTTATTATTTTCCCAGAACGGTGCGATACTACGGAGCTGTTCTTTCGTTTCTTCCGTAATATAGAAGACATCACCATCCCGCTTTTCAAAAAGATCCAATTCCTTCAAAACGAACTCTAAAGTATATTCTGGGAAAATCGGAGCATCTTTATTAGAGGATGCTTGGTTTCCAGCAATCATGGATTCATCCTCAATATAGATTGTCATATTTTCAAGAATCTCTTTCAACATATAGGCACGTTTAAGAACATTTGGTTGTTCCTTATAACGATCATATGCCTTAGTTGCAAGAACAGCACGTTCAGCATCGATGTAAGGCTTCTTGTTTAAGACATCTTCACGATACTTATTCATGCGTTCAGTGAGGCTTCCAAAATATTCTGTTTTAATGCTTGTACTTGCTACTTCTACTTGTTTCATTTTTTCAAAACCTTTCTTTTGAAATTATTTTGTTTTCTTTCGTAACTATAGTAGCATTAAATTTTACGAATTTCAATGAATTATGGATAATACCTATAAATTCTATTCCAGTCGCACATCTGTGCATTCCTAATAAACGCACTATTTTTCAGCTTGTAATTCGTTGTTATAAGCAAGATTATCTTGGAATTTGAAGAATGGGAAATATACGACAGTCGAGGTTGCAAGAACTAACACTTGAACAAAAGCACCTTGCCAACCTCCAACCATAAAGCCAGAAATAATGGCTGGTGTACTCCAAGGAAGGGTCACACCTGAGAATGGATGCATGAACCCAATAGCAATTGAAGTATAAACAATTATCGCTGCTAAAATTGGAACGATAATAAATGGAAGGAACATCACTGGGTTCATTACAATTGGGAAGCCAAATACGACGGGTTCATTAACATTGAAGATTGCAGGAAAAGCTGCAACTTTCCCAAGTGCCTTATATTGTTTTGACTTAGCAGCAAATAACATAGCAATAACCAAGCCAAAGGTTATACCTGATCCAGACAAAATAAGGAAACTATCTAGGAATTGTTGGGTTACAATGTGGGCACCATTTTCAACGGATAGCTTCCCAGCTGCTAACATTGATTTATTGGCATCTAGGTTAGAAAGTAGCAAGGCTGTTACTACCCCATTGACAACTGATTGTCCGTGTACACCAAACCACCACAAGAATGAAATAAAGAAGGCAATTCCAATCGCTCCGTAAAGGGATCCTGTTAGACCTTGTAGAGGAACCTGAATGACATCATAAATCATTTCAATGAAGGTACCGCCACTTGTCACTACTTTTGATACGATATAGACAATCATTGATAGTAAGAAAATCACGAAAGCAGGAATCATCGCTTCAAATTGTTTGGCAATGGCTTGAGGTACTTGTTCTGGCATTTTAATAACAATATGTCTTTGGATAAACACAGTATAAATCGCACCAACTACCAGACCAATAATAATAGCACCGATAATCCCTTGACCACCAAACCATACTTTTGCAATGGCATCACCAATCGGTTCTCCCTTAGCTGGTACATAAGAAGATTTTAACAAGATAAAGAATGAAGATAGGGACAAAACTCCTGCTGGCAAGGGTTCTACTCCACTGTTTTTAGCATATGAATAACCAATGGAGAAGCAAGAAATTAATCCCATGATGGCGAATGTTCCTGAATAAACCTGCATAAATGGCTCTGTCCATGTATCGCCAAATACACTAGCAATAGCCTGGTTAAGACCTTCAAATGGTAATTGCCCAATAATCAGAAACAAACTACCAACTACCGTTAATGGAAGGATCGCTAACATCCCATCTTTAAGAGCAATAATTCCTTTCATGTTTACAAAACGCATGATTGGAGCGATAATTTTCTGAGAATTAAAATTAGACATGGGAAGCCTCCTTATTTTTCTCCTAGCAATTCTAGAGCTAGATTTAGTACTTTCTTACCATCCAACATCCCATAATCTGCCATAGGGATGACAGCAATAGGAATATTATTTGCCTCACAAATCGCTTTTGATTTATCCAAAGTATAAGCTACTTGAGGGCCCAACAATGCAACATCGATTTCTGGGGCAAAATCTGCTAATTTCGCTTGAGAATAGGCATCGATTTCAGCATCAATCCCTAATTCTTTAGCCGCCACCTTCATATTATTTACCAACATTCCTGTTGAAAATCCTGCTGCACAAAACAATCCAATTTTCATCATCTTTTCCTCCTTATTGTTTCGCTGAAAGTTCTTTACGTAAGTCAATCATTTCTTTAATCAAGTTAATCTCTGTGATGGAAGTCATTAAGTGATCTTGTGAGTGCACAAACAGAGCTGTAATATCTGTCTTTGTCCCACCTGCTTCCTGGGCTAAAAATTGTGTTTGCAGGTTATGCGCTTCTAGCAATGCTGCATCTGCTTTTGCAATTTCGTCTTCAGAAGATGTAAAATCGCCCTCCTTAGCATATGATAAAGCTTGGTAAATATGCTGTTTAGCATCACCCGCATTTAAAATCAATCCCATAATAATTTGGTCTGCAACAATTATTTCCATGTGCATTACACTCCTTTGTCAATCTGCTGAAAGCGCTTTTTCTATTGTCAATATACCATTTATATTTTTGCCGGTCAATAAAAATCGCAACATTTGATTGTTGTTTTTAATTTTTGCACATTTGTGCTTTTTGGCTCAAAAAAATAAGGACCGCATACCTGCTGTCCTATTTTTTAGTAAATTGCTGATCACCATCTAATTCTAAGACTTTCAAGATCGTTGCTTCATCTGTGACTAAATGATTGATATAGTTGGCTTTCAAAACCGATAAAATTGCTTTTGCTTTCTGATCACCGTAAGCCAAAGAGATGGTGTTTGGTACCTTTCTCAATTCCTCCAATGTGATAGATATTGTTCTTTCCTGTAATTCAGGATAAACGGGGATACCTTCTTGATCAAAAAAACGACAGCATACTTCTCCTACAGCATGTTCTGACTCCAATTTCTTAAAATCATTCGATGTCAGCATATCAAACCACTGAGGATTCTTGCTATCTGCATAGCCACCAATCCCCACAGCCGCAACATCCAAGCAACGCCAACTAGCTTTCAAGTCCTCAAAATACTTAGAAGATAAGATGCCTTCCGTCACCTCAGAATTTTCTTGAATGACACTAGCATTTATAAAATGACATTCCCCATGAAATTTACTCGCCATACTGTAGATTAGCGTATTGACATGGTATCGAGCATGGATATGACTAGGGCCTCCAGCTAAGGGATAAAATTGAACACCATCCAAACGCTTAGTTCCAACTTGTTCCACCATTAATCTGAGAGACTTGCCCCATGAAAAACCAACTGTCATTCCATCTTCAATCAAATTTCGAAGCATGACAGCACTTGCTTGCGCTAGCCGCTTTTCAAGGCTTTCTCGTGGCTCATCAACTAGATTTGGTATAATCTCGATAGCTTTCAAGCCATATTTTTGTTTGATATAATTTTCTAAATGGAAGAGGCGAGTATCAAAATTTTCAATTTCAATTTTTACAACTCCCTCTTTTTTAGCCTCCGCTAACATTCTGCTGACAGTTGTACGGTAGATTCCAGTTTCTGCTGCGATTTGCGATTGACTTTTGTCTTCAACATAGTATAGATAGGCTAATTTAGCAAGTAACTTTTTCCGTTCATCTTTCAATTGACTTCTCCTTCTTATACTAGGTTTAAAATCGTTTGCGAATCCTCAAGTTTTTCTTTCGTTTCTTGAGATATATTCTTATCCGTTATGACTCTCGAAACTTGTGAAAGTGCAAATCGTCTGACAGTCCCACATTTCTCAAATTTACTTGAATCCGTCAAGACAATCACTTCTTTAGAAACATCGGACATAGCTTGAACAACTTCACTTCTCATCATATCTTTCCCAGTAAAACCAAGCTCGTCATCATATCCGTCTACCCCTACAAAAGCAAAGGGAACTCTAAACGAGCGGATTAATTCTTTCAAAAGCGGACCTACAGTTACTCTCGATTCTTTTTGAAATTCACCACCAAGTAGGATGATTTTACAAGAATCATATTCCTGAATATAATCTGCAATAAAGTAAGAATTTGTCACAATCTTAACATTCTTTTTTGTTTGGCAAATTTCTTCCGCTAGCAAGGCACATGTAGAGCCCGATTCAATCAAAACCGTGTCGTTATCCTTAATTAATTTAGCAGCTTCCCTGGCTATTCTTTTCTTGGTATCATATTGAAAGGACAATCGAACATTGATATCATCTCCACTATTTAAAACAGCATAGCCGTGTTCTCTATGCAATAATCCTTTGGATTCTAGCTTGTCCAAATCCTTTCGAATGGTCACTTTAGAGACTTGTAATTTCTCAGACAAGCTATTAACATCAATCTTTTCAAACTCCGATACTAATTTCAATATTTCATCTAAACGTTGCATTGTTTTTACCTCTTCTCTATTTTAGCAAATTTTCGAGTGAATTCAAAACAAAATAAACTTTCGTTCGTAATTGAATTAGTTTCTTAAATAATGTATAATAGACTTACTAGATTGATAGGAGAGCAAAATATGGAACAAAATCGTGGCATTATCTTTAACATCCAACACTTTAGTATCCATGATGGCCCTGGCATCCGAACTACTGTATTTCTAAAAGGATGTCCTCTGCGTTGTCCATGGTGCTCCAATCCTGAATCCCAGCGTGCAAATCCTGAAAAAATGTTAGATGCTGTTACTAAAAAGGAAACTATCACGGGAGAAGAAAAAACAGTCACAGAAATCATAGATGATGTCTTAAAAGACGTTGACTTCTATGAAGAATCTGGTGGTGGCCTTACCCTGTCTGGTGGAGAAATCTTTGCTCAATTTGAATTTGCCAAATCTATCTTAAAAGCTGCGAAAGAAGTTGGACTTCATACTGCAATCGAAACGACAGCTTTTGTTGAACATGAAAAATTTGTCGATCTCATTCAGTATGTCGATTTTATTTATACAGACCTTAAACATTACAATACACTTAAACATAAGAGGGTTGTCGGAGTCAACAATCATCTGATTATTAAAAATATTCATTATGCCTTTGCTCAAAACAAAACAATCGTTTTACGTATTCCAGTCATTCCTAATTTCAATGACTCTTTAAACGATGCTGAAGAATTTGCTTCTCTTTTTAATTCTCTCAACATCGATGAAGTACAGCTTCTCCCATTTCACCAGTTTGGAGAAAACAAATACAAGCTTTTAGGGCGTCGCTATGAAATGGAAGGAATAAAGGCTCTGCATCCAGAAGATTTATATGACTACCAGCAAGTTTTTTTAGATCATGACATTCACTGTTATTTCTAATACACTCAAAAATCCCCAAAGCTAGTTTCAGTCAGCTGAAACTTGGCTTCGGGGATTTTTAGTTTTTTTCACGAGCGATCAAGAAAATCAATCAATTGCTTAACTGAAGTCGAGACTACTTCCTTTGATCAACAAAACTAGTATCGCGAAATTGAACTCGCCCTAAAAGCGTCGAGAAAAAGAGAGATTGCCTGGTGGGCATGGCCCACATGGTCAATCTCCTATTTTCTTCTCGCTTTTTTTACGGGCTTAGTATCTTGATTTACCAAATGATCACACGATCTTCTGGTGCGCGCCACATGCCGTCGCCTTCTTTGACATCAAAGGTTTCAAAGAATTCGTCAAAGTTTGGTAATTGGACATTGGTGCGGAGTTTTCCTGGTGCGTGGACATCGACACTTGCGAGGAGTTGCATGTACTCTGTCCGAGCTTTCATGCGCCAGATGCGAGCAAAGTTGGTGAAGAATTCTTCTGCTGAGAAATCTTCCTCTTTCTTAGCGGCTTCAAGGGCTGCAGCGATACCACCGAGGTCTGCTACGTTTTCAGAAACGGTCAATTTCCCGTTGATCTTGGCACCGTAAGAGTCTTGTCCTTCAAACTGATCGATGACTTTTTGAGTCCGAGCGGTAAAGGCTTCGTAATCTTCTGGTTTCCACCAGTCTTTCAAGCTACCATGCTCGTCAAAGGATGCTCCATTGGTGTCAAAGGCGTGGGAGATTTCATGGGCAATGACTGCACCGATTCCGCCGTAGTTGGCTGATGATGATTGGTGAAGGTCATAGAAAGGTGCTTGTAAAATCGCTGCTGGGAAGACGATTTGGTTTTGTTGCGGATCATAGTAAGCATTGACCATATTAGCTGGCATGTGCCATTCGCTTCGATCAACCGGTTGGTTCCACTTGCTCCAAGTATGGGCAATGGAAATTTCGTAAAGGGCTTGAGCATTTTCCACCAAGGTCTTGCTCTCGTCGATGATCTTCTTGGCGTATGTTTCTGGTAATTTTTCAGGGTAGCCGATATGCGGTGTGATGACATTGAGCTTGACAATAGCTTTTTCGCGAGTTTCAGGAGCGAGCCAGCCTGCTTTTTCCAGACGATCCTTGTAGACCTCAATCATGGTCGCTACTTTATGCTCTACGTCTGCTTTTGCTTCTGGTGAGAATTTTTCACCTGCATACCAGAGTCCAAGCGCTTGGCTATATGGTACTTCTGCTAATGACAAGGCCGCCTTTTCTTTTGGACGAGCTTCTGGAATACCCGAAATGGTCCGTCCATATTCACCAGCCAAGACACGAATTTCTTCGGTTAAGAATAAAGTCCAATCTACGGCTGCACTGAGTTTCAATCTTGCATGAATAGTTTCCCAGTTGGCTGCTGAATAGAATGTTGGTGCGAATTCCTTCCAGAAACGCTCTTCTGGAACGATGATTTTATCTGGTGTTTGTCCGATCACTTCTGTAAAGAAAGTATCGAGTGGCAATTCTGGAACCAAGGCCTTGAAATCTGCCCACTTATAAGGATGGTAGAGTTTATTGTACTCGGATCTTTCTTCATTTGACAAGATATATTTGGCCAATTCTGCATCCGACGCAATGACCTTATCCAGGATATCTTTGATTTCTGCCTCTGAGAATTCAAATTTAGGTAAAAGTTTTTCCATCATTTGGCGCCAGATAGCCAGTAATTCTGGGCCTTTTTCGTTACCTTCTTCATAGTAGGTCGTATCTGGCAAGATATGAGCCGGCGCTTCTCCCCACAAGACATTCATTTGGGCATTCATATAGTCTGGTGACACGCTAAATGGCATGAGATTTGGTTTGCCAGCTAGTTCATAGGCTCCCAGCTTGCTGGTATAGTCTTCAAAAGAAGTCAGAGCCTTGATTTCATTGATCAAGGGCATCGCTGGAGCCACACCAGCTGCTTCTCGCGCATCAAAATCTGCCACCATTTTATGGTATTTGACAAAGTTTTGCAGAATACTGTCTTCTGGCAATTCTTCTCCTCTTTGCCATTTTCCGGTAATATCCAACATCAAGTTTTCGATATCTTGGATCAAGTCCATAAAGCCACCGGTTGACGGTTTGTCATCAGGAATCACAGCTGTCTCAGCCCATTTCCCATTGACGTAATCATAAAAATCATCTTGTAAACGTACCATGATCTTCTCGCTTTCATTCTTTTCTATTAACCTTACCAAAAATAGGAACTTTTTTCAATGATTACAAAAGATTTAATCTAAATTATTTTAAAAATTAACTTGACTTAATTTTTTCATTCATGTATATTAATGGTAAAGGAGAAAAATCATGATTCAAATTGAACATCTAAGTGTTGCTTACCAGCAAACACTGGCCTTGGAGGATCTTTCCCTCACCATCCAGGGTCCAACCATCCTAGGCATTCTTGGACCCAACGGAGCTGGAAAATCAACCCTGATCAAGGCCATGCTAGGACTTCTCCCTCATTCGGGAAAGGTCCAGCTCGATCAAAAAGACCTCGGCCAAGTTCTTCAACGAGTGGCCTACGTCGAACAGAAATCCGCTATTGATTTCCACTTCCCCATCACGGTGCGGGAGTGTGTCTCGCTGGGGCTCTATCCCCATCTTTCTATCTTCAAGAGAAAAAGCAAAGAGGATCTCCAAAAAGTAGAAAATGCCTTGAAACTTGTCAATCTTCTTGATCTAGCAGATCGCCAGATTGGCCAGCTTTCAGGAGGGCAATTCCAAAGGGTTCTGATCGCCCGCTGCTTGGTTCAAGAAGCAGAGGTCATCTTCTTGGATGAGCCCTTTGCTGGGATTGACTCTGTTAGCGAAGACATCATCATGCAGACACTCCAAACCTTGAAAAAGGAAGGCAAGACCATCCTGATTGTCCATCACGATCTGAGCAAGGTCCCAGCTTATTTTGACCAGATCCTGCTCCTTCATCGCAAACTGATTGCTTTTGGGAAAACAGAAGAAACCTTTACCAAAGAGAATCTTCACGCAGCCTACGGTCATGAACTTTTTATAGGAGGTGAAATCAGATGATTGCAGAATTTATCGATGGATTACAACAATTTCATTTCCTCCAAAACGCTCTCATTACAGCTATTGCCATCGGGATCGTCGCTGGTGCAGTCGGATGTTTCATCATTTTGCGAGGCATGTCTCTCATGGGAGATGCCATCTCACACGCGGTCCTTCCAGGTGTGGCCCTTTCCTTTATCCTGGGCATCAATTTCTTTATTGGCGCCATTACCTTTGGACTTTTAGCTTCCATCCTCATCACCTATATCAAGAGCAACTCCATCATCAAGAGCGACACTGCAATTGGGATTACCTTTTCTTCTTTCCTCGCCTTAGGAGTCATTCTGATTGGAATCGCTAAAAGTTCCACCGACCTTTTCCACATCCTCTTTGGGAATATCTTGGCCGTGCAAGACCAGGATATGTGGATGACCATCGGTATTGGGGTGGCGGTCTTGCTGGTGATTTGCCTGCTCTTTCGACCCTTACTGCTCACATCTTTTGACCCCGTTCTGGCTCAGTCCATGGGCGTCCGGGTCAAGGTCTATCACTACCTTCTCATGGTGCTCTTGACCTTGGTTTCTGTCACTGCTATGCAGAGTGTCGGGACCATTCTCATCGTTGCCATGCTCATCACACCCGCTGCGACAGCCTATCTCTATGCCAATAGCCTCTGGTCCATGATGCTCCTTTCATCCGGATTAGGTGCTCTTGCATCCATCCTGGGACTCTTTATTGGCTACAGCTTTAACATCGCCGTTGGGTCTTGTATCGTCCTCACTTCTGCAGTCTTCTTTCTCATCAGCTTCTTTATCGCTCCTAAGCAGAGAAAGAATAAGCACGCTCTTTCACCTCATTAAAGGAGAAACACATGAAAAAAATCGCTTCTGTCCTTGCCCTCTTTGTGGCGCTCTTATTCGGCCTTATGGCCTGTAGCAAAGGCTCTTCTTCCAAGTCCTCATCTGATAAATTGAAGGTGGTCACCACCAACTCCATCCTCGCAGATATCACCAAAAATATCGCGGGGGATAAAATCGAGCTACACAGTATTGTCCCTGTCGGCCAAGATCCCCATGAATACGAACCACTCCCAGAAGATGTCAAAAAAACTTCACAAGCAGACCTCATCTTCTACAACGGCATCAACCTCGAAACGGGTGGCAATGCTTGGTTTACCAAGTTGGTCAAAAATGCTAATAAAGTAGAAAACAAGGACTATTTCGCTGCCAGCGATGGCGTAGAGGTCATCTACCTAGAAGGCCAAAACCAAGCTGGAAAAGAAGACCCTCACGCTTGGCTCAATCTCGAAAACGGGATCATCTATGCTAAAAACATTGCTAAACAATTGATCGCCAAAGATCCAAAAAATAAGGACTTCTACGAAAAAAATCTAGCAGCCTATACTGAAAAACTGAGCAAGCTGGATCAAGAAGCCAAGCAAGCATTCAATAACATCCCAGCAGAGAAGAAGATGATCGTAACCAGTGAGGGTTGCTTCAAGTACTTCTCCAAAGCCTACGGCGTCCCATCTGCCTATATCTGGGAAATCAACACTGAAGAAGAAGGGACACCTGAACAAATCAAAACGCTGCTAGAGAAATTGCGTCAAACCAAAGTACCGTCCCTCTTTGTCGAATCCAGTGTCGATGAGCGTCCTATGAAAACTGTGTCTAAGGATACCAATATCCCTATCTTTGCAAAAATCTTTACTGACTCGATTGCCAAAGAAGGGGAAAAGGGTGATAGCTACTACAGCATGATGAAGTGGAACTTAGACAAGATCGCAGAAGGATTGAGTCAGTAGACCATTCAGATTTCTAAACAAATCAGTGGCCCCTCCTCCGGTATTGCGGTACAATAAAAACAAAAAAAGGAGTCTTTTTATGGCAACATTTTTAGGAAACCCTGTTACCTTTACCGGATCTCAACTTCAAGTAGGGGAAATGGCTCATGATTTTTCATTGATCACTCCAGCTCTTGAGAAGAAATCTTTAGCTGATTTTGCTGGCAAGAAAAAAGTCCTCAGCATCATCCCATCCATCGACACAGGGATCTGTTCGATGCAAACACGTCACTTCAACAAGACCTTATCGGACTTGGAAGACACTGTCGTCTTGACGGTCTCTGTCGACCTTCCTTTTGCTCAAGATAAATGGTGCGCTGCTGAAGGGCTCGACAATGCTATCATGCTCTCAGACTACTACGATCATTCCTTCGGGAAAGCCTACGGCCTCTTGATCAATGAATGGCACTTGCTTGCGCGTGCTGTCTTGGTCTTAGATGCAGACAACAAGGTGACTTACGTTGAATACCTAGACAACATTAACAGCGAACCCAATTACGACGCCGCAATCGAAGCTGTCAAAGCACTTGGATAAACGAAAAAGAGGTCGTAGACCTCTTTTTGTCTGCTATAAAATCCGATGGAGCCCATTTTGGAGGAGGACCCGCCAGCGTAAGCGAGGGATGCCTTGTAGGAAGCTTCGCACGCGCTTTGCCACTTGTTGCTTATAGCTCTTACCTCCCTGTGCAAAAACTCCTTTTCGACTCCAATAACCTTGCTCTCCTCGGTCATTCTTCGGAGCTAGATAGCGAACACCTTGCTGATAGAGGACCTGCTTGCGAAAGGCTGGATCCCAAGCTTTGACGGGATCAATATCCAAGTCCTTATGGGTCCGGCCCCTAGCCAAGCCGTAGTTAAAACTGGCACCATTGACAATGCCATTTTCAGAAACTTCTATTGGATCAACTTCATTGAGAAAATGCCCAGCTTGATCGAGAATATACTCCGTATGAAAATTTAACAAGACCTTGAAATTAACTTGTTGGGAGGCCCCTGATGGATAATGAAGGTGACCATCTGGCCTTAGGGAGACCTTGTTGTGAAGGCGGGCAGCCGCATAAGCATCCACCGTGACCGCTCTAGCCTCCTGTAGGTAAGCTTGTAAAGCCTCCTCGTCAGTCTGTCCAGCTCTCGCATTATGCGTCCGAATCCATTGTGCCTGGTAACTTGAAAGTAGGTAGCGCAACTGGTGAACCTGGCGTTTCAAAAGCTGATCTCCTGACTGATCTGCTAAGGGATCTCTTTCAAAGGCGACCTGCACGACGCATGAAAAAGCCGTCCAAAAGTCGGAACCTGGTGGACAATCTGGAGCCATTCTACTCAGAAGAAAGGCTGTTTCTTCACAAGTTCCAGACAAGTCACTTGGCATAAGGAGAATTTTCATGACTCCCCTCAGCAAGTCTTGGGCAGCAGTTTCCGTTAGATCCTTGATCTCTTGAAACCACATGTTTTGAAACAGAGGACTGGCAAAGAAAAAGACAGACTGGTATTGTTCTTGGTAGGCTTGTGGATCTTTGTATCCCTGCAAATGCTTCTCTAGATAGGCTAAACTATTTTCTCTCCAGCCTAGTCTCGCTAATTCCCGTCTGTTCATGATGCCGTCCTTTCTATGATTCTATACTACCATCTTTTGGAGCTTGAGACAATTCTCATTACTCCACTAGCGTTTTTGAGGATTTTTTTGATATACTAGAAGTGAGCGAAGAAAAGAGGAAAGCATGACACCAAACAAAGAAGATTACCTCAAGTGCATTTATGAAATTGGCACAGAAGTAGAAAAAATCAGTAATAAGGAAATCGCTAGTCGCATGCAGGTCTCTCCACCCGCTGTGACTGAGATGATTAAGCGCATGGTCTCTGAGGGCCTCTTGGTGAAAGATAAGACCCATGGCTATCTACTAACAGATCTGGGCTCGCAATTGGTCTCTGATCTCTACCGCAAGCACCGCTTGATCGAAGTATTTCTGCTGAAAAATCTTGGCTACACAACTGAAGAAGTCCATGAAGAGGCAGAAGTTCTCGAGCATACTGTTTCTGAACATTTCATCGACCGGCTGGATCACATGCTTGGAAACCCTAAGACCTGCCCTCACGGTGGGACAATTCCAAAGAAAGGCGAAAGGCTTGTCGAAGCCTACCAAGACCGTCTCAGTGAAACGACCCAACCTGGTCTGTATATTCTGCAAAGGGTCTATGACACCTATGAATTGTTAAAATTCTTAGACCAGATTCATCTCCAAATTGGTGATACCATCGCGTTTCAACGGTACGATGACTACACAGGGCTCTATCACTTCGTTATCCATGGACAAGAAATTTCTATCAACCAATTGATCGCCCAACAACTCTATATCGAAAAACATGCAGTCTAACCCGACTGCATGTTTTCTTACTTATGGATTTTTTGTATCTAGTAAAATCGTCACCGGACCATCATTGATCAATTCAATCGCCATATCGGCTCCAAAGATCCCTCGTTTGACAGGGACTTCTTTTTCTAATTGATCATTAAAGGCATCATATAACTGACTGGCCATATCTGGCTTGGCAGCCCCTATAAAAGCAGGACGGTTGCCTTTTTTTGTCTCCGCAAAGAGGGTAAATTGAGAGATCGACAAGATTTCCCCTTGGATATCTTTGACCGAAAGATTCATCTTATCTTCCTCATCTGAGAAAATACGCATCTGCGATACTTTGCGGACCGCATACTCCAAATCCTTCTGGTCATCCTCAGGCCCCACTCCCACTAGGAGCAACAAGCCTTGCTGGATCGCATTGTAGACTTGGCCATCAATGGAAACCGAGGCACTCTTAACCCGTTGAATCACTAATTTCATTTTATTATCCTATTTTATAAATATATCGAGCATTCACTGCTAACCTTCAAAGAACATCAACCTCAGACGACGAGTTAACCAAGCAATAAAAGAGTTCTGAGCATGTCCTATTCTTCAAAGAAAATCGACATCAGACAAGGCAGCGAGACGAAGACAATACTTAATTACCGCGAGGCGAGCTAACCAACTAATAAAAGAGTTCTGACCATGTTCTACTTGCTTCAAAGAAAATCGGCTCCAGACAAGGCAGTGAGACGCAGGCATAACTATAGTTAGACCAGTCGAAACTAACGCAGTATGAAGTCGATTTTCGCAGAAGACTAGCCGTTGGTACGCTTAACAGAGTATACCTCCGGCACACTCTTAATCTTATCCACAACTGTTGTCAACATAGACAAGTTTGGAATCCCAAAGGAAATGTGTATATTGGCAAATTTCATGTCTTTGGTTGGTTGGGCATTAACAGTTGAGATCATTTTAGCTGTATTGGAAAGGACTTGGAGCACGTCGTTCAGAAGGCCTGCACGGTTGAGCCCGTAGATATCGATGTGAGCGATATAGTCCTTGGTCGTGTTGTTATCTTCCCACTCCACATCAATCAAGCGTTGCTCGTAGTTGTCTTGGGCACGTAGGTTCATACAGTCTCGACGATGAATCGCAACACCGCGCCCTTTGGTGATGTAGCCGACGATTTCATCACCTGGAACTGGGTTACAGCACTTTGCAATCCGAATCAAGAGCCCAGAAGCACCTTGGATGACCACGCCACCTTCGTGACGGACCTTGAGGGTGTCTTTTTTATTTTCAACCTTGACCTCGCCACCTTTGACCAGCTCTTCTGCTTCTGCGCGTGCCTTAGCCCGCTCTTCTTCTCGACGTTCATCCTCCGTCAAGCGGTTAAAGATGGTAATAGCCCCAATCTCTCCAAAACCAATCGCAGCAAACAAGGCTTCTTCTGTCTTGTAACTTGATTTTTGTAGCACTTTGTCCATGTGCTTTTTGTCCATGAACTTATTGGCTACCAAGTCATGCTCATGGAATTGGGCCATCAAGAGGTCACGACCCCGGTTAATCGACAATTCCTTATCTTGATTTTTAAAGAATTGACGAATCTTGTTGCGCGCCTTGCTGGTTTTGACAAGGGTCAGCCAGTCACGGCTCGGACCAAAGGAGTTGGCATTGGTGATAATCTCCACCTGGTCTCCCGTCCGAAGTTTGGTATTGAGGGGCACCATCCGGCCGTTGACCTTGGCACCAATCGCTTTTTCCCCAACCTTGGTGTGGATTTCATAGGCAAAATCGATCGGCCCGGAATCTTTCGGAAGGGAACGAACGGTTCCATCCGGTGTGAAGACGTAAATTTCTTCTGCCAGGATATCTTCTTTTACATTTTCAACAAATTCTTTGGCATCACCTGACTGGTCCTGGAGCTCCATCATCTCCTTGATCCAGTTCATCCCAATGGCAGATTCCTTGCTGTTGACTTGACCTTTGATCCCTTTTTTGTAAGCCCAGTGAGCCGCAACCCCGTATTCGGCAACCTCGTGCATCTCCTTGGTACGAATCTGGAACTCAATCGGTCCTTTAGGGCCATAGACCGTCGTATGGATAGACTGATAGCCATTGGCCTTCCGGTTGGCAATATAGTCCTTAAAACGCCCTGGCATTGGCTTCCAGAGCTCATGGATGTAGCCTAGCATGGCATAGACATCGCTTGGGGTATCCAGGATACAGCGGATGGCAATCAAATCATATATTTCATCAAAGCGCTTCTTCTTATCCTGCATCTTGCGATAGATGGAGTAGATATGCTTTGGCCGGCCATAAATTTTTCCATGCAAATGGCGTTCACCAGCATAAGTCTCAATCTTGTGGACAACCTCTTCGACCAACTCTTCTCGCTCACGACGTTTTTCCTTCATCATATGAGAAATCTTGTAGAATTCTGTCTCATTCAAATAACGGAAGGACAAATCCTCAAGTTCCCACTTAACGCTGGAAATCCCGAGACGGTGGGCCAGTGGTGCATAGATCTCCATGGTCTCACGCGAAATGCGTTCTTGCTTATCTTTGCGCAAATGCTTGAGGGTGCGCATATTATGCAAGCGGTCGGCTAGTTTGACCAAAATTACACGGATATCTTGAGACATGGCCATGAGCATCTTGCGATGATTTTCCGCCAATTGCTCTTCGTGGGACTTGTACTTGACCTTCCCGAGCTTGGTCACCCCATCGACGATCACACGCACGTCATGACCAAATTCGCGCTCTAAATCATCTAAGGTTGCATCCGTATCCTCCACAACATCATGCAAAAAGCCACAGGCTACCGTCACAGCGTCCAGTTTTAGCTTAGCAAGGATTCCTGCTACTTGAATGGGATGAATGATGTAAGGTTCACCGGACTGACGGAATTGCCCACTATGGCAATCAACCGCATAGACCAAAGCCTTCTGCACAAAAGCAACATCTTCAGGGGATAAATATTTTTTTGTAAGGGCAACAACTTGGTCCCCTGTTAAATTCTCTTCTTTCGGCATGTATTTTCTCCAATTTCTTGGATACTATTTTAACACTTTTAGAAGCAGATGGGAACCAATGAAGCTACTTTAATATACGGATACTACTTTGTCTTACAAAATTCTTGCAAAGAACGTAACTCTACTTTCTTTCTTCCAACGCCTTCTTTAACAGAGTTTGAAAATTTTCCAGCTAAATCTAAATCAATACTTCCAATAACCTGATCTAAAGAACTTTCAAGTTCTGTTAAACTAGATGAAATTCTATTTTTTATGTTTTTTTGGTCAACAGTGGCCTTTGTTAAAGCAATTTTCCCCATAAATTTAACACTAATGAGAGCCGCCAAGTACCGTTTATCTTCGTAAGTAAGATCATTTAAAGGATCAATTTTCGACATACATTTCCTTTCGCAATATTGCAATCTCATTCGAACATTTTTCAGAAACTACCTGTAGCTCCTTTTGTTTCATTTGATGCATTTCCTCAAAATGCGCTAATTCTCGATGATAGCCCGAATTCAAATCTTCATAAACATCTAATAATTCTCGATAATAATCCGATAAACATTCCGTACTATCCATCGCCTTCGAAAAGTAGCCAACCTCCTCTTCCATCATTTCTATGTTCTGTTTTGTAAAACAGTACTGGTCATGGATATGATTCATCTTTTTTTCTAGTTTTTTCATTTCCATCTTTAATGCTTCTTCAGTACTATTCCATTTTTCCTCTACTTTTCTAATTGCATTAATCCATTCCAGCTCTTTGTTTTCCATTCTTTACCATTGCAATTGAAGTTGGCTTGCTAGAGCAATATCTGTAGCTGCAACAGTTGCAATCCCTTTCGCTATGTCTGTTGATAGACCAAAAATACTATCCTTTATTTTTAGAGTATCTTTTTTAATTTTCTCTAATTCTGTGATCCGATTGATCTCAATCGTTTCTTTTGTTGCACCAACTTGAGCAAGTGCATTGACGATATCACTCTCTGTACATCGGCTTCCCGATACAGTTGTACGGCAAGAGGCTAATAATGTATCCCAAGCCCCTTTTACATCCGCAATACCAAAATCACAGACAGCTAAAATATAATCAGAGGCAATGAGAGCAAACTCCTTCAACGATTCCACTATTCTTATGGCCTGAATTGTGTCCATGGAAATGAGATCACGTCCGGAAAGCCCTCTCTTTTTCCAAGATTCCAGTGCTTGTTTTTTTATTTGCAGTTGCTCTTTTGCCTGCTTGACTCGAGCTAATCGATAATCATCTAAACTCTCTTCTTTGAGGTTCAAGTAGCCAGCCTTGTAGTCGTAACCTCCCCACATATGTTGTTTAATAAGGCCACCTGCATCCTTACTGTCAATTCGAACAAGTGTTCCAACAACTCCTTCATTCCCTTCTTCAGCATGTTCCCATGTAATCAAGTCTCGCTTATCTATAAAATTATAAATTTTATATTTAATCTTATCGATCTGTTTCTTTTCTGCATCACTTAACTGTGGATAAAAATTAGGCGCTTCATATATATAAGCCGCATCAATTCTATCTAAATATTTATCCGCCAAAGAGCCAAGGGATGATTGGATATTTAAGCCCCCTAAAGAATGAGCATAAAATTTGAAACGCGCATTCGGATATCGATCCATTGCTGCTTTTACTTCTTTCGAAGCTGCGTCAAGCTGGGAAGTTTTCCCAGTTTTGATCCCGAGTCTTTTAGCCATTGATATTTGTAAGGCGGTTGGAGCATCGGTTAGTCCCCAGTCTCTCAGGGCTCCCATGAAATTTTGATCAAATTTAGCTTCTGAGCCCTCAAATAATATTGTTACTTCATTCACATCTTCTGGTCTGGTTTCCTGAGTGATTTCTTTATCTGTCACAATATAACCATTTAAACCAGATATTTCTCCTAGAAACCGTGCTTCCAAGTCTTGAGGAGAGGTGACCATATCTTTTTCTGGTGGTCGACCAAAAATTTCAGAAACATAACCTATTGTTTTTTTCCGATTATTTATATCAATTTTTACACCATCCCCAACAATGTATTTCGTATATTCCTGCCATGCAATATCATTCTTCTCTTCATCATTAATTACCATTGTTACTCCCCTATTAGATTCCTAAGCGCTTTAGATTCGGACATTCCTACAGATCTAATTGGACCGTCTTCACTACGCTTCCTCAACCCCATACTTCCAGTGATCTCTTTATTTCCATTTATAATCACTTTAAACATAATCCCCCCCATTGGATTGTGTTCAATCGTCTTATTATCAATCGCATAGGAGCGAATCTTGCCTTTTGGTGTTAAGGCATCTGGATCTGTTGCCTTTAATTCTTCTTCTATCAACTTTTCTACTTCTTTACTATGCACAATCTCAACCATTTCATTTTGAAAATCAAGATGGTTCTTTACAAGTAGACCTCCCCATACCAAGACTCCTAATAGCAACACTCCAAATATATAACGACCAATTTTTCTTTTTTGTTTCATCTTCATCCTCCATAAAGTGTTAGTAGTATCACTTTACACTATTTAGTTTTCAATTTTATTACTCTCACTTTAATAATTCGTAAAAAATTTTTGAAAAAAGATACTTTTTAAAAATTTTTTGTAAATATACAAATTAAAAATATTTGAATCGAATCTTCTTTTCATATATTTTGATTATCATTTCTTTTCTAATAGGTTTTGAAATCCAACAGATCTACTCACTCCCACTTGTTCAATTGGTCCATCCTCGCTATATTTCCTTAATCCAAAATTTTCAGTTATTTCCTTATCTCCATTGATAATGATAAGAAACATGATCCCTCCCATTGGATTGTGTTCAATCGTTTCATCATAAATTTCATAGGAGCGGATCTTACCTTTTGGTGTTAAGGCGTTTGGATCCGATTCCTTTAGTTCTTCTTTTATTAACTTTTCCACTTCTTTACTATGGACAATCTGTACCATTTCATTTTGAAAATCAAGATGGTTCTTTACAAGTAAACCTCCCCATACTAAGACTCCTAATAGCAACGCTCCAAATATATAACGACCAATTTTTCTTTTTGGTTTCATCTTCATACTCCATTCATTAATAGTAGTATCACTTTATACTATTTAGTTTTCTAATTTATCACTCTCACTTTAATAATTCGTAAAAATTTTCGAAAATGTGACACTAATTTCTAATTCTTTTAGTTTTAGAACCGATATCCAACCAAATAAGTTGGATCCTTCAATTGAAGATTGATTTAAAGGTAAACACCAAGCTTATTCTTTCATCAGTTTTTGAAGTCCGTCAGATGCATCCATTCCCACGGATTCAATCGGACCGTCCGAACTGGTTTTCCACAACCCTAGGCTACCGATTATATCCTCATCTTCATTTATGGTCACATCAAACATAATCCCTCCCATTGGATTATGTTCAATCGTTTCATCATCAATTCTAAACGATTGGATTTTTCCTTTTTCTGTAAATGCGAATGGATCTTTTTGTTTTAAATTATCTATGATAATCTTTTCTACTTCTTTACTATGAACGATTCGAACCATTTCTTGCTGAAATTCCAAATGCTCCTTTACTTTCGACCCAATCCATATCATGAGTCCAATAACTATCAAAGAAAATATCAAACGGCATCCTTTTCTTTTTTTGTTCATCTGTATCGCCCCCTCACTTTTATCATTCGTAATTTTTTTGAAAACTGATCCTTTATTTTGGAAAAATTTTTATCAATTTATCATATAGAAAGGTTACGAAAACGGATACATTCTGAACAAAATAAGATATAATAGAAAGACATCATTTTAATTAGGAGGACAACCATGTCATCATTCCGTAAACAGGCTACTCTATTCAGTCTTGCTGCTGCTTTCTTGGCAACGACGACTGCCCAGGCAGATGAAGCGACAAGCTCAAACGCAACTGATTCGTCAGCAACTGCTGTCACAGAGGCCACAACTTCTGCGTCTCCTGCGACTAGCTCTGAAGCAACCGAAGCGACTCCCGCAGCACCTCAAAATAGTGCCAGTGACGCAAAAGCGACCGCTCCAGTTGAGGGGCAAGAAGTCGACGTCCGCATCCTTGCGACAACGGACCTTCATACCAACTTGGTCAACTATGACTACTACCAAGACAAACCAGCGCAAAACGTTGGTCTGGCAAAAACAGCTGTCTTGATCGAAGATGCAAAAAAAGAAAACAGAAACGTCCTCCTCGTTGATAACGGAGATACTATCCAAGGAACTCCTCTTGGTACCTACAAGGCCATCGTCAATCCTATCAAAGATGGTGAACAACACCCGATGTATACAGCTCTTCAAAAATTGGGCTTTGATGCAGGAACCCTTGGAAACCACGAATTCAACTACGGACTAGACTACCTCAAAAAGGTCATCGCAACTGCTGGTATGCCAATCGTCAATGCCAACGTTGTAGATGCAAATACTGGCGCTTTTGTCTATGATCCCTACAAGATCATCAAAAAGACCTATACCGATAAGAACGGTCGTTCAGTCGATGTCAATATCGGGGTAACAGGGATCGTCCCTCCACAGATCCTCAGCTGGGACAAGGCCAACCTCGAAGGCAAGGTCAAGGTTAATGACTCCGTCGAAGCCATCCAAGCCATCATCCCAGAAATGCGCAAAGCCGGAGCTGACGTCGTCCTCGTCCTTTCTCACTCTGGTATCGGAGATGACAAGTATGAAAAAGGCGAAGAAAACGAAGGCTACCAAATTGCCAGCCTCCCAGGTGTTGACGCCGTTGTAACAGGTCATTCACACGCAGAATTCCCAAGTGGAAACGGAACTGGCTTCTACGAAAAATATGCGGGTGTCGACGGTGTAAACGGTAAAATCAATGGAACACCCGTCACCATGGCTGGAAAATACGGCGACCACCTCGGAGTAATCGACCTCAATCTTCGTTATACCGATGGTAAATGGTCTGTTGTTGGAAGTAAGGCTGCCATCCGTAAGATTGACACCAAGTCAAAAATAGCCGATGAGCGCATTACAGCGATCGCGAAGGAATCCCACGAAGGTACAGTCAAATATGTCCGCCAACAAGTCGGAACCACTTCTGCTCCAATCACCAGCTACTTTGCCCTTGTGAAAGATGATCCATCTGTCCAAATCGTGAACAATGCACAAACTTGGTACGCTAAGAAAGAGTTGGCAGGAACTCCTGAAGCCAACCTTCCAATCCTTTCTGCTGCAGCGCCATTTAAGGCGGGTACCCGTGGAGATGCTACTGCCTATACGGATATCCCAGCTGGCCCAATCGCCATCAAGAACGTCGCTGATCTTTATCTCTATGATAACGTCACTGCCATCCTCAAGGTGACTGGTGCGCAACTCAAGGAATGGTTGGAAATGTCTGCTGGACAATTCAACACGATTGACCCAACTAGCAAAGAGCCTCAACAGCTTGTCAACCCTAACTATTGGACTTACAACTTTGACGTCATCGACGGGGTGACCTACGAGTTTGACGTGACCCAGCCAAATAAATACGACCGCGAAGGAAAAACAGTTAACCCCGATGCTAGCCGTGTCCGCAACTTGAAATATCAAGGCAAAGAAGTAGCCGCGGATCAAGAATTTATCGTTGTGACCAACAACTACCGGGCAAACGGAACATTCCCAGGCGTTCGCGACGCTAGCTTGAACCAACTCCTTGGATTGGAAAACCGCCAAGCTATCATCAACTATATCTTGGAAGAAAAGAACATCAACCCAAGTGCAGACGGCAACTGGCGCTTTACAGACAGCATCAAGGGGGTAGATGTCCGCTTCTTAACTGCTGACAAAGCTAAAGATATGGTTGGTAAAGACGGAGATGTTGTCTACCTTGAACCATCTAAACAAGAAGGATTTGGAGAATTCCGCTTTGTTTATGTGGAACCAAAAGTAGAACCTGAAACAAAACCAGAAGAACCGACAAAACCAGAAACAGGAAACCCTTCATTTGTCTTTGTACCGAACCATCAGAAACCGGCACAAGAGGAAACCATCACCCTGTCTCATAGCCAACAAACCATTACCCTTCCTGCTCCAAGTCAAGAAGGAGCTCGCTCTGCAGAAGCACCCCAAGAAACTACTAAGCCAGTAGTTGCCTCTTCTATCAGCGAAAAAACCTTGCCTGAAACAGGAGAGCGTGCTTCTATCTTAGCCCTTGTCGGATTGATGATGACCGGTGTTGGCTTCCTTCTCCCATCTCGTAAGAAAGAACACAAGTAATTCTTTCCTATCCTAAAAAAATTAACGCGTGAAGTTGACCTTCACGCGTTTTTCATTAATTCTGTGACAACACTCACTGCGCTAAGAGCGTAGAGTGGGGCTGTTTCTGCTCGTAGGATGCGAGGCCCAAGTCCTGCTAGGATTGCTCCTTTGGCTTCAAAACTTTCAATTTCCGTAGGGGATAAACCACCTTCTGGACCAAAGATAAAGAGCATTTTAGCTCCCTTTTCTAACCCAGCAACAGCTTGGATAAGCGCAGCTGATTCTCCTTCTTTGGCTGACTCTTCATAGGCCACCACGATGTGGTCAAACTGGTCCAGTTGTGCAAGAAAATCAACCTTTTTCTCAAAAAGAGCAATGCTCGGGACCAAATTTCGCTTGCTTTGTTCGGCTGCTCCAAGGGCGATTTTTTCTAGTTTTTCAACCTTTTTACCCAATTTCTTGCCATCCCACTTGGCAACGGACCAGTCTGCAGGAAAGGCCCATATCTGGCTAGCACCCAGTTCCGTCACCTTTTGAGTGATAAACTCGAGTTTATCCCCCTTGGGAAAGCCTGAAGCGATGGTCACTTGAATAGGTAGTTCCACATTGTCAGCTAATTCTTTGATTAGCTCCAACTGACGAGCCTCCACATTGACCACGCGCGCCAAACGCTTGATGCCATCATCAAAGACTAGGGTCACCTGGTCATCTTCTTTCAAGCGCATGACCTGAAACATATGCTTGCTGGTTTCCTTGTCCTCGATGGTGACAGGCGAGATTGCACTACCATTGACAAAATACTGCTGCATGCTAGCCTCCAATCACACCTGAGACATCCTTGGTCTTCTTGAAGACGCAGGCATTCCATTCCCCTTGGATCATGTGGGTTTCAAGGAAAAATCCAGCTGACTCAGCCGACTCACGTACCATGTCCCACTTGTCCTTAATAATGCCACTCATGATCAGGTAACCTTCGTCCTTGACCAAACGATAAGCATCATCTGTCAGATGAATGAGGATATCCGCCAAGATATTGGCCACGATGACATCTGCCCCAATCTCCACGCCTTTAAGCAAATCACCTGGGGCTACATGGATATTTTCCATGCCAGGGTTGAGTTCAATATTCTCCTGAGCAACGCGAACTGCCACATCATCCAAGTCATAGGCGAAGATTTCCTTGGCACCTAGAAGTGAGCTAGCAATAGAAAGGACACCTGAACCTGTCCCCACATCCAGCACTGTTTCTCCACCACGAAGAACCTGTTCCAAGGCGAAAAGGCTCATCTTGGTAGTTGGGTGGGTTCCTGTCCCGAAGGCCATACCAGGATCTAGCTTAATAATCTTTTCCCCAGCAGTCGCCTCATAGTCTGTCCAAGACGGCACGATAGTCAAATCATGAGTGATACGAGCTGGCTCATAGTATTTCTTCCAGTTATCTGCCCAGTCTTCCTCAGCCAAGGCAGTCGTCCCCATCTTGACCTCTCCTAGATCCATAAAATCTGTCAATTCTGCTAGGCGAGCCTGCAAGTCTGCCTCAACCACTGCCACATCAACCGTATCAGGATAGTAGGCTGTCACTACGATTTCTTCTTGCTGCTCTACCTCTGGGAAAATCTCACCAAAACGATCCACATTGCCCACATAGTCCATGCTATCTTCAATTGCTACCCCTTGGGCACCTAACTCAATCAAGAGGTTGGAAACCAACTCCTCTCCCTCACGCTTCACTGTAACTTTTAACTCTTGCCATGTTTCCATCATTAAGATACCAAGCCCGTAAAACACAAAGCCAAAATAGGAAACTCTCTGAAGACGTTTGTGTCTAAGAGAAGTTTATCTTTTTGGCATAGTGTTTAGGGCGGGTTCAGTTTAGAAATTTAACCGAACCGTCCTTTCTATTTGTCAATCAATTTTTTCATGTAGACCATATCCATACCTTCTTTTTCAGGCTCGATATGGGTTTGATGGTAGCCATTCTTCTCGTAGAACGCGACCATGCCTGCATCCTGTAACACCGTACACAAATCCCACTGTGTGATGGTTGGAAATTCCTCTTCTAGCAAGCGCAATCCTTCAGAACCATACCCTTTTTCCTGATACGGAGGCAAAATCGCTGCGGTCCCTAACCAAGCTTCCGTTAACTCTTCATTGGTCTGAACTCGTAAAAATCCGATGTTTTCTTCATCTTTTTTTACAAAGTAGTAATAGCTATTGGGACGCTCTGCCAGTTTCCATTTGATTCGTTCACGGTCCTCGAGATAAGGGTCATATTCATCATGGTATTTTTCATAAACAGCCTTAAAGCTAGCTCTCTGAATTGCAATAATAGTTTCTAAATCCTCTGCTCCCGCTCGAACAAGTGTTATCATAAACCTTCCTCCAAATAATCCCTCAATCTCCCCTGTAGCTGAGGCACTGCCTGTTTAGACTTCAAAAATTCCTCAATAGGCATCAGTTTATAGGCCTGTCCTTCATTCCCAAAGGTAATATTGTCAAATTGTTCTTGTCTTAGCTGACCAACCATAAAGACCGATTGCTTGTCTTTAAAGATTACGCTAGGATAAATCTTGCTCCAAAGCAGACAGTCTTCATCTAAATGAATTCCCAATTCCTCATAAACTTCACGCGCTGCGCACTCGAAAGGGCTTTCGTTTCCTTCACGACCACCACCTGGCAACTCCCACATGTTGGGACAAGGGATATCGTCCTTGTCATCACGTAAGATAGTCAAGACCTTATCCCCACAAATCAAGGCAATCTTGCAACCTTGGAAATCCATTCTGCTATCCAATAATTCCATGATATTTACTCTTTTCTATGATAACAATTACTCTCTAGGAAAATACGAGCTAGCTTTCTTCGATTACTTTTTGGCACTCTGCATCCCAGTATGCTTGCCATCTGCCATGTTTTTTTAGCAAAATAAACCGTAAACTCATCATTTATATAATCTGCAACATATCGAAGATTAGGCGGATTTTCCTCACCATTTAATATCCAAGGATGGAAGTAAAATGTCCTTTCCCATCTCTTCTGAGTATAGCCGAGATCCTTGGCATACTGAGGGATGGGTTGTTGCATCTCACTTTCCAAATAGGACTGAATGGCATTGTCAATACTATTTAAACGAGCTAATAGTTGTTGGAACTGATCTTCCTCTTCCGTTTTAAAACCAACTAAAAATTCAAATTCCGCAAAGTCTTCAGGAAATTCAAGTTCTGTGACTGTGCCATCTTCTGCATAACGTCCCTCCTCATCGACAAGGCGACGAGTTCCAGACTTCAACACTCTCTCGAAATCTAAATTCGCAAAGCGATTACGGGGAAGAATGCAAACTGATTGCTCAGATTTATCTGACCTTCTCCTGAAAAACTGTTTGACTTTTTCTAGCATAGTTTTCCCCTTCTCCTTGAATCCAGTATTCAAAAAAACCACTTAGAATCTTTTCTAATATCTCGGATAGGGATAAAACGTGCTTTCTTCTAGGCCAACTTTGCCTTCTTCAAAAACTTCTTGGTTCCAGACGATCTCAAAGCTCTCTGCTTCTTCGTCTGCTAAGAAATCCATGAGCTCATCCAAGGCCAGCTCGGCTGTATCTCGAAGGAAAGTCGCAAAATAAGCTAGAAACTCCCGAGACAATCCTTTTTTAGGCTCATAAGGAATCGTCGTTAAATAGGCATCTTCCTCCACATGCGACTTGGCTGGATTGTAAAAGAGCACAGCTTCTTCAAAGAAAATATCCTCATCAGACTCTTCACCCGCTTCATCAACCAAGGCAACCCCTCCTGTATTCTGTGCTTCCAAGAGGAAAGCCACTTCTACCGCATGGTTTTTCTTATCCCAATTGATCTCAAAATCAAAAGGAAAAACCTTGTCCATCTCCTCTTCTAAAATATCCAAAAATCCATATTTAGACATAGCGTCCTCTTTCTAATTTCCCACTCTTAGAGCGGAATATGATACAATAGTTACTACAATCTTACCATAAAAAACGCCTCTTTGAAAGGAGACAAAGCTAGAAAGGAGAAGGAAATGCCCGACAATCTCGCACTCCGTATGCGCCCACGGACGATCGATCAAGTCATTGGTCAACAACACCTGGTCGGAGAAGGCAAAATCATCCGCCGCATGGTCGAGGCCAATCGTCTGTCTTCCATGATTCTCTATGGACCTCCGGGGATCGGAAAGACCAGTATTGCTTCTGCCATCGCAGGAACGACCAAGTATGCCTTTCGGACCTTTAATGCAACGGTTGACAGTAAAAAACGCCTCCAAGAAATCGCAGAGGAAGCCAAGTTTTCAGGTGGCTTGGTCCTGCTTTTAGACGAGATCCATCGCCTTGATAAAACCAAGCAAGATTTTCTTTTGCCTTTGCTCGAAAGCGGTCTGGTCATCATGATCGGTGCAACGACTGAAAATCCCTTTTTCTCTGTAACACCTGCTATTCGTAGCCGCGTACAGATCTTTGAGCTGGAACCTTTGACGACGGAGGAGGTCAAGCAAGCTCTAAAAACGGCGCTAGATGATCCCGATCGTGGCTTTGACTTTCCTGTCATTCTCGATGAGGACGCTTTGGATTTTATCGCTACTTCGACCAATGGAGATCTTCGTTCCGCCTTTAACTCTCTCGATCTGGCTGTGCTGTCGACCTCTGAAAATGCAGAAGGCATCCGCCATATTTCGTTAGAGATCATGGAAAACAGCCTCCAGCGCAGCTACATCACCATGGACAAAGATGGAGACGGCCACTACGATGTGCTCTCTGCCCTGCAAAAATCCATCCGTGGATCCGATGTCGATGCTAGTCTCCACTATGCTGCTCGCTTGATAGAAGCTGGTGACCTACCCAGCCTAGCTCGTCGTTTGACTGTGATTGCTTATGAGGATATCGGCCTGGCCAATCCAGATGCGCAGATTCATACCGTGACGGCGTTGCAAGCAGCTGAGCGTATCGGATTTCCTGAGGCACGCATTCTCATCGCCAACATTGTCATCGATCTAGCCCTTTCGCCTAAGTCCAACTCAGCCTACGTTGCGATGGATAAGGCCCTGTCTGATCTGAGGACATCTGGCAACCTTCCCATTCCTCGCCACCTCCGCGATGGTCATTATGCTGGAAGCAAGGAACTGGGAAATGCACAAAACTATAAATATCCCCACAACTACCCCGGCAACTGGGTCAATCAAGACTACCTGCCAGACAAGCTCAAACACGCATCCTACTTTATTCCCAATGAAAATGGCAAGTACGAACGTGCTCTCGGAGCTACCAAGGAGAAGATTGACCAATTCAAGAAAAAGTGACATCGGTTTCAAAAAAATGAGATTTTTTCTTGAAATATTTCCAAAATGTGGTATCATATACATATAGAAACGCTGTGGTGTACGAACTCACACTTAAGTGTTGACCGACTATTTTTTGTATTATTAGGGAAACAAAAGACTTCTGGCAGTATGCAGGCCGTTTCACGCGGAAGCAGCTAAGTCAGAGCGAGTTGCCCACCTGCTTAATTGCGCGGGTTCAATACAAATCGTGAAGTTTCGGCACCAATACAGCTTTTTATATTTGCCTCCTTAGCTCAGTTGGTAGAGCAGTAGACTCTTAATCTATGGGTCACAGGTTCGAGCCCTGTAGGGGGCATCAAACTTCAACAGTAAAAGCCTTGATAACCAAGGCTTTTTTGCTTGTCTTAAGAGCATTTGCCCCATCATTTGCCCCACATTTTTTTATGAGCAATCTCTCCAGATATCTCTGATTTGATTAAATTCCTCAAAAATTTTCTCTTCTAAAGTGTGTCCATATACTTCTACTAACATTGAAATATCTCTATGCCCTAGAATTTTTGCAATAACTCCAAGGTCAAAACCTTTGTGCCAGAGGTAGCTTCCATAGGTATGACGTGCTCCTTTTGTCGTGATAATTGGATAAATATCTAATTCATTTAAAAGAACACTCAAAGCTTTATTGACACTTGCAATATCTGGTACCAAGTGAATATATCCATAATGCTGAAAAATCATTTTATACTTATTCTTGATTCCTAGCTCTTTATTAGCCTTCTCCTGTTCAATTTTTAGGACTTGTAATATCTTAATGCATTCTTCATCTATCGGTACCATCCGAATAGACGTTTTGTTTTTTGGAGGGACAAATTTATGAGAAAGGGTATTAAACCTCCTATATGTTTTTAGTAGTCCTCTGTCAAAATCAACATCATTCCAAGTTAACGCTATTAACTCTCCAAACCTCATGCCTGTTTTTAATAGAAAATAGACGATATAAGGAACAATTGAACGTTGGTAATCAAATTTTCTCTTTACTGCTAAAAGTAAATCCAGATAGTCCTTTTCTGTATGTAAATATTTCTCTTCTGTCACCTGTTGTTCTTTGGATGAAAATAACTCGACATGTTGTGTAAAATCATCTATTAGAACTTTGTCTGCAATTGCCATTTGGATGCTCTGATGAATTCCAGTATTCAATCTACCAAGAAAATTTCTACCAACTGTTTGCCCATACTTATTCATTATTCTTTGGTATTCACTCGCACGAATTTGAGTGACTTTTTTATTTCCAAATAATCTTTCAATTGTGTTTTTACGGAGAAGATATTTTTTCTTTGTCTCTTCCGACCTACTACTCGGTAGAATTTTTAGTTCAAGCCATTCTTGATAGAGATCGACAAGAGAAATATCTCTAGAAATTCTTTTCCCTAAACGAAGTTCTTGCAGAATCGGCTCAGCTTCTGACTCTGCAAGTTTTTTTGTTTTAAAACCGCTATTATGAGCAACAGTTTTTCCTTCGTTACGAATTTCATAGGTCCATAAGTTACTATCTCCTCGCTTTCGATAACGAACACTTGCCATATTACGCCACCTCTATTCCTAGAATCTCATTTACAACACTTTTTGGAACAAGTAAGGAGATTGAATTAGAAAAGAGTGTTCTTGAATCGAATGAATACTCTGATAAAGTAAGTGAGATCTTAAAGGCTGTCAAATACATCGAACATTTTCTACAAACTGATGGACAGTACTTAGAGGATTTACTTTACCTAACAAGAGGCAAACAGCTATACACAGAAGATGGAGATGAGTTGTATATTGATCCAACTTCTCAGAAAAGAACATTTCATAACCAATATGAACCTGGTTTTATTGTAGCAAGAGATAAATCCCCACTAGAACTCTTAATTGAAAATAAGGACCTATTAGATTAAAAAAAGCGAGGATATGTACTGATCCCAAAAGTTAGATTTTTTCTGTCTAACTTTTGGGGTGCAGTACATTTTCAACTCTCTTATTTATTTTCTTATCTCACATAATTACTTCACATGTCCAGGCTCATCAAATTCATTTTTTTCAATAACATATGCCACATTTGCATCCTTATTGATCAAAGAACATATATCTATTAAACTACAAAAGCTCTCTGACCGCAAAATTCCGTTAATTTACTACCTTATTCCTACTTTCTATTTTCTATTTTACTTTTCTGATAAATAAGATTATAATAAGGGGTATTTATTTTCGGAGGTTTTTATGTCATTTCTATCAAAAAATTGGGCAGGACTGTTAGTCTGTCTGATCATTTCTATCATCTCTTGGGTTTTAGGAGGCTTTCTGCCTGTTGTGGGAGCACCTGTTTTCGCCATTTTTATCGGAATGATTCTCTACCCCTTTCTCACTCCCTATAAACAACTGGATGCTGGTTTGACTTATAGCTCCAAAAAATTGCTTCAGTATGCTGTTATCTTACTTGGTTTTGGACTCAATATCTCTCAAGTTTTCGCAGTTGGAAAATCTTCCCTCCCTGTCATCCTTTCGACTATTTCTATCGCTTTAATTATTGCTTTCTTTTTCCAACGATTTTTTAACATGGATACAAAGCTAGCTACCTTGATTGGGGTAGGCTCTTCTATCTGTGGCGGTTCTGCCATTGCAGCGACTGCTCCTGTTATTCACGCCAAGGAAAAAGAAGTAGCCCAAGCCATTTCTGTTATCTTTTTCTTCAATGTCTTGGCAGCTCTTATCTTTCCAACTCTAGGTTCTTGGCTCCATCTCTCCAACGAAGGTTTTGCTCTCTTTGCGGGTACTGCGGTCAACGATACTTCCTCTGTAACAGCCACAGCTAGCGCCTGGGATAGTCTGTATCATACCAATACTCTAGAATCTGCAACCATTGTCAAACTGACTCGTACCTTAGCTATTATCCCTATTACTCTCTTCCTCTCCTATTGGCAAAGCCGTCAACAAGACAACAACCAAGGAGTAAAGCTTAAAAAAATCTTCCCCGTTTTCATTCTCTACTTCATCCTAGCTTCTCTGCTAACTACCGTCCTTACTTCTTTTGGTGTTAGCAATAGCTTCTTTTCACCTCTCAAACAGCTCTCCAAATTCCTCATCATCATGGCTATGAGTGCTATTGGTCTCAAAACTAACCTCGTTGCTATGATCAAATCCAGTGGAAAATCCATTCTTCTTGGAGCCCTTTGCTGGATCGCTATCATCCTGACTAGTCTTGGCATGCAATTACTCATCGGTATTTTCTAAGAAAAAAGGGAGCCTAAAGGCTACCTCAGAACGTAGACAAACGTCATTTTTGGCGTTTGTCTTTTTGTATCTTCAAAGATATTTTGTCTTATCATCTACTATTCCATCCAAAAATCTGATTTAAAGCAAAATAAAAAGGGATATTCCCTATCCATTTCGATAATTTTTTCATTAATTTGTTTTTCCGTTTTATCCTCCGATTAGTCTCGCACTGATATTTATTGATAACAACACTATATTTCTAGTATAGCAAAATCATTAGATATTATAGGTTTTCAAACCAAATGAGAGTCATTCGTTTTTGCCCCACTTTTGCCCCATTTTTAAATCATGACATTGGAAATACCTAAAAGTACTTCCCTAAAATCACTTATATTTCAATATTTTTAATTACTCTCAATATGAAAATCCTTTCCAAATCCATGCAGGGGGCATCTAAATCAACAGGAAAAAGCCTTGATTTAAAAGGCTTTTTTGCTTGTCTCAAAAGTATTTAGCTCACTTTTTTAGATACTATAATGTAGCGTACGAAGTTAGAACATCCTGCATCATTGTTATTCCATTTAAAATAAAAAAGCACCTTTGAACCCTAGCAAACATTTGACAGTTCTTGCCTGAATCCGCTATGATAAGGGTACTTGAAATTCCAAGTTTTCGTTGCATCTTAAATGTAAGGAGTCCAAAATGAAAATCTATTATTCAAAATATATCGGATATGGCTCTCTGGCTTTTGCCTGTGCGCTCTTTGTCCACTTAGCGTTTTTATCTTTCCTAGGTTTTGAGGGGATTCCCAAAGTCAGTTTCGTCACCCTCATTCAGATCCTTTTATTTCTAATTGCGATCTATGCAACCATTGCTGGTATCAAAAGACTGACCAGCCGTCAGATCGCCTTTGAACTGACTTCTGATGGGATCCATGCTTATCAGGGAGTGATCCTGACAAAAGATATCTTTATCTCCAAGGATGATTTGGTAACTGCAGCCTATAAAGTGGTTGACGTCAGTGACCCGGATCACCAAAATAGTAAGAGTTATTTCATCGAATTTCAACTGAGAGACAATACAGCACTAGAAAATCTCTCAAAATCGAATGTCATCATTAACACAGAGCACCATACCGTAAAACTCTTCGTCAATCTCTGTAAATTTAAGGAAGAAGATTGGCAAAACCTATCCAAATACCTGATGGACGAATACCGAATAACCGTTTTATAGCAAAGAAAAAGAGGCTGGGACAAAAGTCCTAGCCTCTCAATTGTCTTTGGATTGTCGAGCAAGACGCAGTGGTTGAGTGGGCTCTACTACGCTGATTTCATCAGCTTTTACAGCCCTACTCAACTGTGCGGAGGTGGGACGACGAAATCGAATTCTAACGAATTACCGATTTCTGTCCCACTCTCTTTTTTATCTGTTCTTAGTTCCCCATTTCCCCTTTGGGTACGAGCAGATAGAAAAATAGCAAATTCAATCCAAATACGGCAACAAAGAGCGCTAATTGGGTGACATCAATCGTTTGTTTCTCAGTCAAATCTTGGATTAGCTTTGTATAATAATAGCCTGGGAAAGCCCGTTGTAGCTTGCCAACTAAGTCCATAAATCCTCCACTTGCGCCAAGCGTATCAAAGGGAATAATGGTCATGGCTGCTAAAATAATAACTGGAAAGCCAATGGTATCAATCGTCTTGGCATCTACCCTCACCCCAAGTACAAAGCCAATCACACTAAAGTAGATCCCCATCAAGGATAAGAGGAAAAATTGTACCAACAGGCTAGTCGTCACTGGAAAGTGAAAACCTAGGACAGCAACTACTAGCACCGCTAAAAAGATCAAGCTGTTCAGAATCAGTTGTACGATGCTTTGATCCCATAAATAGTTCTTGACACTATAGCTTGTAAAGCGGGATTCAAAAGAATAAAACCCGATATCTGAGGCGATACGCTTACTAAAAGTTGCAAGGCTATTGCCAATGACCCCGATAAATACGGCAATGCCTAATAAAATACTTGGTGAAACCCCTTTTTGAAGCTGATAAAAGAAGATATACCAGCCTATGGGTAAAATAATGGTGAATAATACGAAGCGTTTATTTCGTAAAACTTGTTTTAATTGAATCTTTCTCATGCTTGTTCCCCTCCTTTATTCATCTCTTCTCGGAAATACTGCTCAATGGTTTGACCAGCCTGGTGAATATCCTCAACAGCCTTTGTTGCAGCAATTCGACCGTCTTTTAAAATCAGGACTTTTGTAAAAAAGGCATCAATTTGGTTAAAATCATGGGTCACCACAACAGATGTAAACTCTTGCTGCTCCAGCAATTTCCAAAAATTATCCACTGCTTCCAAGTCCATGCCAGTCGTTGGCTCATCTAAAAAAATCAACTTTGGATGATTCAAAATAGTTAGCAACAAGGACAAGCGTCTCTTTTGACCACCAGAAAGACTTCCCACCATCTGCTCTCTAGATTCTCTCAATTCAACCATCTCTAAGAGTCCATTGATATCAGCCTGCTTCAGCTGATTCATCCGACTTTTTAATTCGACGAATTCAGCAACGGTTAGATCCTCGATGAGCAGATCCCCCTGAGGCATCATCCCAATTTCTCTTTGAAAATCAAGCGAAGTCTTTATCGTCCCCGAATCAGCCTGGAGCTGCCCTGCGATAATGTTGAAGAGGGTGCTTTTACCTGCTCCATTATTTCCCAGCAAGGCAATTTTGTCTCCTTCTTCTATCGAAAAAGACACCCCCTTTAATACAGCTTTCTCCTTAAACGATTTTGTAATAGATGCTACCTGAAACATAGGATCCCTCTTTTCTTATTGATCTTGTGTCCATTATACGTCAAAGAGAAAGCCTTGGAGGCTCTCTGTCAGAATCTGTCAAAAAATCGTCGTGAATGGTCAAAAAAGAGGCTGGGACAAAAGTCCTAGCCTCTCAATTATTTTTGGATTGTCGAGCAAGGCGCAGTGGTTGAGTGGGCTCTACTACGCTGATTTCATCAGCTTTTACAGCCCTACTCAACTGTGCGGAGGTGGGACGACGAAATCGAATTCTAACGAATGACTGATTTCTGTCCCACTCTCTCTTCTATTATTCCTTCCAAAAGGTCAAGCTCTGGGTAAATCGGTAGTTTGAACTCTTGGTAGACACTGTCGTTTTGGGATATTTTTCCAGTAATTGTTGGATCTTGTACAAGCCAAGACCGCGGCCATCTCCTTTACTTGAGTAGTCCTTTTCAAAAATTCTCGCCAGATCGATTTTTTCAGCTTTTGTACTATTTTCAACTATTAAGATGAGGGAGTTTTCCTCCTGAAGCATGGCAAGAGTCAGCTGTGGGTTATCTGATTCAAGACTCGCTTCGATAGCATTGTCACAAAGGATGGATAAGAAGGTGATGAAATCTAAAACCTCGATGAATAAATCACGAACAGGTTCATCGATCTCGACAGAGATCCCAATCCCTTTATTTTGAGCCTCCAATAATTTTGCGGACAGAACACTTTTTACAGCTGGATTTTCAATGTGACTGAGTTTGGCAATATCAAACTTACTATCGTAAAATTGTTGGCCACTCTCTCGAAGAACGTTCTCATAGACTTCCCTGATCCCCTTGAGATCTTCATGCTCAATACTTAACTTGAGACTGGTTAAAATATTCAGGTAATCATGACGAAAGGCACGAATCTCCCCATAGAGCATTTCGACGTGTTGACTATAGGTGGCTAACTCCTGCAGTTGCCTATCTTTTTGCTCTAGAATCTCTTGTTTCAATCGTTCTTTGGACACTGCATTGAAATACAAGAGCATCATAAAAAATAAGATCAAATAAATACTATTTAAATGTTCCCGTAAAGCATCTGCATGCGGAATAGCATCCTCAAAAACCACCAGACCTACAACACTGACTAAATACACAAACATAGAAAGATCCATTGGAAGTAAGAAACGATTAAAATACTGCCGTTGAAACCCTACTTTTAAATCTGTAAAATCTAGTTTTAACAATCTAGTGAGCCCTAAATAGACAGGAAAGACCAGCAATTCAAGTAGAGCATCATACCAGCTGACAGATGCCTCATGAACAAGTACAATCCCTAGCATTGGAAAGACATAAAAGGCTAAGAGACGCCCAATGAGACTCTCCATGACAACCGGGTAGAGCCCATAAAAAATGTTCAAAAGGTGTCGTATGTTACGATTTCGATAGAAACTATAGGCAATAAATACTAAGAAATAGCCAAAAAAGCCTACCGGTGGCACAAGGGTAAAGACGACTGCAAAGAAGAAGGGGCACAAAAAGAGCCAGCGCCAAGCGAACTCTTGTCTACTGATATGACGATAGATCAGCATACTGACGAAGAACTTTAAGTAATATATGAGAAAATCTAACAGCAATTCTTTCTCCCTTCTATTTTTTCAAAGCTTCCAGTAAGCCTCTGTACTTGGTCCGTGAGATCAAGCAATTGTCCCCATTTTCAAAAAAAGCTTTCTTGTCTTCTTTATCAATCTTCGTAATATTTTGTGGATTCACCACAAAGGAGCGGTGGCACCGATACAAGCGAGGAGCTGCTTTTTCGATATCGGCAATACTAGCGTAAAATTCCAAGCGCTCATCCTGGGTATGTAAAATGACCTTGTGAATAGTTGGAGACGTTTCAACATACAAAATCTTATTAAAGGGAACTTGTACACGCGCCATCGCACTCTCAAATGTAAAAGCATCTTGCGCAATCGTGGTCCCAGCTTGCTCCAAGGTATAGTCAATGGCCGAGTCGATTCTTTTTCTGAACTCTTCCTCACCCAGCGTTTTATCGATAAAATCCAAGGCGGCTACTTTGTACTGAAAGGTAATGGGCATGAATTCAGAGTGAGTGGTGACAAAGACAATGGTCGCATGGGGGTCTTTCTTACGAATCTCTTTTGCAATCTCCAGACCTTTTTTCTCCTCACCTTTAATCTCGATATCTAAAAAGAATAGGTGATGAGCGCCTCTCTCTGTGATAGCATCTAGCAACTGGCTTGATTTCCCAAACACTTCTGGCGCTTTGCATTGCAAGGACTTCTGAGCGATAAGTTCCTGCAAGACCGATTCGATTCGTGATTGCTGGATCCACTCATCTTCTAACACAAAAATCTTCAACAAAGTCTTCACTCCTTCCCCTCGACGAATATGTTCTATTTTACCATAAATAATAGCTGCTGAGCCACTCTTTCAAAGTAGACTCAAAAGGCATTCTATCTTTTCTCCTTAACAAGAAAAAACTCTCCCGGAGGAATCCGGAAGAGCTTGCGCAAGGGGAATTTGAAAAATATTTTTTAATATGAAAAAGGTCGATAAAATCTACACTATGTTCAAACTCTCATTTTACTAACAGCGATATTACGATCAAGTTTTATTGTCAATAGACATGTATGTGGGAAGTTCTCCCCTTGCAACAATGTAGACCTGTGATCTACTCTTAATAGTATACACTAGAATTATTACAAAATCAGTTAATTTGTATTGCAATTTGTTGGCAAATACTTCTCCACCAAAAAATACCACAAACGCTTGACTCCCAAGTATTTACACAAGTCCTCTTTAACTAGTATTTATCATTTCTGTTACAAAATTTAAAATAAAAATATTATTCCATAACAAATGAAATTCCCAAAGTACGATAAAAAGGGAGCGGGACAGAACGAGTTTATGAAAAAACTCGTTCGTTGTCTCGCCCCCGCAAGGCTGATTAGAGCTCTTCCGAGTTTAAGAAGCGAAGGGAGATTTAGGGAACTTGCTTCGCAAGTCCTATCCGCCACCTCAAAGCAGTGCTTTGAGCAATCAGCTACTGCATCATTTAACTCACCCTATGATTGGTCGCGAAGATTAGAAAGATTCTTCCACTCCCTTTACGCTAGTAAGATGATTAGGTAGACCGCAACATAGCGGCTGGCGTCAAATGATGAGAGGCAAACCTCAATCGTGTACCAGTTACGACAGAAAATAAAGAAGGCCGATCTTGCCTTCTTTGTTTTACATAGGTTACGACGTGAAAAGGGAGGAACGATATTTTCCTCCCTTTGAGCTAGTAAGATGATTAGGTAGACCGTAACATAGCGGATACCGTCCAATGATTCGGTGCTTTAGCACCAATCATTGGTATCAGGTTACATCATCCCACCCATCATGCTTGGATCCATTCCTGGTCCTGCTGGGGCTGCTGGTTCTGGTTTGTTGGCTACGACTGCTTCAGTTGTTAAAATGAGGCTAGCAACAGAAGCTGCGTTTTGAAGGGCTGAACGGCTCACCTTCACTGGGTCGATGATTCCTGCATCAATCATATTCACCCATTCACCTGTTGCAGCATTGAAACCTGTTCCGACTTCGGCATTTTTCAAGCGATCAATCACAATGGATCCTTCGTAACCGGCATTGTGGGCAATTTGGCGCACTGGCTCTTCCAAAGCACGAAGAACGATATTGCGTCCGGTCGCTTCATCTCCTTCCAATTCAAGGGCTGCGACTGCAGAGATAACATTGACAAGAGCTGTACCACCTCCGGCAACGATCCCTTCTTCAACGGCTGCACGAGTCGCATTAAGAGCATCTTCGATACGGAGTTTCATTTCTTTCAATTCTGTTTCTGTTGCAGCACCAACCTTGATCACGGCAACACCACCAGACAATTTGGCTAGGCGTTCTTGTAATTTTTCACGGTCAAATTCAGAGGTTGTGGTTTCGATTTGTGACTTGATAACAGCAACACGGTTAGCGATGGCTTCTGGGTTACCAGAACCTTCGACAATGACGGTACTGTCTTTATCGACTGAAACTTTAGCTGCTTGACCAAGCGCTTCAATGGTTGCATCTTTCAATTCCAAACCAAGATCGTCTGTAATGACTGTACCACCTGTGAGAATCGCAATATCTTCAAGCATGGCTTTGCGGCGATCTCCAAATCCTGGTGCCTTAACAGCTACAACATTAAAGGTACCACGGATCTTGTTCAAGACAAGTGTTGGAAGAGCTTCGCCATCGACATCATCTGCGATGATCAAGAGTGGACGGTTGCTTTGAAGAATGCTTTCCAATAATGGCAAGATTTCTTGGATGTTAGAGATCTTTTTATCAGTGATCAAAATGTATGGATTTTCAAGATCAGCTACCATTTTTTCATTGTCAGTGACCATGTATTGTGAAAGGTAACCACGGTCAAACTGCATGCCTTCAACAACTTCTAGTTCTGTCTCCATTCCACGAGACTCTTCAATGGTGATGACCCCATCTTTGCCAACTTTTTCCATGGCTTCAGAGATGTACTCACCGACTTTTTCAGAACGAGAAGACACGGCAGCTACTTGAGCAATGGCTTCCTTGCTTGATACTGGAATCGCATTGTTTTTCAAAGCTTCTACTGCTGTTACAACAGCGGTCTCGATCCCACGGCGGATGCCAATTGGATTAGCACCTGCAGTGACGTTTTTGATCCCTTCACGCACAATCGCTTGGGTCAAGACTGTTGCAGTTGTTGTACCGTCACCTGCGATATCGTTGGTCTTAGAAGCCACTTCTGACACCAATTTGGCACCCATATTTTCAAAATGGTCTTCTAATTCGATTTCTTTTGCGATGGTCACCCCATCATTTGTGATCAAGGGAGAACCAAATGATTTTTCAAGAACCACATTGCGTCCTTTAGGGCCCAACGTAACTTTCACTGTATCTGCTAAGACATCGACACCACGGACCATTGCAGAACGTGCATCAGATGAAAATTTAATATCTTTTGCCATTTCTCTTACCTCTTTCTTCTCTTACTCTACAATTGCAAGAATGTTTGATGTTCCAACGATGGTGTAGGTTTCTTCCCCATCTTTAACTTCAATTCCTGCATGGCTTTCAACCAAAACTTGATCTCCTGCTTTTACAGCTGGGGCGATGAGTTCACCACTTAGGGTACGCACACCTTCACCAACGGCCACTACTTCAGCTGTTTTTGTATCGGCCTTGCTCGCACCTGCGAGGACAAACCCTCCAACAGTCTGTTCTTTTTCTTCTACTTTTAAGACAACACGGTCTCCTAATGGTTTTAACATGTTCATTCCTCCATACGTGTTTTTAGCACTCTCTATACACAAGTGCCAACTTATGTTTCTATTGTATCACTTGGTCAGAAATAGTCAAGAAAAAAACACCTCAAAAATAAATGAGATGCTTCTAAAATTTCAATTTAAAATTGTCAATTTTTGATTGAAATCATCGATCACTTTTTGAAGATTGATCCGCCCGCGGTAGATGCCATATCCAAAAACAATCATGCCTAAAATTCCAACCAAGGCTAGTAAAATCCCGAGGATCAAGAGCGGGAGGAAACTTTTGTGAAAGAGATAGATCAAGACCACACCAATACTGGCAATGATAAAGAGTAAGCTAAACCAACGACCAAGGTTTTCAAGCATGTGACGTTGGTACTTGATTTCTGTTTCATATCCATTGACAAGTTCTTGTTTTGTAACCATGGGATTCCTCCTGATAAAAATTGAGAATGAAGTGTAAGTAAAGGAGGTCCATTCACTTCATTCTCAAAAACTCCTACTAGCAAATTCGTTTTTTCTTTACCTTAGTATTTAAGATGTGGATCAAAGATACCAAGAGCGACACCGATCAAAGCAACTACAACGAGAAGCAACATGACTTTGTTTGGTGAAATTTTTTTCTTAGACATCAACCACCAGCAAAGAGTGATGACGGCCGCTGTCAAGAGACCTGGATAAACACCATCGATCTTTTCTTGGATGTTCAAGAAGACTTTTCCTTCAGAATTCTTGAATTGAAGGGCTGTTGTAACAGATACCCAAGTAGCTGCTACGGCACCGATAACCATACCACCGACAACGCTGATCGCTTTACGAAGAGCTTGTCCTTTTGGTCCTACAAGGAATTCAACGGCTTTATCCCCTAATTGGTAACCTTTGAAGAAGGCAAAGCGCATACCAAAGTAAACCAAGAGGTTCCATACGACGATGTAGAAGAGAGCACCAGCGATGTTCCCACCCTTAGAAAGGCCAAGGGCAATCCCTAAAAGAACAGGAATCAAGGTACCAACGACCAATGAGTCACCAATACCAGCGATTGGTCCCATCAAACCGGCACGCATACCGTTGATGGTTTCGCCATCTACTGCATCTCCGTTTGCACGCGCTTCTTCCAAACCAGCTGTGATCCCTACAACAAGAGATCCAAGTTGTGGTTCAGTGTTGAAGAAGGCCGTATAGGTTTGCATCGCATCTTTTTGTTCTTCTTTGGTGTCATACATTTCTTCTACGATTGGAAGCATAGAAGTCAAATACCCGAAGGTTTGCATATGTTCTTGAGAGAAACAAGTCAAATGACCATAATACCAATGATGGAATGCTTTTGCTAATGTTTTCTTTGAAATTTTCTTTCTATCAGCCATTTTAAATATCCTCCTCATCATCGTCTAGGTCCACCACTCCGGCTGGAGCAGCTTTCATCGATTTGATCACTTCAAGTTCATAGTAGATTACTGCAAAGATTAATGAAACAACGGCACTAGCTACCAAGTTTAAACCGAGAGATTTCGCCAAGGTAAATCCAACAAAGAATGGAATAAAGTCAGTTGCTTCTGTAACAATTTGTTTCAACAAGATGGCAATACCGACACATGGGAGGAGAGCACCGACTGTAAAGAGGGCTTTCATCCAGTAACCATCCATAGGAAGGTATTGTTTCATCAAATCAACCATGTTTTCACCATATTTGGTGATAATCATTGTTGGAAGGAAAGAGAAGAGGAAGTGAGAGATCCAAGGGTAAACCCAGTCAACTGCGTAGAGTTTTTTGAAGTTTCCTTCTGCAACGGCTTTCCAACCAATATGTTGCCATACCAAGTTCATAGTAGCGGTACCGTAGAAAAGAACGGTACCGATGGTCCCAACGGCTGCACCGATTGGTGCTGCAGCTGCGGCGATTCCAGCTTCATCTGTGATGTTATTGGCATGCACAAACAAGATAGCAAGAGGAATTCCGATATAAGAGATAGCCCGCACATCGGCAGATACGGTACCACCAGGTGTTACCAAGGCGATATAAACGACTTGAAGGGCAACCCCAACCATAATACCAGTTGTCACATCTCCAAGAATTAAACCTGAAATCAACCCACCGATCAAGGGACGACCGAGTGTATAGTTCCCGATACTGGTACCTCCCATACCAGGCATTGAAGACAAGCTGGCGAAAATACCAAGCAAGATTGCTTGAATCCATGAAATTGTCATAACAAACGCTCCTTTTGTTTGTAAATTTATTTACCTAACAGATAAGACTGTCGGGTTTAAAAACCAAATTTTGATTTGAAATCATCCCAATAACCGATGGAAACATCTGGCAACAACTGGAATTTCACCTTGTAGCCTGCTGCTTGAATAGCTTGGAAAGCTTCTGCTTCTTCCTGAGTGATGGATTGGTTATTTCCCAATTTTACAGCACCCGGACGATCATTTGCAGGGCCAACGATGATTTCTTTGACATCACCTGGGACAAAGCCTTGGTCGACCAAAATTTCCTTCATATCGATGGGATTCTTGGTGATCAAGAAATAACGACTATCTGATTCCGTTACTTTTGCTGATTTCTCTTTAAAGGCTTCCTTTGTCCATACAAAGGTTTTCTTGTCGGATGCGCCTTTGTAAGCTTGAATCAAAACCTTGTTTGATGCTGCTGCATCGTTTACGGCAATCAAACCATCACATGGTTTTTCCTTTGCCCAGCGTGTGACTGTTTGACCGTGAATCATGCGGTCATCAATCCGTACAAATGTTACTACCATAAGGTACCTCCCTATTAAATATCGTCATCATCTTCTTCAGCACTAGTGGCTGAAACTTCAAAAGGCTGTAGTGCAGATCGTGCTTCTGATAAGATGGTGGCTGACAAATCGTCTCCATCCAACACATCCTTCATCACAACTGCCGTCAAGGCCATGGTGAGGTTCATCCCACCAAGGATCAAGGCTCCATCGAGCTTTCCAGCTTCTTCTAGAACCGTGGCTGCAGTGGTTAATGGACTACCCCCTACAATATCTGCCAAAACCAAAACAGAATCATCAGCTGTCAATCCTGAAATGCTCTCTCTGAAATCAACTGCGAAGTCATCGACTGATTTTCCTTCTTTGAGTCCAACTGCGATGACCTGATCCAACTTGTCACCAGCAAACATGGCTAGTGATGTTTTTAGACCTTCTGCCAGTCCACCATGACTGACCAAAATGAGGTATTTCATTTTGCTACGCCTCCTTTATTTGACTCTATTGTAGACTATTTGAAAGCGCTTTTACATTGTCAAATGTCACATTCCCAATATGACATTTAGCAATAAAAAAATGACATCTGTCACTTGACAAAATGCCATCTTATTTTACTCTAAACTCCTACCTGTAGACTACTTTCAATCTCCCTCTGAATTTGAGGCAAGCGGTTCTCGACATCTTGATCGCGCAAAGCATTGCCAATCAAGTAGTCCAGCTTTTCTAATACCTCTTTTGAGACATTTTTCGGACTACTTTCAACAGCTTGTTCCATGATGCGGTTCAAGGTCTGATTGGTCAGGGAATCCGTTCCAAAATCATCTACCTGCAGGAGGTCTTTACTAGAGCGACTCTTGACGACCTGTGGCATGACGGAGATCCCTTGGGATTGGGCAAAGAGGGTTTGTTGAATTTCTGGATCCTCTGTCAAAACTTGCATCAACTCCCAAGCTAACTTGGAATGAGAACTTCGAGATGACATAGCAAAAGAAGTTGTCGTGACTAAGGTCGCCTTGGTAGTTTTTGACTTAGCAGGCATCGGGATGCAGGTCCAGGTAAAGTTTGAATATTTAGAAACATGGTAGGGATACGGTTTATAGGTCCGATATTGGGCCAAGGTCATGGGATAAAAGGCGACTTTCCCCTGGTCAAAATCTTTAGAGCTCACCTTGTAATTTTTATTTAGATCTTCCAATTTTTGAAGAAAAGTCAAAGACTCTTTGACTTCTGGAGCTGTCAGCTTGAGCATCCCTCCTTGGAAAAGATGACCTCCATTTGCCGCCAAGGCTTCTTTCCAGGTGTATTCTGTACTCCCAAATTGGTCCAATTGCCCATCCCCATTGGTATCTTTGGTTAGTTTCTTGCAAATCGTATAGAACTCTTCAAGGGTCCAACCTTCTTTGGGAATCGCGATGCCTTCTTTATCCAAGAGATCTTTATTGACACACATCAAAATCGGATTGCTTTCATAAGGTAAGGCATAGGTTTGTCCCTGATAGACACCCGATTCAAAGGCAACGGGATAAAAGGCAGCTTGGTCTTTTCGATCCATATAGCCGTTTAACTTTTCTAGCACCCCACGCGCCGCTAATAAGGAAAGATCTTGCTCAGAGACCATAAACACATCTGGCGTCTTTCCTGAGACAATCTTTTCAGAGAGCCAGTCTGAATAATCTGACTGCGGGATCCCATTTTCATACTCCACACGAACGTGGGGATGAGACTTTTCAAATTTTTCAATCGCACGATCCAAGGCATGGGGACGTTGACTGGTCGGCACATCCCAACTAGAACCTGCATACACGCCAATATGAAGCACGGTCGGTTGCTGTTTCCACCAATAAAAACCCACGCTCGCACAGAGCACAACAAGGAGACCAAGCCCCCAACAAAGATGCTTTCGCTTCAATTTCATTCTGTATTTCCTTTAGAAAAATCACGTCTGGTCACTCCAGTTTGGACTGACCAGATCGCTAATTGCGTTCGATCTCTTAGGTTTAATTTCGCCAAAATCGTTGATAAGTAATTGCGCACGGTTCCTTCTGACAAGAAGAGTTTGGCCGCAATTTCTTTATTGGACTCCCCATAGCCAACTTCTTGGATAATGCGCCATTCTGTTGTGCTCAAATCCTTGACATTGTCCTCATCCACAGCAATAGAGAAGTTGGATTTGGCCATTTGTGAGAAAATTTGAAAGACTTTACTAGCGATATTCGGGTTGATCATGGCTCCGCCCTGATACACCACCTTAATCGCTTCATAAAGCTCGTCTGTCGAGGCTCCCTTTAAGAGATAGCCTGAAGCACCATACTTGAGCGCACTATAGATAAACTCATCATCATCAAAAGTTGTCAAAATAATAATTTTGATATCCGGATAGTGCTCTTTGACTTCTTTTGTCGCCAAGACCCCATCCATACCTGGCATCCGAATATCCATTAAGATCAGGTCAGGATGTGTCTGCGGAATGCTAGACAAGACGTGGTTCCCGTCTTCCACCGTGGCCACCACTTCGATATCGGGGTGGGCTGACAAAATTATTTTCAGAGATTCTCGAATCAAGGCCTGGTCATCTGCCACCATTACTTTTATCACCATCTCTATCTCCCTTCTTTATATTTCGGTAAACTGACGCGCGTGAAAAATCCATCGCGGCTTTCAAATTGAAGTTGTCCTCCTAGGATGGAAATACGTTCCATCATCTGCTTGAGCCCATATCCGTAGGTCAAGGTTTCAAACCCAACCCCATTGTCCTGCAACTCGATCAGGTAATCTTCTTCATTCTCAAAAAAATGAAGGCTCATCTGACTGGCATGACCGTGGCGAACCGCATTGGTCATAGACTCTTGGATCACACGAAAGATCGTATCTTCAATCATGACGTCCATATCGACATCGACCCATTCATAGTGTAAATCAACCTGCAAGTTGGAAAGCGTCTGGTACTCGCGGATCATCTTTTCTAAAGCATCTTTGAGGGTTCGTCCCTCAAGGGCACCTGGACGGAGGCGGTTGAGAGAGCCTCTCACATCCTGGATTCCTTCACGGACAACTTCTGATACGCTTTTCACCTGCTCTTTTGCCCGATTGGGATCGATATCAATCAAGACCCCAACAGCATCTAAGCCTGCCGAGATCCCTGTTAGCGCGTGCCCTAAGGTATCGTGAATTTCCCGAGCAATCCGCTTACGTTCCCGATCTTCTGCAATCTTCTCAGACAAGGCCATATAGTTGTTCAACTCTGTATTGACCTTCGAAACCATGGCCAACTCTTCTTCCACTTCGTGGTTTTCCGCAAGAACATTCATAATATAGAACAAAAGCGAAATAATGAAGAGTACCATATTCAAGGCATAGAGGGAATTCTTCAAGAAAAAGGCCAGAATCCGAATGGAGGCAGGATAAAAATGAATATAGACATCAAGAGAAGGTATCGGAAGAAAAAGCGAAAAGACGTCTGAATTGGTCACAAGAAGCATCAAGAAACTCACTAGGATAAACGCAAACCAATACTTGCGGTCTCGCTTGGTATTCAACTCTTTGGAACCATAGAAGATATCTGCAAAAACCAATAGAATAAGCCCGTTATAAGCTACATTTTGGACCCACATCAAGAGCAACATCAGGAGGATCTCCAGAATGTTCCACTTATCAAAAATGGACCATCGACTCGTTTGAGACCGGTAACGACTCATGGAGATCAAGGCAATTCCAGCAAATAAGAGCGCAGACAACCAAAAAGTTGTAGAGGGCGCAAAAGGAATACGCTCTAAGCGTTCTACTAATAGAGAAGCTTGCCTTTGGGCAATGATATAGTTGGTTGCTTGAAGATAGATGATACTGTTGAGCATAACAGCGATAAAATTCACGACCATCAGGATGGCCAAACTGTATCTCACACCTCTAAATTTTCTCATTACTGCCACCCATTCACATCAAAGTGATCGATGTTTTCCTTTGTCATCATTTGAACCGGAATGGTTATTTCTTTTTGGTAGCTCTTCCCAGCCGTCATATCTTGGATGACCTCCATCACGCGATCTCCCATCTTCAACGGAGACTGGGCAACGGTTCCCACGACATCATCTGTCGAGTGCAGCAAGGCTTTCATATCTGGTGAGCCATCAATCCCATAGATCGCAATAGGATGGGTGATTCCTTGCTCCTTGATCGCCGCTAAAGCTCCTATAGCCGAGCGGTCATTTAGGGCAACTAGTGTATCGACATCCACCCCTGACTGCAAGAACTTACGGACAGCGGGCATGGCGATCTCCGTCTGACCCTTGGTTTCTAGTTCCGAGATGATCTCATAAGACCCATGCCCTTTGATGGTATCCTTAAATCCCTGAATCCGCGTATCTGCTGAAACCGTCCCCTTGTGCTCCAAGAGAAGGATCCGAGCATTTGAAGAGCGTTTCATCAACTCTTTCGCAATCAAGACTCCTGCCTGGTAGTTATCAGAGACAATGCTGGCATCCGGCTTAAAATGCTTGAGCTGGGTATCAACTGCAATGATCTTAATTCCTTGTTTTCTAGCTTTTTTAAGAGCCCTTAAAATGGGCTGACTATCCCCTTTGACCGGATTAATCACAATCACATTTACCTTTTGGGCGCAAAAATCATCGATCTGCTGGCTCTGCCTTTTTTCGTCCAATTCTGGATCTCGGACATAGACAAGAGCCCCTTTCTCATCGGCAATTCGACTTATTTCCGAATGAATACTTTTATAGAACTCATTGTTCATGGTCATATAGGTGACACCGATCTTGGTCTGATCCTTGATGCTACTGGTTTGACAAACGGCATAGATCCACAAGAGGATGCAGGTCAATGGAATCACCAGTAGAACCCGTTTTATCAGCCATTTTAACAGTTCTTTTCTTTCTTCTCTCCCCTTCAAACTCCGTTCCTTTTCTGAAAATTTTGAATATATATTACTTTATTTTACTACTTTTTCAAGAAAAGTGCTTGTTTTTATTGTACAGATGCATTTATTTGATTCATTTTAAAAAGAGTCATTCCCGAATAAAATCCCTCATAAGTATCAAAAAAGCTAGTCTATGGACGAACTAGCTTTCTTTTTTACTTCTAAAAGGGAAGATCTTCCTCTTCTAAGATAATATCAGCCAAATCTCCTGTTCCACCATTTTCACGCATAGCCCGCTGAGCCCGGCTCTCTAGCAACTGAAAACTTTGGCAAAGGACCTCTGTCACATACTGCATGACGCCATTTTTCTCGTAGCGGCGCGTCCGAATCTCTCCATCCAAAGAGATCAAACTCCCTTTACTGGCATAACTAGCCATGGTTTCAGCCAATTTCCCCCAGACAACGACATTGACAAAATCAGTCTCTCGCTCCCCGTTTTGGTCCTTGTAGCGACGATTGACCGCAACGGTCACTCGGGCAACGGATTTGTCTGTGCTGGTTTTATGCAATTCTGGAGCCGCTACTAGGCGACCGATTAAAATAACTTTATTATACATCATTTACCTCCTATCTATTTATTCGAAAAAATTTCAAAAAATGGAGGTGGCAAACCAAAATCAAAAAAATCTAGGATTCAAAAAATCCTAGATTTAGAATGTAGACAAACTACTTTAAAGTAAAATAAGTTAAGCGATTTTGCAAAAAAATAAAAATTAGTTCCAATTTTTAAATCGATTCAAGAAAATACCGAAACTTTCCGCTGTGAGAAAAGTGCCTGAAACAATAACGTTTCAGGCACTCGGGAGTTTTGAGACCCTAGGCTCAAAACTAAGTCTTGGAACTTCGAAGAAGTTCGCTGACGTCCGTACTCACCTAAGGAAAGTTTTTTATATGGCTTTGTCTTCAATCTGAATCTAGGATTCAAAACATCCTAGATTCTTTCCTTATTCATGCCAGTGACGAGCAGGATCAAATGGTGTTCCTGCTACTTCTGCGTCATCCAATTCAATAATGCCTCGTTTTTGAGGAGCATTTGGCAAGTGCAATTCGCGAGGACTGCACATCATGCCATAGCTTTTTTCTCCACGAAGAGCTCCTGGGAAAATCAAGCTGCCATCCGGCATCATGGCACCTGGAAGAGCAACAATGGTCTTGAGACCCACCCGCGCATTTGGAGCCCCTGCTACGATCTGAACCGTCTTATCTGCCCCAACTGCTACTTGGCAGATATTCAAGTGGTCACTATCTGGATGGGCCACCATTTCAAGGATTTCTCCCACCACAAATTTTGGTTCCCGATCATTGACCAAGCGTTCTGAAAAACCTTCTCTTTCCAATTCTTGGTTCAAACGATCCACTTGCTCATCTGTCAAAAAGACTTGGCCATTGCCTTCGATGGCGAAGAAAGATGAGGCGTCAAAAATATTCCAGGCAACGGTATCTTGGTTGTCCTCACGGTAAACGCGAGCTACTTTTCCTTTTCTCTCCACCGCGAGCTTTGCTTCTCCACTATTTTTCAAGGTCAGCATCAATACATCGCCGACTTGTTCTTTGTTGTATGTTACAATCATGTTCTTCTCCTATTTTAATCCTGCTAAGAATGCTGTAATCTGGGCTTTAGTTTTCCGATCCCGATTGACAAACCGTCCGATTTCCTTATCCTTTTCAAGTACCACCAAACTAGGGATCCCATAAACATCCCAGACTTTCGCCAGATCCATATAGGCATCTCGGTCAATTAAGATAAAGGTAAATTCGGGATTTTCAGCCTCAATCTCCGGCAAAAAAGGCTTGAGATAACGACAATCCCCACACCAGTCGGCTGAAAAGACAAAGACTTTCTTGCCCTCTTGCTCTACATAAGAAGCAATTTCTTCTAGAGAATTTGGTGTAATCATAGTTTTTCCTCTTCGTACTGCAAAAGACCATCCTCATAGACAAAGCGGTAATGGCGCTCATCTTCAAAAATGACGCCTCCTACTAAACGCTCTTCACTAGACTCGTAGAGTTCCACATACAAGGTCGCAATCGTCCCCATAGCTTCCATTTGTTCCCGTACTTCTGCTACTAACTCTTCTTGAGTACGGAGACGCTTTTGATCTTTGGCAATTTTATAAACACCGGCCGCAAGAGCTCCTGCACTTGCTACAGCCAGACTAGACAAAATAATTTTTTTAGCTTTCATAGTGCCTATTGTAACACAAAATAAGCAGAGGGACAATGGTCTAGGCTGGATCTCCTCCTTCAGTTTTTCGAGACCGATTTCTATAATAACGCTACCATCCTTGTAGAAAAAGTGATAAAATAGCATCAGAAAGAAGGTAACCTATGACTGATTTATTTTCTAAAATCAAAGAAGTAACTGAAATCCCTGCCATCTCAGGTCATGAAGGTCCTGTACGGGATTATTTGCGCCAACAATTGACCCCTCATGTGGACGAAATCGTGACAGATGGTCTCGGTGGGATCTTTGGGGTCAAACACTCAACAGCTGCTGACGCTCCTCGTATCTTAGTAGCTGCCCACATGGACGAAGTTGGTTTTATGATTAGCGAAATCAAAGCTGACGGAACTTTCCGTGTTGTTCCAATCGGAGGTTGGAATCCGATGGTCGTCAGCGGCCAACGCTTCAAACTCTTTACACGTGATGGACGTGAATACCCTGCTATTTCCGGATCTGTTCCTCCACATTTGACACGTGGTACAGGTGGGCCAACCGTACCTGCCATTAGCGACATCGTCTTTGATGCAGGCTTTAGTTCTAAAGCAGAAGCTGAGAGCTATGGCATCCGTCCTGGAGATACCTTGGTCCCAGATAGCTCTGCAATTCTCACTGCTAATGGTAAAAACGTCATTTCTAAAGCATGGGATAACCGCTACGGCGTCTTGATGGTCAGCGAATTAGCCAAGAGTCTTTCTGGACAAGCCTTAAACAACGAACTCTATGTAGGGGCTAACGTTCAAGAAGAAGTAGGACTTCGTGGTGCCCACACCTCAACTACTAAATTTGATCCTGAAATCTTCCTTGCTGTAGACTGTTCACCAGCAGCGGATGTTTTTGGGGACCAGGGCGCGATTGGTGAAGGAACACTGCTTCGCTTCTACGATCCAGGTCACATCATGCTACCAAATATGAAAGACTTCTTACTCACAACTGCTGAGGAAGCGGGCATTAAATTCCAATACTATTGTGCCAAAGGTGGTACCGATGCAGGTGCAGCACACTTGAAGAACGGTGGAGTCCCATCAACAACCATTGGTGTCTGTGCACGTTACATCCACTCTCATCAAACCCTCTATGCCATGGATGATTTCTTGCAAGCGCAAGCCTTCTTGCAAGCATTGGTTAAGAAATTGGATCGCTCTACAGTTGATTTAATCAAACACTATTAAACAAAGCCTATCTGAAGCCCCGTAAGGGGCTTTTTTAGGAGGGAAACAAGGTTCTCTTGGAAACTTTCCACCGTGAGTAACCATTGAGCTCTTTGGCATCCACACTTCCCTATGGAAAGTATCTTAGAATATTTTATCTTCCATCGCTTTTCTGATATAATATGAAAGAATGAAATGGTAGGGAACTGAACACTCATCCTTGATTCTGTGTAGCAGGCCCTTTCCTTATATACAGGAGTTTTACATGAAAAAACAAGCTTTTAGTTCTGAAAAGTATTTGAACTTGCAACGTGACCACATTATTGAGCGGATCAATCAATTCGATGGCAAGCTCTACCTTGAATTTGGTGGTAAGATGTTAGAAGACTTCCACGCTGCTCGTGTCCTCCCTGGATACGAACCAGACAATAAGATCAAGCTGCTCCAAGAATTGCGCGACCAGGTGGAAATTGTCATTGCCATCAACGCCAACAACATTGAGCACTCAAAAGCCCGTGGAGACCTAGGAATTTCTTATGACCAAGAAGTGCTACGCTTGATCGACAAATTCAATGAATTAGGGATCTTTGTAGGATCTGTCGTGATCACCCAATATGCTGGACAAGCTGCAGCAGACGCCTTTCGCAAACAACTGTACAAGAGCGGGATCGCCTCTTATCTCCACTATCCGATCAAGGGCTATCCGACCGATATGGACCATATCATCTCTCCTGAGGGGATGGGGAAAAATGACTACATCAAGACTAGCCGCAATTTGGTCGTTGTGACAGCTCCTGGACCTGGTTCTGGTAAGCTCGCAACTTGTATGTCCAATATGTACCATGACCAATTAAATGGAATCAAATCTGGTTATGCTAAGTTTGAAACCTTCCCAGTTTGGAATCTTCCTTTGCACCATCCAGTCAACTTGGCTTATGAAGCAGCGACTGCCGATCTAGACGATGTCAATATGATCGATCCCTTCCACCTCCAAACCTACGGGGAAACAACGGTCAACTACAACCGCGATATTGAAATCTTTCCTGTCTTGAAGCGCATGTTGGAACGCATCCTAGGAACCTCACCTTATGCTTCTCCAACAGATATGGGCGTCAACATGGTTGGCTTTGCCATTGTGGACAATGACGCTGCGATTGAAGCTTCCCAACAAGAAATTATCCGTCGCTACTACCAAACCATCTTAGATGTCAAAGCAGAGCGTGTCGGTGAAGGGGCTGTGAAGAAAATTGAGCTCTTGATGAATGATTTGGGGATTACGCCAAATGATCGGAAAGTGACCGTCCTTGCCCGCCAAAAAGAAGAAGAAACAGGGGAGCCAGCCTTGGCCCTTGAATTGCCAAACGGCGAGATGGTAACCGGAAAAACGTCTGATCTCTTTGGCCCAACCGCAGCCCTCTTAATCAATGCGATTAAGAAATTAGCGCATATTGACAAAGAAACCAAATTGATTGAGCCAGAATACGTGCAACCCATCCAAGGCCTGAAGATCAATCATTTGGGTAGCCGCAACCCTCGTCTTCACTCGAACGAGATCCTCATTGCCCTTGCCATTACGGCTATGACTAATGAAGACGCTAAGCTTGCTATGCAAGAATTAGGCAAGTTGAAAGGCAGCGAAGCCCATTCAACCGTGATGCTGACAGACGAAGACAAGAACGTCCTTCGCAAGCTCGGTATCAACGTCACCATGGATCCTGTCTACCAATACGATCGCTTATATCGTAAATAAACTCAGACAAACAAAAACAATCCCTGCTCTAGGAATTGTTCAGATTGAAGACAAAGTCTTCTTAAAAAACTTTCCTTAGGTGAGTACGGACGTCAGCGAACTTCTATGAAGTTCCATGACTAATTATTGAGCCTAAGGTCTCAATAATTCCGAGTGCCTGAAACTGAGTCGTTTCAGGCACTTTTCTCACGGCGGAAAGTTTCAGAATATGATTGAATAACTATAACGAGTATAATTTTTAAAGAATTGATTAAATTTTATTAAAGATTCGTTTCTCTACGCTCTCAACAATCCCTCGAACAGGGATTGTTTTTTATTATGATGCAAAGAAGAGAGACTATTTGACAGCCTCCCATAATTGGCGAATGGGCTTTCTTTGAACAGGGTCCACAAAATGAGGAGCAATTTCATTCAAAGACTCTAGGACAAAGGCACGTTCTGCCACATAAGGATGCGGCAAGATCAAGCTAGGACTGTAACAAATGGTGTCCTCCATATAGAGCAGATCTAGATCGATCACACGTGGCCCCCACTTGATATCACGGACACGCCCCATTTCCTGCTCAATGGCAAGTAAGGTTTCTAGTAAATCCTCTGGGGTCATCCAGGTTTCAACCTCTGCCACTTGATTCAAAAAGGTGTCTTGCTCCACTCCTCCCCAAGGTTCTGTTTCAATCCTTGTGGATGTTTGAAGAAGATGAATGCCTCGACCCTTGATTTTTTCTAGCGCCGTCTCTAGTTGCAGTTGTTTATCTCCCATATTGGTACCAAGGCCAATAAAGGCTCGTTTTTTCTCTCGTTCGATTGTCACCGAACAAGTCTCGAGTGGCAAGGGAACAGGAGCCCAAGGTTTTTTCAACTCCAGACGAACTTTTTCTACAAAGGCATAGCTTTCGAAAATCTTTTGCACCAATTGAAAGGCAACCGTTTCAATCAGATCGATCTTTTCTGCCTGCATCCACTCGGTCAACTGTTCCGCCAAGATCCCATAATGGATCGAAGCTTCCAAATCACCTGTGCGGGCAGCACGGGTCATCTCATAATCCACCCATAGGTCTAGGACAAAGCGTTGTCCCAATTCTTTTTCTGCTGGAAAAACACCATGATAGGCGTATACCTCTAAGTCCTTGATCCGTAATTGATCCACTCTCTTCACCTCTTATAGCCAGCCATTAGTGGCCCATGAGTTTATAGGCTTCATTTTTCAAGTCTTTATCTGTCGCAAGCAGTCCACGTGCAGCAGTTGTCACTGTTGCAGTCCCAGGTTTACGGACACCACGCATGTTCATACACATATGCTCTGCTTCTACCCAGACAAGGGCACCTTGCGCTCCAAGATATTCCATCAAGGCATCTGCAATTTCTACCGTCAATCGTTCCTGAATCTGTGGTTTTTTAGCATAAACTTCGACCGTACGAGCCAGTTTTGAAAGCCCAGCCACACGGCCATTTGGAATGTAGGCAATGTGCACTTTTCCATAAAACGGTAAAAAGTGATGCTCACACATGGAATGGAAGAAAATATCCTTCTCAACCACCATATTGTTATCAATGATTTCAAATGATTTAGACAGGTGCTCTTCTGCCGTCTGTCCTAGTCCTGAAAAGATTTCTTGGTACATCTTTGCAATGCGGGACGGGGTTTCTTGAAGCCCTTCACGGTTCTCATCTTCACCGACTGCCTCGATGATCATTTTTACTGCTTCTTCAATTTTCTTTGTATCCATATCATCTCCTAGTTGGATTTTTCTGTTTTTAATAAATAAGGTCGTACCTGACTAAGGAAATAGAGCGATCCTGTTACAATGAGGAGCTCATCATCTCCAGTTTGCCAGTTTTGTAGAAATTCTCGCCAGTTGACTTCCTCAAGCTGATGGTTTTTTGCAGCAGCTATCATTTCATCTTGAGAATAGGCTCTTGGGTCCTCAAAGGTCGTGAGGATCAAGCGACTATTTCCCAGTTCTTGCCACTGCTTCAGCATCTCTTCCAAGGCTTTGGTCCGGATGCAGGTAAAAAGAATGGTCTTTTTTTGACTCGGGAACAGTTCTCGAAGACTTGCGATCAAAGGCGCAACGGCATGGGGGTTATGGGCCCCATCTAGCAAGATCATGGGATTTTGCGAGACCACTTCCATCCGACCAGGCCAGACAACCTGACGCAAAGCCTTATCTACCAACTCTTTTGACAAGAGTTCACGCCCTTCTCTTTCAAAAAGTACATCACAGATACTGATAGCAAGAGCTGCATTTCTAGCCTGGTGATGACCTAAGAGCGCTACTTGATAGGGAGCCTTTTCTCTTTTGGAACTGTGATAAGAAAAGGATTGGCCCGATAGGCAAGAGGCTTCTAGCTCAACTTGGTAATCTCTGTCATAGGCTGTTATCGGTGCCTGCTCTTGAATCGCAATGCCTTCAATGACTTGGCTAGCTTCTACTTCTAATTTCCCTAGAACCAGAGGAATTCCTGGCTTAATGATACCTGCCTTTTCACGGGCAATGGAAGCCAGATCTGGCCCAAGAAGGGCGACATGATCCAAGCCAATCGATGTGATCGCAGTCAGAACGGGCTGGCAGACGTTGGTACTGTCTAGTCGTCCCCCCATACCGACTTCCATAATCACATAATCCAGCTCCTCATGAGCAAAATAATCATAGGCGATCGCCGTCATCACTTCAAATTCCGTCAAACCTTGAAAGATGTCTCTTGATTCTTCAGCTTCCAAGAGCTGTTGGTAGCTATCCAGGTAGGTTTGCAGATCTTGATCGGAAATGGCTTCGCCATTAATGGTGATTTGGTCATTGTAATGGATCAGATAAGGAGAGGTAAAGACTCCAACGCGTAAACCTGCCTGTCTCAAGAGTTGGGACAAGGTAGCAATGGTAGAGCCTTTGCCATTGGTCCCCGCAATATGAATGACCCGACAGTCTAGGTGAGGATTTCCTCTCAACGCCAAGAGAGCTTCCATGCGCTCCAAGCCAAAATGTGGATCCTGCGAACGATAGGCTTCTAGCCAACGAAGATCCAACTGATGTTCTTTCTTCTTCATTTACTTGTATTGTTTCAAATTAGTATCTGCTGCCTCTTGGGCTTGGAAAATGGCTTGGCCCAGACTGGCTGCCATCTTGTGTAGGGGAATATCATGCACCCGCACCACTTCGACTCCTTGACTAGCTGCAATACTCGTCAAATGGCTCGAAGCCAGGTCCCGATTCCAAAAACCAGTCTCCGTTGCAGGATCTGTCTCAAATCCGGCTTCTTCAATAATATTGACCACAAAACGTTTGCGGGAGACCCCTAGAAAGATCGGATACCCCTTTTGGTGGATGGTTTCAAGCTCTTGTAACAAGAGCAAATTCTCGCGCTTGGTCAAACCAAAGCCGATCCCAGGATCCAGCATGATCCGTTCCGTCTGGACACCGGCTTCTTTTGCGACTGCAAGCGAGCGGTCAAAGAAGGTCCACATCACGTCTTGAATCGGTTCTTGAGCCATTGTTTGAAGCTCTGCTTCTGTAAAAGCTGGTTCGAAACCAAAAGTTGGAAAAATAGTGGAACTTGGATGATGCGGTCTTGCCATCACTGGATTAAACATGAGAACTGCGCTGGCTTCATGCTCTGCAACCACAGTAGCCATCTTAGAATCCCCAAGAAAACCAGTAATATCATTGACAATATCGGCTCCAGCTTCCAGCGCTGCCGCCGCCACCTGGGACTTCCAGGTATCCACTGAGATCAAGATATCACTTTCTTTCCGGATAGCTTTAATCACTGGAACCACGCGGTCAATCTCTTCTTGGATCTCCACATAATGACTTCCTGGTCTGGTTGATTCTCCCCCGATATCGAGGATCTGAGCCCCTTCTTGGATCAGTTTTCTCGCCTGTTGCAAGGCTGCATCCACACTCGTATACTTACCCCCATCAGAAAATGAATCCGGAGTGACATTTAAGATCCCACAAAGAAGTGTCCCTTGGCCATTCAGCCATTTTTTATCAATCATTTTCGTTCTCCATCAATTCCTTTCCAACAGCATGATTGCGAACAAAAGAGGCTAGAACAAATGTTCTAAACCTCTGAGTTCATTCTCCATACGGATTTCTCATTTTTTCTGACCTTCTATACGATGGTTCTGTAGCAAAACTCATTGGTATCTACCATTTTATCATAATTTATCACGGAAGAAAACTCTCGATACCGGTAATAGACAAAGGAGGAACACAGCTGGATAATAATAAGCCAGGGCATTCAAGGTCATATGAAGACAGATGCTATACTCGATCCGCTTGTAGCGATAAGCCACCCAAGTTAAGATCAAGGACATGCCTCCGTAAGCTACCCATTCCCCCAAGGTACTCGGTCCATGCAAGTAAGTGAAAAAGAGAGCTCCAGCTAGGTAACCGATCGGTTCTGCTCCTCGAAAGATCAAACGAGGGATGATGGCCCGACAGAGCAGCTCTTCTAGAATCGGAGCGACAAGGATCACGACCATTCCCATAGCAAGAAAAGGAGCATGAGATTGCAGTTCATTTAGAGCTGCTTGATTTGCCGTCGTACCACCTGCCTCTTGTTTCAACAAGGGATAGGCGAGCAGGTTATTAGCCATCAACAAGAGAAGAAAAAGAAAATTTCTCCCCAGAGCCGGCCAGGTAATAACCCGAACATCTAAGTTCTCCAGAGGGCTCATCTTGATGATTCTATAAAAAGCAAAGAGCACCACCACTGTAGCTAAGGCTGTAAAAACAGTAACCGACTCCGCATTCACTCCTTCTTGAAGGGAATAAACCATGGTGATGAGGGGAAATTGGGAGAGAAAGAATAAGGGCACAAAAAGCAGGAGCCAGAGAGCATTCTTACATAATGGGTGCTCTCGAACAAAAGACTGTATTTTTTTCAATGGACAACCTCTTTCTCGTATAAAATAAGAAGGTCGGGGCTTTCGCCTCCAGCCTTCTTACTTTATTTCATTTACTGATTTTTAAAACGTTCAACGTCACGCGCAATCACCAACTCTTCATCAGTTGGAATGACTAATACCTTGACACGCGAATCATCTGTAGAAATATCTCCAACAACTCCAAAGACGTTCTTTTCAGGGTCGACCTTGCAGCCAAACCAGCTGATGCCATTGATAATAGAAGAGCGAACGTTTACTGCATTTTCACCGATTCCTGCTGTAAAGATGATGGCATCTGCACCATTCAAGACAGCCAAGTATTGACCGATGTATTTTTGCAAGCGATCGATAAAGATATCGTAAGCCAATTTAGCTTTTTCATCCCCATTGTGCATCGCTGTATGAATATCACGCATATCACTAGAAGATTCTGAAACTCCAAGAAGTCCTGACTCACGGTTTAGAATGCGACTGATATCCTCAGGCGTTTTAAAATCTTCTGTATGTTCCATCAAGTAAGCAATGATCGCTGGATCAAGATCTCCTGTACGAGTTCCCATCATCACTCCACCAAGAGGGGTAAAGCCCATTGATGTATCGACAGAAATTCCCTTGTCAACTGCAGTGATCGACACACCGTTTCCGACGTGACAGGTGATCAATTTCAATTCTTCCAATGGTTTTCCAAGAAGTTTAGCAGCTTCTCCGGCTACATACTGATGGCTGGTTCCATGAGCACCGTATTTGCGGACCTTGTTCTCAGTATAATATTTGGTTGGAAGAGGATAGCGATAAGCTTTTTCCGGCATAGTTGTATGGAAAGAGGTGTCAAACACTACAACACTGGTAATATCTGGACAAATTTCTCTAAATGCTCGAATCCCATCTGCATTTGCAGGATTATGAAGAGGCGCCAACAAAGACAGCTCTTCCACTTTTTGTAGAACTTCATCATCCACTAAGGCAGAGTCTTTGAAATATTCTCCACCTGCAACAACACGATGACCAACTCCTGTAATCTCATCGTAGGATTTGATAATATCAAAACGGATCAAATCATCCAACAAAATTTTTACAGCTTGTGTATGGTTATGGATATCTAATACTTGTTTTTCAGAGCGTCCATCAAATTTAACAGTTGAAATAGAATCTTTCAAACCGATCCGTTCAATTAATCCTTTTGCAAGAACGACTTCTTCTGGCATTTGGTACAATTGCCATTTTAAACTAGAGCTTCCTGCATTAATTGAAATTGTTTTCGACATATATTCACCTCATTAAGCGTTTTCACATCCTCTATTATATCAGATATTTACTCAAATTTCACTATCCTTTAACCAGTTTTGGAAACTTTCTGTAAAATGAACCACCTGGTCTTGATCCTGGAGATCAGTAAACGGATAGACAAAGGGCTGAACAGACTCTTCTTCTTGTTTTCGTAGGACGAAAATCGTCTTAGCATAGGCTGGATTTGAAAAAAGAGACTCTGGCAAGGTCAGCATGGCAAGGAGTTGAGCCTTGTCTGTTAGCCAAGCTTTCAACAGATCACTCTGAGGGCTCGTCAAGAGGTTATTTGGAGCTAAAAAGATGGCTACTCCTTGAGGTTTCAGGTATTTCAAAGCCTGTTCCATCATGAGGTGATGGGCATAGGTATGGCCTTCGGAGCTCGCTACCTGATAGCGTTGTGCAATCGCATCATCTGGATAGTAACCAATAGGAAGATCACTAACGATCAAGTCACTTTCTTTCAACACTTGCGGACGCACCGCGTCGCCTTGTGCAAAGACAACGCTAGACTCCATCACATCTGCGATACTAGCAGATAGGTCAATCAAGAGATCATCCACTTCCAATCCTAAATAATCGTTCTTGAGACGGCTATTGTTGACAATGGTCTCAGCGAGATTTCCGGTCCCACTTCCCACTTCTAAGACATCCAGTTGGTCGCTTTTGGCCAACTGATCGATCAAAAATGTAATGATAAAACCAATCGCATCTGGGGTGAACTGGTGATTTGCTTGCAAAGGCTCTGTTTGAGCAGCTTTCATAAAAAGGAACTGGTAGGCTCTGCGCCATTCTTCCTTACTTAAACCTAGTTCTTTTAATTTTTGGCTATTATTTTTAACAATGTCTAGATCTGTCTTGCCCTCTAAATACATGGCATTTTGCTCAATCAAGGCGTCATAAAAGTTGGTCGACAATTCATTTTGAATACTTTGAGTGTTTTCCAATAGATAGGTATAGGCTTGTTCAATTTTTTCGAAATTCATGATTTCCTCCGCACCCTATCATACCAAAAATTAGTCTTTTTCGCTATTTTCTAATGGCTCCTTCGTCTCTTTTGGCGTCTCTTCAGAAGGCTTTTCGCTCCCTATCTGCTCTTTATCTTTCTGTGTCTTCTTCTTTTCTTTTTTGCTCTTTCTACTTTCTTTTTCTTCCCTTACAGGAAGAACAAACTCATAGCTTTCTCCACCCATCTTAGCCTGGGCATGAAGAAAACCAGGATCCTGCTGTAGCTGAACAACTCCAGACTTTAAGTGAATCTCTGATGCCTTCTCATCACCCTTTCCTTTTTCAAGAGCCAATTGTACCAAAGCATAGGCCCGAAGACGCTCTTGACTCGTCTTTAAGATCCGTTTTTCCGCGACCTGACGGTGGAGATAAAACTGAAGCAAAAGACTGAAAATCGCTGCCATCAAAAGGGCGTAGAGCAAGACACCAGCCTTAACTTTTTTCATTTTGCATCGCTGGTACCACATGGTAGACATACTCCCTTTCTAGACCTTCTTCAAAATTCAAACGCAAATGAATCAACTCTCCCTCCTGCCAAACCTGACTATAGTGAACACCTGAAATCATAGGCTGATAGCCCCTGCCCTTAGCATCTGTTTTTCGAATATCATCTCCTTTAGACTGGCCAATCGCAATTGGTTTTTGATCCTGAATCAAGTAGATATGGTTGTTCTCCACTTTTTCAAAATGACTCCGGTCCAATTCCACCTGCATTTGTTGCTGAAATAAGATCCATTCTTCCTGCTTTTGATGCGCTTGGTAGTCCAATTCAGCATGCAGGAGTTTAGTCAAGCCTTGAAAAACTAACACACCCCCACTGAGCACTAAGAGAGCAACTAAGGCTTCGAGCAAGGTAAAGGCCTTAACCCTTCCTTTATTCCACATGCAGTACCACCTTTCCTTGATGATAGACCGTGAGTTGATCGGCATCTTTTTCAACTTGAACCTGAATGCCATTAGCCTCCAGATGATTTTGCCCTGTCTGAAGCGCCATTTGAGCGACAGATAAGACCTCTACCTCATTGAAGTCCGCTAGTCGCTCCTTGCGCGAATGCCGGATCTCCCCTAATAATAGGGTCGTAATCATGGCAAATAAACTCAAAGCTACTAGGGATTCTATGAGAATACTAGCGGGAACGGATGCTCTTTTTAATTTTTCCATTTCCAAGCGAAAGCTGATAGGTCACCACTCCTCTCTGTGTCTGAAAGTGAACATTAGCCAGGGATGAATTGCCACCTGCTCGGTCTAAACGAATGGTTTTAGGATCTTGCAAAATGACAGAATCAGGAATTTCCACCGTCTGGTAGGGCGTTTGAATCTTCCTTGCAGTCACTTCAACATCCAATTCTGTTTGCCTTGCCAGTGCTAGCTTCTGGCTTTCTTGATAGAGGTGTTCAAACTCTGCAAAAAATACTTTTTCCTCTACCTGCTGAAAACTCGTCTTGATCGATCCTGATAAGCCCAGATAGATAAAGCTGACGATCATCAAGGTCAGAAGGGTCTCCACCAAGGTGAAGGCCTTAATCTGCAACCGCACGAGTTTCTCCACTATTTTTCGCATAATAGGCACGGTAGGATTCTGCTTGTTTGTTGGTAATATTTCCATCAGCAATCAGCTTTGCTAGAGTTGCTTGGTCATTGGTATGATTGAGCTCATACAATTCAGCCTGGCTTTCGACCACCTTGACAACGGCTGCATTACCTGTCTCTTTCACAGAGTCTTTTTGCTTGGTCAAATTCGGCACAAAGAGCAATAAGAGTACACTGATAATCAATAAGACCACCAACATTTCAATAAGTGTAAAAGCTTTTACCTTATATGTTTTTAATTTTTTCATAAATGAACCTCCATATTTTGATAAATCGGCAGCAACATGGCTGCGTATAGTAAGACAATCACAAGAGCCACAAAGACAAAGACCAAGGGTTGTATCACATTCATGGCCTTATGGACCCGACGAAAGAAGTCTTCCCATGTTTTTTCAGCGTAGATCTCTAGCTCACTTCCAAGCTTTGATTTGACCTCACCATATTCAATCATAAGTGGCAATTCTTTTTTGAAAAAAGAATATCCCCCAACCGTCTCTGAAAAGGATTGACCGCGGTCTAAAGAAAGAGCTAAGTCTCTTCCAATCTCTTGGAAAAGCTGGGATTTTTGCTCCTGCATCATGGTAAAAATCTGAGACAGCTCCAATCCTTGCCCAATCAGATTGCCCCATTCTCTGGCATAATAGGCTGTCAAATAAGCTTGAATCATGCCTTTTCCGAAAGGAAGATGGGACAAGCTTCTAAAAACTTTGATCTTGCTAGATTTTCGATAATAGAGAAAGCTGAATAAGAAGAGGGCCACAAGTCCCGCTCCTAAGGCCAAAAAGAGTTGGGGAAAGGAACTGATCAATTGCGTACCAATATTTTGTGCATCCATTTGAGGGAGCAAATAATTGCGCAGGCCTAGCATAATCAAAACTAAAAACCCAAGTAAGATAAGAGGATAAGTGCTAACTTCGATCAACTTTTTCTTGACCTTGCGCATGTTTTCTAGGTAAGCACTGATTTTCTCCAAGCTCAATATAAGATTTCCATGGAGCTCAGCGAGAGACAGCTGCGTTGTGACCGCATCTGAAAAACCGATCCCCGCCATCATCTCTGAAAAACTCCGCCCTCGAGAGAGATCTGCTCGCATCTGGGAGACCAAATGACTCTCCACTAGGTGGGAACGATCTAAAAAATCAACAATCTCAGACAGATGAAAACCACTCGAATAAAGATTCAAAAACAATTCAATGATTTGCTTTTGTTTAGTTGTAGATAATTTTTTCGGCTTGTGCCTGAGCCAGCTGGATATATCCCGATTGAGCCAAGAGATCCATTTGTTGGTTCCAGCGGCTGGCTGAGTGCTCTTGGTAGTTTTCCGTCGCAAAATCGACAACACCTCCTCCTGCAATTAATCGTTGGTAGCAAATACCTTGTAAAACAATCTTGAGCTCCTCCTCACTCACTCCAAGCTCTAAAAGCCTCTCATAAACACCTCGAACACTCTTGGCATGAATCGTAGAGAAGACTGTGACCCCTGTCAAACTAGCTCGTACGACTGCACGGGCCGTTTCCTTATCTCGGATCTCCCCAATGATGAGAAGGTCCGGCCGATGACGTAAGGAGAGTTTGATTAGGTTGTCATAGGTCATGCCAATTTGGTCATTCAGCTGGAGCTGAAGCATATTCTCTTGCTTGATCTCGACAGGATCTTCAATAGACATGACTTGCTGATCTGCAAAGCGCTCTTGCGCCAGAGCATGCATGAGAGTGGTCTTTCCCGAACCAACGGGACCCGCAAAGAGATAAAGCCCACGACCAGCCAATTTCTTCTTCAATTCAGGCAATTGATCAAACCAAAATCGTAATTCTCGTTCCTCATCATGCAAAAGCCGAATAACCAAGCTTTCATAACCACGATAATCCCCCACCGTCGACAAGCGAATCGAGACCACTCCATTCTCCAAAGGGTAATCACACGATCCTAGCTGGCTGCGCCTTTTTTCCCCCACATTCATCCCTGCCACGAACTTAAAGTGGCTGATAATAGCCATCATGTCCTCAAACGGGAAGGATTGTACAAAGCGCCTCTCGTCTCCCACCCTCATAAAAACCTGGTACTCCTCCTTACGAGGAATGAAGTAAAGATCCTGAGCTTCTTCACTTTTCCCCATGCGGATCAGTTTTTTTGCAATTTCTTGAACCATAGTTCCTCCTCTCACTTATACTATTCGAAAAAGAAGACAAAAAAAGAAGACTTTCTAGATCGCTCTAAAAAATCTTCCGAATTTCTCTTATGACAGGGTTGTCCCCTTTTTTGAATCGAGTGTATATTGACAAGAACGGTGCTTGCGACTGCCTTTTTCCTTTTCGTAGCCTGGGCGGAGCTTACTTTTAGGGATCTTATGCTCGTCTTCTAGAAGGACAATCGAATGGAAAAACTGCACATCTTCACTGCAGTCCTCACACCACTCTTGCTCCTTGGTATCCCAAAAGATCGTCATGAGGTCACTCCGACTCTTATAACTTGGAAAGTGTTCGTTTAACTCCAACCACTTCTGCTTGTAGTATTTCAAAGCCTTGTAATAGTCCTCAAATTTTCGACTACTCACAATATCTTCTTCCCAACCATCTAAAAACCACCAGGGCTCACAATCCCCATACATTTCAATTACTCGATACATAAACTCTTCCATCCTTTGTATCCTCTATTATATAGAAAACCCTTTGAGAATAAAAGTTTTCTGCTCAGAGCATGATTTTTCAGGTAGTCTTCAGGCGATTTTCACCATTATTTTTCAAAAATAGACTGCCTAATTGCTATTAGGTCCTTTTTTCAAAAAAGCCGGAACATGTAGTTCCGACTTTTTTTCTTATTCTTCTACGACTTCAGCTGTTTGAACTTCATCGACTGTTCCATCTGTTACTGGCACTTCTTCGATGATTTCAACTTCGTTAATCGCTTGTGGTTCCAAGTTACGGTAACGAGCCATTCCTGTACCTGCAGGAATAATCTTACCAATGATAACATTTTCCTTAAGTCCAAGGAGATGGTCTTTCTTACCACGGATCGCTGCGTCAGTAAGAACACGAGTGGTTTCTTGGAAGGAAGCAGCTGACAAGAAACTGTTGGTTTCAAGAGAGGCTTTGGTGATTCCCATAAGGACTGGACGAGCAGTCGCAGGAACTCCACCAGAGATAAGGACATCCTTATTAGCATCTGTAAAGTCTGTAATGTCCATAAGAGTACCCATGAGAAGGTCTGTATCTCCTGGATCCATGACACGTACTTTACGGATCATTTGACGAACCATTACCTCGATGTGTTTGTCGCCGATTTCTACCCCTTGGCTACGGTATACTTTTTGTACTTCCGCAAGAAGGTAAGTTTCAACCGACAAGACATCACGAACGGCAAGGAGACGTTTTGGTTGGATAGACCCTTCTGTCAGAGCCGCACCACGAGAGACTTGATCTCCTACTTCGACTTTCATGCGGGCAGTGTAAGGGACAACGTATTCACCCTCACCAGTTGCTCCGCTGACAAAGACTTTCTTGGTACGTGTAGAAGCATCTTCTTCGATCGCTGTGACTTCCCCTTTGACCTCAGTGATGACCGCTTCCCCTTTAGGATTGCGGGCTTCAAAGATTTCTTGGACACGAGGAAGACCCTGAGTGATATCAGTATTTGAGGCAACCCCACCCGTGTGGAAGGTACGCATGGTCAACTGTGTACCAGGTTCCCCGATAGATTGGGCAGCGATGGTTCCGACTGCTTCACCCACTTCAACCGCATCACCAGTCGCCAAGTTGATACCATAACAGTGACGGCAGACCCCATGGCGGGTGTTACATGTAAAGACAGAGCGGATAGTGACTTCTTCCACACCAGCATTGACAATTTCACGTGCTAGGTCTTCTGAAATCAAGGTATCTGGACCAACGATGACTTCACCAGTTTCAGGGTGTTTAACAGATTTCTTGGTATAACGACCTGTCAAGCGTTCTTCGAGTGGCTCGATCATTTCCTTACCATCAGTAATGGCACGGATCACAAGTCCACGGTCTGTTCCACAGTCATCTTCACGGATAATGACGTCTTGGGCAACGTCAACCAAACGACGAGTCAAGTAACCTGAGTCGGCTGTCTTAAGGGCCGTATCGGTCATCCCTTTACGGGCACCGTGAGTTGAGAAGAACATTTCGAGCACTGACAAACCTTCGCGGAAGTTTGAAAGGATTGGCAATTCCATGATCCGTCCGTTTGGAGCGGCCATCAAACCACGCATACCGGCAAGTTGCGAGAAGTTTGAGATGTTACCACGGGCTCCAGAGTCCATCATCATAACGATTGGGTTCTTCGGATCTTGGTTATCCACCAAGCGTTTTTCCAATTTCTCACGGGCTGCACGCCATTCAGCTGTAACGGCATTGTAGCGTTCGTCATCCGTGATCAAACCACGACGGAATTGTTTTGTGATTTGTTCTACACGTTTGTGAGATTCTTCAATGATTTCTGCCTTATCTTCAACGACCGGAATATCGGCAATCCCCACTGTCAAACCAGCAAGGGTTGAATGATGGTAACCTAAGTCTTTCAAGCGGTCCAAGAAAGCAGACGTTTCAGTTGTACGGAAACGTTTGAAGATTTCAGCGATGATATTTCCAAGATTTTTCTTCTTGAATGGAACGTTTAATTCCAATTTCTCAATCGCTGATTTGGCATCTTGACCAGGCTCCAAGAAGTACTTAGCTGGAACACCTTCTGTCAAGTTGACATTATTAGGCTCTTGAAGGTATGGAAGCTCTGCAGGCATGATATCGTTAAAGAGAATCTTACCAACAGTTGTCAAGAGAATCTTGTGTTGTTGTGCTTCTGTCCAAGGTTTGTTCAAGCTATCCGTCGCAATTCCGACACGTGTATGCAAGTGAACATAGCCATTGCGAAGAGCCATCACGGCTTCATCACGGTCTTTAAAGACCATTCCTTCACCTTCACGACCAGCTTCTTCCATCGTGAGGTAGTAGTTCCCCAATACCATATCCTGAGATGGGGTAACGACTGGTTTACCATCTTTAGGGTTCAAGATATGCTCAGCAGCCAACATCAAGATACGAGCTTCTGCTTGAGCTTCTTCTGAAAGCGGTACGTGGATGGCCATTTGGTCACCGTCAAAGTCGGCATTGTAGGCTTCACAGACAAGTGGGTGAAGACGAAGAGCTTTCCCGTCAATCAAGACAGGTTCAAAGGCTTGGATCCCCAAACGGTGAAGGGTCGGTGCGCGGTTCAAGAGAACTGGATGTTCTTTGATCACTTCTTCTAGGATATCCCAGATACGTTCATCTCCACGTTCGACCAAGCGTTTTGCAGCTTTGACGTTTTGCACGATGTCACGCGCAACGATTTCACGCATCACGAAAGGTTTAAAGAGCTCGATGGCCATTTCACGTGGCACACCACATTGGTACATTTTCAGAGTTGGACCAACGGCGATAACGGAACGTCCTGAGAAGTCCACCCGTTTACCGAGCAAGTTTTGACGGAAGCGTCCTTGTTTCCCTTTGAGCATGTGGCTCAATGATTTGAGTGGACGGCTACCTGGTCCTGTGATTGGACGACCACGACGACCGTTGTCGATCAAAGCGTCAACCGCTTCTTGGAGCATCCGTTTTTCGTTTTGCACGATGATACCAGGGGCATTCAACTCAAGCAAACGCGCCAAACGGTTGTTCCGGTTGATCACACGACGGTAAAGGTCATTCAAGTCAGAGGCAGCAAAACGGCCACCATCCAATTGGACCATTGGACGAAGATCTGGTGGAATAACGGGAAGGATGTTGAGGACCATCCATTCTGGCTTGTTGCCAGATTTGTAGAAGGCGTCCAAGACATCCAAACGACGAACAGCCTTCACACGTTTTTGACCAGTTGCAGTCTTCAATTCTTCTTTCAAGACAGCAATTTCAGCTTCCAGATCCACTTGTTTTAAGAGGTCTTGGATCGCTTCTGCACCCATCTTAGCTACAAAGGAACCTGGTCCGTATTCACGCAAGCGTTCACGGTATTCACGTTCTGTCATGATGGATTTGTGCTCAAGTGGAGTATCTTTTGGATCGATCACCACATAAGCTGCGAAGTAGATGACTTCTTCAAGGGCACGAGGGCTCATATCCAAGGTCAATCCCATACGAGAAGGGATTCCTTTGAAGTACCAGATGTGTGATACAGGTGCTTTCAACTCGATGTGCCCCATGCGTTCACGACGAACTTTCGCACGTGTTACTTCAACCCCACAGCGGTCACAAACAATCCCTTTGTAACGGATACGTTTGTATTTCCCACACGCACATTCCCAGTCTTTTGTAGGTCCAAAGATGACTTCATCAAAGAGACCTTCACGTTCTGGTTTCAATGTACGGTAGTTGATTGTTTCAGGTTTCTTGACCTCTCCATAAGACCATGAACGGACCTTGCTTGGAGAAGCTAGGGTGATTTGCATACTTTTAAAACGATTTACATCAACCACTATTTCTTACCTTTCCTTGTTTTCATACTTGTTTCATTTGGATACAGCCCTAGGTGGGGGGAAGAAAGGAAATTTTCTTGCCACCTCCTTGTGTCTGTATCTTGTTATCGAATCATCCTGCTAGAAGCATTGGTTGCTCACAGGACAATCATTTTTACTGATTATTTTTCTGATTCTTCGGCATCAAAGGCTGCTTTTGCTTCCTTTGCTGCTTTTTCACGTGCTTTTTCAAGGTCATCCACATGAATCACATCATCGTCTTCCCCTTCATCGAGGTCACGAAGTTCCACTTCTTGATCATCTTCGTCCAAGACACGCATGTCAAGACCAAGTGATTGCAATTCTTTGACAAGAACGCGGAAGGATTCTGGTACACCTGGTTTTGGAATTGGTTTACCTTTGGTGATCGCTTCATAAGCTTTCAAACGTCCGTTGACATCATCTGACTTATAAGTCAAGATTTCTTGAAGGACATTTGATGCACCATAAGCCTCAAGGGCCCACACTTCCATTTCCCCGAAACGTTGTCCACCAAACTGAGCTTTCCCTCCGAGTGGTTGTTGGGTAACCATTGAGTATGGTCCGACTGAACGGGCATGGAGTTTATCATCAACCATGTGGTGAAGCTTGATCATGTACATGACACCGACAGAGACACGGTTGTCAAACGGCTCACCTGTACGTCCATCGTAAAGAATCGTCTTAGCATCGCTATCCATACCAGCTTCTTTCACAGTATCCCAGAGGTCTTCTGAGCTTGCTCCGTCAAAGACTGGTGTTGCGATATGGATACCCAAGTTACGAGCTGCCATACCAAGGTGAAGTTCCATAACCTGACCGATATTCATACGTGATGGCACCCCAAGAGGGTTCAACATGATATCAACCGGTGTACCGTCTGGAAGGTAAGGCATATCTTCAACTGGAACAATACGAGACACAACCCCTTTGTTTCCGTGACGACCGGCCATCTTATCTCCGACGCGGATCTTACGTTTTTGTGCGATGTAAACACGAACCAACATGTTGACACCAGATTGTAATTCATCACCGTTTGCACGTGTAAAGATCTTAACATCGCGAACGACTCCATCTCCACCGTGAGGTACACGAAGAGAAGTATCACGCACTTCACGAGATTTATCTCCAAAGATCGCGTGAAGGAGACGTTCTTCAGCAGAAAGGTCTTTTTCACCTTTCGGTGTTACCTTACCGACAAGGATATCACCTTCTTTAACCTCAGCACCAATACGGATAATACCTGTTTCATCCAAGTCACGAAGAGCATCTTCACCGACGTTTGGAATTTCACGGGTAATTTCTTCAGGGCCTAACTTGGTATCGCGTGTTTCTGATTCGAATTCTTCCAAGTGAACAGATGTGTAAACATCTTCTTTCACCAAGCGTTCGCTCATGATAACGGCATCCTCGAAGTTATACCCTTCCCAAGTCATGTAAGCGACGATTGGGTTTTGACCAAGGGCCATTTCCCCTTTTTCCATCGATGGACCGTCAGCAATAAAGTCGCCTTTTTCAACAACATCGCCAACTTTTACAAGAGTACGTTGGTTGTAGGCTGTACCGGAGTTTGAACGACGGAATTTTTGGATGTGATATACATCAAGAGATCCATCTTCCCGACGAACTTCTACCTTGTCCGCATCTGCATAGGTAACTTTACCATCATGTTGAGCAATGACTGCAGCTCCTGAGTCATGGGCTGCTTGGTATTCCATACCAGTACCCACATAAGGGGCTTTTGGATCAATCAATGGAACAGCTTGACGTTGCATGTTGGCACCCATGAGGGCACGGTTGGAGTCATCGTTTTCCAAGAAAGGAATACATGCTGTCGCAACGGCAACTACTTGTTTTGGAGACACGTCCATGTAGTCGACTTGATCAGATGGGAACTCTTGGTTGTTACCACGGTGACGTCCCATAACGATTGGCTCAGCAAAGCCACCCTTTTCGTTCAACTTAGAGTTGGCCTGAGCGACGATGTACTCATCTTCTTCATCGGCTGTCAACCAAACGATTTCGTTGGTCACTACACCTTTTTCACGGTCTACCTTACGGTATGGTGTTTGGATGAAACCATATTTGTTCAAGTGCCCGTAAGATGACAAGTTGTTGATCAAACCGATGTTTGGTCCTTCAGGTGTTTCGATTGGACACATACGACCATAGTGGGTATAGTGCACGTCACGCACTTCATATCCGGCACGGTCACGTGTCAAACCACCAGGCCCTAAGGCAGACAAACGACGTTTGTGAGACAACTCAGAAAGTGGGTTGTGTTGGTCCATGAACTGTGACAATTGTGAAGAACCAAAGAATTCTTTAATTGCTGCAGTTACGGGACGAATGTTAATAATTTGTTGTGGTGTCAAGACATCGTTATCTTGTACAGACATCCGTTCGCGAACGTTTCGTTCCATCCGTGAAAGTCCAAGACGCACTTGGTTGGCAAGCAATTCACCAACGGCACGAATCCGACGGTTTCCAAGGTGGTCGATATCATCTACACGTCCAAGTCCTTCTGCAAGGTTCAAGAAATAGCTCATCTCTGCCAAGATATCTGCTGGAGTTACGATGCGTACTTTGTCAGATGGATTAGCATTTCCGATGATGGTAACAACACGGTCTGGATCTGTTGGAGCGACAACTTTGAATTTTTGCAATTCAACCGGTTCTGTCAAAACAGCAGCATCATTTGGAATGTAAGTGATTTTGTTCAAACCATTATCCAATTGTTCTGAGATGCTGTCGATGACATCGCGCGTCATGACAGTACCAGCTTCTACAAGGATTTCTCCTGTTTCAGCATCCACCAATGGTTCTGCAATTGTTTGGTTCAACAAGCGGTTCTTGATATTGAGTTTCTTGTTGATCTTGTAGCGACCAACAGGAGCCAAGTCATAACGACGTGGATCAAAGAAACGGGCTACCAACAAGCTACGTGAGCTTTCCGCTGTCTTTGGTTCCCCTGGACGAAGACGCTCATAGATTTCTTTGAGGGCTTCATCTGTCCGTGAATCCATTGGATTTTTGTGGATATCTTTTTCGATAGTATTGCGAACCAATTCGCTATCCCCAAAGATATCGATGATTTCATCATCTCCTGAGAATCCAAGAGCACGCACAAGCGTTGTAAATGGAATTTTACGTGTGCGGTCGATGCGCGTGTAGGCGATGTCTTTTGAGTCGGTTTCAAGCTCTAACCAAGCTCCACGGTTAGGGATAACAGTAGATCCATAACCAATCTTACCATTCTTGTCCACCTTATCATTGAAGTAGACACCTGGTGAGCGGACCAACTGAGATACGATGATCCGTTCTCCACCATTGATGATGAAAGTTCCCATTTCAGTCATGATTGGGAAATCACCAAAGAAAACTTCTTGGGTCTTGATTTCACCTGTTTCTTTGTTGACCAAACGGAAGGTCACAAAGATTGGTGCTGAGTAGCTGGCATCGTGAATGCGCGCTTCTTCAAGCGAATACTTGGGTTCGCGGATTTCATAACCCACAAATTCCAATTCCATTGTATCCGTGAAGTTTGAGATTGGAAGCACATCCTCAAATACTTCCTTCAAGCCATGATCCAAGAAATCTTTGAATGAGTCTGTCTGGATTTCAATCAAGTTTGGTAAATCAAGAACCTCTTTGATTCTTGAAAAACTACGACGGGTCCGATGTTTCCCGTATTGAACGTCATGTCCTGCCAAAGTTTTTAGCTCCTTTTTCCATACTAGGATAGCTTGGTGAAATGACTTTCACCGCCTATCCGGTTTTAACTACAATTGTGTGATTTGCATCACGTGAAGAGCTGTCTCTTCACCTCATTCGTCGCTTTTTGTAATTTTTAGAAAAATTAAATTTGTGTAACAAACTAGGGTTTTCCTGAAAAATAGGCACAAAAAGAGCAGCTAAATCGACTTATTCAAGTAAGATTTAACTGCTGTAAGCTCTTATTTGGACAATATTTCAAATAAAGCACACGACAAATTAGTTATCACTATTATACCGTTTTTTGCTCCAAAAATCAAGGCTTTCTCTAGGTTTTCTAAAGGATCACACTAGCGTTGATTGCTACGATTTGAGCTGTTCCGATTTGAACTATTGCTTGATGAACTATTGGTTGTCGAATTGTTCTTATTATTCGGCTGATTTCCACTGGTATTACCGAGAATGGCTGCCCAAGCACTTTGATAATCGCTATCCGATCCCCCGATGGCAAAGCGGTATTGAGTGGTTGGCGCTCCGTTTTTAGCCCAAAGACTGGTTACCGTTTGACCGCTCACATCGATATCCCGGCCATTGACATTGACGCGGCCCGGTCTTTCACCAGTCGATTTGAGCACTTCAGAACGGATCACACTCTTATCGAGAGTGAATTTATCCTGAATCCCAAAGAGACTTGGATCTGCTTGGTAGATCGCATTCGCCAACTGCGCCATGTATTGGGCATTGTTGTTGTATCCGGTCAAGGTTTGCATGGAAGCATTGTTGTCATGGCCGATCCAACCTCCTAAAGAAACATTTGGGGTGGACAACATCAACCACATATCCCCGTTTGAGTTGGTGGTACCAGTTTTTCCAATCCAGTCAGCACCTGCCAGCGTTGGGTTGACTTGGCTAATCCGTGACTTAAAGGTCGTTGTGGCACCAGATGTGATGACCCCACGCAAGAGATCCTGCATAATCGTTGCTGTTGCTGGAGAGTAGACACGAACCGGATCTGCTTCGTGCTTGTAGACTACATCCCCATCTCGGTCGATGATTTGCTCCACCATGTAGCGTTTGAGGTAGTTCCCATTGTTAGCAATGGTTTGGAAACCGTTGGTATGTTGGGCAACAGTGACCTCAATTCCTCCCCCCATTGGTAGACTCTCAATGCCATATTCAGGGATATCATAGCCCATTTTCTTCATGTAGGATGGGACATCCACACCCTTTTCACGAAGGGTTCGGTAAGTCCAGTAAGCCGGAATATTCCATGAGGTATTGAGGGCCTCACGGAGATCCATCATCGCTGTTCCTCGGCTATCCACGTGCATGATTGGCTCACCACTTGAGAAATTAGTCGGATAGTTAGAAAGGATGCTATTGCTTCCCATCAAGCCTTGGTCGATGGCAATCCCATAAGCCAACAGTGGTTTGATAGTAGACCCTGGGGAACGCTCTGTATCAAAAGCATGGTTATTTTGGTTGCCGTCAAAATTCCGCCCACCGATAAATCCTAAAACTGCACCGGTTCGGTTGTCCATCAGGACATTCCCAACTTCTACAAGACCCGTCCCATCATCCAAGACGCTTCCAAAGTTCGCTACCGCGGCCTGCATGGCATTGTGAACCGGTTTGTTAATCGTGGTTTGAATGGTGTAGCCACCTTCGCGCAACTCGCTCTCAGCTAATTCTTGGTAAGCCTTGACGGTTTCATTATTTTTCAAGTCTTGCTTGGTGACATTGTCTCGCTTGATCAAATAATCATACATGGCCTCTTTTGCTTCTTCCATGGCTTGGAAGTAGAGGTAGTCATGCGGTGTTTTCTCGATGCCATCTGGAGCGATGAAGTCCTTGGTCAAGTCATACTGAGCATAGGTTTCGTAGTCTTTTTTCGATAAGGCTCCCGTCCGGTACATATTGAACAAGACATCTTTGGCACGCGCCAAACCTAACTCGAGATTCTCCTTGCTCTTTAGGCTACCGTCTGCAGCATAAGGGGAGTAGACAATCGGACTCTGTGGCAAGCCAGCGATAAAGGCTGCTTGTGGAACAGACAAGTCTTTGGCAGAGACGCCAAAGATCCCTTGAGCTGCGGCTTCCACACCTGCAATATTTTGTCCCCGATTGTTTCGTCCAAAAGGCGAAACATTTAGGTAGGTGGTGAGGATTTCATTTTTATCCATTCCCCGCTCTAAAGCTAGGGCATCGACAATCTCTGTCGCCTTACGAGTAAAGGTGGGAGCATCTCCTACGACTTGCTGTTTGATCAACTGCTGGGTTAAGGTCGATCCCCCACTAGAGGAACCGACACCGACTACAGATCCAAGCGTCGCCCGAAGAACAGCTTTGGGCACAACCCCCTTGTGGCTTTCAAAGTTCTCATCCTCAGTAGCGATCACAGCCTTTTTGACATTGTCGGAAATGGCATCTCCAGCTACCGGCGTGCGGATCAAATCACTGTCCACTTCTGCAATCAGGCTCTTATCGGAATAGGTCAGTTTTGAAACACTGCTGACATTGCGAACCTGCTGGACCAGTTCTTCTGTCTTTGGAACCTTGACATTGCTAAAGAGGCTTGCTGCATAACCAATCCCGATCCCTGCGCCAAATAAAAAGAGGCACACAAATAAGGCGATCATCACATCCCACAAGAGTTTGAGCGTCCTCAAAAAGGTCGCAAAAATATCGCCGACAGACCAGCTACTTTCTTCATTTTTTTCCTTATTCGGAGTTTCTGTATACATATTTGCAAAGAATTTTTGGACTTTCTTCCAAAACTCTTGCAGCTTCTCTTTTAATTGATTCACTGATTCTTTCTCCTTGTTCCCTATATTATAGCAGATTAGCCCCTTTGTTTTCAATCACAAGAGCGTAGAAATCCTCGCTCAATCTTCTTGGGTAAGGACAAGAAAATGACGGAAAGCATTGCCATTTCCGTGGTTTATGGTAGAATAGAGAAATGAATAAACTTATAAAGGAGAAAAGACACATGCACATTTTTGATGAGCTAAAAGAGCGTGGTTTGGTATTTCAAACGACGGATGAAGAAGCCTTGCGCAAAGCACTGGAAGAAGGTCAGGTTTCTTATTATACTGGTTATGATCCAACTGCTGACAGCCTTCACCTTGGTCACTTGGTTGCCATCTTAACGAGCCGTCGCCTTCAACTGGCAGGCCACAAACCTTATGCGCTCGTTGGCGGTGCGACTGGTCTCATTGGAGATCCGTCCTTCAAAGATGCTGAGCGTAGTCTCCAAACAAAAGAAACTGTTCAAGAATGGGTTCGCTCCATTCAAGGGCAATTGTCTCGTTTCCTCGATTTTGAAAATGGTGACAACAAGGCCGAAATGGTCAACAACTACGATTGGTTCGGAAGTATTAGCTTTATTGACTTCCTTCGCGATGTCGGAAAATACTTTACGGTCAATGCTATGATGAGTAAAGAATCTGTTAAAAAACGGATTGAGACAGGGATTTCTTACACGGAGTTTGCCTACCAAATCATGCAAGGCTATGACTTCTACGTCCTCAACCAAGAACACAATGTCACCCTTCAAATCGGTGGATCTGACCAATGGGGAAACATGACAGCTGGTACTGAGTTGATGCGTCGTAAGGCAGATAAAACTGGTCATGTTATGACTGTTCCTTTGATCACAGATGCAACTGGTAAGAAATTCGGTAAATCAGAAGGCAATGCCGTCTGGCTCAATGAAGACAAAACATCTCCATACGAAATGTACCAATTCTGGATGAATGTGATGGACGCCGACGCTGTGCGCTTCTTGAAGATCTTCACTTTCTTGTCACTCGATGAAATCGAAGAGATTCGCAAACAGTTTGAGGCTGCTCCTCATGAACGCTTGGCTCAAAAGATCTTGGCGCGTGAAGTGGTCACCCTCGTTCACGGTGAAGAAGCTTACAAGGAAGCCCTCAACATCACGGAACAACTCTTTGCAGGAAATATCAAAAACCTTTCTGTCAAAGAACTCAAACAAGGACTTCGTGGTGTGCCAAACTACCAGGTCCAAGCAGAAGACAACCTCAACATTGTAGAACTCTTGGTCACAGCTGGTGTAGTGAATTCTAAACGCCAAGCCCGCGAAGATGTTCAAAATGGAGCGATCTACGTCAATGGCGAACGCATCCAAGACCTTGACTATATCTTGAGCGATAGCGATAAATTAGAAAATGAATTGACCGTTATCCGTCGCGGTAAGAAAAAATACTTTGTTTTGACTTATTAAGAAAGTAAAACCACGAAGTTTCGTATGAACTTCGTGGTTTTCTTATACACTTTTTTCTGAGACTATTTCCCTTTTCTGCGATGCAACAAAGCTTGGTTGATTCGTTGAGTTTTTTTATGGAGTTGCCAAATCTGGTACAGCCAGATCAGGCCGTAAATGGCTAGAAAGATCAACCAAGGAATCGGGCTCCGTAAGGCTGTCCCCCAGCCAAAAAACAAGTAGGTTAATGCTAAGATGGCAGCTGTCACAACTAAATGCAAAGCCACACGCAAACTATAGGTCAAAAACTCTTCTTCCTCAAGAATGAATGTCAAGACCCCCATTGTCCCACTCATCAAAAATATCGCTAGGATGTTGCGGACATTTACAGCGGGATAGACGATGTTGGTATAGACATGGGATAATAACACCAAACACAAATAAAAGAAGGATCCTGTCCTCATACCAGATACAAAATAAGCTATAACTCGTTTCATCACTTTCTCCTATACCCCTAAATAATCCATCAAGGATTTGACATATTTCCGACTGACACTTGATTTTACTCCACGTGTCAGTTTAGCCATCATATTGCCTGAAAAACTATCCGATAGCGATTCTAAATGGTCGATATTCATCACCGCGTGGCGTGATATCTGTAAAAAATTACGACGATTAATCCGATGTTGAAAATTTATCAAAGTATCTCTGATGGTGAACGTTTTGTCTGTCGTATAAATGGTGAGCTGATTCTTATCAATCTCGGCTAGAATAATGTCATCAATTTTCACCATGATCAAATGATCATCTGTTTTGATAGGGATCACTACTTGATTCACTGTCGAAAATTGTTCGAGATACTCCATCACCTCTCGTGCTTGATCAGATAATTGCTTGGCTTGAATGACCACACAGAGGTCGTTTTCTGGGATATCTTGTTTTTCCTCAAAACGAATCTTCATTCCTACTCCAATTCTCACTTACTTTCTTTTACTCGATCTTTTTGCCAAGGAAATCCAAATCCCCAAAGCTAGAAGAATACCTCCTAACACTATAAGGTATGTTTGTTCCTTTGTCAATAAAGTTTGCCATTTGAGCTGAACACCCATTTTTTCTTGAAACTCTTGAAGAAGATTATCTTGACCTTTAAAGGTCTCACTTAATGCTTCTTTCATGAGGACTTGTCGATAAAGTGCAGCAATATAAGTTGCTGGAGTGCACTTCATTAGTGATTGTGCAAAAGTGGGTAAGACACCTAAAGGTACATAAGTCCCTACCAAAAAACCAGAAGCTGTACCCACTATGGTCGAAAACTTCCCAAGACTGTCTACGGATTGGAAAAAATAAACAAAAATGGCATTCACTAAACTAGAAAGTAGGCTACTAAGTAGCATAATGAGGAGCACTTCAGGTAATAGAGATAAGGTTGGAACTTCTCTAAAATAGCCACACATCAGCACATACATAAGGATCTGCATGGAAAAAGAAATGATGATTGCACTCGTTAGATACGAAAATGCTAACCGCCACTTTCCTTGATCCGATAAATAAAGATCCTGATCTACCTGATGTTCACGGTCCTTTACTAACTGAGTCAGGGCAGCCAGACTTGTCGTAATCCCTGTCACAGCCAGCGTCCCACTCATTAACCAATTATTTAACACAGGACCACTATTGGGGAGCTGAGCCCAAGCATCTGTTAGATTTTTTTGAAGAAAAATAATATAAAGGACAAAGGAAATCAAGGCTCCCAACAGGGAGAAGAAAACTCCTGAACGATTCCTGAAGTACAATAAAAAATTTCGCTTTAGTAAGGCTAGCATTAGCGAACCTCCCTTCCTGTAAGTGCAATAAAGGCATCATCCATGGTCCCTGGGCGAAACTCAAAATGGGCTATTTTATCTCTAACTTGCGCCAGGTAATCAATGGCTTCCCTTTCACTATCGGGTTGAAGAACATACTCCAATTGACTTTGTTGCTCTACTGACATTCCCGAAGATTTGAGACTTTCTATCTGCTGTCTCTCCTTGAAACGAATCTTTAAGATATTAGTAGCATACTGGCTCTTAATATCTAGTGCCGATCCTTGAGCAATCACTTTCCCATGATCTACAATATAAATTTGATCAGCTTCATCTGCTTCGTCAAGATAATGCGTGGTCAATACAACGGTCATTCCCTCTTCTCTCTGCAATTGATAGAGCAAATCCCAAATAGACTTCCGGGTTTGAATGTCTAAACCTGTCGTTGGCTCATCTAAGAACAGAAGATCTGGACCGTGCAGTAGAGCACGCGCAATGTCAACCCGACGCTTTTGGCCGCCTGAAAGCGTCCCATATTTCTGCTTTTGGAAAGCTGATAGGCCTAGTCGATCAATAAGATCAGACACACGATTTGGTTTTAGGCCTTTGTACTGTCTGGCACGAATGGTCAGATTTTCCCTAACCGTCAGCATCTCATCTAAAACACTGGTTTGGAAGACCACACCAATTTTAGTACCGGGTTCATAGATTATTTCGCCTTGCGTTGGTTGTTTCAAACCGATCAACATAGAAATCGTCGTTGATTTCCCCGCCCCATTTGGTCCTAGAATCGCATTAAACGTTCCCTTTTCGAACTGTAGGTGAATATGATCAACCGCTAGATGATTTCCATACCGTTTACTGATGTTTTTAGCTTGTAATATCATGTTCTCTCTCCTTTTTGACAGTATCAGTCTAGCAAAAAAGCCGTTTAAAAAACGGCTTTTTGGGATAAGCGGTCAAAATGAGAACCTAAGTGGCAAGATGAAAGTGACAAAAAGAAGAAAATTTAATGCAACCATTCTTTTCCCCATTGATTCAAGTCCTTTAAAATCGGCATCAGTGATTTCCCTTTTTCTGTTAGCTCATATTCTGTATGGAGAGACAGAGACTCATAATCATATTTCTCAACCAATTGGAGCCTCATTAAAGCATCAGTTGCTATCTAGAGGCTCTTTTGTTACACTACTAATATGAATACACCGATCAAACCAAAATTACAACGATTTCAAACAGCCACTGCCTTTGCCTGTCCTATCTGTCAACTGGACCTAGAACTTGTGGGGACCAGTTTTAAATGTCCCAAGGGCCATTCTTTTGATTTGGCGAAATTTGGCTATGTCAACCTGGCTCCCCAGATCAAACAATCAAAGGACTATGACAAGGAAAATTTCCAGAATCGCCAGCTGATCTTAGAAGCAGGGTTTTATGAGCCGATTCTAACAGCGATCGGACAAAAGATTCCGACCAGTGATGCCAGAATTCTAGATATCGGTTGCGGAGAAGGTTATTACTCCCGAAAACTACAAGAAGCCTATCCCAAGGCTACTTTCTATGCATTTGATCTTTCCAAGGAATCCGTACAACTAGCTGCCAAGAGTGACGCTAGCTGGAAGGTAAATTGGTTTGTAGGAGATTTGGCTCATTTACCCATTCAATCTAAGAGTATGGAGGTCATTTTGGACATCTTCTCCCCGGCTAATTACGCTGAATTTGAACGTGTCTTAAAGACAGAAGGGGTGATCATTAAGGTTGTCCCAACCTCTTCTCATCTGAAAGAAATTCGCCAGTTGGCCCAAGATCAATTGACCAAGCAATCCTACTCCAATCAGGAAATTTTGGAGCACTTTGAAGACCACTGCCGGATCCTCTCATCCGAAACGGTCAGCCTTACCAAGAGTTTAACTCCTGAAGAACGTCAGGCGCTCCTCACCATGACCCCCCTTCTATTTCACGTTGACCAAGAAATAATCGACTGGACCCAACTCACAGAAATCACCATTGAAGCTGAGCTACTGGTTGGGAAAATCAAGATACAAAGAACGTAAAATGAAAAGTAAAAAGGCTGAGACAAATCGTCTCAGCCTTTTACTCATCTTCTGCATGCTCTGTCATGACTTGTAAGCGATAGGTTTTAGGCGATTTTCCACAGAGTTTACGGAAAACCTTATAGAAATAGCCTACATTACTGTAACCGACCTTGTAGCAGATATCTTCAATACTATCATTGGTCGATAAGAGGAGCTGCTGGGCAGCCTTGATCCGCTGTTTGTTGAGGAGTTCTGCGAAAGTCGCATTGGTTTCTCGTTTAATCAATTGGCCTAAATAGACTGGATTGATAAAGAGACCCTGACTGATGTCCTTGAGTGACAGCTCTTTTTGGTAATCACGGCTAATCACTTGGAGGACACTCGCTACATTTTCATTCATCCGATAGTGGGATAAGAAACGGGACAACTCTTCCTGGATAAAGCCAATCATCTCGCTAAAAGTGGCAGTTTCTTGGACTTTCTTGACTACATCAGCTAAATTATCACCTTGCAGGTATTCAAACAAATGAAAGACATCCATCAAAAATTGGATAAAGAGCTGCTTGGTCAGTGAGACCTTAGGGGTCTTCTCAAGGATCATTTTTTCTAACCAGTCCAGTTCTTCTAAGATCTGCTGGATATTTCCTTGCATGATCACCCGATAGGCCGGCTCGTAGTAATGGAAGACTTCTTCATCTTGATTGAGAGGGGTCGCCCCATAAAAGAGGCTCCGCTCCACTAGATCCTTAAATTGATGAAAGTGCTCCTTATACGGAGGTTCAAAGGCCTTCTCAATCATGGCTTCTTCTTCCTGACTCGATATAAAGAGTTGAAGATTTTGCCCAAGAACTTGATAAGACGAGCTGATAAAGCCTTTTTTCTCCTTAGCGACTCCAATCCACAATGAGTTCCGACCTGCGATATAGCGACAAAACTCTTCCTCAGAGATATCATCGTGAATCAAACGGTCGGCCAACTCTTGGCTTGGTTGCTGGATTTTATGCTGAATTTTTTCTAGGATATTGCCCATCTCCACCTTATTGACAGGTTTGAGCAGGTAGTCTGCCACGCGCAAATTGAGAGCTGTCTTGACGTATTCAAAATCCTGATAGCCTGACATAATGATAAAGGCAGCATCTGGGATCAAATCCTTCATCTCAGCAATCATCTGAAGTCCAGTTTTCCCAGGCATATTGACATCCGTGATCACCACATCTACCGGATACTCTCGCACATAATCAAGGGCCTGGTCTGCATCTTCTGCAGTTGCGACCACTTCCATATTCCAGTGGTCAAAGGGGATTAATTTTTTTAACCCTTCTGTAATCATATACTCATCGTCTACTAATAAGACTTTGTACATTCTGTCTCCTTTATTCATCTTGAATGGTTATCGTATAAGTCACTCCATGGTTAAGTTGGGAGAAGACTTGGATATGGTAGCGATCTCCAAAATAGAGCAGCAGGCGTTCATGGACATTGACAATTCCGATGGACTGCCGCCCACTCTTTTCTTCGATTTCTGAGCGTGGATTGCGATTGGCTAGCATCTCTTGAATGCTTTCTAGCTGTTCTTCTTTCATCCCGCGCCCATTATCAGTGATCAAGATGATGACCTGCCCTTCTCCTTGCAAGACCTTGACACTGATCACATTGTCCTTGCGTTTATGGTCCACTCCATGCGCAAAATAGTTCTCGACCAAAGGCTGGATGGTGAATTTTGGAATCTTCATTTTTTCCAAACCTGGATCGATCTTAAAGCCATAGGCAATTGATTTTGGATAACGTACCATGCAGAGGTAGCTGTATTTGCGACAAAATTCGAGCTCATTTTCAACTGTCGTCACTCGCTCATCTGAGATATTATTGCGCAAGAGACTACTAAACTCATAGATAATATCACCCAACTCTTCTTGCTCTTGCATGACGGCATACATCCGGATAAATTCCAGTGTATTGTACATGAAATGGGGATTGATCTGGGCTTGTAGTGCCCGCATATTGGCATCCTTTTGGCTGAGCTGTAGCTGATAGATATCCCGAATATTCTTATCCATATTGTCTAACATGGTATTGATCATATTACCAATAACCAGCAGTTCTTGGTCCTTGGTCGAGGTATCAATCCGTCGTTCACTATCGCCTTGACTGATCAGATTCATGGTATCGACCAGATCAAGGACTTGGCGACGGTAATTTTTGAAAATTTGCCGCATTAATAAGTAAAGGATCAAGAAAATCAAGAAAGCAATGGAGAGAAAAGTGGTCAGGTTGGCTAGACCCTTCTTGACCAAATAACTTTCAGAAACAGCTACATCCACCTTGTAGCCATAGATCGTGCTACGAGTTTGCCATTTAACATCCTTTGATTGTCCTTTATCTCCTTCATGGTACATCTCTTTCCCAAAGGGAGTGAAGACTCGCACAGCGACCGGAAGATCGCCTCTGGCATTGTCAATTGCTGCCGTCAAAATTTCCTGGTCCAAGGTCATATAAGCAATTCCAACTCCAGCACCCGTTGTCGGGTCTGTCAAAGGAACTGGAATAGCTGTTGCAGGAGCCTTGTAATGGTCCGCTGAGACTTTCTTGCCCCCCTTCGATTGCCGAGTAGAGACAAATACCGTCTTATAATCAGACAAGTTCACATCAATGCCCTCGATGTGTTTATTGCTCAAATAGAGGCTATCAATATTCTTATGTAGGGACAATTGGATATAAGAAGGAAACTGGGCATTCAATCTCCAAGTCTCATACTCCGATGGTGACAAGGTAAAATAGCGATAAACTCCTTCTAATTTTGCAGGGTTTTCAACGAGGCTACGGCCTTCTTGTGTGACCCGCTGATAAGAGGTCTCGAGATCCGTCACGACTTCAGTCAAGACCCGTTGGGCGATCCGATCGGCTTCAGCTTGCTGGTTTTTCCAAGAGATCCCCGCTACGACGAGACCCATAATGGTCAAAATGACCACCATGACATAGGCGTAGAACTTTAATAGCGTACTTAACCAGATTTTTTTCATCGTTAGGATACCAATTTTTCGTGGATATTTTGATAAACAGGGTCAAAGATATCATTGACAAAGAAATGCCAGACGCCGATCAAGACAAAAAAGAGAAGGGCTGGCATATAGTAGCTAATGACGCCAAGTAGTGCTGTTCCAAGGATGAGCTTCAGAACCGGACGAATGTCCAGCAACATTCCGATCAAACTGAGCTTGATACTATTAGCATAAGAAAGATCGAAATGCACTTGCAATTTCAAATAAACGGCGTAAGCTAGAGGCGAAACCAAGAGGAAAACCAGATTAAACAAAAGAACCAAAATTTGGAAGAAATTTAAGTGAGGAATCTGGATCATGAGGTACATGCCATAGAGGAGAATCCCTTCAATGGCAAAGAAGGTGTAAAAGGCTTGATTGGCCGGGCGTAGATTTTCTTTGAAGAGTTCCCAAGCGCGTGACCAATGATAGTCTTTGTAGGTCATGCCATTTTCCGCATAGAGGCTCATGATAGTGGCACTGGCTGGTCCTACTCCTAGAAGGATGCCCCCACAGATCGTCAAGACCCAAAAAATCCCTGTTACCAGCATAGCAACATAGACTCTCGTAAAAATGAACTCGATGATTTTCCCCATCATTCAGCCTCTTTTCCAATTAGTAATTCTATTATACCATAAAAATAAAACGCTTTCCTTTATTTGCAACGGTAATTTGAAATGTTAATGTTCATTTACAGGACTCATTTTCATAAAGACATAAAAAGGCTCTGGAGATCACTCCAAAGCCTTTTCGCACTACCTGTTCTTATTTTTTAGAAGCAAGGTATTCATCGTATTGTTTTTGCATTTCATCAAGCACTTTTTGGTAAGCACCTTCTGATTTCAATTTTTCAAGCATCTTAGGAACTTCTACTTCAGGATCCACAGTACCAGTATTGATCGCACCTGCGAATTGGTTCAAAGTATTTGTAAGAGCTGTGATTTCTGATTTCACTTTATCTGTGTTAAAGATGAAACCAAGTGCTGGAGATTCTTTTGCAGTTTCCAAGTCTTTCTTAGATTGTGCAATTTGTTCATCTGTTACGTTTTCGTTGATGTAAAGAATCCAGTTGTTACCAGTGTTCCATCCAGACATGTGAGTGTTTCCGTTGTAGCCATCCAAGACTTTCACACGGTTTTCTTTACCTTCAACTTTTTCCCAGTTCTTGCCTTCTGGTCCATAAACAAGTCCGTTCAAGAGTTCTGGATTAGTGTTCAAAAGGTTCAACACTTCCATTGCTTTTTCTTTGTTCTTAGAGTTATTTGAGATAACAAAGTTAGCTACTTGAGTGGTGTTGTTCTTCTTGTAAAGTTCAGTAAATGGTTTGATGTCGATCTTACGGTTTGCTACACGAGTAAGCAAGCTGTTACCGTAGTCAGCTGGTCCTACTGTTTCTTCACGAACCAACCAAGTATCTTGAGAAAGGTCATAACCAGTATCGCTTGTTGCTACGTCTTTTGGAATGTATCCTGCTTCGTAGTATTTGTGAAGAGTCTTCAAGTTTTCTACATAACGAGGGATTGTGTAACGGTCAACGATCTTCGTAGTGTCACCTTTCAAGTCAACAACGAATGGAAGTCCATCAACAGCCACATAGTCGAAGTCATCTGAAGGTCCACCGTAGCTCTTGTTCATGGCAAATGGAACAACGTTTGGATCTTTTTCTTTGATGGCTTTCAAGACTGGTTCAAGAGAAGCATAGTCTTTCACGTTTGAGATATCGATACCATATTTTTCAACAAGTGGTCCGTTGAAAGCAAAGTTTTGAGAAGATGCCACGTTGGCTGCTACTGGAACAGCATAGATCTTGCCGTTTACAGTGTTCCCTTTGATGTATGCTGGGTCAAGTGCTTTGTAAAGATCTTTCCCTTCTTTCTTGTACAATTCTGTCAAGTCAGCATAGGCACCTTTTTGAGCGTTGATGACATAGTTATTAGCAAAGGCAATATCATAGTTTTCACCAGATGAGATGATAACGTTCATTTTTTGTGCGTAGTCACCCCAACCAAGATATTGGATATCCAATTTTGCGCCAACTTTCTTTTCAATGATCTTGTTGGCATTTTCTAACAAGGTATCCAAGTTATCTGGTTTGTCACCAATTTGGTACATCTTGATGATTGGTTTACCATCTTCAGTTGTTGCTGATTTCTTGTTGTTCCCTGTAAGGCTTCCACAAGCAGCAAGAGTAGCTCCAAGAGCAATGACACTAGCAGATGCTAACGCGTATTTTTTCCAATTTTTCATAAGAAAAATCTCCTTTATGTTATTTTCTTTTTAGACTAAGTTATGAGTTGAAAATCCTGTTGATTTTCAATGAACGATGTTATTCTTTCACACCACCGATGGTCAAGCCTTTTACAAAGTAGCGTTGGAAGAATGGATAGAGAATGGCAATTGGCACTGTTGCCACAACCACCATGGCCATACGTCCTGTTTCCCGTGGGATGGATTGTACAGCTCCTGCCAATTGGCCGGATACCCCGACATTTTTAGCGATGTAATCCATATTGTTTTGGATTTGCATCAAGAGGTATTGCAATGGGTAAAGGTTGTCACTCTTAATATAGAGAAGGGCGTTGAACCAGTCGTTCCAGAATCCTAAAGCAGTGAAGAGACTAATAGTTGCAATCCCTGGTAGAGAGAGTGGCAAGCAAATTTGGAAGAAGATCCGTGTTTCACTTGCTCCATCGATCCGAGCGGATTCAAGAATGGCTTCTGGAATGGTCCGTTTAAAGAAAGTCCGCATCAAGATGATGTTGAATGGGCTAAGCAACATTGGGATGATCAAAGCCCCGATGGTATCACCCAATTGCAAGAGTTGAGTGGTGACAATATAGCCCGGTACCAACCCTGCACTAAAGAGCATACTAAGGAGTGAAAATACGGTAAAGAACTTGCGGTATTTAAAGGTACTCCGTGAGATAGCATAAGCATAGGTTGTTGTGATAAAGACATTACATGCTGTTCCCACAATGGTCACAAACAAGGTAATGAAGAGGGCTTGCAAGATTTTTTCTTTGAACTGTACCAAGAAAAGGTAACCATCAAATCCAAATTTTGCTGGCCAGAATTGGAATCCATGGACTGCCAAACTTTGTTCGTCTGTCAAAGAGATCATGACAACGAAGATGAAGGGAAGTACACAGGTCAAGCCGACCAAGGTCAACAACAAGGTAAAGAAGAAGTTGCTCTTCTTACTGAAAGAATGGATCCCGACATTATCAATTTTTTCTTTTTGAATGGTTGATTTTTTCATACGATCCTCCTTTCTAGAAGAGAGCGGCATTCTTATCAATGCGACGGGCAATGATATTTGAGATCAAAACAAGAACCAAACCGACTACCGATTGGTAAAGACCGGCTGCTGCTGTCATCCCGATATCCCCTGACTTGGTCAAACCGTTGTAGACATAAACATCAATAACGTTGGTTACGCTATAGAGCGCTCCAGCATTATGCGGGATTTGGTAGAAAAGACCGAAGTCTGCGCGGAAGATATTTCCGACTGCAAGAATGGTCAAGACCGTAATCAAGGAAGACAACTGAGGAATGGTGATGTTGCGAATGCGTTGCCACTTAGACGCACCATCCACGGTCGCTGCTTCATAGTAAGTTGGGTCAATTCCCATGATGGTTGCATAGTACATGACACTGCTATAACCAAAGCCTTTCCAGATTCCTAAGAAGAGGAGAAGCGCTGGCCAGATCCACAATTCCGAGTAGAAATTGATGGCTTTCATACCAAACGAAGCTAAGATGTGGTTGACCAATCCTTTGTCCACGTTCAGGAAGGCATCGGTGAAGAAGCTGATGATAACCCATGATAGGAAGTATGGGAAGAGCATGGAGGTTTGAAGCACCTTGACCACTCTTTTTGATCTCAACTCACTAAAGATGATGGCGATCCCAACGGAAACAATCAATCCTAAGAAGATAAATCCTAAGTTGTACAAGACCGTATTTCTTGTAATAATGTAGGCATCTTTGGAACTAAAAAGGAACTTGAAGTTGTCAAAACCAACCCACTTACTCTTCATGACACTGTCGATGAAGCCTTCTCCTGTAATATGATAGTCCTTAAATGCTACGATATTCCCAAAAACCGGAATATAGAAGAATAAGATTAACCACGCTGCACCCGGTAAGACCATTAAAAGAAAAATGAAATTTTCTCTCAGAGTCCTTACAAACTTTTTCATTTAACTCCCCCCTTTGAGCCTTGAGCGTGTTTTTGCTTTGGTAGCGTTTACAATACTTATTATAAGATAGCCATTTTCTATTTTCAAACTCCTAATTATAGAAAAAATTCTACAAATTTATGACATAGCTTTAAAAAAGGAGTAAAAAAGGGCGATGGTAAACACAGCTCCTCTTCTACTCCTATCCACCGTAGATAAGACATCTGTCATCCAACTTGGCATTTTTTACGTTGTATAAATAGTTGAGGCAGTCGCAATGGTATGCCATTGATTAGCTGTTGTGGCTGCGAAGTCCTTGTCTACGTAGAAATCGTTGAATGGCAAGATGTCTACTTCTAGTTCGTCGATGCGGTCAATTTGACCAGCAAGATAAGCCTCCATACGGCTTTCAGCGCGCTTGATCCGTTGCAAGAGTCCTCCCATACGGATATCTACGGTATCCAAGCCAAAGACCTTGTTTTCTTTCAACCATTGGTGACTAAAGAGCTTGTGGAAGGTTTCAATCTGGCTTCTGAGTTTTGGTAATTCTTCCTGAGCGATTTGTTGCAAACTCTCTTTATCACCTGCTTGATAGGCTTGACGGATGCGTCGCCCCACATCTACTTTACTACTTAAAATGGCATTCAACTGTGCCTGAGTTTCGAAAAGATAAGCATAGGCGCCTGCTTTTTCTTTAATGTCAGAAAGGGCCTCAGCAGCCTTAGCAAAGTGGGGCTTGTCCTGTTCAGGGGTCATGTGCTTATCAAGAATTGGGCAAAGGACATCCTGATAAAAGACATAGCGGTTGGGATTGATACCACTGAGATTGTCTGGTAGATCTGGCAAGAGGTTGGCCAAATCCAGCTGCATAAAGTCCTCAACCGATAGACCTGTATTGGTCTTGAAGTGAGCAGATAAACGCTCTAAATCATTTCGATAGCTGAGTTCTGCCCAGATTTGTAGACTTGGCAGAATAGAGAATTGAGCTGTTTCACCACCATTATCTCCCCAACCAGTCACAATGACTTCCTTGATCTGATTAGCACGGCAGGCTTTGTTAGCTTCGACAGCGATGAGATGACTGAAATGGTTGTGTGGTGTGAAACCAATCCACTTCCAAGCACCGCCTGCAAAGGCAATATCCTGGCTAATCTTGTGGTGATTACCGAAGTTACGGTTGTATTTTTCTTCGCTATCCTGATAATAATCCCAGTAAACCAAGGTCACACGGTCTTTGAGACGGTCAAGATAAACACGAGTTTCTTCTGGAATTTCGACATCACGGTCGTACTGGCCATCTGCTGACATGAGTTTGAAGAACATATCGCTCCACATCTGGCAGTGGAAACCATACTTGTCTGCAATATCCAGCACGCGCTCCAAATGTTGGCACATGAGGAGGCTACGGTCCACAACACCGTTTAAGATGAGATAGCGTCCCAATCCAACCAAGTGAGCTTCGTCCATCCCGATATTGACCTTGCGTGTCTGCAGTTTAGACAGAGTGGCAAACATGCCGTCGATTAGGTCGTAAACTTTTTCTTCGTCGATAAGGAGAATGTCCTCTACATCACGGAGTTGCTGGACTTCTTTAACACCCCATTTGACAAAGGCTGATAAGTGAGCCAAGGTCTGGATACATGGTACAAAGGTCATATCAAACTGCTGGGCATAGGCTTCGATTTCCTGTAATTCTTCAGCTGAATAAGCCCCGCGGAAATAACCAAAATAAGGTTGCCCTTCAATCTGATAGGTATCTTCCATGTAGAGCTCAAAGGTTGAATAACCCATCAGAGCCAAGACTTCAATCATCTGCTTGGCAGATGCAACATTTAGAACCGCATTACGGGAACAATCCGCCATGTAGGCTAAATCTTCGTAAGCAGCCTGTTCTTCAATCTCTACTTTGTCACCTTCTACTAAAGCTGTTGCTAGCACAGACAAGGCGCGATAGAGTTGGTGAGGTTTGCGATAAGTCAATTGATAGCTTCCACCCTCACCCTTGATAGAGATAGAGGCTTGATCAGATTGGGTAACTGCCACTTCTACATCTGGTAGAGAAATGTGATTTTTTAATGCTTCGATAGATTGGGCTTGTTTGGGACTAAGTCCGATAAAACTTACCATTGGTTTTCCTCCTGTAACCAGTTGACAAGGGCACCGTAGAGATTGGCATCTGCCTGATAGGTGCAAGCTTGGATCACTGGCGCAATTGTATACTCTTCATATCTTTTCACAAAGGCGTCTACCGCTTTTTGCACCCCTTTGATAAAATCTGGGTTCTGACTGATAGAGCCACCTAGGCTAATGACATCTGGGTCGATTAGATACTGGATATTGAGTAATCCTTGAGCTAGATTACGATTCATACGCTCAATGGCTTCTTGGCAAAGGGCATTGCCTGCTGCAGCCTCTTGATAAACCTTACGGCCATCCCAGTCTGACTGACCTGATTTTTCAATGACATAGCGAACCATGTTTCCTGTAGAAGCTAGTTGTGACCAGTTATTGAGTTTTTCTGCTGGTTCGATAGTTGTCATGTAACCAAACTCTCCACCCAAGCCATGGCGACCACGGTGAAGCTTACCATTGATAATCATAGCCCCGCCAATCCCTGTGCCAATGACAACACAGGCTGCATTTTCAATTTCAGGATGAGCTAGCAGTTCACTCAGTCCAACACAGTTGGCATCATTTTCTAGATGAACCGGTAGTCGGTGATGGGCAAGAGCCTCATACCATGAAAAACCATGGATATAAGGAATGGCACTAATCCCCTCAATCACTCCTGTTTCTTGATTGACCGCTCCTGGCACACTCATGGCAATTCCACGGTAGTCACGTTCTGACAATCGCTGGTCCAGCCAAGCCAACAAATCTTCTAGAGTTTCTGGAGTTGGGGTGCTGGCCTTGTCTAAAATCTTTCCATCAGGAGTGAGACTAGCAAACTTAATGCCAGTCCCTCCGATATCAATGGTCGCAATGGTCATTGCTTTCACCTGCAAAAGGAGCGAATCAGCAGTTGGTTCTTACTTTTTCGCTCCTCCTTTCTGTTTATGTTATCTTTTTGAAATTAAATTTCTTCTTTTTTGATCAATTCTGTACGAATTTCCTGTGGTGCCAATAATCCTGTATGGATAGGATACGGTTGCTCCAGAAGATCGACAACCGTTTGTTGCCCTTCTGACACGCGCACATTTTCTTGGCTCATATTGTAATAGCGAAGAATGTAACCTTCGTCATTTTCTGCTACCTTAAAGGCTGTTGGGCATACTTGTGGCAAGTTCAGTGCCGGATGTTTAAAGAGGCTACCCGTTGCTGCAACGCTACCCTCTTGTTTTGCAACTTGGAGGCTAGTCATCGGTGTCTGTAAAGCCTTAGCTCGGCGATAAGCTGAGAAGCGGCCCTGAGCTTGATGGCATTCCACTGCATATTCCACCTCAAAGTCCCGCAAGCATTGTGCTTCTGGTGTTGGGAAATAGCCCCAGTCACCAAGTTCTCCAGAAGCCCGAAGAATGGTCACGGCAATAGTATCATCCCCTAAAATTTCATATTCATGTAAACCTTTATTGGCTACTGTTACCCCCTTGACATCATCATACAAGCTGACGAAAGCTTGTTGGTGTTGGGGATTTTCAGGATTTTCCCAAGAAGCGGCTGGTTTATTTGGCCGTGTGACCACCTCATAGATGCTTTCAGAATCGTTGCTTGGACGAGTGTTATGAGTTTTCACCAAGAGACGGATGCGGTGATCCTTGGCTGTATTGGTGAAGCGCGTCTTGAAGCGAATTTGCGGATCATCTACAAAGATGGTCATCTCCGTTTCAAGAGGGATGGTTGTCAGCTCTTCTGAGCGGCTTGCCTTACGGTTCATAAACTCGATAATGCCTCTTTGCTCCACATCCAATTGTTCATCTGCGCTAACTGGAATGGTCAAGTCATGCTTGAGCAAGACCTTAGCATAGCGAGCATTGTTTTCTAGAACTTCATAACCTTTCAGTTGAGCAAAGATTGGCTCCGTTCCTTTTGGTTGGAAGTAGATATATTCATTTCCGATATCACCACGATCTTCGAAGCGAAGGAAATTCTCATAAGCCTCATTGGTCGTTTTATCATAGAGGGTCAAACCATCATCAATACTTAGGGTTACAAATGGTGTATCGATCACCCCATTTTGGAACAGACCATCATGATGAGATGCTTTCCCTTCTAAGAGCTGGAAGGTCGTCCAAGAAAGAGGTGATAGGTGAACTGGAACCGTCACGCGCACTTGACGCGCGATATAAGGTTGACGGAATTTATCCTTAGGCAAGGTATAGCCAAAGCTTGCCCCCAAGTCTTCAATCTCCGCTTCTACAAGATGACCATCTAAATCCTCTACGTGGTAGTCCGGCAAGCTCAAAGCCGCCATCTTCTTGAAACCTTCTGTCGGGTGCAATTCCTTAAATGGACAAACCGCTACGTCGACAATCGTGCTGACGGTATCCACCTTATCATGCAAGCCTGTATTGATGACCGTAAAGAGGAGCTCACTCTGGGCTTTTTGAGTCGCTAGTTTACCCTTCCATTCGTTCAGAAGGTTGGTCTTGACAAAGTTTCCGACTTGATTGACCTTGGCAAAACGAACTTCCATTTCGCGGTGAACATCGTCAATACTACATCCACAAATACTATCGTGAGGTGCATTTTGTAAGAGCGTCTTCCAGGCATAGGTCAACTGATCCTTGTGGTGATGACCACCAGTAATGATGGTCAAAGGTTCCACCACTTGCTCGAGCAAGTTGCTGTTTTCTTGGAAGGCTTGCTTTAGATAAATCCGAGAAGAAGACGTATTCGCCAGTGTGTACCAACCATCGGTTTCCTGACTGGTCAATTCTCCTGTAACGGTTGATAATTGTTCAGGAAGCGCACTCTCCACTGCTTGCACATATTCATCAAAGGAGCTATGAACAAAGGTCACGTCAGGGAAAAGTTCGTTAGCTACGCGAATGGCTTCACTCAAGTTTCGTTGAACCGGTTGGTGGTCACAGCCGTTCATCATCAACCATTGGTTGGTCGAGGCATAGTCACGAACATCTGCCAATTTTTGCTTCCAGAAAGTCAAAGCCTCGTCTTTATCCACTGGAATTTCATTCCCGTTACTGTACCAGTTAGCAAAAAGAATACCCAGTACACGGCTACCATCCGCCCCCTGCCAGTACATTTCAGAAAATTGAGAGGTGAACTGCTCATCTTCAAGGACCTGGTTGTCAAATCCGATTGGCTTCACCCCGCGCCCAAAGGTTGCTACGTGAATCCCTGATTTTTGAAGGATTTGAGGAGCTTGTCCCATATTTCCAAAGGTATCAGGGAAGTAACCAATCTGAGTGGATTTGCCCCATTTAGCGCATTCAACCTGTCCAATCAAGGTATTGCGAACATTTGCTTCACTGGAAATCAAGTAATCATCCTGCAAGATATAGAAGGGTCCAATCTTGAGTTTGCCTTCGTCGATATAACGCTGCACCTTGTCGCGGTTTTCAGGGCAAATTTCTAAATAGTCATCAAGGACAATGGTTTGGCCATCCAAGTGGAAGCTTTTGAATTCAGGATCATTTTCGAAAAGATCAAACAGATTGTCAAACAGTTCCACCAACTGCATCCGGTGACTTTCAAAAGGTAGATACCACTCACGATCCCAGTGGCTGTGAGAGATGATATGTACAACAACATTTTCCATGAGTAAAACCTCATTCTAACTTAAATTTAAAGATATATTTGTGATTCTAACAAGAATCAGTGAAGCTAAAGCGTGCTCCTTATACTCAATGAAAATCAAAGAGCAAACTAGGAAGCTAGCCGCAGGCTGTACTTGAGTACGGCAAGGCGAAGCTGACGTGGTTTGAATTTGATTTTCGAAGAGTATTAGCGAATATCCAAGTAATCCAAGACTAACTCGCAGAACATCATGTTGGCCCAAGAGAACCATTCGCGCGAGTATTTAGTCGGATCATCTACGTGGAAGCTTTCGTGCATGACACCCGTGCCACCATCGCAAGCAACCAACTGATCGAGCAAGAATTTCTTCTCTGTCTTGTCCGTTGTTGTCAATCCTTGGATCGACAGGGCAATCGGCCAGATATAGCGGTAGAAAGTATGAGAGCTTCCTAGCCCACTAGCGTATTCTCCTTGGTAGAAGTATGGATTTTCAGGACTCAGAATGGTGCGACGAGTGGCTTGATAGACTTCATCGTTGACATCACAGTAACCCAGATAGGGAGCGGCCAACAAGCTTGGCACATTCGGATCGTCCATGATGCTAGCATTTCCTAGACCATCCACCTCAAAGGCATAGATTTTCTCGCCCTTGCTGTTAGTGGTGTAGGCGTAGTTTTCAATCCCTTCTTGAATCTCCGCTCGCAGGCGTTTGGCATCTGCAATGATGCTCTCGCTATCGGCTAGATGCAACTCTGCAAAGATTTCTTGCACATAACCCAAGACAACCACTGCAAACATATTGGATGGAATCAGATAGCTATACTGACAGCAGTCATCACTTGGACGAAAGGCTGACCAGGTCATCCCTGTCACGGCAAATTCTGGACCAAAGCCGTCATTCACTAACGTGTCTTCCTTACGATCCGTATCCCGAACAAAGCGATAAGGTGAATGGTTGTGGTCTTGTTCCACTGTCCAGAGATGAAGGATCTCCTTGGTCGCCGTAACAAAAGTTTCATCAAACTGGCTAGTCTCACCAGTTTCTTTCCACAGGAGATAAGCTAATTGCAAGGGATAGCAAAGCGAATCCACTTCATACTTGCGTTCCCAAATCCAGCCATTGAGATCCGTATGGTCTGTTTCGTGGTGACCCTTCCAGTTTTCCTTAATATTAAAAGAGTTAGCATAGGGATCCTTGAGAATCAAAGTCATCTGACGTTTAACCAAACCAGCAATGGTCTGGCGCAAATGAGGGTCTCTTTTAGCCACATGAAGATAAGGTCTTAATTGAGCAGTAGAGTCACGCAACCACATAGCTGGGATATCCCCTGTTAGCACAAAGGTTGAACCGTCTTCTAAAATTTCAACTGTATTGTCTAAGGTATCTGTATAGCAACGTTCAAAGACATCCACCCATTCAGGATGATCTTTAGCACACTCCGCCACCTCATCTAGCCACTCTCTAACAATTTCTTTTGAATAGGTCATTTATTTTCCTCACACATATCGATTCTTTCCTATTCAGTATAAAAGATTTCAAAAGGGAAATACATACGCAAACTATAGCCCTTTTTCTACAAAATTTTCCATTTGATAAAAACGCTATCATATTTGACAACGCTTTGATACAATGAAGAAAATACCACTGCGTGTTCAAAGAAAAACACAGACTATTTAAGGTTGATGAAGAAAAAGGTGACCAGATGCACACAACTTGCCAGACCATCGATACCCGCTGGGGAAGTGATAATCATCCCCACTATTCGCACGGAAACACCCTCCCTTATACCGGAGTCCCTTTTGGAATGAATTACTTTCTTCCCCAGACGACACACGAACAAGGGGCTTGGTTTTTCAACCCCAATCTCCCTATTTTTCAGGGATTTCGCCTTACCCACCAGCCTAGTCCTTGGATTGGAGACTACGCTTGGTGCCTCATCACGCCCATCATAGGAGAAGTTACAAGTTCCGACCTCTTCCGTCGCCAGAGTAGTTATTCGATCAAAGAAGCTCTTTTTCAGCCCCACTACCTCCGTATTTTTTCGGAACGTTATCAGATTCAAAGCGAGCTGGTTCCAAGCCGCTACGGGGCTGTCCTGCGCTTTCAAGCACCAGAAAAATTGACTCTCTGCTTTCATGCAGCAAATGAACTAGAGGACTTGACCCTTACAGACCACACCTGTCACTTCCACATTCTGGATCAGGCCCATACCGCAGATACTTCCTACTCTTTCTATCTCCAGTGGCAATTTAGTCAGCCAATCGAGACTGTCACTCACATTGATCAGGATCTTTTTCTCACCTTTTCTAGCAATGAAGTGACCGTCCAATTAGGAAGCTCTTATCTGTCCCAAGACATGGCTCACAGCCATCTTCCCCACCTTCCCTTAGAAAAAGCTAAAAAAGAAGCAGCTGATCAATGGAATCAGCTACTAAAACGAATTGAAGTGAAAGATAACGGAGGATGTGATCAAGCCTTTTTCGACCACTGCCTGTACCGACTCCTCCTTTTTCCTCAAACCTTTTATGAAACAGATACCGAGGGAAATGACTGGCACCTGGATGTCACCCATAATGAAATCAAACCAGGAAAAGCTTATACGAATGTCGGTTTTTGGGACCTCTTCCGAACATCTTTTCCGCTCTTTAGCCTTGTCTACCCCGATTACTACCGTCATTTCCTCGAAGGATTTTTAAACACTTACCAGGATACTGGTTTTCTACCAAAATGGTTGGCCCCAGATGAACGAGGGATGATGCCAGGCACTCTCATTGATGGAGTCTTCGCAGATGCTGTCACAAAAGGGATCGCACCAGACCTACATGAAAACATGCTCACAGCCATGCTCCAGACAGCCCAAAATACAGATCCTCATCAACATTTTGGTCGCCATGGCAATGAAAGCTACAAGGTCCTTGGCTACCTACCCGATGATTTTCACGAAAGTGTGAGCCATAGCCTCGATTATGCCTATAGTGATTTTTGCATAGCTACCGTTGCCAAGCAATTGGGTCAGACAGAAACAGCCACTCGGTATGCTGCTTCCAGCCTCTCCTACCGAACATTGTATGATGCCCAAACAGGCTTTATGAGAGCACGATCCACCAATGGAAACTTTAAAGAACCCTTCTCTCCTACCAGCTGGGGAGGAGATTATGCAGAATGTTCTGCCACCCAGGCTACTTTTGGAGCCTTACACGACCTCTCCGGCCTGATAGAGCTGATGGGCGGTAAAAAAGCCTTCACCCAACGACTGCTGGATCTGGCCAATCAAAAACCTCAATTTGATGTAAGAGGATATGGCTATGAAATCCATGAAATGAGTGAAATGGCCCAAGCTCCATTTGGGCAGATCGCCATCTCCAATCAACCCAGCTTTCACATTCCCTACCTCTTCCGCCACAGTCTTCATCCCGAATACACTAATCTCCTGATCCACCAGATCCGTTCCCAAGCTTTCCATCAAGATTTCCAAGCCTATCCAGGTGATGAGGACAATGGTAGTCTATCTGCTTGGTACATCTGGTCAGCCCTTGGGCTCTATCCAACCTGCCCAGGAAAACCAATCTATGATCTGGGCCTTCCTCTCTTTAAAGAAGTTCTTCTCCATCTTCCAAACCATGAGCTCAAAATTTGTGCCAACTCCCATACTACAGGTGCCTATTTCATCCAAAAAGCCCGATTAGATGGCAAAGCGCAGCAAGAGATTTTCCATCAAGATCTCCTTGAAGCCCAGCTACTTCAGTTCGATCTTTCTTGGCTCCCCCCACATCCATAAAAAAAGTCGTCTGCTTCCAGACGACTTTTTTCTGTTATTCATCTCCTACATGATAGTAGATCGATCCTTGTTCCCCAAAACTAGCGATTCCAACACCAGACCACAAGCGGTTCTTAGAGGCATCGGATGTATCCTTAAAAACGACTTGTCCTTGATCATCGACCTGATCACCAATGGTTACTCCCGCAGGAATATACTCCAACAAGAAGCCACCATCACGACCACCATAGATACCTTCTGAGGCTGTCCCATAATCCGTCAAAGAAGCACCATAGCCCTCCAACTCTTGTGAAACCAACCCTTTGTCGTTAAAGACCAGCTTGTTTCCTTTATCATCTTGCCAGACACCAGCAATACTGCTGTAATCCCCATTAGCAATAGCCTCAAGATCCATTTTCTTCACTTCTTTTTTCTCTTCTTTTTTTTCTTTCTCCTTCACTTCTGAACTAGAAGCTGTCGTCTTTTTCACCTCAGAAGAAGCACTTGTTTGACTAGAAGAAGCGGTTGATTTCTTGCTCGCACCTTGCTGCGAACAAGCCACCAATAAGACCACACTGAAAAGACTCACAAGAATAGCACCAACTTTTTTCATTTAAAATTCCCCATACATTTTTTTAGTTTAAAGCCCTCTCATTGTAACGTATTTTCAAACATTTGACAAGCTCTACTTCCTATTTCTGATCAAAAAAAGACCGGGATAATACATCCCAATCTCTCTTTGGATACTACTCTCAGTGAGCCAGCATTTCCTGTGCAACTTCTAAACCAGATAAGTTGGAAGGATAATAAGTTGGCCAATTTTCCAACTCATCATAAAGCGCCTCTTGACTCTTTCCTCCATGGAAAATGTGGAAGTGAGCTGCCTTTATCGGAGTGATTTCATGGTCACTAAATTGAACATATTTGAAGTCTCCCGCATCGCTCTCCTTGGCTTCAAAGAGATACCGAACACCACGATTCCCCTTTTTATAAGTCAAAATGTGCTTACCTACGTATTTATAGGTATATTTCTTAGAAGATCCTTTTTGATAAAACTCCATTGAATCCTTATCAATCTTAATCCGATCAATATCTGTTTGGTAACCCTTGGTATAATATTCCTTATACTCAGCAGCAGTCATGGTTGGATTTAATTTTACCTTATAATCAAAGACCTGATCCAAAGTTCCATCTTGCAAGTATGGATAAACCGATTTCCAATCACCCGCGTAATTTGCTAAGCTACGATCCTTCACTTGACTATCCTCGAAATAGCCCTTTTGAACCGTCTTAGAATCTTCCTCATGTTCCGGTTGAATATCCTTACCAGCTTGTGACGTTGTTTTCTCTAGCGCCTTCAGATTCTCCTTCATGACAGAAACGTAATCTTCGCCATCTTTCATTTCTTGATCCGTCAGGCTTTCCAAAGGATTTAAGACAGCCAACTCAACACCAGCTTCAGAAGACAAGGTTTTCGCCAAAGACTTAGAAGCATTTTCCTCAAAGTAAATCACCTTGATCTCATTTTTCTTGATATACTCTGTCAATTCACGCAATCGTGCAGCAGAAGGTTCGCTATCAGGTGAAATCCCTGAAATAGCCACTTGGTTTAAGCCATAATCCAAGGCCAAGTAACGGAAAGCCGCGTGTTGGGTCACAAAATTCTTTTGCTTAGCATCTTTCAAGCCATCCTGATAAGCTTGATCCAAAGCCTGTAACTTCTTCAAATAAGCTTGCGCATTTTTCTCAAACGTCTTTTTCTTATCTGGATAAGCTGCGACCAACTGATCGCGAATCGACTCTACCATCTTCATGGCACGATGTGGAGACAGCCAAAGGTGAGGATCATATTCATGATGGTGTTCTTCGCCCCCTTCGTGGTCATGATCCTCTTCCAATCCAGGAAGCAAGACCATGCCCTTAGTGGCATCGATCACTTTGGTTTTCTTATCCTTCATTGATTTCAAAAGATTTGGAACCCACGTTTCCATGTTTTCATTCTCATAGACGAAAACATCCGAATCTTGAATCATAGCCCGCCCCTTAGCAGACAATTCATATTCATGGGGCTCTGATCCCGCTCCAATGAGCAGGTCTACCGTTCCTTCATCTCCGACAATATTTTTTGTAAAATCATAAACAGGATAAAAAGTGGTCATCACTTTTAATTTTCCATTTTGACTCTGACTTTTGCCACAAGCAGTCAAGATAAGGGCAAAAGCCACCAACAACATTAAACCTATTTTTTTAAATTTCATATTTACCTCCTCAAACGTGATCCAAGATTCACAAGCAAGAACAAGGCCACAAATAAAAGCGTGATGCTGGCACTTGCTGGTGTATCTGCAATATAAGACAAAATCAACCCACTAAACATCCCGATAAAGCCAATGATGACCGCAAGCAACATGACCCCACGGAAGTTCTTCCCTAATTTCAGGGCAATACTAGCCGGTAAGACCATGATGGTTGAAACCAATAAAGATCCTGCTGCAGGAATCATCAAGGCGATAGCAACCCCCGTAACCACATTAAATAAGATGGACATGGTCCGCACCGGAAGCCCATCCACAAAGGCCGTATCTTCATCAAAGGTCAAAATATACATAGGCCGCAAGAATAAGGCCGTCAGCACTAATACAACGAAAGCAATCACAAACAAAGCAATCACCTGTTCATCCGTAATGGTTAGGGTAGAACCAAACAAATACTGATCCAAACTCATCGAGCTCTTCCCACCACCACGCATCAGTACCAAAGCTAGGGCAAGACCAGTGGACATTAAAATTGCCGTCCCGATCTCCATAAAGTCCTTAAATAAGGTCCGCAAATACTCAAGAAAAACCGCAGCAATAATGACAATGATCATGGTCGAGAGCGTTGGAGAGATCCCAAGGAAAAGCCCAAAAGCGACACCAGCAAGAGAAACGTGACTTAGCGTATCACTCATCAGACTCTGCCGTCTTAAAATCAAGAAAATCCCTAATACAGGAGAAAAAAGACTCATGGCAACCATAGCCAACAAGGCCCGTTGCATAAAATCATACTGGAATAAATCAAGCATGGTCACCCTCCCCTTCAGTATCATGGACATTAAAACATCTCCAAGGAGAGCTTTGGTCACGAACCAAATGAATATTCCGATCCGCAAATTGGCTAACCTCTTCAGGATCATGCGTAATCATCAAAACAGATTTTTGATGGTGATGCGCACTGTGATGCATCAACTCATAAAAATCACTCTTTGTCGTCGCATCCATCCCTGTCGTAGGTTCATCTAAAACAAAGATATCCGGATCTGAAGCAAACATCCGAGCAATGACAGCCCGCTGTTTCTGACCACCAGACAAAGAACCAATCGCTCGATCCTTGAACTCCAGCATCCCAACAGATTCTAAACTCTTCAGAATATGTTTTTCATCGTGCTCATTCAACTTTCGAAACCATCCTTTACGAGGGTACCGACCTGACTTCACAAATTCATAGACCGTACTTGGAAACCCTGCATTAAAACTAGCAATTTGTTGCGGCAAATAAGCAATCCTTAACTTCTTTCCCTTAACATTCGTCTTTGAAATCTCAACAGTCCCAACCTTGGGCTGTAAGATGCCAAGGCTAGCCTTAATCAAGGTTGACTTAGCAGCCCCATTCTCACCAGTCAGCGTAACAAACTCTCCACTATCTAAGTAGTAATTGATCCCTTCCAAAACCGGTTCTCGATCATAATAGAACGATAAATTTGAAACCGTAATATACCTCAAACTATAACTCCTCTTCCAATAAATCTAAAAAGCGCGAAATAACCCCTTGCTCATTCTTAGTAAACTTCGACAAAACATCCTCATAAGTGTGAAGAGTATGCTGATGGTGGTGCTGATGCTCTAATGCAATCGGCTTACCAATCTCAGTTAAGCGGTAATAGAGAACCCGTGCATCATTTTCATCGCGATAAGTCTCCAGCATCCCCTGACTTAATAAGGGTTTCACAGCCTTCGTGATAGCCGCCTGACTAACATTCAATTTCTTTGCTAAGACAGAATTGGTTAGAGCTTCATCAGCAACCAGCATCAAAATATGTTCCTGAGTGTTGGTTAATGAAACACCACTTGTACAAGAACCAACTAAAATTTCATGTTGATTCTCAGATAATAATAAAATAGAATTTAAAAATCGATCGATTTTATTTGCAACTTCAGACAAAATTAACTCCTTCAAATTCACAAAAAGCTTTACCGGTTAATTATATCACAAAAAAGAAAAAAATAAAACAAAAAAAGGAGTAGAACTCCTTTATAATCTATACCGGCGGCCGGGGTCGAACCGGCACGTCCTTGCGGACACTGGATTTTGAGTTCTATGAATACACTTTTTAAATCTTATATCCTTGATTTAATAGGGTTTTGGGACTTTTGAATCTTGCAAAATAGACTCATTTTTCAAATTTTAGTAACTTTTTGGTAACACTCCATAACTTATCGTCCTAAGATCATCATCAGAGAATCTCGCTATCTTAATTATATTCTTCACTATTTTTAAAATAATTGCTATAATATAAGTCAATCATCAAAATGACTATTGATTGAAATTAATTTAAATAGAGAGGTGGCACTAGATATGATGGACTTTAATGTAGTATGTGATTTTAATGCACTTGTTTTTGCTGAAGAACATATAATTATTCATGCAGAAAGAGATAAAATTATGGCAGTATTATCTGAAATCAATAATTGGCATAACTGGCGTAATGGAATTTCAGAAATAAAATTATTAGCATCTCACATTCAAGAGGGGGCAAAATTTGAATGGAAATCAGGAGGTCTAAAATATAAATCCGAAATCCATACAGCTTCAGCTGCATGTTTTGGATGGACAGGTAATACAATAGGAGCTCATGCAATTCATAATTGGTATATAAAAAAATTATCAAATGGATCTTCTGAGGTTGTAGTTCAAGAGAGTTTAAGTGGCTGGTCTATCTTATTATTAAGGAAAATGATGAGACGTGAATTGCCTATCTTACTAAAAAAAGATCTTCAAGAGTTAAAATTTGCATGTGAAAATAAATTATAGAAGTAATTAGTTTTTTAAAAATGAATTTTAAATTTATTGACTGTATTAGCTAGAGTGATTGATTAGAGAGAGTCGATTTTGAGTCGGTTCTCTCTTTTTGTTAATGATAAATTGCAAGAATAAGTACAACATTTACTCAAACTCATCCACTAGAGCTTCACAAGCAGTTCTGTAAGCCAAATATTTTCGTTGTCGGTGATTGATATCATATAAGGGCTTGTTCAAAGCCTCATCAGAAGTTCTCTACCAGTGGATATCAGTCAAACTCTTTCCCCTTTCAACTATAAACAACCTTCATAAAATAAAATCACTCAACAAGAATATACTAATCTTTACCTATTGAAACTTAATCAAATAAACCATCAATCTGCATTAAAATAGTCAGAAACCTCTTTAAAAAGGGTATGCAATATTTCTTGCTCTTCTTCATCTAAATTATATTCAGAGACTAGCTCATCCAAATACTTAGGTAGAGTCGAATGGTTTTTAATTCCATTCATAACAATCGCAAATTTCAGATCGTCTAGTTCAGTTTTATTAAACCCTTTTAGCTTCTTCAAATCAATTCTAGTGATTGGATGTGGGACAACATCTAGAGTACTGTAAATCGTTTTTCCTAATAAGTAATCTGTCGTGGTATCAAATAATTTTGCTAATTTGACAACGGCTTCTAAATTAGGCTCTAAAGTTCCATTTTCCCAACGAGAATAAGTACCTTGTTGTACATCAATCATCTCAGAAACTTGTACTTGAGTTAACTTCTTACTCTTTCTCAGTTGCTTAAGACGATCTCCAAAAGAATTATTATTAAACATTGTTTCCTCTTCAATATTCGATTCTGTATATTTTAGCTTGACAAAATATTCTAAACGGTATAAAATAGAATTATTCCATAAGGAATATTTATTTTAAGATTAAATATTCCATTGAGAATATTATATCATAAAAGGAGGTAAAAGCGTATGTAACTAATAGTTCGATTTAAAAAATTTTAATAAAGGAGGTAAGATTCGACAAAATAAAAAAATCTTGAAACAAATGTGCCGTTCGTTCCAAGATCAAAACATATTATGTAACAATTATACCACAGAAAACTCTTCAGTTGCACAAGAGAATTTCGGAGGTTTCACAAAAAGATGACCAATAAAGAGTTAGTCAATCAAATTTCTGGCCTAAACTCTACCTCTACTCTTAAAAATTGGATTCAACTGATTAAAGAGATAAGTGGCAAGGAATTTAAAAAAATTAAAATTCCTATCAGTAGAAATCCAAGAACTCGTCAATTAAATTATACAGTTGCCTATGACTTTACAAACGAAGACCTTAGACAATTTCAAAAGTTAGCTAACCTAAAACTTGAAATAGGTCTAAAAGAGGCTATACAAGCCGTATTTGGGAGTCTAGCAGACAATGAGCACGAATCCCTAAACCAAGTAATAGATGAGCTCTACGATGAACTGAGCGCCTTAAAACAGGAATTCAAGCGAGAAATACGGTTGATAAAAAATGAGAATGCCAGTCTAAAAAAGAAAATCCAAGATATTGAAGAGTCGATGCAAACCGGCTTACTAGGGTTTGTTCAGAAGAGGTCAAAAAATAGGTTCGGCTAATAGCGAGTTTTCGGCTGAGCCATGAGGCAGAAAGCCGAAAATGAGCGTAAATGCGGACGGACCATTTTTGACCGTTAGGGTGTGTAGTAACACCACCCTCTGCAAGTTAGGTGTATCATCGAAAGAATTCAGTATTATCAAGGGTTTTAGAGATTTTATGGGTGGCAAAATTAGGCAAAAAGTTGAATCAAAATCTATGGCAAAAAATGAACATTTACGTTCTGTATTTGACTGGATTCAAATTCAGTTTGATAAGACTGAATTTTCGCCAAGAGAAATAATCGAAGACATTCTATTTCTTGATTATGACCTATTTATAGAGAATAAAGGGAGCCTTAAATACTATAACTATGATAGCCAGCTTCATCATGGAAATATCCGTATCTACTATGGAGCGAAAGAGTCGTCCTACATGCTTGTCATGTCAGGACAGGCACTCGAGTTCTTTAGAGATATGGTATTAGATCCAAATAGTCTGTCCGAAAGACAGTTTCTGAACAACCTCTACTACAATTACAATCAATTTTCAGTAAGACGAATTGATATTGCAATAGATGATTTTAATGAAACACCCTATTTCACTCCTAATCAGCTTCTAAAGATTTGTCAGAAGAAACGCTTTATATATGGAAAAAGCACCTACTACAATACCTACGGAGATGAAACAATCGGCCAGACCTTATATTTGAGAAAACCCAATGATGATGAAAGACTTAGAATTTACGATAAACGTTTAGAACGAGCTGAGAAGCTCGGTATCAGCAAGCGGTATATAGAAAATTGGATAAGAACTGAGTTAGAACTTAGGAAAGAAAAAGCTCACTACTTCATTCAAGAATGGTTGCATTCAGAAATAGATCTTCTCAACTTTACCAAGGGATATCTCAAAGAAAAAGTGAGATTCTATAGTGATAGCTATTTCTCAAAACCTTTGAGATCTTGGGAAAAGTTTTTAGGTCACTCAAAACCTGTCTCTATCATTATTTCAAAACCAAAAACAGAACTAGAACAAAAATTAGAATGGTTTACCTATAAAGGTTCTGGAGCTATTCTAAGAGCGTATAAATTTCTATACGACAATAACTTACTGCATGAGTATGAGAAATCAAACTATCTCGCACTCAACAATATGGAATATCCACCAGATTTAGCAAGTGGATTAATAGAAAGGGCAATTCTCTTTAAAAGAGAGGATTTAATCCCTACAATCAAAGAAAATATCAAAAGGAGAAATTAACTATGGCAAAAATGCTTTCACAAAATGACTGGAATTTTAATAACATTGGAACAAAATTTGAATTGGATGAAGTTATTCCAAAATTTGAAACGGAAGTCCGAGCAGATGTAAACGGAGAAATTATCAAAAACCGAGATGGTAGCGAAAGACGTTTTAATACCGATAAAATCATCGGTTGGAAATACAATGTAACAATCAAGGATGGACAATTCAAAAAGAAATCAACCCAAGTCTCAGTAGATAATCCAGAAGCTTTAGTCGATAATGACTATATCCAAGCAATGGATCAAGTACCAGTCACATTTGACAATTTACAAGCCACTATGATTAGTTCAACGATGTATTACAAGGCGGATGCTATCCATTTAGTAGATGTAAAACAAAAATAAGTATTAGACAAGGGGAGTTAATCCTCCCCTTACTTAATCTAATCAGAAAAGGAGATCACATGATTAAAACTGTAACAAAAGATGACCTTATCGAACTTGGATTTGCTCCAGGAACTGCAAGAAAGATTATCCATACCGGCTAGTTAATCGTGGTTTTAACATCTACGATAACAAACGGATAGGTACAATTCCAGCTAGTGTCGCTGAAGAACTACTAGGAATTGAACTCCAGAAAGAAGCATAATGAATGACTATTCGTAAAACTAAAAGTGGTAAATGGACCGTTGATGTTTCTAATGGTTTCCACCCCGTCACACAAAAAAGAATACGTATCATTCGAAAAGGATTAAAATCTAAAAAGGAAGCCCTAGAACTAGAACAACATATTCGAGTTGTAGAATTAAAAGAGAAACAATTTGACTTTATAGTGACAACGGATATGTTATTCGACTTACTTGAAGAAGATGATTTGAAAAATGGCAGAAAAGTAAGCTACACAAGTACACAAAGAAACAATTATGAGCGTCATATTAAGCCTTATTTTAAAGATACAAATTTAAATAAATTAACGTATGACCATATATTCGAATTTCGTGAATACCTAAAAACAAAACCTAAAAAACAAAATGAAAATGAAACATTAAGTTATAATACAATTAATAAAATTCTAATTCTACTTAAAAAAATTTTTGATACTGGTATAAGAAAATCCCTCATTGATAAAAATCCTGTTGAGAATCTGAGAAAATTACCAATTAGCAAGCCTAATATCAAATTTTGGAGTATAGAAGAATTCACAAGATTTAGAGAACTTATTCGAGATGATGAAATAAGCTATGACCTGTTTTTCGTAATTGCTTTCTTTACTGGAATGAGAATGGGAGAAATCCTCGCATTGAACTGGAATGATATAAACCTTTTAACAAATACGATTTACGTTACCAAAACGGTATACTTTGTCAATAATACAAGCTACATTAATACAACAAAAACACGATCAGGAACTAGAAATATAACAATCAATCAGAAACTAGCAGAAATGCTTAAAGATTGGAAAGTAAAACAAAAAGAAAAACTTGAGGAATTTACGAAAAATACTGATGAACTACAAATAATACAGAGTACACCAATAACTGTTACTAAAAATATGATTGATAAGAAATTTAAGCAAATACTAGAAAGGGATAAAGATTTAAAGAAGATAAGAATTCATGATTTGAGGCACTCACATGCATCATTACTTATAAACCAAGGGGAAGATTATCTCGTTGTTAAAGAAAGATTAGGACACGCATCAATTACAACAACAATAGATACATATTCTCATTTATACCCAAGCAAACAGAAATCATTAGCTAATAAACTTGACGATTTATTTTAAAATGGAAAAAATTGGTAACTCAACTAACAAAAGAGAAAAAAAGACAAGGTCCGAAAACCTTGTCTTTTCTACTATACCGGCGGCCGGGGTCGAACCGGCACGTCCTTGCGGACACTGGATTTTGAGTCCAGCGCGTCTGCCAATTCCGCCACGCCGGCATAAATTTAACTGGGGTAGCTGGATTCGAACCAACGCATGAGGGAGTCAAAGTCCCTTGCCTTACCGCTTGGCTATACCCCAATAATGTAAAAATAAATAGGCGAGTGATGGGGATCGAACCCACGCATGCCAGAGCCACAATCTGGTGTGTTAACCACTTCACCACACCCGCCATAATTATTAACACGGGCAGTAGGAATTGAACCCACACTGAAGGTTTTGGAGACCTTAGTTCTACCTTTAAACTATGCCCGTAAAGGATGGAAGGGGAGGGATTCGAACCCCCGAACCCGAAGGAGCGGATTTACAGTCCGCCGCGTTTAGCCTCTTCGCTACCCTTCCTAATTATAAATGTAATGGCGCGAGACGGAATCGAACCGCCGACACATGGAGCTTCAATCCATTGCTCTACCAACTGAGCTACCGAGCCAA
>NZ_JBDGEA010000037.1:836-1350 GCF_040908565.1 Streptococcus parasanguinis | reverse complement strand
ATAGAATCCATTATTTGCGAGTTGTTGCCCAAGTGTGACAGTTGACGGTAAGCCGATGATATTGATCCCAGCTTCTTTCAAAACTTGCGACATGATACCGGAACAATCCCCAGTGCCGTCCGAACCGTTACGACTGCCCAGCATTGAATAGGTAATTAGCCCGCGACGGCTGATAAAGCCATTTACAATAGATTGTTGTACACTCATTGTCTATCTCCTATTTCTTCCATTCTTCGTTGGCGCGTTTAACTGCTGCTTCAATAAATGTATTGAGTTCTTGATTCGTCAAGTGGATATTTTGAGACTCAAGGCCCTCGATCAAGCTCGTTTTAGCGTGTTCTAACTTGTCTTTGCCGTGGATATCCAACTTATCCGCAACTTGCTCTGTAGCGTTGACTGCGTTTTTAGCCAAGATCTCCACGATCTCGATCGCTTTCTTACCACCGCGCATGAGCAAGTATTTCTTGATCGCTTGAACAACGATCCCAGTTAATACCACCAAAATACTCATAGC
>NZ_JBDGEA010000037.1:0-797 GCF_040908565.1 Streptococcus parasanguinis | reverse complement strand
CTCTCATATAGTTTAGATAGCTCCTCTAATTCGTGCTGGTTTGTGTGTCCGCGTTTGAGCGCGTTCTTCAAACTCTCCTGCAATCGAAAACGTTGCAGCCGTTGCAATCCTTTCCCGATAATCGTCAAATTCCGATTGTTATCTTTTCCAATTTCTTCCACGCTTGAGACTGACTTCTCGAGGGTGTCTATCTTATTAGATAGACCCTCAAGACGTTTGTCAGCTTCTTTTGTGGTTTTGGTACTCTTGAATGAAAAGTAACTTGGAATAATCACGACTAAAACGGGAGTCAACTTATCAACCAGTGTTAATAGGTCCAATTTTACCACCCCCCTATTAAATCACTAGCTTACTGGACGGGTTGAGTTTCAAGCTCCCCCGCTGGTTTTGGCTCGTCTGCTTTTGGTTCGGTCCATTTCCAGATGCCGATCTTGCCGTTTTTGTCCAGTTCCTCCAATTGCTCAAGCGTTTCGCCTTGGTAAGTAAAAGGTTGGTTCACTTGGACCATCACGCGCTTACCTTCGCTAAATTTCTCAGTATGGTTTGGATCCTCGATCGCAAAGATCGCTTGTGCTGGATAGGTTGCACCAACTTTACCAAGGTCTACCAACTCAAGGCCACGTTTAAAGACTGTAGGGTCTAGTGGGTGGTCAATGTCAGTTACGCGGGCGAGTACGCTCCACTCTGCCACGTCTTTGACCTTTTGGATCTCTTCGTCTTTCTTAGCGAGTTTAGCTTCGTACTCTTGTGCTTGAACGTGCAAGTCCTCTTGCAATTTCTTAACCCCTTCAGCCGGG
>NZ_JBDGEA010000036.1:0-1507 GCF_040908565.1 Streptococcus parasanguinis | reverse complement strand
GCGCTGCAACAACCCCAAACGAAAAGATTATCCTCGATATGGTGGCCGTGGCATTTCAATTTGTCCAGAATGGAATGACTATAAATCATTTCGTTCGTGGGCTTTATCTCACGGTTACGCTGACAACTTGTCGATCGATAGAATCGACGTAAACGGAAACTATGAGCCCTCGAATTGTCGATGGGCAGACGCTACAATTCAAGCGAATAACGCTAGACGTAACAGAATAATAGAATTCAAAGGAAAAAGGTACACAATGGCGGAATTCGCGAGAACGAACAAGTTAAGTTATTCGGCATTACAACACAGACTAGATCGAGGGTGGAGTATTGAAAGGATAATTACAACACCTCAAAAGAAAGGTCGAAATGGAATTAAGAAAATATCAGAAAGAAAGTATTGATTCCGTTTTAAATGAATGGAATCAAGGAAGAAAAAGGACTCTATTAGTCCTTCCAACTGGGTGCGGAAAAACAGTTGTTTTTACAAAACTAGCCGAAGAAATGGTTAAACAAGGCAAAAGAGTTTTAATTTTAGCCCATAGAACGGAATTACTTGAGCAAGCGAGCGACAAATTATACAAAATAACTGGATTGAAAACGTCTTTAGAAAAAGCGGATAGTACCGCAATAGGATCTTGGTATCGTGTTACGGTCGGTTCGGTTCAAACTTTACAACGAGATAAAAGGTTAAACCAATTCCCTAAAGATTACTGGGATGTGATAATCGTTGACGAAGCTCATCATATACTTTCAGATGGATATATGAAAGTCATGGAATATTTTGACGTTGCAAATGTACTCGGGGTTACAGCAACGCCAGATAGATCTGATATGCGCAACCTCGGATCGTATTTCGACAGCTTGGCTTATGAATACTCACTCGTACAAGCGATCAAAGAAGGCTATCTATCCAAGATTAAGGCCTTAACGATTCCGCTCGATCTCGATCTGTCAAGCGTGGCAATGTCCGCGGGTGACTTTAAAGCGAGCGACGTCGGAACGGCACTCGATCCGTATCTCATACAGATCGCGGACGAAATGGCTAAGTATTGCAAGGACAAGAAAACAGTCGTCTTTCTTCCACTAGTAAAGACAAGCCAAAAATTTCGCGATATCTTAAACGAGCGAGGCTTTAAGGCAGCCGAAGTAAACGGGGAATCGAAAGATCGGGCCGAAGTGCTCGAGGACTTTGAAAAAGGACGATATAACGTTCTATGCAATTCAATGTTACTGACTGAAGGCTGGGATTGCCCGTCGGTTGACTGCGTGGTGGTATTGAGACCAACGAAGGTCCGAGCGCTTTATTCGCAGATGGTCGGACGTGGGACGCGTCTCTTCCCGGGTAAAGAAGAGCTCCTTCTTCTCGATTTCTTATGGCACACCGAACGGCATGAGCTTTGTCGCCCGGCTCACTTGATAAGCGAGAGCCCGGAAGTCACAAAGAAGATGGTCGAAAACATGGAAGAAGAAACGGGCGTCGTGATTGACCTTGAGCAGATGGAAGT
>NZ_JBDGEA010000035.1:0-1662 GCF_040908565.1 Streptococcus parasanguinis | reverse complement strand
TGATTGAATATTTTTAGCCCGAACTCGACCCGTGTCGCCAGCCAAAACAACCCAATTGGCACGGCCTGCACCAGCACGTTTTTTTATCCACTTGAATGCACCATTCTTCGCCGTGGTATCGATGTAAGTAACCCCAATTTCAGCGTTTAGATCGTACGGGAAACCTTGTCCTTTTAATTCTGAGTTGCTGCTACTTCCGGATCCGACTGAACGTTTCAGCTCTTCCAGATCATTCTTGCTTGCAAGTTGGCTTGTGTCAATTGTGGGCAACTTGGAAGTCGTGACAAATGGATCACCATTGTTTTTCAATTTCTCGGTAACCAAAGTATTTGCTTGTTCGGACGTTATACTGTTGTTCAAAAACGTACCAACATCATGGCCGATTTGTTGAATCGCTTCTTTTAAATTATCCATTCGTTACCTCCTTAGAGGACTTGCTTCGCATCGTTATATACCTGTAAGAAATTGGTATTTTCTAGATCAGTAAATTTCTGACCAAGTTCAGTCATTTTGGACACGATCGCACTGTCTGAGCTTCCGCCTGCTTGGATTTTTTCAGCAATTTCTTTGAGCGTGTCCAATTCTTCCGGTACACCTTCACCAAGGATCGCCGTTTTAACTCCTTGGATAGCGGTATCCAATTGCTGCTGCGTGATCCCACCTTGTCCAAGCTCGGACTTATCAGCTTTATTTGCAAGCGTGGTCTTGATTTCTTTGACATCAGCCCCGACTGCTTGGGCGAATTGTGTTAATTTTTCTGTGTTTAAAGTCATATTTCTCTCCTTTAAATTTTAGCTAGATTGTATAACGTGGTTAAATCTGGCAATTCTTCTGTTTGTGGGCCGTTCGGGTGTTCTGCAATGTACTTGTCGATTTCAGTCTTAACATCATTTTTGACAAGCGCAAGGACTTGCTCGCTAGTGTATTCGTCTGCCGACTGTACCACGTCAACTCGGACGCTTTGGTCACTCGGGAATACATATCCACCAGCCACCACCTCAACGAGATAGCTCTCGACTGGTAGCACTTTGGGAATCTTAAAAGTTACCTTTGACCCTTGGACTGTCGCACTAAAGGACGCTTTGCCTTGTTTGCTCGTAAAGTGGACTGTAGCTTCCTGTCCCTCAAGATCGATCGGAGTCCATCTCTCATCGTATAACGCAAAACCAAAAAGGGAAGCCGAGTCGCCTTGTTTAACGACCCGACCGCCCTCGAACTGCTTTAAATTGGTACAGTTTGAGCGATTCATTCAATCACCCCTCTTTACTCATAATAGTTTACTAGATCGTCCTTATCCCAGCAAGATAACCAGATAGGGCCGAATTGCCCGAACTCAAACAAGCGCCAGTAATAACCGCCATAGTAACCGCCCGTGGCTTTATCCGCGATATTAGCTTCGTCTAGTTCAAAGCTGAAGTACATTCCAGATTTGAAGTCTTGATCCGCTCCGTCCGGCAAGTTGTTGCCGTCTTTATCAACCCAGTTTACCATTGATACCGGAATACCGTTCTCGGTCCAGTCAAAACCAACGGGAGCGAGATAGTCGCATTTGATCTGCCACATGCCGTTGATATACTTGACCTCGTTTGCTTGATAAAAGGCCTTATCCTTTGGCTGTACGGCTGTATTCGCTTGGTTGTTGGTCTGTGGTGCTGTGTCAGC
>NZ_JBDGEA010000034.1:0-2500 GCF_040908565.1 Streptococcus parasanguinis | reverse complement strand
ACCCGAAGTCGGTGAGGTAACCGTAAGGAGCCAGCCGCCTAAGGTGGGATAGATGATTGGGGTGAAGTCGTAACAAGGTAGCCGTATCGGAAGGTGCGGCTGGATCACCTCCTTTCTAAGGAAAAGGAAACCTGTACGTTGGTCTTGTTTAGTTTTGAGAGGTCTTGTGGGGCCTTAGCTCAGCTGGGAGAGCGCCTGCTTTGCACGCAGGAGGTCAGCGGTTCGATCCCGCTAGGCTCCATTAACACTGTAAGAGTGTTAAGATTGAACATTGAAAATTGAATATCTATATCAAATAGTAACAAGAAAATAAACCGAAACGCTGTAAATATTTAAAGAGTTTAGGTCGAAAGACCAAAAATAAGGTTAAGTTAATAAGGGCGCACGGTGGATGCCTTGGCACTAGAAGCCGAAGAAGGACGTGACAAACGACGAAATGCTTTGGGGAGCTGTAAGTAAGCGACGATCCAGAGATGTCCGAATGGGGGAACCCACTAGCTAATGGCTAGTACTCCTATCTGTTAAGGATAGGTAGAGGAAGACGCAGTGAACTGAAACATCTAAGTAGCTGCAGGAAGAGAAAGCAAAAGCGATTGCCTTAGTAGCGGCGAGCGAAACGGCAGGAGGGCAAACCGAAGAGTTTACTCTTCGGGGTTGTAGGACTGCAATGTGGACTTAAAGAGTATAGAAGAATGACATGGGAAGGTCAGCCAAAGAGAGTAAGAGCCTCGTATTCGAAATATTCTTTATACCTAGCAGTATCCTGAGTACGGCGAGACACGTGGAATCTCGTCGGAATCTGGGAGGACCATCTCCCAACCCTAAATACTCTCTAGTGACCGATAGTGAACCAGTACCGTGAGGGAAAGGTGAAAAGCACCCCGGGAGGGGAGTGAAATAGAACCTGAAACCGTGTGCCTACAACAAGTTCGAGCCCGTTAATGGGTGAGAGCGTGCCTTTTGTAGAATGAACCGGCGAGTTACGATATGATGCGAGGTTAAGTTGAAGAGACGGAGCCGTAGGGAAACCGAGTCTGAATAGGGCGCATTAGTATCATGTCGTAGACCCGAAACCATGTGACCTACCCATGAGCAGGTTGAAGGTGAGGTAAAACTCACTGGAGGACCGAACCAGGGCACGTTGAAAAGTGCTTGGATGACTTGTGGGTAGCGGAGAAATTCCAAACGAACTTGGAGATAGCTGGTTCTCTCCGAAATAGCTTTAGGGCTAGCGTCGACATTAGAGATTCTTGGAGGTAGAGCACTGTTTGGGTGAGGGGTCCATCCCGGATTACCAATCTCAGATAAACTCCGAATGCCAATGAATTATGGTCGGCAGTCAGACTGCGAGTGCTAAGATCCGTAGTCGAAAGGGAAACAGCCCAGACCACCAGCTAAGGTCCCAAAATAATTGTTAAGTGGAAAAGGATGTGGGGTTGCACAGACAACTAGGATGTTAGCTTAGAAGCAGCTATTCATTCAAAGAGTGCGTAATAGCTCACTAGTCGAGTGACCCTGCGCCGAAAATGTACCGGGGCTAAAACAATTTACCGAAGCTGTGGATACCTTTATAGGTATGGTAGGAGAGCGTTCTATGTGTGGAGAAGGTGTACCGTGAGGAGCGCTGGAACGCATAGAAGTGAGAATGCCGGTATGAGTAGCGAAAGACAGGTGAGAATCCTGTCCACCGTAAGACTAAGGTTTCCAGGGGAAGGCTCGTCCGCCCTGGGTTAGTCGGGACCTAAGGAGAGACCGAAAGGTGTATCCGATGGACAACAGGTTGATATTCCTGTACTAGAGTATGTAGTGAAGGAGGGACGCAGTAGGCTAACTAAAGCGTGCGACTGGAAGTGCACGTCTAAGCAGTGAGGTGTGAATTGAGTTAAATGCTTAATTCTATAACATTGAGCTGTGATGGGGAGCGAAGTTTAGTAGCGAAGTTAGTGACGTCACACTGCCAAGAAAAGCTTCTAGCGTTTAAACATACTCTACCCGTACCGCAAACCGACACAGGTAGTCGAGGCGAGTAGCCTCAGGTGAGCGAGAGAACTCTCGTTAAGGAACTCGGCAAAATGACCCCGTAACTTCGGGAGAAGGGGTGCTGACTTTATGTCAGCCGCAGTGAATAGGCCCAAGCAACTGTTTATCAAAAACACAGCTCTCTGCTAAATCGTAAGATGATGTATAGGGGGTGACGCCTGCCCGGTGCTGGAAGGTTAAGAGGAGTGCTTAGCGTAAGCGAAGGTATGAATTGAAGCCCCAGTAAACGGCGGCCGTAACTATAACGGTCCTAAGGTAGCGAAATTCCTTGTCGGGTAAGTTCCGACCCGCACGAAAGGCGTAATGATTTGGGCACTGTCTCAACGAGAGACTCGGTGAAATTTTAGTACCTGTGAAGATGCAGGTTACCCGCGACAGGACGGAAAGACCCCATGGAGCTTTACTGCAGTTTGATATTGAGTGTCTGTGCCACATGTACAGGATAGGTAGGAGCCATAGA
>NZ_JBDGEA010000033.1:279-4998 GCF_040908565.1 Streptococcus parasanguinis | reverse complement strand
AGACGCAGTGGTTGAGTGGGCTCTACTACGCTGATTTCATCAGCTTTTACAGCCCTACTCAACTGTGCGGAGGTGGGTCGACGAAATCGAATTCTAACGAATGACCGATTTCTGTCCCACTCTCTTTTCTTATATATAGGAAGAAAAGCTAGAAAGGCCACTTATTCATTTCAGTCCTGCTTTCTTTGTGGTATAATAGGAACGATTGAAAAATGAGCTAGAAATAGCGAGCAAGATAAGAGGAGAGAAATATGGCAAAAGATATTCGTGTGCGTTATGCACCAAGTCCAACTGGACTACTACACATCGGAAATGCTCGTACAGCATTGTTTAACTACTTGTATGCGCGCCATCATGGTGGAACCTTTATCATCCGTATCGAAGATACGGACCGCAAACGTCATGTCGAAGACGGAGAACGTTCCCAGCTTGAAAACCTTCGTTGGTTGGGCATGGACTGGGATGAAAGTCCAGAGACTCATGAAAACTACCGCCAGTCTGAGCGTTTGGAACTCTATCAAACATACATTGACCAACTCTTGGCGGAAGGAAAAGCTTACAAATCTTACGTCACTGAAGAAGAGTTAGCGGCTGAACGTGAACGCCAAGAAGCAGCCGGTGAAACACCTCGCTACATCAACGAATACCTTGGTATGAGCGAAGAAGAAAAAGCAGCTTATATTGCAGAACGTGAAGCCGCAGGTATCATCCCAACGGTTCGTTTGGCAGTGAATGAGTCAGGTATCTACAAATGGCATGATATGGTCAAAGGTGATATCGAGTTTGAAGGTGGCAATATCGGTGGGGACTGGGTTATCCAAAAGAAAGATGGCTACCCAACATATAACTTTGCCGTTGTCATCGACGACCACGATATGCAAATCTCTCACGTCATCCGTGGAGATGACCATATTGCTAATACACCAAAACAACTTATGGTTTATGAAGCGCTTGGCTGGGAAGCACCTGAGTTTGGTCACATGACACTTATCATTAATTCTGAAACTGGTAAGAAGTTGTCTAAACGGGACACCAACACTCTTCAATTTATCGAAGATTACCGTAAGAAAGGATACCTTCCAGAAGCAGTCTTTAACTTCATCGCCCTTCTTGGTTGGAACCCTGGTGGGGAAGACGAGATCTTCTCTCGCGAAGAACTCATCCAGCTCTTTGATGAAAACCGCCTTAGCAAGTCTCCAGCAGCCTTCGATCAGAAGAAAATGGACTGGATGAGCAATGACTATATCAAGAATGCGGATCTTGCGATCATCTTTGAAATGGCCAAACCATTCCTTGAAGCAGCAGGTCGTTTGACAGATAAGGCTGAGAAATTGGTGGAACTTTACAAACCACAAATGAAGTCAGTGGACGAAATCGTTCCATTAACAGACCTTTTCTTCTCAGATTTCCCAGAATTGACAGAAGCTGAGCGAGAAGTCATGGCTGGTGAAACAGTGCCAACGGTACTTGAAGCCTTCAAAGCGAAACTCGAAGCCATGTCAGACGATGAGTTTGTAGTAGAAAATATCTTCCCACAAATCAAAGCGGTCCAAAAAGAAACTGGTATCAAAGGGAAGAACCTCTTCATGCCAATCCGTATCGCCGTTTCAGGTGAAGTGCATGGTCCTGAATTGCCAGATACCATCTACTTGCTTGGACGTGAGAAATCCATCCAACACATTGAAAAAATGTTGGAAGAAATCAGATAATTATCAGAAAAAACCCTATTAAAAGGGTTTTTTTGTTTTAACTCTAAAGTCGAAGTATTATAGGAGTTTATCAAAAAAATGCCCCGGTTTGACAAAAAAAGAACATGAAAACGGATTTCTTTATGTAAAGAAAAATTTTTTAAAAAAAATACTAATAATTGAGGATAATTGCTTGAAATATTTCCAAAGTAGTCTATAATATAAAGGAAATAGAAAATGTATTAAGGAGACAGAAATGTTTTTTAAGCGTTCGAACGGTGAATTCCGTGAAACGGATCGTGTGACTCGTTTTAAATTGATCAAGTCAGGTAAGAACTGGTTGCGTGCAGCAACTTCTAACTTTGGTCTTTTGAAAGTTATCCGCGGTCAGGTCGAAGAAACTGTAGTAGCTGAAGTTCGTGAAGATGAAGTATCAGCAACAGAAATGACAAGCCGAGGCTTGCTCAAAGGGATCGTAGCAGCAGGGGCTGTTCTTGGTGCAGCTACAGTAGCGAATACTGCTAAAGCTGATGAAACTGGATCAGCTGTAGCAACTGCATCTGAACTTTCAAGTGAAGCTCTTGTAGTGCAAGGAAGTGCTGTACTTGGTACAACTTCAACTACTGAATCAACTACTGAATCTACAACAGAATCAGCAAGTGCATCTACATCAGCAAGCACTTCAACATCTGTAAGTGTCTCTGTATCTGAGTCAGCTTCATTGAGCGAACAAGGATCTGCAGAACTTTCAGCAGCTCTTAGCGAATCAGCTGTAGCAACTGCATCTGAAGCAACTTCAGAAACAACTACAACTGTATCTAAATCTGAAGACAAGGTTGTCTTAGAACAAAATTCTTCAGAAGCAGCATTGTTGAACAAGATTGCAGGGGACTACTCAGCTACTGTTTCAGCCCCAGAAAAGAAAGCTGCTCTTGATGCAGCAATCGCTAAAGTTCAAACAGAATTGACAGCAAGCAACAGCTTGATCAACGCGAATGCATCAGCTCAAGCTTATGCTGATCAACGCGAACGTTTGAGCAAGTCAGTAGATGACATGATGGCAACCTTGACTGCGGCAGGATTTACTGGTAACACAACAGTAAATGGTGCTCCAGCAGTTTATGCACAATTGGATGCAATCTCTACTTCAAACACACTTTCAGCAGGTGTTACCGCTACTCCAGGTATGGATGATCCAAACGGTGCGTCACTTACTGACAAGTCAACTACAATTCCTTCAGGATATGCGGCTGATCCTGCTGCAAATCGCATGACATTTGGTGTATGGAATCTTTCTTCATACAACCAACTTTACAGCAAAAACTACTATGTGACGCTATCTGTAGATAAAACAAATAGCTCAAACAACCCTGAGGTTTATGTACGCTTGGTAGATAAAACTACAGGTAATGAAGTTGCTAATACAACTTTGAATTCTGCACTCTCAGGTAAAGAAGTAAATCTTGGTGACCTTTCATCTCAGAAATACTATCCATACCTTGTTTATAACAAGTCAACGGATGGTGGATCTGCAAGTGTGGATATCATTATCAAACATAACGAAGAGTTGAATCCTAGTGGTTTTGATTACAAGACAGAGCAAGTATATGACTATTTGGCGCCTGCTAACCAAGGTGAAAAGAAACCTAACGTAGAGATTGGTGTCCCATCGACTAAGATGAATCAAACAACTCACTATAAAGTAGTTGATACAAATTCATCGACTTATGATGCTTCTCGTTCAGAGTCTGATACAACAACTCAAAGCTACAAACCGACTGGTAATGAAACTGAACTTGCTTCATATACTCAAACAGGAATCCAAGGTCAAAACTATACAGCTTCAAAACCACGTACGTTTGATGGTTATGTCTTGTACCAAGAAGCAGATGCTTCAACTACATCTGGTGAACTTGGTAACTCTGTAGGTACTAAGTATGCGGAACTTAAGGGTACGCGTCAACATTATTATGTGAAACGTATTCGTGAAGTAGTAGCCAACGATGGTTCAACTGTAACGAAGCTTTATGTATTGGATCCGTCAGCTGTTTCAACCTATAATGAAGCAACAATGGGTAACAACACAGATACAAATGGTTACACACTCGTTTACACCACTCCAGTAATTAAACCAGGTGACAAGTATATTCCATCTGCGACAAACATGGAAACCGATAAGGTAGTTGTCAACAGTAAGAATGGTGATTACCAATTGACCGTTTCTCCATGGCACAACCCAGATAAGCCAAATGAAGGACTTGTCTACATTACAGGTTGGTTTGCTGCTGGACACGTGGGTGAAGCAGACTACATGTATACTGATGAGCCAAAAGGAACTGCAAACTCAACACCTGGAGGGAACACTCAAAACGTTATCGGTGGACGTACGAAGTATGCCTTGTTAGCAGATGGTAAGACACTTAAGAAAGATCCTCAAGGTAATCCAGTGAAGACTACTGGTGGATTTGGTAACCAATACTCACTTCCATCAGCAAGTGAAAAACCATCTGGTGATACTGTACACTATTACCGTAAGATGACAGATTCTGAGTCACAATCACAATCACAGTCTAACTCTGTATCACAATCACAATCAGAATCAGAAGTAGTATCTAAGTCACAATCTGTTTCACAATCTGAGTCAGAAGTTGTATCTAAGTCACAATCTGTTTCACAATCAGAATCAGAAGTGGTTTCTAAATCACAATCAGTGTCACAATCACAATCTGTTTCAGCATCTAAATCTGCATCTGAATCAGCATCTAAATCATTGTCTGAATCAAATACTGAATCAGCTTCACAATCTATTTCTGAATCAAATACTGAATCAGCTTCACAATCTATTTCTGAATCACGTTCTGAATCAGCATCAGTATCATTGTCTGAATCACGTTCTGAATCAGCATCAGTATCAGTGTCTGAATCACGTTCTGAATCAGCATCAGTATCAGTGTCTGAATCACGTTCTGAATCAGCATCAGTATCAGTGTCTGAATCACGTTCTGAATCAGCATCAGTATCAGCGTCTGAA
>NZ_JBDGEA010000033.1:0-182 GCF_040908565.1 Streptococcus parasanguinis | reverse complement strand
GAATCACGTTCTGAATCAGCATCAGTATCAGCGTCTGAATCAGCATCAGCATCTGAGTCAGCATCTGAATCAGCATCAGTATCAGCGTCTGAATCAGCATCAGCATCTGAATCAGCATCAGTATCAGCGTCTGAATCAGCATCAGCATCTGAATCAGCATCTGAGTCAGCATCAGTATCAGC
>NZ_JBDGEA010000032.1:0-7481 GCF_040908565.1 Streptococcus parasanguinis | reverse complement strand
CTACTCAACTGTGCGGAGGTGGGACGACGAAATCGAATTCTAACGAATTACCGATTTCTGTCCCACTCTCTTTTTTCAGATGTGACAGATGACAGGAGATCCTCTCTGACAGAAATAGTGAGATGTGGTAAAATAATAGATGATTTGAATTTCAAAGGAATAAAGGAGAGACCATGTCTTATTTTGATAATTTTATAACAGCCAACCAAGCTTATGTGGCGCTACATGGGGACCTCCATCTTCCGATTAAGCCCAAGACACAAGTAGCCATTGTGACCTGTATGGATTCTCGTCTTCACGTGGCACCAGCACTAGGGCTGGCTCTTGGAGATGCCCATATTTTGCGGAATGCTGGAGGGCGCGTGACCGACGACATGATCCGGTCTTTGGTTATCTCCCAGCAGCAAATGGGAACCCGTGAAATTGTGGTCTTGCACCATACAGACTGTGGCGCACAGACCTTTGAAAACGAAGGCTTCCGTCAGCATCTTAAGAAAGAACTGGGAGTGGATGTGGGGGATCGTGATTTCCTACCTTTTCAAGATATTGAAGAAAGTGTCCGTGAAGATATGGAACTTTTAAAAGCTTCTCCTTTGATTCCAGAGGATGTCATTATCTCAGGAGCTGTGTACGATGTGGATACTGGTTTGATCTCAGAAGTGAAATGAATTAAGATAGGAAAGCAGTAAAAAATCCTCTACGGCTCAAAAAAATATGTATATATATTATAAAAAATAGAAATATATGTTGTTAGATAATCATTCTGTTACTAGTTTCAGAAAATTTTCATTGACTTGATTTACATAAAACAGTATACTAGTAAGGCAATTTGACCTTTTAAATTGCCGGCAACAAGGGGAATGAATCCGCTTTGAATTGGAAAGAACAGTAGGGTTTGGAGTGGAGAACTTCACGCCCTTGTTGTCGTTAGTTACTCCATTAAGATAAGACTGAGTTCTGAAAAATGTATAAATATAAAAACTTCCTTAGGAAAGAAAGCCAAAGGAAGTTTTTTGTGATTGGGATTTCATTGTATTTGTTTGTAACTGACAAAATTTGCAAGAAGATGGATTCGAAAGAGAGTAATTTTGTTGACCTGTCTAAGGTTGATAGGTTTCTGTTTGTCTCATCCTGCTGAAAAATTTATCACTTTTTGGTGAATGTAGAAATGGTTTATGGATTTAAAAAATGGGCTTTGCTCAGAAGAGGGCTTATCTCCTTGCTTTTATAAATGCGGTCTAACCAATTTTATAGATCGCTCGCTAGAACAAGAATGATAGGGGAAAATAAAGGGTGGGAGGAGAGATGTGAATTTTCCTATAGGTTCTCCTCCATATTTGTGATACAATTAAACTACTATTATCGAAGGGAGAAACTATGATTAATTCAATTGTTTCACAAGGTTTGATTTGGGCCATTTTAGGGTTAGGAATCTTTATGACGTTCCGAATTCTAGATTTTCCAGATATGACGACAGAAGGTTCTTTCCCGCTTGGAGGAGCGGTGGCGGTGACCTTGATTACCAAAGGGGTCAATCCACTACTTGCGACGCTGGCTGCTATTGGAGCAGGGTGCTTGGCAGGACTTGCGACGGGTCTTCTCTACACAAAAGGAAGAATCCCGACACTCTTGTCAGGGATCCTCGTGATGACGTCTTGTAACTCGGTTATTCTCTTTGTCATGCAGCGGGCTAATTTGGGACTTCTGGGCTATAAAAAAATTCAGGAATTTCTTCCTTTTGCCAGTGGGTTCAATGAGATTCTGATTGGCTTGATTTTTGTAACGCTTGTGATCCTTGGTTTGATCTTCTTCTTGGATACACGCTTGGGTCAAGCCTATATTGCGACAGGGGACAATCCAGATATGGCCAAGAGCTTTGGGATCAACACTGACCGGATGGAATTGATGGGCTTGGTCATTTCAAATGGGATTATTGCTCTTTCTGGTGCACTGATGGCTCAGCAAGAAGGCTATGCGGATGCTTCACGTGGGATTGGTGTCATCGTTATTGGGCTTGCTAGTCTCATTATTGGAGAGGTGCTCTTTTCAAATGTCACCTTGACAGAGCGCTTGCTCAGTATTGCGATCGGATCGATCGCCTACCAATTTTTGATTTGGGCCGTGATTGCGCTTGGCATCAATACCAGCTATATTCGAATCTTCAGTGCCTTGATCCTAGCTATCTGCCTGATGATTCCAACCTTTAAGGGAAAAATCATGAAAGGAGCGAAACTCAGTAAATGACAGCAATTGTAGAATTAAAAAATGTAACCAAAGCCGTGAGCAATGGGATGAACGAAGAAAAAGTCATTCTGGATGATGTTTCCTTGGAAATTCGAGAGCATGATTTTATCACGATTTTAGGGGGCAATGGAGCTGGGAAATCAACCCTCTTTAATACCATTGCTGGGACACTTCCAGTTAGTAGCGGGAAGATCTATATTCTAGGGGAAGATGTGACCAACTACTCTCCTGAGAAGAGAGCCAAGTACCTATCTCGTGTCTTTCAAGATCCTAAAATGGGAACAGCGCCTCGTATGACAGTGGCAGAAAATCTCTTGGTAGCGAAGTTTCGTGGAGAAAAACGTGGTTTGATTCCGCGTCACTTGGCAAGCTATAAAGAAGAGTTTCAAACAGTTCTTGCTAAGATCGGCAATGGCTTGGAAAATCATATCGATACAGCAGTTGAGTTTCTATCAGGTGGGCAACGTCAAGCTTTGAGCTTGTTGATGGCGACACTAAAACGTCCAGAACTTTTGCTTTTAGATGAACATACAGCTGCCTTGGATCCAAAAACGAGTCAGGCTCTGATGACCTTGACCGATGAGTTTGTGAAACAAGATGCTCTCACTGCCCTTATGATCACCCACCATATGGAAGATGCTTTGAAATATGGCAATCGCTTGATTGTGATGAAAGATGGACATATCGTCCAAGACCTCAGTCAAGAAGAAAAAGCCCAAATGACCATCGCAGACTACTATGAATTGTTTGAGAAAGAATAAGATACAGAGCCCGTAAAATGCAAAGTCAAAATAGGGAGTAGGACAGAAGCGATATCATTTATAAACGCTTCGTCGTCCTACCCCCACAAGGCTGATTAGGTATTCTTCTGAGCTTAGAAAGCGACAGAAGAATCCAATCAGCTACTGTGTCTTGAATTAATTGCTATTCAGCTTGCGTTTTTGACACAATCCGCAGCCCGTGTTCATTTAATAAGATACAAAGCCCGTAAAATGAAAAGTGGAAATAGGGAGTAGGACAAAAGCGATATCGTTTATGGCGCTTCCCCCCACAAGTCTGATTAGGATTCTTCCGAACTGATCAAGCGAGAGAAGAGTTCAATCAGCTACTGTGCCTTGTCTACATGCTAAGCTAGAGAGCTTGTTCTCTAGCTTTTTCTCTTTCTAAAACACAAGTTACTGTTTATAAATATACGTCGTCCTTTCAATGACTGCCTTATACAACAAAAAAGCTTAGAAAGAGGTTAGAAGAAAACTGCATAAAAATAGGAACTAGTTTCAGGTGGAATCGCTTGCAATCGCTAAGGGGGTTGAGTATAATATAGATAGAAAGATGAAGAAGGGATTGATTCCAATGCCTTATCGAGTTAAAAGTTAGGTTACTTCGTTTTAGGCCTGTTTTGCTGATAGCTGTTCATGCTCTTATCGTAAAAGAGCAGTCATGTCGTGTGTGTCGGATCGGTTGGACGGCCGGGCAAACCTGCTTAGTTTGCTTGGAGACATAAGAAAACGTGGAAATAGTAGGTAGAAGCTTTTTGTAAAGGTTTTCAAACTTCAATGCGTCCAGTCGAAAAATCATCATTTGGATTTGGAATAGCAAAGAAAACCTCTGGTATTTTACGCAAATACTATTAAATGAAATCAACATCATAAACATTGTTTTGTTAGCCAAAAGGTTAATTGCACCAAGTCAGTAAAGCAGACCAGGCCTCTAGTCCCGTAAGACTGGAGGCTGTTTTTATAAAATACTCAGGAGGAGGTGAGAGTATGGGATTGTCGTATGCGCAAGAATATAGTTGCCGTGACCATTTCCGGCAGAGAGCTTTTGAGCGATTTGGCGTAGATGATCAGCACCTGAACCGGTGGATTAACCAACATCTCCCCTCTCTCTCCCCTTATGATAGTGACGTGGTTCAGCCGGCTAATACAAAAACTTATGTAGCTAGTGACGGTGTCATCTTTGTTTGCAATGTCAAAAGTCGGGAATTCATCACCTGTTTTAAGGCGGTAAATTACCAAGAACCCAAGGAAGAAGAGGAAGCTTATACGGATATTCACGAAAACAATGTCGCTTCCTTCAAAAAAGATGTGAACTACCTAATCAATCGCTACCGACTCAAGGAAGCCAAAGAGCTGTTTGAAAATATTGGGGAGGACTTGGATGACTTTTATCGCCTGTCCCAAGCGGTCAAGAACGGCCAATTGAGCGAGCGAAATAGTAAGCGCTTAGAGGAATTGTTAGGCAAGTTTCATGTGATCAAGGCAGCTATGCGGATCATTGAAAATAAACGGGGAGATTACCATCTTTAGGGTCTTTTCCCCCTAAAAATAGGCGCCTAGAAGTCCTCTCATCTACTTCAGATGAGAGGGCTTTTTTTGCTGTGGAAAGCTTTTTGAAAAAAAGAGAAAAAAATTGTATAATAGAGTGGATATGCAAGTATTTGCAAAACTGTAATTCGACTTGGGCGACCAAGGACCGTAAGTATTAAAATAATCACACTAAAGGAGACAACAGTGAGTAGTATTAAATTAGTCACTTTGGGCGGTGTTCGAGAAAATGGGAAAAATCTCTACGTTGCCGAAGTGAACGATTCGATTTTTGTCTTGGATGCAGGTTTGAAGTATCCAGAAAATGAGCAACTTGGGGTGGATGTCGTTATCCCCAACATGGACTATCTATTTGAAAACAAGGACCGCATTGCGGGTGTTTTCTTGAGCCATGGTCACGCGGATGCCATTGGGGCTTTGCCTTATCTTTTGGCCGAAGCCAAAGTTCCTGTATTCGGGACAGAGTTGACCATTGAGTTGGCTAAACTCTTTGTCAAAAGCAATGACAGTGTGAAGAAATTCAACGACTTCCATGTCATCGATCAGAATTCTGAGATTGATTTTGGTGATGCCGTCGTCTCTTTCTTTCAAACAACCCACTCCATCCCTGAAAGTATCGGGATTGTGATTGGCACTCCTGAGGGCAATATCGTCTACACAGGAGACTTTAAATTTGACCAAACTGCCAGCGAGTCTTATGCGACGGACTTTGCTCGCCTAGCTGAGATTGGACGCGAAGGTGTGCTTGCCCTCTTGAGTGATTCAGCGAATGCGGATAGCAAGATTCAAGTTGCCAGTGAGCAAGAAGTGGGCGATGCCATCTTAGATACGATTGCAGACTGGGATGGTCGTGTGATCGTGGCGGCGGTAGCCAGCAACCTTTCTCGGATCCAGCAGGTCTTTGACGCTGCAGCTGAGACTGGTCGCCGGGTGGTCTTGACAGGGTTCGATGTGGAAAACATCGTCCGCACAGCCATTCGCTTGAATAAATTATCTCTTGCTAACGAAAAACTCTTGATCAAACCAAAAGAAATGAGCCGTTTCGAGGATCATGAATTGATCATTTTGGAAACAGGCCGAATGGGTGAGCCGATCAATGGTTTGCGCAAGATGTCGATTGGTCGTCACCGCTATGTGGAAATCAAAGATGGAGACTTGGTCTACATCGTTACAACGCCATCGATTGCCAAAGAAGCAGTGGTAGCTCGTGTAGAAAACATGGTCTACCAAGCAGGTGGAGTTGTCAAATTGATCACGTCCAGCTTGCGCGTATCTGGTCACGGAAACGCACGGGACTTGCAGTTGATGATCAACCTTCTTCGTCCTAAATATCTCTTCCCGATCCAAGGGGAATACCGTGAATTGGATGCTCATGCGCGGGTGGCGATGGAAGTCGGGATTTTGCCTGAAAACATCTTTATTCCAAAACGCGGAACGGTAATGGAGTATGAAAAGGGTGACTTCGTTCCTGCCGGTAGCGTCTCAGCGGGAGATGTCATGATCGATGGGAATGCCATTGGTGATGTGGGCAATATCGTCCTTCGTGACCGCAAGGTCTTGTCAGAAGACGGGATCTTTATCGTGGCGATCACGGTGAATCGCAAAGAGAAGAAGATTATTTCCAAAGCGCGCGTGCACACTCGTGGTTTTGTCTATGTCAAGAAAAGTCGGGATATTCTTCGTGAAAGTTGCGAATTGGTCAACCAAAGCGTCGAAGATTATTTGAATCAAGATAGCTTTGACTGGGGTGAGTTAAAAGGTTTGGTGCGCGACAACTTGTCTAAGTTCTTATTTGAACAAACCAAACGTCGTCCAGCCATCCTACCAGTCGTGATGGAAGTAAAATAATGGAAGAAATGGAAACGCTTGGCAGCCGAAGGCTTGCCGAGTGTTTTTAACAGTAGAAAGAGGGAAGCAAATGGCAGTTATGCAGATTGAGTATTATTCAGAAGCCTTGAAGATGGAGTGGGGGGTGTCCGTTCTTTATCCCGATGCATCGCGCGTGGAAGATCCGGCAGATACGGATATTCCGGTTCTCTATCTCTTACACGGGATGAATGGCAATCACCACTCTTGGTTGAAGCGGACCAATGTGGAGCGCATCCTGCGCAATACCAATCTGATCGTGGTCCTACCCAACACCAATAATGGCTTTTACACCGATACCCAGTATGGCTACAACTACTACACGGCCATTGCGAAAGAATTGCCAGAGACTCTTTCTCGCTTCTTCCCGAATATGACTAAGAAACGGGAGAAAACCTTTATTGCGGGTCTATCCATGGGCGGCTATGGATCAATGCTCTTGGCCCTCAAGACAAATCGTTTCTCTCGAGCTGCGAGTTTCTCTGGAGCACTTAGTTTTCACGATCGGGATTTTGAAAACAATGACTTGGAACAACCAGCTTTTTGGAAGGGAATTTTTGGAGAGATTGAGGATTGGACGACCAGTCCCTATTCGCTAGAGACTGCTGCCAAGAAGTTTTCAGATAAGAAGACCAAACTATGGATCTGGTGTGGGGAGCAGGATTTCCTTTATGAAGCCAATAATTTTGAAGTCAAGGAATTAGAAAAGTTAGGCTTGGATGTCACCTATACCCACAGCCCAGGCAAGCACGAATGGTTCTACTGGGAACGTGAGTTGGAGCACTTTTTACAAACCCTACCAATCGACTTTGAATTAGAAGAAAGACTAAGTTAAGATACAAAGGGCGTAAAATGCAAAGTGAAAAAAGGAAATTGTCGCAGGGAGCGATGCTCACAAGAGACTTTATCTTTTTCACATAGCATTTAGGGTGTGTTCATTTATTAAGATTGAAACAATCTTCATATGGAGGCTGGGACAAAAGTCCTAGCCTCTTAATTGTTTTTGGATTGTCGAGCAAGACGCAGTGGTTGAGTGGGCTCTAC
>NZ_JBDGEA010000031.1:0-8633 GCF_040908565.1 Streptococcus parasanguinis | reverse complement strand
CAATCATGACGCTTGGGGCTGCAATATCTAAAAAGTCGATCGGTTCAATCAAACGTCTACGAGAGAAAAGATAAAGAACTAAAGCACCCGTTAAGAGACCACCATAAATCGCAATCCCCCCGTTCCAAATAGCAAAAATCTCACCAAGGTGCTGGCTATAATAGCCCCATTCGAAAGTAACGTAATAGAGTCTGGCACCCACAATCGCAAGAGGAAAAGCAATCAGAATGAAATCAATAATGGCATCTGAATCAATTTTCTTACGAGGCGCTTCTTTCATGGAAAGATAAACAGCTAGAATCAAACCAGAGACAATACAAATTGCGTACCAACGAATACTGATCGGACCTAATTGAAGGGCTACTGGATTCATTCCTTCACCTCATTTTGACTAATCAACTGGGACAAACGTTCTTCAAAGGTTTTAGTGGCATCATAGCCCATTTGTTTGGCACGAACATTCATGGCTGCTGCTTCAATCACGACCGAAATATTTCGACCTGTCTTCACTGGAATGCGAATACGAGGAATGGTGACTCCACCGATTTCCAACTCTTCTGCATTATTACCAAGACGATCATAAGTTTGGTCCTTGGCATAATTTTCCAAGTAAATAGCGATTTGGACTTGTGATGAATCCTTGACAGCACTCGCGCCGTATAGACTCATGACATCGATAATCCCGACACCACGAATCTCTAGTAGGTGACGTAGGATTTCAGCAGGCTCTCCCCAAAGGGTCATCTCATCTCTCGCATAGATATCGACTCGGTCATCTGCTACGAGGCGGTGACCCCGCTTGACAAGTTCCAGACCTGTCTCGCTTTTTCCGATTCCGCTATCTCCTTGGATCAAGACACCCATCCCATAAATATCCATCAAGACACCGTGTACACTCGTACGTTCTGCCAGGCGGCTATCCAAATAACTGGATAACTCACCAGACAAACGGCTCGTCGCAACATTGCTCTTTAAAATAGCCAGCTGCTTCTCTTCCGCAGCCCGTAACATTTCTTCTGGAATGTCTAAATTCCGCGCGACAATGATGACAGGTGTCTCTGGCTGGAACATCTTGCGCAAAACTTGATGTCGGTTGTGAGAGCTCATCTTCACCAGGTAGGACCATTCTTTCATTCCTACAAGCTGAATCCGCTCAGGTGTGTAATAGTCAAAATAGCCCGTCATTTCAAGACCTGGACGTGAGATGTCCGCAGTCGTAATTTCCTTGCTTAAGAGGTTATCATCCCCATAAACAACTGACAGACGAAGCTTTTCCTGTATATCGCGAACAGTAACTGCCATATCATTCTCCCTTTTAAAATTCTCTCTCTATTATAGCAGATTTTCTCTTCAGACGAGAGACTGAAGTGTCATTTGAATAATCCATTTTCAACTCCTTTTTAATGCTACTAAAAAGAGGCCAAGACAAATGTCTCTAACCTCTAGGAAATGATGGTAACATCTGAAGAATGCTCCAGCCTTCAGCCTTGCAAGAAATCTTTGATCATGGATTTGATTCCAGTCGAGACAGCATAGACCACCGCATTTGAAGGAAATGCGATCAAGCCGAGCATAAAGATGGCAGGTCCTCCCCCCAACAAGGACAAAACCAGGTACAACATCGGTAGAAATAAAATCGAAAACCGATAAATTTGTGGCTCTCTTGCCCTTTCTGTTGTCAGAAACAAGAGGTAGAAGAGACTATTCCAAATGCCCAGTGGAAAAAGGAGCAATCCCATCAAAACTGTTCCAACTCCTTCTCCAAAAACACGATTTAAAATGAAAAACTGTCCTACAAAACTGAATAGGAGGTACAGAATAAAAGCAAGGTAATAGAACTTCTGCTTCACCCGGATCTCCTTTTAGAAAAACGGACTATCATTCTGATCATGAATGGGTTCGGCCTCTTTTCTCCGACGAGGTCGAGGGCCATCGTCAAATATTTCCTGCTCCTCTTCGTCCTTATAAGGTAAGGTCGTATCTAACAGTAAATAGATAATCACACCGATAAAGGCATGGGAGACTGTAAAGAGTATAAACAAGAAGCGTAGCAACGTTACACTCAAACCAAATTTATCAGCCAGTCCAGCTAGCACACCTGAAACCAGGCGGTGTCGTTTTAATTTGTAAAATGATGCTGTCATTTGATATTCCTCTTTCTAGTTAGACCTATTTTAGCAGAGTCTAACTGGAAATAGATCCGCCTAAAGACCGATTCTTACTCTTGTCTCATTTCAAGGAAGTGCAGGCGACCACGACAGCGACCACAAGCATACTTCTTCAGATCAATTTTTCGCTTTCGACTGTACTCTTGTCTACAATGAGAACATCGGTAGAGATAAACTCGCTTTTTTCTTGATTTTTCTGGTAGAGGTGGTGTGAAACGAAGACCGTCCACTTGCTGGAGGAGTTGCTTAAAGGCTGGATCTTTGTGGCGATATCCCTTTCCTTGATCGTAAAGATGGTAATGGCAGAGCTCATGGCGGACGATTTTCCGAAAGGTCTCTAATCCGAAAGTCTGGTAAATCTTGGGGTTGAAATCAAGATGCCGATCCTTAGGAAAGAAACGACCTCCGGTGGTCTGGAGACGCGCATTCCACTCTGCTCGATGGCGGAATTCCCTCCCAAAATCTTCTAGGGAGACTTGGCGTACATAGTCAGTCAGATTCATTCGGTGCTACCAAACTGAGGTTGACTTTTTCACGTTCCACGTCGATCTTCTTCACCCAGACCGTCACTACATCTCCTACAGAGACGACTTGGCTTGGATGCTTGATAAATTGCTTGCTCATATGGGAGATATGAATCAAGCCATCCTCGTGAATGCCAATATCGACAAAGGCTCCGAAGTCAACCACATTGCGCACAACCCCTTCTAATTTTTGGCCAATGTACAGGTCTTTAATATCCAAGACATCCTGACGGAGCACGGGTGCATCAAAGGAATCCCGCAAATCGCGACCTGGTTTTAGGAGATCAGCAATGATATCTTTCAGGGTTTCCGGCCCCAGATCTAGCTGAGAAGACATTTCTTCTATATTCACAGCTTTTAATTTTTCCTGAGCGGATGCATCGAGCTCAGTAATTTCAAGAAGTTGAAAAAGTTTTTCAACTTCCTTGTAACTTTCAGGGTGAACACCGGTATTGTCCAAAATGTTTTTACTTTCAGGGATGCGTAAAAATCCAGCAGACTGCTCGAAAGCCTTGGCTCCGAGACGAGGGACTTTTTTAATCTGCGCCCGTGAGAGGATCATCCCTTCTTCTTCCCGGTATTTCACAATATTTTCAGAGATGGTTTTATTAAGTCCAGCTACATGCGCTAAGAGAGAGGGACTAGCGGTATTGATATTAACTCCAACTTGGTTGACCACTGTATCCACGACAAAATCCAAACTTTCTGTCAATTTTTTCTGATTGACATCGTGCTGGTATTGACCGACACCGATCGACTTGGCATCGATTTTCACCAACTCAGCCAAGGGATCTTGCAAGCGGCGGGCAATGGAGATAGCCGAGCGTTTTTCAACAGTTAATTCTGGGAACTCATGACGGGCCAACTCACTAGCTGAGTAGACAGAGGCTCCACTTTCATTGACAATGACATAGCGGACCCCTGGATGGTCATGGAGTACTTCAGCGACAAAGGCCTCACTTTCACGGCTAGCGGTTCCATTCCCGATCGCAATAATCTCTACGTCAAACTCCTTGATCAAGGAGGACAGATCCTTTTTAGCTTGCTCGATTTGAGCTGGTTTTGCAGGGGCAACTGGATAGATAACCTGGGTTGCAAGCATCTTTCCTGTCTCATCGACAACGGCTAGTTTAGCACCTGTCCGAAAGGCTGGGTCAAATCCAAGGACCACGCGCCCTTTTAATGGAGGGATAAGCAATAGATTCCGTAGATTTTCAGAGAACAATTGAATGGCTCCGTCTTCTGCCACTTCTGTCAACTCTGTCCGAATTCGACGTTCAATCGCAGGTACGATTTTTTTCTTAACCGCTTGCTGAATAACCTCATCGACATAGGCATTTTTAGTTTTAAAACGAGCCTCAAAAATACGAATGATCCGATCCAAATGGTGGTCAAATCCGACTTTAAGAATGCCCAATTTTTCCCCACGATTGAGAGCCAGGGTCCGGTAGCCTTGCATACTCTTGATCTTCTCAGAAAAATCATAGTAGATTTCAAAGGTTCTCTTAGGATCTAAGCTGTCATCCTTCAAGGTTGAGGTCATGAGGGAATGACCATGAATTTCTTGATAGGTGAGGGCCCGCAATTGGGTATCCTCTGAAATAGCCTCTACCAGAATATCCACTGCACCAGTTAAAGCAGCGGTTTCAGTTGGGAAGGTCTCACAGGTAAATTTCTGTGCCTCTACTTCCAAGTTTGGACTATTCTGCAGGATGAGACGTGCCAAGGGGAAAAGTCCTGCTTCTCGGGCAATCGTCGCCTTAGTCCGTCGTTTTTCCTTATAAGGTAGATAAAGCTCTTCGACATCCGCTAATTTTTCAGCAGCTTCAATAGCCTGCTTGAGCGCCTCTGTCAGTTTGCCTTGTTCCTCAATCTTAGCAAGGACGGTTTCCTTTCGTTCAGCTAGAGCCGTTAAGGATTTGTCCCGATCAATAATAGCCTTGATCGCTACTTCATCTAAATTTCCCGTCATATCTTTTCGATAGCGAGCAATGAAGGGAATGGTTGAGCCTTCTGCGGTCAGACTCAATACGGTATCGATTTGTTTTAAGCTAACACCCAATTCTTGGGCTATTTTTTCATATTTATCCATAGCTTCTATTATAGCATATTTTACCGTAGCCAAGGCTTCTAGCCACCTATTTGCTAGGGTTTTGTAGAAGTTTCCTCCTTGTCTTTTATGCTCTATTTCCCCCTTGATCTTTCCTTTTTGTTATAATGATAGAAAAGGAAAAAGGAGGCCCAAAAATGGCTATTAAATTTTCTAAGACAGATGATCTTGATAAAATGTTTGAAAACTTTGCAAGTTTTCCAGATCTAGAAAAAACAGTTGAATTCCCTGAAGAAAAAAAGAAAGCTGAAACGGCTGCTAAAGATGCAAAGAAGGCTAAGTAATGACATTCTTTCAACACCTTCCCTCTAGCGTCTTACAGGCTGGGGCTATTTTTCTCTCGATTATCATTGAGGCCCTGCCCTTTGTCCTGATCGGAAGTATCATTTCAGGAATGATTGAGGTTTATGTCACACCTGAGAAGGTTTACCGTTTTCTTCCCAAAAATAAATTTGGGCGAATCTTCTTTGGGAGCTTTGTCGGCTTTATCTTTCCTTCCTGTGAATGCGGAATTGTTCCCATTATCAATCGCTTTCTAGAAAAGAAAGTCCCAAGTTATACTGCTGTTCCCTTTTTGGTGACAGCACCGGTCATCAATCCCATCGTTCTCTTTGCGACCTATTCAGCCTTTGGGAATTCCATTAAGATGGCCCTCTATCGCGCCCTGGGTTCCCTACTGGTCGCAATGGTACTAGGGATCTTCCTTGGCTTTATTCAGACAGATTCGATCCAAAAAGAACATCGCAAGCCTGTGCATGAACATGATTTTAGCGATTTAAGCAAAGGTCAAAAGCTCTTTCAAGTTTTGGTGCAGGCAATTGATGAATTCTTTGATACAGGACGCTACTTGGTATTCGGTTGTCTTTTTGCAAGCCTCGTCCAAGTCTATGTCCCAACACGGATCCTCACTTCGATCAGTGCGACACCGGTTATTGCTATTCTCCTCCTTATGGCCTTGTCCTTCCTCCTCTCACTTTGTAGCGAGGCGGACGCCTTTATCGGCTCCTCTCTTCTGAGTAGTTTTGGAGTAGCGCCGGTGCTGGCCTTTCTGGTGATTGGACCCATGCTTGATGTCAAGAATCTCCTCATGATGAAAAATTATCTCAAGACCCGTTTTATCTGGCAATTTATCGGAATTGTCTGTGGAGTTGTGCTCCTATACTCTTGGATTGTGGGGGTAGCTTTATGATACGATTTTTGATCTTAGCAGGTTATTTTGAGCTCACCATGTATCTTCAATTATCCGGTAAGCTCAATCAATACATCAACTTACACTATTCTTACTTGGCTTATATTTCCATGTTTTTGTCCTTCATTTTAGCTCTTGTGCAGCTGATTATCTGGGTCAAACAAATGAAAATCCATAGTCATCTATCCGGCTTATGGGCAAAAGTGGCGAGTATCTTCTTGCTCTGTATTCCTTTGTTTGTCGGCTTATTTTTCCCAACAGTGACGCTGGATTCTCAAACTGTCTCTGCCAAAGGCTATCACTTCCCAGTGGCAGCAGGTTCTTCCAAAGAAATCCAACAGGATGAAGGGACAACAACCCAGTATCTCAAACCGGATACCAGTAGCTATTTCACTAAGTCCGCCTATGAGTCAGAGATGAAGCAGGCAGCTAAGAAATATGTTGATAAAAAGGTGATCCAGGTGACTACTGAAAATTATATGGAAGTCATGGAAGTTATTTATGATTATCCAGACCAATTTGCGGGAAAGACCATCGAGTTGACCGGTTTTGTATACAATGACCCTAATAACAAAGACAGTCAATTCCTCTTTCGCTTTGGGATCATCCACTGTATCGCAGACTCGGGTGTCTACGGTCTTTTAACAACCGGTGCTCCTCAACATTTTGACAACAATACCTGGATCCATGCAAAAGGAACCTTGTCCATTGAATACCACAAACAGCTCAAGCAAAGCTTGCCTGTCCTCCACATTACGGATTGTCAAACCATTACAAAACCATCTAATCCTTATGTCTACCGCGTATTCTGATGGAGCTTACATTGTAGATCCAATTATCTTATAACAGTTCAAGCTAGAATCCACATTGGTTCTAGCTTTTTCGATGCTGTCTACTCAAATCCCATCGGAAAATATTAGGAACAACGATTCCAGCAAAGAAATCTTGTAGATTTTATGGTAAAATATGGTTAATAAAATAGGAAATAGGTACTTAAATGTCTTCAAAAGTTATTGTAACCATTTTCGGGGCCAGTGGAGATTTAGCCAAGCGAAAACTCTACCCATCCCTTTTTAGACTCTATAAATCAGGAAATCTATCTGAACACTTTGCAGTGATCGGAACAGCCCGTAGACCCTGGAGCAAAGAATATTTTGAATCAGTCGTGGTAGAATCCATCACAGACCTCGCCGATAGCCCTCAACAAGCCCAAGAATTCGCCAGTCATTTCTACTATCAAAGTCATGATGTCAATGATACCGAACATTACATCGCTCTGCGCGAATTGCAATGCACTCTGGATGAAAAATACCAAACGGAACACAACAAGGTCTTCTTCTTATCCATGGCCCCTCAATTTTTTGGAACTATTGCCAAACACTTGAAATCAGAAGGGATTGTCGATGGACAAGGCTTTGAGCGCTTGATTGTTGAAAAACCTTTTGGTACAGACCTAGAAACGGCTAGTCAGCTCAACCAGGAATTGGAAGAAACCTTTGATGAGGAGCAAATCTTCCGAATTGACCACTACCTTGGCAAAGAAATGATCCAAAATATCTTTGCCATTCGTTTCGGCAATCTCATTTTTGACAACCTATGGAACCGAGACTTTATTGACAATATCCAAATTACCTTTGCTGAACGCCTGGGGGTTGAAGAACGCGGTGGCTACTATGATCATTCTGGAGCCCTCCGAGACATGGTGCAAAACCATACCCTTCAGCTTTTGTCTTTGCTTGCTATGGATAAACCAGCTACCTTTACCAAGGATGCGATTCGAGCTGAAAAAGTTAAAGTTTTTGAGCAATTGCACAATCCAACAGATGATGAGTTAAAGAAATTCTTTATCCGTGGTCAATACCATTCAGGGACCATCGAAGGGAAAAAAGATATCTCTTATCGCAGTGAGCCCAATGTCGACCCTGAATCTACTACGGAGACCTATGCTTCTGGTGCGTTCTTTGTTGATAGCGATCGCTTCCGTGGAGTTCCTTTCTTCTTCCGTACTGGAAAACGCTTGACGCAAAAAGGAACCATGGTCAATGTGGTCTTCAAGCAAACCGACTCCATCTTTGGACATAGCTTGCAACCAAATGTCTTGACCATTTATATCCAACCAAATGAAGGTTTCTCATTGAGTATCAACGGAAAAGAGGTCGGTGAAAAATTCAGTATCGCACCGATTTCCTTTGACTACGAGACAGATGCGACCGCAACTGGAGCATCCCCAGAGCCGTATGAAAAATTAATTTTCGACGTGTTAAACAATGACTCAACCAATTACAGCCACTGGCACGAAGTCCGCGCTTCATGGCAATTGATTGACCGGATCGAAAAACTATGGGCTGAAAATGGAGCACCGCTCTATGAGTACAAGTCAGGATCCATGGGACCAACTGCATCCGATGATCTCCTTGCAGATTACGGAGCAGAGTGGGTTTGGAAACCTCAACCTAAGAATTAAAGTTAGCCACCTTCGGGTGGTTTTTTGATAGCGTAAGGAAACAAAAAAGACAAATTGTCCTTCCAACAATTTGTCTTTTTTATTCGACTTTAAATCAAGCCTTCCAAGAGACCTCTCATGAAGTTTTCTGAATGGAATGGTCCGATGTCATCGATCTTTTCTCCAAATCCAATCAACT
>NZ_JBDGEA010000030.1:0-11540 GCF_040908565.1 Streptococcus parasanguinis | reverse complement strand
AGGCCTTGCGAAGACCAATTTCTCTCGTCCGCTCGGTAACAGAAACCAACATGATATTCATGACTCCAATGCCACCAACTAAGAGGGATATCCCTGCAATAGCTCCGATGACTGATGTCATAATTCCTACTACTTTATTAGTTTCCTCAAGGATGCTATCCAAATTAAAGATTTGGAATTCTCCTTGGCGAACACCTGAAAGTTCTGTTAACTTTTGAGCAGCTTCAATCCCAACAGTTTTGATCTGTTTCACATCTGGTACATGGACGACAATATTTTGAATTTCATCCGTTCCGAATTCAGAGGCCAGCTGAGTATTTGCCATCAAGGCACTTCCACCTGAAGAAGCTCCGTAGAGGGCTGTCCCTGCATTTGGATCCTTGAAAATTCCAACGACGCGATAATTGTTGTCTCCAACAGAGACCACCTGATTCAGTGGATTCTCCGTTCCAAATAATTGTTGAGCCAAGCCTTCATCCAGAAGCACCACCCGGGAGAAATTACTATAGTCTGAAGGAGTTAATTTTCGTCCTGATAGGAGTTCCACCTTCTTGACAGAAAAATAGGTCTCATTTACCCCTTGGATATTCACTCCGTCTGCTTTTTTCTTTTGAAAAGCAATGGTTGCATTGGAGGTATTGCCTACATAATAGCCATCGATTCCTTGAATCTTGGTTAATTCCTTGACCCAAGATTCTTGCACAACTGGTGGTGCTTCTTGGACTTGACCATCAATATCTTCAGCATTTTCCCCATCGATATCCGATGGAGCAGCCATCCCTCGGTCTTCAGCTGCAGGGCCACCTTCGCCTCCACCCTCACCTGTATCTTCAGAAGGGCCAATATTGATTCCTGTCACATAGCCACTCTTATTGGGAGAATAAGAGATTTGTACATATTCTTGGTCCTTAGTGAAGGTCTTGGTAACACCAGCTTTCATGCCATCTCCCAGAGCCATGATGACAACGACAGAAGCAACCCCAATAATGATCCCTACCATGGTCAAGAAAGACCGTAATTTATGGCTCATAATCGAGCTGATCGCAAATTTCCAATTTTGCATTAGGTCCTCCCTTCCAGCTTGCTATCCGAGGAAATCACTCCATCACGAATGACGATGCGACGATGGGCAAAAGCTGCAATTTCTGGCTCGTGTGTAACCATGATAATGGTTTTTCCTTCTTGGTTTAACTTGGTTAGCAAATCCATTATTTGCTCTCCCGTCTTAGTATCTAGGGCACCGGTTGGTTCATCTGCTAAGACGATGGCGGGCTGATTAACCAGTGCTCGGGCAATTGCCACCCGCTGTTTTTGACCCCCTGAGAGCTCTGAAGGCAAATGGTGCATGCGAGAATGGAGCTCTACCTTTTCAAGGTATTGCTCAGCTAATTCCTTCCGTTTAGCAGGATGAACTCCTGCATAAATGAGAGGGAGCTCTACATTTTGAAAAGCATTGAGCTTGGAGAGAAGAAAGAATTGTTGAAATACAAAACCGATCTGTTCATTTCGAACACGCGCTAATTTTTTCTCACTGAGATTTCCAACCTCCTGACCTTCTAGAAAATACTCTCCACTGGTCGGGCGATCCAACAGGCCAATGACGTTCATCAAGGTTGATTTTCCTGAACCAGACGGGCCCATAATGGCCACAAACTCTCCCTCTTCGACTTCTAAATCGATGTCTTTTAAGACACGAAGTTCCTGGTCTCCATTTCTATAGGTTTTATTGATTCCTTTTAGTTCAATCAATTTTGTCATATTTTCCGATCTCTTTTCCATCTTCCAGTTTCTCATTAGGATTCACAATAACTTGGGCATCTTTCTTCAAGCCTGACAAGATTTCCTGGTTTTCTGCATCGGCGTTACCAAGCGTCACTTTTACTTTCTTAGCCTTACCATTTTCGACCGTCCATACATAGCTCGTATCCCCATCAGCCATGACACTGGTCACGGGAACAAGGGGATGTTGGGTAGAACTTTTGACTTCAATATTGACAGAAAAGCCTTGTTTGAGTTCCCCAATGTCACTAGTAATATCTACTGTGAATGGGTACTTGGCGCCCCCACTTCCTTGTGTTCCACCTGCTGCATTGGCACCTGCTTGAGCCGCGTCAGTCGGATAATTCGCTACATAAGAAATCTTTCCTGTCCAGGTTTTATCCGGATAAACCTTGGAAGTGAGAACCACTTCCTGACCTTCAGAGATATTGGCCAAATTGTATTCAGATAATTCCCCTTTGACTTGTAAATTTCCGTTGCTCACAATGTGAACCAGAGTTTGGTTGGTCCCTGTAGTCGATTTTGAAACATCTTTATTAACTTCGACCACAGTACCATCTGTATTACTCTTGACAGTTGTCGCATCCAGAAGAGCCTTAGCCTTGTTCATATTATCGACTGCATCCGACTTGGCATCTCGTAAATCGCTAGCTTGAGAATCAACAGTACGTTGGGTTTGTGAAGCTGACTTGGCATCTGCCTCTTCATCTCCTGTCGTATCAATGGTCACACCATTTGTCAGTAGATCATTTAACTGACGATCTGCCTTATTGACAGCACGAACGGCTGCATCATAAGCGGTTTGGGCCTCTGTACTGCTATATTGAACGATTGGCTGACCGGCCGTCACTTGATCTCCGACATTGACCAAAATCGACTGCAAATCCCCTTTGGTTCCATCAAAATAGACATACTGTTCTTGGTTGGCAGTGACTTTCCCAGTTAACAAGACTGAAGAAGCGATCGATCCATCCTTGACCGTTTGCACCATTGGAGTTTCTTTCGTGATTGCCTGATCAGGAGTACTTGGGTGCGAAAACATCATCACACTTCCTGTTCCAATCACCACAATTGCTGCACCTGCAGCTGTAAATAGTTGCCATTTTTTCAATTTCTTCATCGTTTTTCTCCATCAACGAAAGCGTTTTATTCTATACCATAGTATACCATATTTCCTTACTTTTCTATCTAAAATTGACACAGCAAGATGAAATTTAAATGCTTGGGAACATGCTAAACTCTTGACTTTTGTAACAATTGATATTACAATCAATCTGAAATCCCATTTAGGAGGAAAACATGAAAGAATTTGATATTATTTCAATCGGTGGAGGCAGTGGAGGAATCGCTACCATGAACCGGGCTGGGGAGCACGGAGCACGCGCTGCTGTCATCGAAGAAAAACAATTGGGGGGCACCTGTGTCAACAGAGGATGTGTACCTAAAAAGATTATGTGGTATGGTGCACAAATTGCAGAAGCCATTCGTGATTACGGGCCAGATTATGGATTTACTTCTGAACAGACCGAATTTGATTTTGCAACCTTAAGAAAAAATCGCGAAGCCTATATAGATCGTTCTCGGAATTCTTATGATGGTAGTTTTAAACGCAATGGAGTCGAATTGATTGAAGGTCGTGCTCGTTTTGTGGATGCTCATACAGTTGAGGTAGATGGAGAAACCATTAAGGCCAAGCATATCGTGATTGCGACCGGTGCCCATCCTTTCATCCCTTCTGTTCCTGGAGCAGAATTCGGCGAAACTTCTGATGATGTCTTTGCTTGGGAAGAACTCCCTACATCTGTTGCCATTATTGGGGCAGGCTACATCGCGGTGGAACTAGCCGGTGTGCTCCACCATTTAGGCGTTCAAACAGACCTCTTCATCCGAAAAGATCGGGTTTTACGTAGTTTTGATTCCTATATTGTCGATGGCTTAATGGAAGAAATGGAAAAACAAAACCTTCCGCTTCACAAACATAAGGTTCCCATGAAGCTTGAAAAATTAGCAGACGGTCGTGTGAAGATATATTTTGAAGATATGACTAGCCACGTGGCAGAACATGTTATCTGGGCAACAGGACGAAAACCAAATATCCAGGATCTCAATCTAGAAGCTGCAGGCGTCACCTTAAATGAAAAAGGATTCATTGCAGTGGACGAATACCAGAATACAGTTATTCCAGGAATCTATGCTCTTGGGGATGTCACAGGAGAAAAAGAGTTGACTCCTGTCGCTATTAAAGCTGGACGCACTCTTTCTGAACGTCTATTCAATGGAAAAGTCAATGCCAAAATGGATTATACAAGTATCCCGACCGTTGTCTTTTCTCATCCCGCTATCGGAACTGTTGGCTTAACGGAGGAAGAAGCCCAGGAAGCTTATGGAAAAGAGAATATCAAAGTCTATACTTCTCAATTTGCTTCCATGTACACCGCCGTTACCCAACACCGCCAACAGGCAAAATTTAAACTCATCACTGCGGGGCCAGAAGAAAAAGTCGTTGGTCTCCATGGACTTGGATATGGAGTGGACGAAATGATCCAAGGTTTTGCCGTTGCTATCAAGATGGGAGCGACGAAAGCCGATTTCGACGCAACCGTCGCCATTCACCCAACTGGATCAGAAGAATTCGTAACCATGAGATAAAAAATAAGCTTGAAGTCCTTATACTTCAAGCTTTTTTCTTCGCTTATGGTAAGATGGCAATGGCACGAACAGGTGAACCAGTTGCCTTGTCCCAATGAGGGAAGGCAATTGAAATCAAGGCACCTACAGCTGGGACTTGATCCAATTGGTTCAAGACTTCAACTTGGTAGATGTTTTGTTCCAAGAGGTAGTATTCATTGACCAAGCCATGCTCTGCTGCTGGAATACCCGCATCAGTATCAAAGGTTTCATGCCCCACAGCTTTGACATGACGTTCATGAATCAAGAATTCCAGAGCTTCACGGCTCCATCCTGGACTTTGTTGAACCCCATTTTCATCAAGGTTGCGCATAGCATCTTGATCCGGCCAACGTTTTGACCAATCACTACGGAAGGCCACAAAGGCCCCTTCTGCAATTTGTCCATGCTCTGCTTCGAAATCTAAAATATCTTGTTTGCTCAAGATAAAGTTTGGATTGGCTGCAACTTCTTTAGACTTGTCGATAACATAGAGTGGCAAGAGGAGATCTTTGAGGTCAATCTCATCTAACCAACGACCACCTTCTACAAAGTGAATTGGTGCATCGATATGCGTACCGTATTGACCAACCACTGTAAATTTTTGAACATGGAAACCATCTTTTAGCGTGAAGAGATCTTCTTGTTGCAAAGCAGGAAGGGCTGGGAAGTGTGGACTTTCCGCATTGATCTGGTGACTCAAGTCCACCCATTTTTTAGCTTGCAATTCTTTATAAATACTTAGTAAATCTGACATGTTTCTTCCTCCTTATTCGCCCCAAACTTCAGCGACAATTTCTTTAATCAAATCGATTTTTTTCCATTGGTCTTCTTCTGTCAAAATGTTTCCTTCTTCTGTTGAAGCAAATCCACACTGAGTAGACAGGTAAAGATTTTCTAAAGGTACATACTGACTCGCTTCTTTAATACGAGCGATGACTTCATCCTTGTTCTCCAGTTGACCACTCTTAGATGTCAAGAGGCCTAACACCACTCCTTTTCCAGGGGTCACTTCTGCAAGTGGTTCAAAACCACCAGCACGATCGGTGTCAAACTCAAGGAAGTACGCATTGACCGCTTCTTCTCCAAGGAGTTCTTTGGCAATCGGTGCATAGCCACCTGATGAAGCCCAGGTGGAATGGAAGTTCCCACGACAAACGTGTGTATTGACGGTCAAACCAGCTGGAACATTTTGGTAGACATCGTTGTTAAAGGTCAAGAAGAGATCAGCGAGTTCCCGGCGAACCTCATCTTTTGACTTGTCTTGAGCTGCTCCCCAAGCCGTCAAAAAATTATCGTCTACCAAGACACCCCACGTACAATCATCTACCTGAAGTGTCCGAAGTCCTGCATCATACAAATCTTGAATCACTTGAAGATAGGCTTGCTTGATGTCTTCACGAACAGCCGCAAAATCAGGATAGATGGTATTCAATTGCTCTACATGTTCTGCATCACGGATCAATTCAAAATAGAATTGCGCAGGTGCTGGAATGGTATATTTAGGTTCTACACCATCTACATCTGCTACAAGATCACGCAAGAACTTGTAATGCTCTACAAATGGATGATTGGCTCCTGTAATTTTTCCAACTACAAGTGCCGAGTCCGCCTTGGTCGTTTCATCATGGAATTGATAGCCTTGTGCAGCTTGGACGTGATCAATGCCACCAAAGCCCCAGAAGAAATCCAAATGCCAATAAGCACGGCGGAATTCTCCATCCGTTACTGACTTCAGACCAGCAGAAATTTCTTTTTCAACTAAGTCACGAATCGCTTGATCTTCTACTTTTGTTAAGTCAGCCTGACTGATTTTTCCAGCTGCGAAATCTTCACGAGCTTGAACCAAAGTTGCTGGACGAAGAAATGACCCAACATGGTCTATGCGATAAGGTGCATGTGTATGTGTCAATATGATTCCCTCTTTCCTATAAATTTTACATTAATTCATTAATGCAACCATTATAGCAGTCCAACACCTGATAAACAAGGGTTTGGGATAATCTAATATCTTTGACATCTATATAGTCTTAGACTATAACAAAAAAAGAAGTCTTTGAGGGACCTCTTTTTTATGTTAATTTTTAAATGCATCTAGCATAACTTGAAACTCTTCGTTCGTGAGTGTAATGCCTTTCCCCATCTTTGTATGATCGGGACTCCAGGTCCGGATATCATACTTAGCTGGAGCACCGTTAAAACTTACACGGTTCAATTCCTTGGTCCAACCCTTGTCATTTTCTGACAAGACCAGTAGATGTTCTTCGATTTGGAATGAAAATTCTGCCATTTCACGACTCCTTTCTTGCCTTCTCATCTCTAATATTCGTAAATCATTTACAAAATCGTTGAAATTATCTATAATATATTGTATCAAGTTATGGAGAATTTAGCTATGAAAAAATTTCTCGAGATCGTTAAAGACCGAGCAAATGAATTTTTCAATGGAAAAGTCAGTACCCCTGCCCCATTAGAAGATGAGAGAATTATTGAAATCATTCAACAAGCATTGCGAAAAAAACAAGGGGTACATGTTATTTTTTCAAACAAGAGTTTTACAGGCGATATTGTCAAATATGACCAAGAACGCCGACAACTGATCGTGAAAAATTTTAAAAAGAGTATGTCCACGATTATTCGGATTTCTGAGATCCAGAAAATCAGTTTGGTCCCCAATAATATTCGCATCGCCCAACAAAAAGGAGAGGTTTAACCCTCTCTTTTTTTGTTATACTCGAACAGTTTTACTTGCGCCATCTTTTGAGTAGAGATTGATTAAACCTTCCTGGCAAGAACGAATCATATCTCCTGGTTTCACTTCTTGTGGAACAGTGATCGTGAGAAGTTCCATCGGATTTGGCGCACGATCAATCTTCACTCCATCCTTATCATGTAAATCCTGGATCTGGCATTCAAAATGACGGAAGCCTGGTCCGTAGAATTCCACTTGGTCACCTTCATTGATGACATTCCGTTGGCGAATTGTCGCAGTCATGGTAGATGGATCAAAGTCCACCACTTCTCCTACAAATTTGTATTGAGGAATCTTACGACGTGCCCCAAACAATTGTTCATTTTCAGTCGGTGTTTGGTAGTAGAATCCAGTCGCCAATTCACGTTGAGCGACCTTCCACAATTCATTGATCAAATCATCCTTGATGGCATAAAAGGCTTCTGGACTTTCCATATAAGCATCACAAGCAGCCTTGTAACAGTTAGCAACTGTTGATACGTAATGGACAGATTTCATTCGGCCTTCAATCTTCAAGCTATCAACCCCATTGTCAATCATGTCTGGAATATTCTCGATCATACACATGTCAACGGCTGACATAGAGTATTCTTCTGGAACTTGCCCTTTGATACTCTTACGTTCTTGGCCGAATGGCATGTCGTAAAGGTCGTATTTCCAACGGCAAGATTGAGAACAGCCACCACGGTTGGCATCCCGGTCAGACATGTGGTTAGAAAGGGTACAACGTCCGGAATAGGAAATACACATGGCTCCATGAACGAAGGCTTCGATCTCAAGATCGGTACGCTTACGAATCTCTGCCAACTCTTCCATGGATACCTCGCGGGCCAAGACGACACGGGTCAAGCCATATTCTTTCCAAAAATGGAAAGTCTCCACATTGGTTGCAGAAGCTTGCGTAGACAAGTGAATATTGAGTCCAGGTGCATAAGTTGCACAGATTTCAATCAAGGCCGGGTCTGAGACGATCACGGCATCAAGTCCCATATCCCGCAATTCACGGAACCACTCACCTGCTCCCTGTTCATTTCCTTCATGGGTCACCATGTTTGAAGCGACGTGCACATCTACTCCACGGGCATGAGCATACTCAATTCCTTCACGAAGCTCATCCATGGTGAAGTTTCCGGCACGGCTCCGCAAACCATAGGCTTGTCCACCAACGAACACAGCGTCTGCCCCATAATTAACGGCAACTTTTAGTTTTTCTAAGGTTCCAGCAGGTACCAAAACCTCTGGACGTTTTTTTGTATTTGTCATGTTTTCTCCAATTTACAAGATTGTCGATATAATGAATAGCCTCTTCGTTCCCTGAAAAAGGAAAACTCTCAAACGAAGAAGCCCTAGTTTTTTATTATTTTACACGATCTGGTTCATAATCATAGAAACCAGTATCCAAACCACGATTGGCTGGATGCAATTTGCGGATTTCTTCATCAAACAGATAGGCTTGATCCTGTGTAAATGTTCCTTTTTGAATCAAATCACGGGCCTTGACAAAGTACTCTGTAATCTTGACAAAGTTTTCACCCGGACAATAGACACCATCGAGTTTCCAATGATCAAAGCCATGTTCTACCAACTCAGACAATTTGGTCATCATATTCAAGTCATTATTTGAGAAGATATGGGTTCCATGTTTGTCTTCGTAGACCGAATAATGAGAATTTGGATCTCCTGGTTCTGCTAAGAACAGATCGCGATCTTTGGTCACAGAGTCCTCTGTCTTGATGAAGTTGTAATAGTTCTGAAGAAGAGGTCGTTTTGAATGGTGAATAATGCTAGCACCGTAAACCAATACTTCTGCTGGAATCTGAAGATTCTCAGCCATTACGAATAATTCGGCAGATGGAATCTCACGAGCCAAAACAGCCTCAGAAGCTCCTGCTTGTTTTCCCCAGAAATTGATCTGGCGGCTAGAAGTGACCATGGTTGATGCATCGTAAATCGTTTTGAATGGATAGCCATCTCGTTTCAAGACATAAAAAACGCCCGCATCTCCGACAGTAATATAATCAGCCTGAATTTCCTTTAGAAAATCTAAGAAAGGCTTGATTGAATCCATCATCGATTGGTGCATGAGTGCATTTACAGCCACTGTCAATTCTTTGCCAGCAGCATGGACTAATTGGGCAATTCGATTTATTTCGTCATAGCTTAAAGTTTGAGGCAATCGTAATCCGTAATCTTTTTCACCGACATAGATTCGGTCAACCCCTGCATCAATCAGGGCTTGCGCTTGCTCAACACTCTCTGCTGTTGCTGTAATCATAATATTTTTCATAGAACCATTATAACAAAAATTCCGATATTCTAGAAAAATTTATTCATTTTGTAAAATTTGTAACATTTTTGTAACATTTATATACCTGAATTCATGATAGAATAATAGAGTACTGTTAGGAGAGAGAAAATGCCCGTAAGAAATTTAAGACACTATGATGAAGAATTCGATTATATCGAATTAACCAAACAAACCCAAGAAACCCCTATTCAGGACTACGCTCCTGAAGTTGAACCCGCGCCTCAATTAAGTGAATTGCTATATTTTTTAAATATCGCTATTTTCTGTGTGTTGACAGTTGTGTTTAGTTTTATCTTTTTAGCAACGAAAATGAATACCTTCTTTGCGTTTGCCTTAGCTATTGGTTCTAGCTTTGCCAGTATTCAAGGATTCCGAATTTACTACAATAAACGAAAAAAATAAAAATCAGGTTCGCCTGATTTTTTTATTTTTTTCGAATTTTTTAATGTGAATATTGAAATTTGAAGACAAAACCTAACTCCAATTGATCAGGTAATTTCCATAAAAAGAGACTGGGACAAAAGTCCTAGCCTCTCAATTGTTTTTGGATTGTCGAGCAAGACGCAGTGGTTGAGTGGGCTCTACTACGCTGATTTCATCAGCTTTTACAGCCCTACTCAACTGTGCGGAGGTGGGACGACGAAATCGAATTCTAACGAATTACCGATTTCTGTCCCACTCTCTTTTTTACGCTTCTTTTGTTTCTTCTTCAGCTGCTTCTTCAGGATCTTTTTCATCCAAGTCTAGCACGATGTCTTCTGATTCTGTTTGTTTGCGAATGGATTGAACCAAGTCATTGCCACTTAGATTTTCTTTTTGAAGTTTATCCTTAAATGAGTGATAGACTTCTTGAGATTTTTCAACCACATCTTGCGTTTTTTCTTTGACAGATTCCAAAACGGTTCCTGTCGTAATTTCTCCAGATCCAACTTTTTCTTTGGTTTGTTGGATGACTTCTGCTGCTTGTTTTGAAACATCTTTAGCAGTTTGTTTAACTGATTCATGCACTTCTTGAGGATCTTCTTGATAGTCTTTTACAAAGCGCACCACTTTTTTAGTAACTTTCTTTCCTTGCTCAGTTGATAAATAGTAGGCTGCTGAAGCACCTGAAATCACACCAATTAATAAACTAGATAAACGTCCCATCTTTTTCCTCGATTCTATTTAAATAATTTTGAAGCCATCTGAATCGCTTTTAATCCGATAGAGGCTTTTACAGTTTTCCCACCAGCTGATGCAGCTTTAACACTCAATTGACGAGCTTGGTCATTCAAATCTGAAACTGACACGGAAAGATCCGCTACAGCTGTAAATAGCGGGTCAATCGTTGCAACTTTTTGATTCAAATCATCTGTTAAAACATTGACTTTTGCCAATAGATCATTGGTCTGATGCAAGGTGACATTGACATCTGATGTCAACACTTGGATCGTTTTTTGCGTCTCATCTACAACTTTTCCAATCTTTGAAAGGAAAAAAATCATATAAATAACAAGCGCTACTAAGGCAAGGCCTAAAAGGCCGTATGCGATTTCAATAAACATATGTTACTCCTTTTCTTCTACATAATAAGGGGCTTTTTTGTGACGTTGGTAAACGATAATGGCGAGTCCAACTAGAATCAGGATCATCGATAGCCACTGGGAAACACGTAAACCCGCAAACATCAGGCTATCCGTCCGCATTCCTTCGATGATCATTCGCCCAAATCCATACCAGATGAGGTAAAAGGCGGTGATCTCACCTTGCCTCAAAAATTGGGATTTTCTACGAAGAATCAAGATCAAGAGAAATCCTAGCAGATTCCAACTGGATTCATATAAGAAAGTTGGCTGACGATAACTGCCATCTATATACATTTGGTCTCGAATAAAAGAGGGCAGGTAGTTGAGGTTCTTAACAGTAGCTCCATAAGCTTCCTGGTTAAAGAAGTTTCCCCAGCGACCAATGCTCTGGGCAATCATGACGCTTGGGGCTGCAATATCTAAAAAGTCGATCGGTTCAATCAAACGTCTACGAGAGAAAAGATAAAGA
>NZ_JBDGEA010000002.1:11431-187592 GCF_040908565.1 Streptococcus parasanguinis | reverse complement strand
GAGCCCACTCAACCACTGCGTCTTGCTCGACAATCCAAAAACAATTAAGAGGCTAGGACTTTTGTCCCAGCCTCTTTTGTTTTACTGCATATCATTGTTCAATCTTTTTGAAAAATAGAGGACTAAGTCATCATTGTTTTCACAAGAACTGTAAGGGTCCAAGGGCTGATCCCTAAACCAAACGCCAGATCCATCTGGGATATAGCCCCGTTTGACATACAGTCTTTGAGCTGGGCCATAACCCGAGTGTAAACCAACCCCTAAAGTAACAATCTCTGACAGTAGGCAGATTCTTTTTTCTGCCTCCTCTAAGAGTTGATTCCCAATTCCTCGATTTCTAAATGGCTCAAAAACATTAAAATCAGATAGTTCAGGAAAGGCTCCCACGAAAGGACCGTGCTTGGCATAAGGCAATATTGTGATATAGCCTGCCACAAATCCATCCGACTCAGCTACTAATACTTCCCTCTCTCCATTCTCCTGATCCTGCAAATAGTCAGTCAAGATATCCTCTCTACCCGGCCACCCTTGATGGATAAAGGCTTGAGAGATGTGCTCAATATCTGCCTTTATCATCCTCCTGATGATCGCACCTTCCTTCATGGTTCCCTCCTTAATACATTTCTTCCCTCATTATAACATGATTAGAGCTCGGGAAAGGTCAAAGAGGTCCACTCGGAACTAACTCACTATTTCATTTCAATGCTCGTGAAAAAAAGACCCAACCGGGTCTTTTCTTTAATCTTCGTTTACGAAAGGCATCAAAGCCATTACGCGAGCGCGTTTGATAGCTGTTGTTACTTTACGTTGGTTCTTCGCTGAAGTTCCAGTTACACGACGAGGAAGGATTTTCCCACGTTCTGAAACGAAACGGCTAAGAAGCTCAGTATCTTTGTAATCGACATATTCGATTTTGTTTGCTGCGATGTAATCAACTTTTTTACGGCGTTTGAATCCGCCACGACGTTGTTGAGCCATGTTTAATTCTCCTTTATAGTTTTAATTCGTTAAACCCATTCTTAGAATGGAAGATCGTCGTCTGAGATATCCATTGGATTCGCTCCAAATGGATTTTCTTCACGACCAAAGTTTGGCGCTGCATTGCTTGGTTCAGATCCACCAAAGCTTGGGGTTGCATTTCCAGCAAAACCACCGTTGCCTGATGAATAGCCACCACCTGCATGCCCTTCGCGTGCTGCACGGCTTTCCAATAGTTGGAAGCTGTCTGCTACGACTTCAGTGACATAAACACGTTGACCTTGCTGGTTTTCGTAATTACGTGTTTGAATGCGACCGGTAATCCCAATCAAAGCACCTTTCTTAGCCCAGTTGGCTAAGTTTTCTGCTTGCTGACGCCAGATCACACAGTTGATGAAATCGGCTTCGCGCTCTCCATTTTGACTCTTGAAGTTGCGATTGACAGCTAGGCTGAAAGTAGCAACTGCTTGATTGCTTGGAGTGTAGCGAAGTTCAGCATCACGGGTCATACGACCGACAAGTACAACATTGTTAATCATAAGTCACCTCGGATGATTTCTTACGCGTCAACTTTTACGATCATGTGACGAAGAATGTCACCGTTGATTTTTGAAAGACGGTCGAACTCGTTAAGAGCTACAGCGTCGTTCGCTTCAACGTTTACGATATGGTAAAGTCCTTCACGGAAATCTTGGATTTCGTATGCAAGACGACGTTTTTCCCAATCTTTTGATTCAACAACAGTTGCACCGTTGTCAGTCAAGATAGAATCGAAACGTGCTACCAAAGCGTTTTTAGCTTCTTCTTCAATGTTTGGACGAATAATATAAAGAATTTCGTATTTAGCCATTGATAATGTTCCTCCTTTTGGACTAATGACCCCAAGTCTTTGCAAGGGGTAAGTGAGGTTTACTCACAAGAAACTATTATACCAGACTTTTCGAACAAAGGCAAGGATTATCTTTAGGATTTGAAACATCATTTTTTATATACCCTACGATATTGAAGGGAAACTTCCCCTTAAAAATGGCAATTAATAGAAGGAAAGAGACTCCTTTCCTGTCCCTTTTCCTTAAAGAAAACTGATATCAGTTAGCTTTAAGCTTGAGTCTTTATACTAGCTACAACAAATCTCAAGAAACGAGGAACGATTATGAATTATCTTATCATCCCCGCCTATCAACCGGATCTGAATCTTGTCAAACTGGTTCGCTTGGTCCATGCTAAAAGCGATCTCGAAATCATCGTCGTCGACGATGGAAGTGACGCCGACAAGAAAGTGATTTTTGACAAATTGGACGGTCTTGCGACAGTCCTGACCCACGAGCACAACCAAGGAAAAGGGCAATCTCTCAAGACTGCTTATGCATACATCCTAGAAAGAGGTACCTATGGAAGCATTGTTACAGCTGATGCAGACGGTCAGCACAAAATTTGGGATATTTTCAGGGTTGTTAACCAATCTCAAGAACATCCTGGAACACTTATTCTAGGAGCACGCGCCTTCTCTGGAAAAGTTCCTTTACGTTCTGCTTTCGGGAATAAATTGACTCGCTTCTTGTTTAAACAACAAACGGGAGTGGCAGTCAGCGATACTCAGACTGGCTTACGGGCCTTCACTACAAATATGTTACCTTTCATGCTTGAGGTTGACGGACAGCGTTATGAATATGAGATGAATGTTCTCCTTTCAGCAAGCAAGTCCTTCCCCATCCTAGAAGTTCCGATTGAAACAGTCTACATCAATGACAATGAAGGTTCCCACTTCCGTCCTATCCGAGATGGTCTCATGATCTACAAGGACATGTTTAAGTTTGCCCTCTCCTCTCTGAGTAGTTTTATCGTTGACTATCTGGTCTACGCTTTCTTCCTTTTTGTAATGATGGCTGTGCCCATTAGTCTTCGCATTCTCCTAGCGAACGGGATCGCTCGTGTGACGAGTTCCATTTTTAACTACTCGACTAACAAGCACCTGGTCTTTAAGAATAAAGACAGCGTAGCTAAAACAGGAAGTGGCTACTTTGGTCTAGCCCTCGGCCTCTTTATTCTCGATACGCTCTTGATTCGACTCTTCTATACTGCTTTCGGGCTCAATCTCCTGATCAGTAAAATTGTCGTTGGCTTCCTCCTCTTTCTGGTCTCATGGGTGATCCAGAAAAAAGTAATCTTCAAAGAAAGGACAGCTCCCCACCATGGAATTTTTTAAAAAATCCTATACCTATGCTGCCTGCTTTGGCCTTCTTTTGACCAGCAGTTTTAGCTACTCGATGCTCAAGACCTTTGTCTTATCCGATGCCATCCAAACCGTAAAAGCTACTACTACGGACACTAAGGCAGCCAAAAAAGCAGCTGCTTCAGCTACAACGACCGATACTAGCTATTCAGATGACAATATCCAGGTGACTTTAACAGAAAAAACAGTTGAAAATACCCAGGTTTACATCGCAGATATCACAGTCAGCTCGGCAGATTATCTCAAAACAGCCTTTGCACAAAACACCTACGGGACAAATGTAACGGCTAAGACCTCCGTCACGGCCGCCAACAACAGTGCTATTCTAGCAGTGAACGGTGACTATTACGGGGCTAACAGTACAGGATACGTCATCCGAAATGGAGTGGTCTACCGCGATACCGTTCGGGAAGATTCAAGCAATGGTGACCTAGCCATTTACAAAGATGGATCCTTCAAAATTATCTATGAAGATGAGATCTCTGCAGATCAATTGGTCAAAGACGGGGTCGTCAATCTCCTTGCCTTCGGTCCTTCCTTAGTTGAAAATGGTGAGATTACGGTAGACACCAACTCAGAAGTTGGACGATCCATGGCATCCAACCCACGTACAGCGATTGGGATCATCGATGAAAACCACTACATTATCGTCGTGTCAGATGGACGGACTTCAGAAAGTGAAGGACTATCTCTCTACCAATTAGCGGAAGTGATGAAGTCTTATGGCGTTAAAACAGCCTACAACTTGGATGGTGGTGGATCTTCTACCCTTTACTTCAATGGCCAAGTTATGAACAAACCAACAACAAATGGTACTATCTCAGAAAGGGCGGTGAGTGACATTGTCTACATCGGTTACTAATCCTATTAAACAACGGTTGAAAAAGACCATCCTCTGGTACACTCTAATCTCAGCATTTTTCTTTGTCGGAAGTCGCATCTACGAACACTTTAGTTTTGGCGAAACTTCCGCCTTCATGCACTACCTCTTCTTGATTCCTTTTATCAGTGGGGCCCTACTAGTGGCTCTACAGTTAATGGTGAAAGGCCTCTCTCGCCTGAGTCTCAATCTTTGGAATTCTGGAGTGGCTACGCTCACAGCCGGAGCCCTCTACCGAGGGATTGTCAATCTCTCCGGTCGCTCTACCACAATGGATCAGCCCTATTATTACCTTGGAGTTGCCTTTCTAGCACTGGCTCTGATCAGCCTCTTCTTTGTTCGCAGTGTCTGGATAGAGAAAACAGCCTAAGACATGAAAAACGTCCGTTTCTTAAAAGAACGGACGTTTTAGTTTGAAGTCAAAGTATTCTGAGAAACTTTCCTTAGGTGAGAACGGACGTCAGCGAACTTCTTCAAAGTTCCATGACTTAGTTTTGAACCTAAAGTTTCAAAACTCCCGAGTGCTTGAAACAATATTGTTTCAAGCACTTTTCTCACGGCGGAAAGTCCCAGTAAGGAGTAAATGATATCTATTGCAGAATCATTTAATTTTTTATGCAAAAACAGTTTGTATACTTTCTATCCCCAGTTAACCTTCGCGTTTTTTGCTGACTACAAAGCCTGCTAAAGCTAGTGAGGTCATGCCAAAGAGGCTAAGGACTGTGGAAGCCAATTCTTCTTGACCTGTTTTTGGAAGACCTGTTGCTGGTGTAGCAGCTACTTCTGCTTGGCCACCCGTATGATAAGTGACAGCGACTGGTTTGACACTTGCTACTTCTTTTGTTTCGCTTGCAGCTGGTTGAGCTGGAGTTACTGGGTTTTCAGGTTGAGGTGTTGGGGTAGTAGGAGTCACTGGAGCTACAGGATGGACTGGATTTACAGGACTTACTGGATCAACTGGCGATGGCTGTGGTTCCGGTTGTGGTTGAGGTTCTGGAGTTGGTTTTTCTTCTTCCACTTTTTCCACAAATGTCTTGTTACCCAAGATTGAAGCAGATAACTTCTTCCCTGCCTTATTCACATCTTCGATGTATTGGATAAAGACTTCAGTATCTGGATTAATCGCACCGATCAATTTTGTATCGCGGAAGACTGAGAAGCCATCACCACCACCATACAAGAAGTCGTTGATAATCGCCTTGTAGGTCTTGTTGCGATCAATTTCTGTGCCATCTGCCTTGTAGACTTTCACGACCTTATATGGATTTTCTTCTGTTGCATCGGCTGGTTTTGTATAGGTGTACTTGATCCCTGCCATTTGCAAGAAGTAAAGTTCTTTCTCATCATACTGTTGGTCCAAAGCTTTATAGATTTGGTCTCCGGTAATTTCGACTACTTGGAGGATATTTCCAAATGGTTGCACCGCTTGAGCTGCACCCCAAGTGACTGTTCCGTCTGGTTTCACCACGAGGTCTGCACGGATTCCTCCATTATTAGTGAAGGCAAAGTCAACATCTGGATAACCTGATTTTTTGGCAATATCTAGTTGCGCTGCTGTGACCAAATCTCCAACAGCACTTTCTTTTTGCGCATTCAATTCACGGGTAATATTTTCAGCCTTGTCTGCTGTACCGATTTTTGCTTCTGTTACTTTTTTAACCGTCGCATTAGCATCATCAATGATCGCTTGAACCTTGGCATCTTTAGCTTTACCTTTAGAAGGATCGACAGCGATAATTTTAGCAGTTGGGGCTTTGACAAAGTCAGCTGTATCTGTATCTAGGACCCCACGGACATCAGAGTAGGCCTTTCCTTGAGAAGTTCCTTGCACAATCAAGGTATTTCCGACCATCCCATTTGTATATTGGTGGTTGTGGCCTGCAAAGACAAGGTCCACAGAGTTTTCAGGATAGATCTGGTTTAATTTTTTGATCATGTCTGCGGCAGGACCTTCTGCTACTCCATTTTTACTAGTGGCAGCAACGTGGGCCAAGACAGCGATAGCATGAACACCTTGGTCATTTAATTCACGCGCATATTTGGCAATGGATTCTGCTTCATCCAAAACACGGTATTGTTCATGATTTTTACGCAAAACAAGATTTGGGAATTCTGTCGTAACAACCCCGATAAATCCGACCTTAACGGTCTTATCATTGACTGGGATTTCTTTGATGGTATAAGGTTTCCAGTCAAATGGGATTTTGTTGGTATCCTTGTCGACCAAGTTAGCAATCACGACTTCTTGTTTAGAAGCTTCATGAGGATACTCATCGACGATCTTATTGAATTGACCAGGTGTTGGGGCTTCTCCCTTCATGATCCGGTTGAATTCACCAAGTCCTTCGTCAAACTCGTGATTACCAAGAGTTCCGTATTCAAAGTTCATTTCATTGAAGACTTTTACAGTTGGTTCATCTTGAAGAAGGGCAGAATTGGCTGGACTAGCTCCGACCATATCTCCAGCTTGCACACGGATGCTGGCATTTGGCGTTCCGGCATTCTCCGTTTCAAAGTCTTTTTGCGAATCGTTCAAATAGGTTGCCAAAAGTGGGGCTGTTCCTGCGTTTTTCACAGTTTCGCCTTCTAAACGAGCTGTCCCCGTTTGTTCCAAGGCACCGTGGAAGTCATTGACCCCCATGAACTGCACGGGCAATTCGTCTGCAAAGACACTATTGATCGCAAAAACACTGAGACCAGCAGCGACTGCTAGGATACTGCTTTTCAAGACAACTTTTTTCTTCATTAAATACTCCATTTTCTAATGTCGGACACTTCTCCAAAAAGGAGAACGCAGAACAGTTGATTTGCTGCAATCAGCTCTTCCATTTTACTATTTTTTCGGCTTTTCTTCAACATTTCTTTGAAAACTCTTCCATCTTTCTCTAGAAAACGCTTGATTCCCGAACTTATATCCAGCTGTCTTTTCTTTAGTTCCTAGATCTATAGTTTAACTTGTAAAATAAAAAATCAGTCCCTAAAGGTTCATCAAAAAAGAACTGAAAACTGTTGTTACGTTTAAGAGTAAGATAGTCACAATGAATCATATGAATCGACTATACTTTTCTCCTATCAATACAAATCCTTTGTGCTATAATGTGATTTATGGAAAATAATAAAAGTACAATCACTAGAAAAACTTTCAGAAAGCAGGAACCTGATGTCCTGGGTAAGGCAATCGCTTCTACCCCTTGTCTATCAGAAGCCCAAATTCATGGCCTCCTGGTAGACAAGGAAAGTAGGTGCCAACACTATCATTCTCCACTAGATATTCTTGCCCTAAAATGCTATGACTGTCAAAAGTATTATGCCTGTTATCAATGTCATGATCATATAGAGGATCATAAATTTCGGGCTTATCCTTGCCACTTAAGGCAGGATAAGGTAGTTATCTGTGGTGTTTGTCTACATGAAATGACTATTGAAAACTATCAAAAGTCTGTCTCTTGCCCTCATTGTCACAGTCGGTTTAACCCAGCTTGTTCAAAACACTATGACATTTATTTTGCAAAATAAAAAGATTAAAGACATTGTTCGTGTGAACAGAGCCTTCAATCTTTTTTTATTGGAAGTAGCTATGATTTTTTAGAGAGTTTAAAATGGGTTTCATCACCAAAGCGACAACAAGGCCTTTCAAAAGATCAGGAATGATAAAAGGCACTAAACCAACAGCTATAGCACCAGACCAAGGCATATTGCCAAGGAAGTGAAGACTGATGATACCTCCAACAAAGACAAGAGCATCACCTAAAACAAAAGCCAAGAAATTTTTCCAAATAGGAGCTGTAGCATGAGTCAGTCTAGAAGTGACAAATGCAAAAAGTGGATAGGCGAGCAAATAGCCTATAGAAGGTTGAACGAAGGATTGAAGGCCACCTCCTCCACCTGCAAAAACTGGTAAACCAATAGCTCCTAAGAGAAGATAGAGGAGTCCAGCTAATGCAGCTTCTCTTGGTTTAAAAATAGCGGCCACCAGCCCCACAGCAAAGGTCTGTAATGTGATGGGAACGACACCAATCGGGATAACTATTTGAGCCAATGCGGCAATAATAGCAGCTCCGAAAGCTGGAAGAACAATTGAAAAAGTATGATGTTGTTTCATTTTTTAGTTAACCTCACTTTTGAACATGGTTAACCTATTATACCAAACAACCCCTTAATGGTCAACCAAGATATAAAAACAGGTTGACTGTAGAAACTGGAATTTGTTTGTAATTTTCTTTTTCAAGTAATCCCACTTACCAGTATTCTTTTTTTAGGAAATCATTCACCTAGTTACTGATGGGCTAATCAAATATTTTTAAAAAATATCAAGTTCTTTTACCGCTAGCATCATCGATGTAATCCACAAGGTAATTCCACCCTCTGTGGATAGAAGACTTCCACAAACTGATGAAACAGCGCCTAACTGTTTCAAAAAAAGCAAGTGAAAATGTAAAAGACGGTCTGAATAAGACAAAAAAGCCGGATTGTACCGGCTTTTTCTATTAGTTATTTACGTTTTCCCATTTCCAGTTGTGTACTTCTGGAATATCATCACCGTGTTCACGGATGTAAGCATTATGGAAGGCAATTGTTTCGTCCATTTGAGCTGCAAATTCAGCTGCTTCTGCTCCAAGAGCTGCATTGGCTGCATCTTGTGCCAATTGGAAGCGATCTAATTCAGACATCACACGCATATCGAATGGTGTTGTGATATCTCCGTTTTCACGGTAACCATGTACACGAAGGTTATGGTTGTGACGGTTGAAGAAGATGTCACGGATCATACCTTCATAACCATGGAAAGCAAAGATCACTGGCTTATCAGTTGTGAATACTTTGTCGAATTCTTCGTCTGAAAGACCACGCGGATCAACGGATGGATGACGCAATTTCAAGATATCTACCACATTGACAAAGCGGATCTTCAATTCTGGGAAGGCTTTGTGCAAGATTGTGATGGCTGCAAGAGCTTCAAGGTTTGGCTCTGTACCTGCAGCTGCAATGACAAGATCTGGCTCTTCATCTGCTGACACAGTTGATGCCCAATCGATCACCTTGTATCCTTCACGAACCAATTCTTCCGCTTCATCAGCTGAGTAGAATTGAGGACGTGGGTGTTTTGAAGTAACAATCAAGTTTACCTTGTCTTCTGCCTTGAAGGCTTTATCCATCACTGCAAGCAAGCTATTGGTATCTGCTGGCAAGTATTCACGGATGTATTCAGGAGTTTTCTCAGCCAAGTGAGTCAAAATACCTGGATCTTGGTGAGTGTAGCCATTGTGGTCTTGTTGGAAGACTGTTGAAGTCGCAATCAAGTTCAAGGCAGGGTAGTTTTTACGCCATGTCGTATGTGTCTTCGATTTACGCAACCATTTGAAGTGTTGAGTAATCATAGAGTCTACGACACGAAGGAAGGATTCGTAAGAAGCGAAGAAGCCATGACGACCTGTCAAGACATATCCTTCCAGCATTCCTTCTGCTTGGTGCTCTGACAATTGAGAGTCAATGACACGTCCAGCAGGGCTCAAAGCTTCGTCGTAGTCTGGTTTCATACGTCCTAACCATTGACGGCTTGTACGAGTGAAGACTTCTTGAAGACGGTTTGATTTGGTTTCATCTGGTCCAAAGATACGGAAGTTGTCTGGGTTTGCATCCACAAGATCTGCTGCATACTTACCAAACTCGATCATATCTTGCGCCATGATAGCACCTGGTGTTTCGATCTTGAAGGCATGTTTCTTCCAATCAGCAGTGTCCATTGGTTTGATGACACCTGCGTTTGTGATTGGATTCATCGCCATGCGACGGTCACCTTTTGGTGCGATTTCTGCAATTTCAGGAATTAATTTACCAGTTTCGTCGAACAACTCAGCTGGACGGTATGATTCCAACCAAGAAAGAAGAGCATCCACATGTTCCATGTGGTGAGCATCTACTGGGATTGGCACTTGGTGAGCACGGAAGCCACCTTCAATTGGTGTTCCTTCCCAAGCTTTTGGACCTGTCCAACCTTTAGGAATACGAGCAATCAAGACAGGGTATACTGGTTGAGTTGCTTCTTCTGCAGAACCTTTACGAGCTTCTGCTTGGACTTTCTTGATTTCTTCAATCGCTTCGTCCAATTTTTCTGCAAACAAAGCATGAGCTGCTTCGTGGTCGTCAGAAATAGCCGTTACGTCTGCAAAGATTGGTTTCCATCCAAGACCTTCAAAGAAGAGGGCTAATTCTTCGTCTGTTTTGCGTTCGAAGATCGTTGGGTTGTGGATCTTCCCACCGTTGAGGTAGAAGATTGGAAGAACAGCACCATCGTTAACTGGGTTCAAGAAGGTATTGGCCAACCAACCAGCCATCAATGGACCAGTTTCTCCTTCACCATCACCGATTACGGTTGCAGCAATCACATCTGGATTATCTAAAACAGCTCCAGCTGCGTGAGAAAGAGCATAACCAAGTTCTCCACCTTCGTGGATAGATCCTGGAGTTTCAGGTGCCGCGTGAGAAGCAATCCCTCCTGGGAATGAGAAGATTTTACATAGGTGTTTAAATCCTTCTTCATTTTGTGGGATATTTGGATTCAATTCTGTATAAGAACCATCTAAGTAAGAGTTGGACACCATTACTTGTCCACCATGACCTGGTCCTTCAATGTAGAACATATCCAAGTCATACTTGTTGATTGCACGGTTCAAGTGTGCGTAAATAAAGTTTTGACCAGGTACAGTTCCCCAGTGTCCGATTGGGTGAGCCTTCAAGTCGTTTTCGACCACTTCACGTTTCAACAACGGGTTGTCTTTCAAGTACATTTGAGCAGCTGAAATATAGTTTGCTGCGCGCCACCACGCATCCACTTTATCCAAGTATGTTTTGCTGTTAAAATCAACAGTCATATTGTCTCCTCACAATTTCTAGACAGGTCTTTTGATCAACCTGTTCATTTTTATTATATAGTTTAAACAATCTGTTTCAGCGTCAAACAGATGATATTGAAGAAAATATTCAATATTACTTCTATTCTATCAAGATTTTCACTTTTTGTACATTAGAAAGTAAGAAAAATATTCTTTGAATATCAAATTTTTTCATCTAAAATAGGCTTCACTATTCTCACAAAAATCCATTGCAAACGGACTTTATCGTTTTTAACAATCAAACAAAGTCCTGTATTGAAATAGTGTTCAATTTAGAACACTTTTTTTCCATTTTAAAAAACACAATTGATACAATCTCATCAGCATGGATACCCAGTTTAAAGTCCATTTTATTGCTAGCTTCACTATAAAATAAGGGACTATTTTTTCAATGATTTTAGTTTAAGTAAAATTAAAAGGAAGAAGATAGGATCATTCTTTCGATTTTCCTAATCTTCTCCCTATTTTTTCATAGATCTATCAACCTACTTAAAGCTAGACCTGGCGGTGAAAAAGGGCTTTCGTTGCCTGATGAACTTGATGAGCAACTTCTGCATTATTCATCGTGTATAGATGAATTCCTGCTACATCTTGCGTTACCAAATCCACAATTTGGTCTACAGCATAGGCAAGTCCTGCTGCTCTGAGTGACTCAGGGTCATTCTCATACTTGTCTAATATAGCCTTAAACTTACGTGGAAGATGAATATTCTCACAAGTCTTCAAGAGACGAAGCGCTTGGTTACGGTTGAGGATTGGCATGATCCCTGCATGAATGGGCACATCAATTCCAGCCAAGGTACACTTGTCTTGGAAATCATAGAAACGCTCATTGTCAAAGAAAAGCTGAGTTACAAGACTTGAGCAACCTGCATCCACTTTTTTCTTGAGATGTTGAATATCTGAGATTTGGTTTGGCGAATCAGGATGTCCCTCTGGATAGCAGGCCCCAATAATTTCAAAATGCGGTGCCTGGTCCTTAATGAATTCAATTAGGTCTGTAGCATAACGGAAATCTTTTTGAGGCTCCACATCAGGAATGATATCCCCACGCAAAGCCAGGATTTTCTGAACCCCAACCTTATCCAAATCTGCAATAGTCTCAGCAACCTTATCCTTAGTCAAGTAGATTGCTGGCAAGTGAGCTATGGTTGGAATGTCTAGGTCGTTTTGAATATGATCTGCTAAAGCAACCGTCGTTTCTTTAATATTGTATTTATTATTGCTAGCGGTCACACTAATAAAGTGTGGCGCCAAGGTCCGCATACTTTCAAGTGCCTGCAAGATATTTGCATTGCCTACGGCAGGATTAGGAGGAAAAACTTCAAATGAAAGAGACGGTGTGTGTTGTGACATATTCTTTCCTTTTCTTTTACTTCTTTGACCAAGTCCTGCAACCACTAAATTTTGTCAAGAGAGTGATGTGAAAACCTTCTACACCAATATAGAAGGTTTTCTACAAATTTCTTACAAGTGTTCACGCGCTTCTTTAGCGGCTTCAACCAGTTTGATCAAGCTTTCTTTTGTTTCTTTAATTCCGCGAGTCTTCAAACCACAGTCAGGGTTGATCCAAACTTTGCCACTTGGTACTTTCGCCAAGATCGCTTCGATAGTGTGATCAATTTCACCGTCTTGTGGGACACGTGGTGAGTGAATATCATATACCCCAGGTCCAACTTCTGTTTGGAAGTTTTTGGCTTTGAGTTCGTCCAAGATTTCAAGGTTTGAACGGCTTGCCTCAAATGAGATGACGTCTGCATCCAAGTTGTCGATGGCTGGGATGATATCTGTAAATTCTGAGTAACACATGTGCGTGTGGATTTGTGTGTCTGGTGCTACTGTTGAGTGTACCAAACGGAAGGCTGGAATCGCCCAGTCAAGGTAGTCTTCGTACCAGTCACTACGACGGAGTGGCAATTTTTCACGAAGAGCAGCCTCGTCGATTTGGATGATTTTCACGCCTGCAGCTTCAAGGTCAAGAACTTCATCCTTAATGGCAAGAGCGATTTGAAGAGTAGAATCCTTGATAGAGATATCTTCACGTGGGAATGACCAGTTAAGGATGGTAACAGGTCCAGTCAACATCCCTTTAACAGGTTTGTCCGTACGGCTTTGTGCGTAGCTAGACCATTTCACAGTGATTGGGTTGAGACGAGTGACATCACCCCAGATGATTGGTGGTTTAACCCCACGCATACCGTATGATTGTACCCAACCGTTTTTAGAGAAGAGGTAACCTGACAAGTTTTGACCGAAGTACTCAACCATGTCGTTCCGTTCAAATTCACCGTGTACAAGCACATCAAATCCAACTTCTTCTTGCCATTTAATCCATTCATCAATTGTTTCAGCAAGGAAGGCATCGTATTCTTCTTGAGTCAATTCACCCTTACGGAAGGCCAAACGTTTAGCACGAACTTCTTTCGTTTGAGGGAATGAACCGATGGTTGTTGTTGGAAGCGCTGGAAGTTTGAAGGATTCTTTTTGGATTTCTTCGCGTTCTGCGAAAGCTGGCAAACGAGTGTAGTCTGCTTCTGTCAACGCTGCGATACGAGCATGCAGTTCAGCATTTGCTCCGACACGTTCGGTTGCAAAGAGTTCTTTGTTGGCAGCAAGAGCTTGATCTCCTTGGCCATTGCGGATGGCATCCAAGTCACGCAATTCACCCAATTTTTCAACCGCAAAGGCGAAGTGGTCCAAAATAGCTGGTTCAAATTCTTCATTAGCAGTTGTAAATGGCACATGAAGAAGGGAGCAAGAAGTAGTCAAGACAACCTTTTCAGCTGGAGCTTGATCCAGGATTTCTAAGCTCTTTTCATAGTTATTGCGCCAGATGTTTTTCCCATTCACAATACCAGCATAAAGGGTCTTATCAGCTGGGAAGCCACCTTTCACCAATTCAAGTGTTTTCTTTCCTTCAACAAAGTCAAGACCAATACCATCTACTGGCAAGTTCACAAGGTCATTGTAGACATCACGAACATCACCAAAGTAGGTTTGAATCAAGACTTCAAGGCCTTTCTTGTCCGCCAAGAGTTTGTTGTAGAGGTTCAAGAAGAGAGCTTTTTCTTCAGCTGACAAATCTTTGACAAGAGCTGGCTCATCGAGTTGGATACGAGTCGCGCCAAGCTCTGCCAATTTTGCAAAGACTTCTTGGTAAGCAGCAGCCAGGCTGTCGACGAAGTCTTCCGCTTTCACACCATCTTCAAAGTCAGATAATTGAAGGAAAGTGAATGGTCCAACCACTACCGGACGAGTGTTGATTCCCAATTCTTTAGCTTCTTGGTACTCATCAAAAATCTTGTGACCAGCCAATTTCACTTCTGTTGTTTTTTCAAATTTAGGAACAATGTAATGGTAGTTCGTATTGAACCATTTTTTCATTGGAAGGGCACGCACATCCCCTTTTTCACCTTGGTAACCACGCGCCAAAGCAAAGTATTGTTCAAGGTCTGTCAAATCCAAGTTTTGAACAGATGCAGGCACGACGTTGAAAAGGAAGGCTGCATCAAGGAAATTGTCGTAATGTGAGAAGTCATTTGAAGGAATCTCTGAGATGCCTTGCTCTTTGACAATGTTCCAGTGTTTAGCACGCAAGTCTTTGGCAGCTGCCAAGAGCTCGTCTGCTGAGATTTCTTTTCTAAAGTATTTTTCAGTTGTAAATTTTAATTCACGGAATTCACCCAAACGTGGGAAACCGATAATTGTAGTTGACATGTTGTGTCCTCCAAAAATTCTAATTGACACTATCATATCAGAAGATAGCCATCTTGTATAATTGCTTTTACACGAATTTTGATATAGGTAAAAACTATAACACGGATTTAATAGGCCTTGGGACCAGAGATCAAAAGTAAAAACTAGGACTGCTTATAAATATTTCCTATAGCCCATGTATCACCGAACCATTTTTGAGCGGATTCTGCTAGAAGAACAGCCCCTAAAAAGCAAAACAGGTCTCCTCTACCAAGAAAGACCCGTGGGAGCATAAACAAACTGCTCTTGTTTACAAATCTAATAAATCTAGTAAATTCTATAAAAATTTATTCGTTAGAATTATTCTATCATCTACTGAAACTTTCCGCCGTGAGAAAAGTGCTAGAAACAATAGTGTTTCTAGCACTCGGAATTATTGAGACCTGAGGCTCAATAATTAGTCTTGGAACTTCGTAGAAGTTCGCTGACGTCCGTAACTCACCTAAGGAAAGTTTTTTAGATGACGTCGTTCCCAATCTGACAGGCCTTCTCTATTGAGAAAGACCTGCTTCTACGAGGAAGTAATTTCCTCTATTATTTTTACTTTTATTAGGCTAATTTGACACAGAAGGCATCCCAAGGGGCTAACTTGCCCGATTCGAGGACTTGCTCCACCTTGGTATTGGCAATGAGAACCTCTTCAACTCCATTGACAAGTGGTAAGTCTTGCTCTTGACTTGAGAGATTGACCACAACCAAATAGACTTTCTCTCTTTCTACCCGCTTGTAAGCAAAAACCTTGTCTGCCGCGTCCACCAATTCATAATCAGCCGTCACAAGCCAAGGATGCTCTTTTCTCAAGGCCACCAGAGCTTGGTAGGTATAGAAAATGGAGTCTGGATCTGCTAGGGCAGCCCCAACATTGATCTCTTTGTAGTTTGGGTTAACCGCAAGCCATGGTTGACCTGTCGTAAAGCCAGCTTCTGCTTCATCATTCCACTGCATCGGTGTCCGTGCATTGTCCCGACCAATATGGCGGATCTGATCCATGATCACTTCGAGTGGCACTCCTTTTTCTAAGGCTTCATGGGCATAGTTGATTGACTCGATATCTTCCACATCCTCGAGGGTCTTAAATGGATAATTGGTCATCCCAATTTCTTCCCCTTGATAGATATACGGAGTTCCCTTCATCAAGTGAAGCAGAATAGCCAAAGCCTTGGCAGATTTGACACGGTAGTCGCCATCATCCCCCCAAGTTGACACAATCCGTGGGAGATCATGGTTGTTCCAAAAGAGGGAATTCCAGCCTTCGTCTTTTCCTAATTCCGTCTGCCACTTGGTGAAAATTTCTTTCAATTTTGGCACATCCAATTCCTTAGCGTAGTGCCATTTTGGTTGACCCGGTTGGTATTGAAGACCAATGTGTTCAAATTGGAAGACCATGGACAATTCTTGATTTTTTGGATTGGAATATTGCTTAGCAATCTCTGGAGTCGCTCCCCAAGTTTCTCCCACGGTGAGCAGATCCTTATCGCCAAAGGTAGCTTGATTCATTTCCTTCAAATAAGGATGGAGCATGGGACCATTGCTGATGATTTCCTGATCTGGGATCTTACCGATCATATCGATGACATCCATACGGAAACCACCAATTCCCTTTTCAATCCAGAAATTCATCATGTCATAGATCTGATGGCGAAGCTCCTCATTTTCCCAGTTGAGGTCTGGTTGCTTCTTACTGAAGTTATGCAGGTAGTATTGGCCTGATGCTTCATCAAATTCCCAAGCAGAGCCACTAAAAGCAGAAATAATGCCATTGGGCTTATCGCGCCAAATATAGAAATCCCGCTTTGGACTATCTGGATTTTCACGTGCTTCGATAAACCAAGTATGCTCATCAGAGGTATGGTTGACTACCAAGTCCATAATGATTTTGATCTTACGTTTATGGCCTTCTGCGATCAATTCTTCCATATCTTCCATATTACCAAAGATGGAGGCAATATCCTCGTAATCCGAGATGTCATAGCCGTTATCATCCATGGGACTCTTGTAGACTGGTGAGAGCCAGATCGCTGTAATCCCTAATTTTTCCAAGTAGTCTAGCTTGCTCGTGATCCCCTTGAGATCCCCGATGCCATCGCCATTACTATCCTTGAAACTCTTTGGATAAACTTGGTAAATTACGGCATTATGCCACCATTTTTGTTCCATTTTTTTCTTCTCCTTTATGATTGTGAAATCACTTTCATCATACAAAAATAGGGGTAAAATTGCAAGAATTTACAAGTCTTCATTCTCTTCACTGGAATAAATCACTTCAAAGAGACGTTGACGCAAACCTTCCTCTAAAGGCGTAATGATCTTCATCAACTGTTTCCAATTCTTGGCTGTTGAACAAGCCGCAAATAATTCATTCTTCCTATCGTAGGCCAGGTTGGCAGATTTCAAGAGCTCAAACATCCGATCTTCTTTGGCAATAGGACGTGATCGCAGCTCACCCATCGCAATTTCCTGACTGTGATTGTCCACTAAGATAGGGGTTGTCTCAAAGGTATGGAGGAAGAACCGGTGCTGTCTCTTTTCAGGAAGCAGCGTTCGATCACCTGTTAAATCCAGCTTAATCTTTCTTTCATCCCAATTGACAGTTAGGCGGGTTTCAACCTTGTTATCTCCTTCTCCTTCAACGAGTACGAAGGAACGATTGTCACCTGGGAAAAGATGCCAGTCCAGCATTTCTGGGAGCTCTACCCCTGTCTGCGGTTGTGCATCCATAGGGATGATGGCTCCTGCACGCGCAAAGACCGGAATATCCTTGCTAGCTCTAAAGACTGTAAGCTTGCCTTTTCCTTCGTATCTCCAATCATGGAAGAAATCATACCAAACTCCGTCTGGGAACCAAACACTCACAGAAGCACTATGATAGACAGGATCCAGAGCCTCTGTAATTGGAGCCACCATGAGTTCACTACCAAAGAAATATTGATTTTTAGCCTCATAAGCCTCTTCTTCGTTTGGGTAATGGTAATAGAGGGGCTGAACCAAAGGCAGTCCTTCTTCATGCGTCGCCACATTCATGGTGTAAAGATAAGGCAGTAAGCTGTGACGCAGGTGCAAATACTGCTTCATCCAGCGACAGGTCTCAGGCGAGTAAAACCACGGTTCCTTGCTGTTAAAGGCATTACAAGAACTATGGAGACGATTGATCGGGCTAAAGACCCCAAATTGCAACCAGCGAAGAGCCAAGTCTTCATCATAGTAACCCCGCATATGACCACCAATATCGTGACTCCACCACGTATAACCGATATTTGAAGCTGTGCTGGTAAAATAGGGTTGAAAGGCTAGGGATTCCCAAGTCACAATGGTATCCCCTGAAAAACCGATCGGATACCGGTGGCTGCCAGGACCTCCATAACGCGATAAGATAAGACCAGCTTGACCTGTACGACAATTGTCTAGATAATGATAATGATTTAACAACCAAAGGGGATCCATCTTGCCATGACTTCCCTGTTGCCAATCAATCCACCAAAAGTCGACTCCTTGATCTTCCAAGGGATGATGGACATCTTCGAAATAAGCTTCGCGAAAGGCTGGACTGTAAAAGTCAAAGCTAGCCGCTTCTTCTTTTTCCGCATCTAATCCCAAGCGTTTTGCGACCATGGGGTAAGCATCTTCGAAGGCGCGAATCCCATCTGCTGGATGGACATTTAAGGTCACCTTTAAACCACGCTCATGAAGACCATGTAAGAAGGAAGCTGGATCAGGAATCAAGTCCCGGTTCCAACTATAGCCCGTCCAACCACTTCCAAAGCGAGCAGGAATTGCTGTCTTGTGCCAGTCCATATCGATCACACTGACAGCTAAAGGCACCCCTTCAGCTTTGAAACGATCCATTAAATCTATGTACTCCTGACTGGTATAAGGCCAATACCGACTCCACCAGTTTCCCAGAGCATAACGTGGCAAGAGGGGTGGTTGTCCCGTCAGATGGTAAAAATCTTTCAAGGCCCCTAGATAATCGCGCCCATAACCGAAGAAATACAGATCCACTTCTGGACATGGCCGTGCTCTAAATCCGCTTTCGACATCATACAAGTAGGAACTGGAATCGTCCAAAAGAGCATAACCGGCCTTGCTCAAGATCCCATCTTCCAACTCCATAGCTCCATCGACCTCGTCAAGCGTCCGACTGGTCCCTTTCAAGGTCTCAGGTTGATCTCCATAGTGCCACCGGCTACCATAGACTGCATACTGACCCTTGAGCTCGATAAAAAGCCGATCCGGTGTAAAAGGTCCCTTTTCAAAATGAAGGTGGAGATGCTCCGTATGCAGATCGAGGACCTCTTCTGTCTCTACGACCTCACAGGCAACAGGTCCAAAATCACGATTTTGCACAACTTGCGTCTGACCATCTTCAAAAATACCACCCTCTGAATATTCCAAGCGCACCAAAGATTCCGTTAATACGGAGATCCGGTAGTTCTCTCCCTGTATCACTGATCCTGCCATTTGTCTTTCCTCCTCTTTTTTATGGGGCACCTGACTGCCCGCTTTTTATCTGCTTCTCCTCACTGCGTAAGCGTTTACGATTTTACTATAGCACTCAAAAAAAGGCCTGTCAACACCTGACAGAGCCTTTCCTAAAATTTTATGAGATCAACTTCCCCAACGGATCAAGAGATACATGAGACTCGATCCAAACATATCTGCCAAGGCAAGCATGAGGAAAAATGGCAAGAGATTCTTGACGACCTTGAGGACGGACGTTAGGTGAAATTATCCAGTGGATGATTTCAGCAATCCAGGAAGTTCCATGGCTAAATTAAGATACAGAGGGCGTCTGCGGAGTAAAAATTAAAAATCATTTTTCTGCAGAATCATTTCATCTATTTTAGTTAAAAAATAGGTTATCAACATTCTGAGGCTGGGACAAAAGTCCTAGCCTCTCAATTGTCTTTGGATTGTCGAGCAAGACGCAGTGGTTGAGTGGGCTCTACTACGCTGATTTCATCAGCTTTTACAGCCCTACTCAACTGTGCGGAGGTGGGACGACGAAATCGAATTCTAATGAATTACCGATTTCTGTCCCACTCTCAATTACACGATTAGTCTAACAAGTCTTGGATTCTATCCAGATACTGGTTGTCTGTCACCGCCATCACGCGTACCTTAGCTGGCCAGATAAAGTCGGGAGCAATCTGAATATGAAGCGGTTGATCTTCCGCATCTCGATAACCAATAATGTTGAGATGGTACTCCTCTCTGACAGCCAAGTCCTGAAGGCTTTTTCCTACCCAGCTGGATGGAACCGTAAACTCGACTACTACCACTTCTTCATCCAACTGGAAAACTTCAATCCGGTGTTGGAAAAGAATCATTTTAGCGAGGGACATGCCTGCTTCTACCTCTGGCAGGATGACCAAATCAGCCCCAATCTTTTCCAGAATTTCTTTGGTCACTTCATTTTTGACCTTGGCAATGACGTGCTCGACTCCAAGCGCCTTACAGTGCATGACAGCCAGCACACTGGACTCCAGGTTTTCACCCGTCGCGATCACGACTGTGTCACAGTTCCCAATATCTGCTGCATCCAAGAGGTCCAACTCCGTAATGTCTCCAACAATTCCAGTTGTAATCATGGATTCATACTGATTAATCACATCTGCGTGATCATCAATTGCAACAATATCCACATCCTGGTCCTGCAGAGTTTTCAGGACACTCTGTCCAAAAATTCCTAATCCTAAAATTCCAATGGTTCGATTCGCCATGAGTTTCTCCTATCCGATAATGATGTCTGCTTTAGCATATTGCAAGGCATCTGCCTTCTTAGCTTTGTAATTTTTCAAACTGACCATGAGGGTCAAGGGGCCGATCCGACCGATAAACATAAGCACCATGATGATCCCCAGCCCTGCTCCATTTAAGGTCGAGGTCACATTGGCTGTCACGCCTACTGTCGCTAGAGCCGATACTACCTCAAAGACCAGGTACAAAAAGCGTTGACCATCCGGAGTCACGAGACAAAGACCAAAGAGTCCAAGGAGAAAAGTCAACTGGAAAATCACTGCCGTCCCCAAAGAGCGTTGGACCAAGTCTGGTGCGATGGTGCGCTTACCCAGGTTGGTATGTGGCAAGCCGAGCAACTCTTTGCGCGCTAAGAGAATCAGCACCAAGAAGGTGGTGATCTTCATCCCTCCTGCTGTCCCGCCTGGTGCTCCTCCTAGGAACATCTGTAAGAGATAGATAAAGAGCGTCACTGGCCGGACTGCTGTATAATCTAGCGAAGCAAAACCAGCTGTCCGCATACTGACAGTTTGGAAGAAGCTGACCAAGATCTTCTCTCCTAATGGAAGGGACCCAATCGTTGCTGGATTATTAAACTCTGTCAAAAGACTAGTCACTGTCCCCAAGAGGAGGATCGCAGCTGTTAACCAGAGAACCACCTTAGTATGGAAGCGAAGAGTTCGCCGTCCTGATTGATTGCGGGCCTTGGTGGCTAGGTCAAACCAGACCATGAAGCCCAAGCCCCCAGTAATAATAAGAGCAGACAAGGTCAGATTGACCAACCAATCGGTCTGGAAGCTCATCATACTATCGCCTCCAAAATTATCAAAGCCCGCATTACAAAAGGCCGAGACCGCAACAAAGATGGAGTTAAAGATCCCATGCCCCCAGCCAAAGCGAGGGATAAAGCGGGTCATGAGGAGCAAGGCCCCCACCCCTTCGATGGTAAAGGTGGTAATAAAGATGGAGCGGACAAAACGGGCCAAGCTCTGGTTATTGCTAAAACTAAAACTGTCTCGAATGGTCTGCCGGTCCTTGTAACTAAGTTTTTGGCGACCTTCCATAAAGAAGAGACCAATAAAGGTCAAGATCCCTAGGCCTCCGATCTGGATCAAGAGCATACAGATCAATTGCCCCCAACCATTATAGGTCGAAGCCACCGACTGGGTAAAGAGCCCCGTCACACAGACCATGGAGACCGCTGTAAAGAGGTGGTCGATATAGCCTGCTTTTGAGCTCGCTTGCTGGACAAAAGGCAGACTCAATAAGAGCGAGCCCACCAGGATAACCAAGGCAAAGCTGAGAAAGATTCGCCTTGCCGGAGACAGGCTTTTAATTTTGGCCTGCCATTGTTTAAAAAATAATTTGACTAACATAGCTTCATTGTATCATAAAAAGAGAATAGACCTACAAGTGATGAACCATTTCTAGGCACAATTCTAAGGCCTTCTCAAAAGCTTCAGATCCCCAATCACGCTGGTCATAATTTTCCAGATCTGCAAGAGAATCTGCGGTAAATAGGAGCAAGCCCCAAACCGCATCACGAAGCTGGGCGACAGCTGCCAATGAGGCACACTCCATCTCCACAACATGACACCCTTCTTCAATGCGATAGGCCACCTTGTCAGGTGTTTCTCTGTAAAAACCGTCCGTCGACCAGGTCATGACCTCTTGATAAGGAATTTCTTTTCCTTTCAAGACAGTTTCGATGGCGGTCAGTGCACGACTGTCCACTTCCATATAACGAGAAGGCGCTACATAATGGTAACTGGCTCCCTCATCTCGCAAGGCCTTGGTCGGGATCAAAAAGGCATTTTCTTCCATGTCAACCAAGACGCCACAGCTTCCTGAGGAAATGATTTTTCCCACCCCATAGCCAATCAACCAATCCATGAATTGGGCAGCAGGTGCAGATCCAACTGGCGCTTGTGCCAAGCAGACTTTCTCCCCTTGGTGCTCCAGAACATAGACTGGATAAGCCTTGGTAGCTGAGAAAAAGGTAGCCACTTGCTCAGCTCCAACAGTCTTGGCAAAGCGATCAATCTCATCCCCTAAGAAAGCATAAACGCATTTTTCAGGCAGGTGCAGGTCTAACCCCTCATGGGTCGGCATCAGGACTGCCTGTGGGTTGTCGTCAAACTCTAAAATAGGAATTTCATGTTTTTGGATCATCCCTTCTCCTTTTTAATGGGTATTTCTTTAATGACACGGGCTGGGTTTCCTGCAAGGACCACATTGTCACCGAAGGATTTGGTCACGACTGCCCCAGCGCCAGCGACCACATTATCACCCAGCGTGACACCAGGAAGGATGGTGACCCCTCCTCCTGCCCAGAAATTGTCTCCTATCGTAATCGGAGCTCCGTACTCAAGACCCGAGTTGCGCTCATCTGGATCCAGCGGGTGTAAGGGAGTCAAAAATTGGCAATTGGGACCAATCATGGCATTCTTTCCAATCGTAATGGGACAAATATCCAACATGGTCAAATTGTAATTGGCATAGAAATGCTCTCCCAAATGGATGTTGACCCCATAATCCACAAGAACCTGACGATTGAGATAGAGGTTTTCACCAGTAGAGCCAAACCACTCTTTGATGATGGCCTCTCCTTTTTTAGGATCCACCTCTTGATTAAAGGCTTCCTGCTTCTCCCGAGAGGCTTTGGCCAAAGCCCGTAATTCAGGGTCCGCAGGTCTATAATAGTCACCTGCAATCATTTTTTCATATTCACTGGCCATAAGGAAACCTCCACGTTATTTTGACATATTATAGCAGAATTCCCCCTTTAAAACAAACGTCAGAAATAAGGTTTATAAGAAAAAGATCATAAACACTTAAATATACTTAACAGCGCTTGTATCCACTTACAAAATGATGTACAATAAAGGCAAGAACAGCAATAAGGAGCGAATTCATGTACCAGGAACAACGGCTCGAAAAAATCCTAGAACTTTTAGAAGAGCGAAAACAGCTATCCGCTAAAGAAATGGTCGATTATTTCAAGGTCTCAAAAGATACTATCCGCAGAGACTTTGCCCTTCTGAGCCAACGTCAGCTAGTCCGTAGGACCCATGGTGGACTTCTCCCCTTAAACAAAGAACCTGGCCCTTCTTACCTAGACCGCAGTCAGAAAGCCAACAAGGAAAAGACTGTCATGGCTCAAAAGGCCCTGCAATTGATCCAAGATGGACAAATGATTTTTCTTGATGTTTCCACCTCGATGACCCTGCTTGCTGGCATGCTGAATAAGGAAGTCACGGTCTATTCGCATTCCCTTGACAATGCCATCCAGCTCAGTAGCCATTCCCAGGTTGACGTTCATCTCTTAGGCGGGAAATTCTACCCTAAAAACCGCTTCTACTATGACGCGAATCAAGCACACATGCTGGACAATCTTCGCTTTGATCTTGCTTTTTTTGGAGCGAGTAGCTTAGCCAATGGCGAAGTCACCTTTGAGGATGCTGAAGACGTTGCAGTCAAGTCTCTCGTTTTTGAACGGACTCGTACCAAGGTGCTGGTGGCAGAAAGTGCCAAGTTCCACCAACATGCCAACTATTATCTCGCTCGTCTCCAGCAATTTGACTATTGGATTACTGATCAAAAACCAAGCCCTGACATCCTTAAACAAATCGGCAGTGAAACCACTATTCTCTATTAGGAGGTCCCCATTATGTCTCACATTCGTCTCATCATCAGCGACATCGATGGTACCATCTTAAATGATCACCATCAGATCGATCCACAGTTGGCAGCATTGATCCCGGATTTAAAACGCAAAACCATTCCTTTCGTACTGGCCTCTGCTCGCTCTCCAAAAGGGATGGCTCCCATCGCGAGAGAACTCGGTATAGAAGACTGCCCCAAGGCTTGCTACAATGGTGCCTTGATCCAAAAGGGAGAGCAGGTTCTTTTCGAGCATCCTTTGGACAAGACGGAAGCCCGGAACTTTATCGACTGGGCCAAAGCACACTTTCCTCAGGTTTCGATCAACCTCTATAGTGGAAAAGACTGGATGACCGACCGCCTTGACCAATGGAGTCAAGAGGAGGCCCGGATTACAGGAGAAAAACCTCTCATTCTTCCCCTATTGGATCCTTTGCTGGATGCGACAAAGCCCCTCCACAAATTGCTCTTAATTGGAGAGCCAGAAAAGATCCAAGCTCTCTATCGCACTATCTCTGCCACTGACTTCCCTTCCACCGCCTTTTATCTCTCCAAAGCCAACTACCTAGAAGTCACAGCTAAGAACGTTTCCAAAGAAGATGCTCTGGTTGAGCTCGCCAACCATTACCACTTGAGCTTAGAAGAAGTCCTCACCATGGGAGACAACTTCAACGACCTCCCTATGCTCAAAAAAGCAGGCATCGGGGTCGCTATGGGCAACGCTCCACAAGAAGTGAAAGAGGGAGCGACTGTCGTGACAAAGACCAACAATGAAAACGGGGCTGGGCAAGCGGTTGAAACCTATGTGTTGATTTAGAAACATAAATAAAGTGACTAGCTAGTATTTTTGACGGATAAAAAATATAGTAGAAATAGCGATAAAGTAAGGATTCCTGCGGATTAGTAGGAATCCTTTTTCTATTACACCATTTGTATATTTAAATTATTTTATGAATATTTTCCTCAATCGGTTCTTTATCAATAACTAGGGATAAAAGAAAACCAAAAACCCTTGATTATTATACCGTTGACAAGTTTTTCAAAAACCTGTATGATAGAAAAAAGTTTATTAAAAAGGGGACGTATTTTGAAAAAATATACTATTTCACGTAAACAAACTTTAACTTTAGCATCCGTTGTTTTAGGAACTGTCTTCACAGGAACGACTATTGCTTCAGCCGATGACGTTGCACCTAGCACAACCCAAGCTGCTCCTGTAGCTACTACAGCAGCAAAATCACCTATCACTGCTGCAACAGAAGAAATCAATGCCAAAGCCAATACACCAGTTGTTCCTGCTGATAAAGCAAAAGCTGGGGATATTATCGCTGTAGACGTCAAGAAAACTGGCCCATCTGCTAAAACAGACGGCGCAGACACCACCACTACTTCAACAGCAACCATCAAAACGACTAGCTTAGCCGATCAAGACACACCTGTTGGCGCTTCAAAACCAGTATCATCTACCAAGACAGCTACATCAACTAAGGAAACAGCTGACTACACTGAGACAACAACTGAAACCGTCAACAAAACAACTGTAGTCGAAGTGACAAAAGAAGCCGATGTGGTCAATAAAAAAGAAGTCCAAGGAACATCCGACATCGTCTTTGTCATTGATAAATCGGTCTCAATGGATTCCCACATCAATGATACGATGAAAAATGTTGAGACATTCGTCCGTAATTTATCTGCAAAAAATATCCAAGCACGCTTGGGATTGGTTGATTATGAAGACTCAGAGCATACCAACTACCATGATTTTAATGGATCAAAATTCACAACAGATCTAGAAAGCTTTATTTCTGCTTTAAAAGCAATCAAAACCATCGGTGGTTATGAAAATGCTACTGTTCCATTGCACCATATCGCTACTTCAGCAGACTACAACTGGGGGACTGGAGCAAACAACCATCGCTTTGCTTTCTTGATCACAGACGAAGACATTGATCTTACAAAAGATACACCAACCAAAGAAGCAACACTGAAGGCCCTTCAAGATGCAGGTATCTCTTTGACCGTAGTTGGTGAAACATTTGACAAAAAAGACTTTGATCCATTGGTCAATGGGACAAATGGTCTCTACCTAGATATTGACAAAAACTTTGCTGACTTGTTGAACGTTCAATTTGCCAATAAAGTCGTTGAAACCGTCCAAAAAGGTCGTGTCTTCAAGGTACAAACAGACAAGTATGAGTTGATTTCAAAAACTCTTCGCGTGGCGAAAGCAAAACCACAAACACCTAGCATCCAAACGCCTGCAACACCGACTCCTACTCCTCAAAAACCGGCTGTTGTAACACCTGAGAAACCGACAGTATTCACACCAGCTAAAAACGAGCCTGTGAAAACCGCAGTCTATATCGCACCAGCAGCTCTTCCTCAGAAAGAAGCAAGTCTTCCAAATACAGGAAGCAAAAACTCCATTGCTTTGACGACTCTAGGTCTTGGTCTTCTTAGCATGGGTGCTGCCTTTGGACTCTCTCGTAAAACAAAAAAAGACTAACATGAAAAAGCCTAATCAAATGATTAGGCCTTTTTAGCTCGGTACGAATGATTTCTGTTTGCCATTTTCATCAGGAATGTTAGAATCTTCAACTTCTACCAAGAGATTCTTGCCCTCCGCTATGATATAATGGGGACAGTACAAGGGAGGAAACCAATGTTACAAGAACTAGCCTTTACAGGCCAATGGAGACACTATCAAAAACGCGTTCTCGATAAGAGTGACGCTTTTATGGCGGATGGCCACCTGCATTTGGTAGCAGCGCCCGGCTCTGGGAAAACAACCCTGGGTATCGAATTTATCCGGCGCTTTGGTCAGCCAACCCTGATCTTAGCTCCCACGGTCACCATTCGCCAGCAATGGGTGGACCGGATTATCCAGGCATTCCTGAGTGATGAAAGCCAAGCGGAGCAATTAATTTCACAAGACTTAAAACATCCTAAGCTGATTACAGTGGCTACCTATCAGGCCCTACACAGCGCCATGACCCAAGTCGTCGGTCAATCACAAGCTGAGGATACCGATGACCAGGCAGAGATTGAAACATTTGATTTCAAAGGTTTTGATATCTTTACTACTTTCAAAGCCATCTCGCTTGGGACCCTTTGTTTAGATGAGTGTCATCACTTACGCAATGAATGGTGGAAGAGTTTGGAAGCCTTTCGTCAAGCCTTCCCTGACTTAAAGATGATCTCCCTTACCGCTACCCCTCCCTATGAAGGAGACCCTGCCCTTTGGGATCGCTATATCCGCATGTGTGGTGAGATCGATGAGGAAATTACGGTACCCGAATTGGTCAAGGAAGAGACCCTTTGTCCCCACCAAGACTATGTCTACTTTGCCTTTCCAACAAAGGAAGAGCAGGCTCAGTTGGACGCCTTTAGCCAACAAAAGAATGCTTTCTTGCAACAACTGACTTCCGATCCCCTATTTTGCCAATATCTCCAAAACTGCCAGGCCTTATCTGGTCAGATCAGCGATGATGAATTGCTCAATGAGCCCAAGTATCTCTCTGCCACCCTGATCTTTCTTCGTAGCAAGGGAATCGTCTTTCCCAAACGTTTCCAAGACCTTTTAGGAGCTAAAAAACTTCCTGCTTTCACCATGGACTGGCTAGAAATTCTCCTGCAAGGCCTGCTTTTTCAGGTTCCCCACTGGTACAATCTACCAGAAGAATACGAAAAGCAACTCCTCCATGAATTAAAAGCAGCTAGTTTAATCGATCGAAAACAAATCAAACTAGTCCGCAACAAAAAACAAGACCTCCTGCTGAACCAATCCCTTGGAAAACTCAATGCGGTTCGAGAGATTTTCAAGGCGGAATACCAGGCTCTTGGAAGCCAACTGCGCCAACTGGTTTTAACAGACTATATTCGCCAAGACTTTGAAGTTCATCTCGGGGATAAGGATGCCCAATTCACTCAGTTGGGAGTACTCTCGTATTTTGAATCCATTCGCAGAGAAAGCATCGAGCTAACGACTCCTCCTGCCATCGCAGTCTTAACAGGTAGTATCGTCATCATCCCGACGGTCGCTAAGCCAAGATTGGAAGAGCTTCTAGGAGCGGATCGACTGACTTACCAAAGTGTCGGCCAATTATCTCCTGATGACTTTCTCAAAGTTCGCTTAGTTGGTTCTCAACATGATTTAGTGACAGCTGTGACCCAGCTCTTTCAAGAAGGTCTCATCCAAGTCGTGATTGGAACCAAGTCTCTTCTGGGAGAAGGCTGGGATGCTCCTTGTGTCAATTCCCTGATCCTAGCTAGCTTTGTCGGTAGCTTTATGCTCAGCAACCAAATGCGAGGTCGTGCCATCCGAGTGTGGCCTGAGGATCCAGACAAGACCAGTAACATCTGGCATCTGGTCTCTATCAGCCTTTCCCTAAAGAAATGGTATGAAAAGTCCGATCTTGAAAAAGAAGAGATCGAAGCCATCACTGATCAGCTGAAAGAATATAGTCCTGATCTGGAGCTCTTAGAAAGACGGATGAAGCAATTTTTAGGCCTCCACTACAAGGAACCCTTTATCGAATCCGGTATCGAGCGTCTAGCCTTTGACAATATCCGCTATACCAAAAAACAGTTGCAAAAACTCAACGAAGAGACCTTAGAGCGCTCCACTCACCGCCAAGAGCTCCGAGACGGCTGGCAAAAAGCCCTTCCGATTCTGGAGAATATGGAGATTGCAAATGAGGTCCAAGTGGATAAACACTTCCTGCCCCTGGCTCTATTTTTTGACGCCAGAAAGCTGGCTCGCTGGCTGACGGCCGCCACTTTGACCGATGCTTTCGCCAACCTGATTTACTATTCACATAGAGGTGGATGGAATACAGCTTCTCTTATTTTTCTATTCGTCTTAGCTGTTCTCGCACTCCTTGCTTGGCTCCGCTACTATCTCTATAAGAGTCCTTATAAACGATTAGAAGTTTTTGGCCAGGCCATTCACCAAGCTTTACTCCTTTCTGGCCAGATCCAGACCCAGGAGACCCGTATCCAAGTGGTCCGAGACAGGAAGGATGCCATCAACACGCTGATCTATATGAAGGGCGGAACCATGCGAGAGAAAGAAGTCTTCTCGCAAACCATGATCGAATTTTTCGCACCGATTGAAAATCAACGCTATATCTTGAAAGCACAAGAAAAGGTATCCGATCAGACAGAATATTTCGCCGTGCCAAGCCTCTTTGACAAACGGAAAGAAGATGCCCAAGCCTTTGTCGAGCAGATTCGAAAGAGTATAGGCAAATATGACCTCGTCTATACCCGAAGTGCCGAAGGTCGTGCCATTCTCCTAGATGCTCGCATCAAGGCCCTAGCCAACAAACAAGAGCGCACCTTCACCAAGAAGCAAGTGATGTCGGATTTGAAGTAAGCATTTATTTCAACATTAAAAAAATTCTAGTAGACAGCCTCTACTAGAATTTTTTTGTTAGTCAATGACAATCATAGCCTTAATGGTCTTGCGTTCGTCCATGTCTTTATAGGCTTGATCAATCTCATCCAAGCTGTAGCTATGGGTGAAGACGCGACCTGGATTGATATCGCCATCAAGGACGGCCTTGAGCAAGAACTGCTTGTCATAGGTGGTAACAGAGGCTGCTCCACCTGCCACGGAAATATTTTGGGCAAAGGTCGATCCAAGCGCACGATTATTGTAGTGAGGGACACCGACGAAGCCTAAGCGACCACCATTATGAAGAACCCCAAGGGCTTGGTCGACGGCTGCCGCTGTACCGACACATTCAAGAGCAGCATCTGCTCCTCCACCAAGGATTTCACGGACCTTGTCAATCCCTTCTTCCCCACGATCCGCTACGACGGCTGTCGCACCAAATTCCAGAGCCAATTGTTGACGGTCCTCATGCCGGCTCATTAGGACAATTTGCGATGCTCCCCGCATCTTAGCTGCAATCACAGCACATTGCCCCACGGCTCCGTCCCCAATGACAACCACTTTGTCACCCCGTTTTACATGAGCCACACGCGCTGCATGGTAGCCTGTCGGCATGACATCTGCTAGCGTCAAGAAGGATTTGAGCATGGCTTCTGTATAATCTGATGGTTGCCCAGGAATCTTGACAAGAGCCCAGTTAGCATACTCGAAGCGCATGTACTCTGCTTGAACCCCATCAGACCAGTTGCTGCCGATATGGCGGTCACAGGTCCCATCATAGCCAGCGCGGCAGGCATCACACTCCCCACAGCCATGAGTGAAAGGGGCGATGACAAAGTCTCCCGATTTCACCGTTGTAATAGCTTCTCCAATTTCTTCAACGATCCCAATAGCTTCGTGCCCACTATTTTGGTGCCCCTCTTCAATATCTGGATTGCGGTAGCTCCATAGATCAGAGCCACAGACACAGGTGCGAACGATGCGGAGAATGACATCATCTGGTGCTTCGATGTGTGGACGCTCCACTTCTACTAGACCCACTTGCCCAGCTTTTGTATAGACTGTTTTTTTCATAGGGACGACCTACTTTCTATTGCTTACTTGACTATAGTATACACTTTTTATCGAGCACTAGCCCACTTCCTGCTTTCAAACTCCATCATTTAATCATATTTTTTTCCATACTTCTTTTCAAGCATTTTCTTAACTAGATAGGGCATCTTGACATTCTCTCGACCTTTTTTAGCAATCAATTTTTTGACGAAATCAGGCATCTGAATATCTTTTTCTGCTTCCAAAATCTGACCTGTACTTGAAGGAGCTTCCAACTCATCAAAAGTCTCTAGCTGAGGTTGATAGTAACGATAGTCACCATCTATATGAGACTGAATGGCTGACAGAAGAGCTTTAATCAGTCGTGAATCGCTATTTGGCATAGGAGGTCGGTGATAAGCCACTCCGAGCTCTTGGCATAGCTCCTTACACTCCACATCATTATCAAAAAGAACCTCAATATGCTCACTAATAAAAGCAATCGGAACAAAAATATAGTGGTTCGGGTGTTCACTCTCATCTCGCAGATATTCTAAGACATCTGGTTTAATCCAAGGAATACCTATATCACTCTCACTCTGCCATGTATTGGTATACTGGTCTTCTTCAAGGCCTAAAATTTCCACAATCAAGCGACTATTGTCATAAATCTGATCGATATAAGGATCACCAAAATCAAGTGCCAAAACTGGGACACTATGAGCTGAAAAAATCACCCTAAAGCTGTCATCTCCAATCTTATCTAAAATCTTTTGGATCTCATCAGCCCAATAGTGGAGTAGGTCATGTTCACGGTACCAATCCTTGATAATTTGGAACCTAATCTGCTCACTTTCTAAAAATTTCTCATACCCCATGACAGAATAGTAGGAATAATGAGGCTCTAAAATCAAGCACAAACATTCTTCAATTCCGTCATTCTCCATCTCTTTGATTACATCAGTGATAAAAGGGCGGGAAAATTTATTAGCAAAGTAAACCGACGCTTGATTTCCAAGAGCAGTAGCAACCATGTCCACTTCTTCTCTAGTTATCCTTTGGAGTGGGGTTCCACCGATTCGGACGTAATTGTCATATAAAGTCTGAATTTCATGTGGTTCAGGACGAACCCCACGGCGTATATTTGTGAAAAATTCCGCTACTCCTTCATAGGTAATCTCTTCTGGTGACCCAAAAGTCATCATCAACACAGCTCTTTTACTCATAACTACTCCTTACTATATACTTTCCACTATTTTACCATGAAAAGGATTTCTTTAGGAAACTCTTTTATAAATCATTTGGAAGAAGCAACTAATTTTCTAGGTAAATACACAAGCTATTAAAAGAAATCATTCAAAGAAAGTGGAACAAATATCTTTTTATGTCCAATCCGATACTGTATTATTCTTTGAAAACAACATCTATTTGAAATGACCATCTTTCATGTAAGGAGAGAAGATTTGAATCTCTTTCTAAGAATTTCTACACAATAGAAAAAGTGGATAAAGAAACATTCTTCTATCCACTTTATTGTTTACAGCTTTTATTCGCTACGTAAAGATTCCACTGGGTCTTTCTTTGCGGCGATGCGTGAAGGGATGAGACCAGCTAACATGGTAAGGACAATGGAGATACCGATCAAGATGAGCGCTGCTTCCCATGGTAACCGCGCCACGTTCTCCACGTTAGTCATTTTCGCAACGACGGCATTGATTGGAAGTGTTGCAAGGAGTGTAATTCCGATACCGAGCACTCCGGATATAAATCCTTCGATGGCTGTTTCGGCAGTGAAGATACGACGGATGTCTTTCTTCGAAGCCCCCATTGCACGTAAGATTCCGATTTCTTTTGTACGTTCGAGAACCGAGATGTAGGTGATAATTGCAATCATAATCGATGATACGATGAGCGAGATGGCTACGAAACCGACAAGTACGGTTGTAATCACGCCCACCATTGTCGTAATCGAAGACATGATGGTTTGAATATCGTCGGAGTAGGCGAGCACTTTGTCATCTTCGCCGGCATCTTTTTTAGCCGTATTATAGGCGTTGATGAAGTCCTTCAACTCTTGTTTTTGTTGGAACGAAGAGGTGTAGAACTCGATGGCAGCCGGTTTGGATTTGTCGATGACACCCAATTTCGCGAGGTTTTCCTCGTAAGTGGCAGCCGAGTTTTCGTTGTATTGTTGGATGTATTGCGCTTGTTGTTCAGGCGTCAATTTGACCAATTGGATTTTTTCTTCTTCGGTTAAATCAGCCGAATTGAATGGTTTTGGATCTTTGGCAAATTCTTTTCCAGTAAATACATTGATGGTTGGGTTGGCTTCTTGCTCTTTTACGATGTCACTGTTTTGAATTTGTTCAGAAGTGTAATCGATAAGGGCGCTTGTATAAGCCACACCGCCAGAAGGAGAGTTCACACCAGAACTGGTGCCTTCTTTTTGACGAAGAACACCGACGATTGTAAGCTCGAGGCCATTCTCGATTTGCGTCTTCATGTAGGCTTCGTCGTCAATTTTATTCATCCATTGGTTGTTTTCTTTCACGAAACGGTTCGTGTTCACAACGGCTTTGAATGTTTTCCCGATGAAATCACTATATTGATACGTTTGTGATTTAAGTTCGTCGAGTTTCTTTACATCGTTTAATTCGCTAGGGTCTTTGATGCGTAAGCTATAAAGGAGCAGGTCACTGATTTGGTTATCTTCATCCACGATAAGGACGATTTCAGATTTATCCTTCGGAAGGCGACCTTCTAGCACATCATATTGCGCATTCAGCATCTCCTGGTCGCTTGACAGTTGGCTCCAGTAGTCGATGTTTTGCAAATAGCCTTTAATTGTTTGGTTGGCCGTATCGACTTCGTCCGCAAGGTTAGACGGAAGAATGCTCTTTGGACCGTTGGAGGTGTCACTGGCGTAAATATAGGGTTGTAAATTGTACTGGTAACGAATATCTTTTGTAAGGTGTGCGACTTCTGAAGCGTGTTTATCCAAGTAGGTTTTGAAGGACGCGAGGTCATTTTTCCCGATTTGTTTTTTCAATAGATTCGTTAAAAGCGTATTGACACCGAGTTCGTTTTTATCCCTATAAGGCTTTTCACTCAAGTCTGGAGAGGTTGCCATCAGATTACTCTGGTTCTGCTCGCTAATCGTCAATGGCAAAGAGACAAGAGTGTCTTCTTGCACCTTTTTCACATAATCGCTCACACCGTTTGAGAGGGCCAAGATCAGGGCAATCCCGATAATCCCGATGGAACCAGCAAAGGCAGTCAGAAATGTCCGACCTTTCTTCGTCAATAGGTTATTAAACGAAAGGGACAAAGCCGTCAGAAAGCTCATCTTTGTCTTTGTAAACTGAATGTCCCCTTGTTTGGGTTCTTCGGTTGGTTCGTATGGATTCGAGTCGCTTAAGATATTTCCATCTAATACTTGTACGATACGTGTAGAGTAAGTTTTCGCCAGTTCTGGGTTATGCGTCACCATGATCACTAGACGTTCCTTGGCGATGTCTTTTAATAACTCCATGATTTGAACAGAAGTCTCAGAATCGAGCGCTCCTGTTGGCTCATCAGCTAAAATGACTTTAGGATTATTGACAAGGGCACGCGCAATCGCGATTCGCTGCATTTGTCCACCAGACATTTGGCTTGGTTTTTTATATAAATGATCTTTTAAGCCAACGCGTTCAAGTGCTTCGATGGCACGCTTCTTGCGTTCCGCTTTGGAAACACCAGAAAGTGTCATTGCAATCTCGACGTTTGAGAGTGCCGTTTGGTGGCCGATAAGATTATACGACTGGAAGACGAATCCTATGGTGTGGTTTCTGTAGCTATCCCAATCGCGGTCTTTAAATTGCTTGGTTGATTTTCCTTGGATGAGTAAATCACCCGATGTGTATTGGTCGAGTCCACCGATGATATTTAAGAGGGTGGTTTTCCCTGAACCCGATTGTCCGAGAATCGAGACGAACTCATTTTCACGGAAACGAATCGAGATATCCTTCAAAGCGTGAAACTCTTGATTCCCCGTATAATAAACTTTTGAAATACGTTGTAGTTGTAACATATACTCGATCCTTTCATAAATATGAGTAGTCTATCACAATTTGAATCGGGAGTCAATATATTAAATCAATGATTTCTAAAATATCCTCAACAAAGGAATGATCGATTTCCATTAATGATGGTGATGGTGGTGGTGATCATGTCCATGACTTTGACTGGCTTCCAGCTCTTCGATATTTCGCTTGTGAGCTCGGTGGGTTGCCAAGTCTTCATCCACTTCGATGGTGACATTTTGAAAGCCACTCTCTTTGAGCAAGTCTCGGATAGACTCTTTACAGACCTCCATATGTTTGACATGGTCCAGACAAACATGGACAATAGCATTCTTCTCTAAGCCGTCCATGGTCCAGAGATTGAGCTGATTGATACTAGCGACATTGTCCAACTGCTCTAAATCATTCTTAACTTGATTGATATCTACCCCTTCTGGCACAGCATCCAGGAAAATCTTAAGCGTGCTCCAAAAACGTGGAATGGCTTTGGAGAGAATAAAGAAGGAAATAGCAAGAGACAAGAGGGGATCTAGGATATACCAGTCCGTAAATCGGAGGACAATGGCCATCAAGATGACGGCCAACCAACCCAAGGTATCTTCCAGAAAATGCAGGCTAAGAATGGATTCATTCTTGGTTTGCCCTTTGCGAATGACAAGGCTCGCTAGCACATTGACACTGATAGCAATCATTCCCAACCAAAGAAGCCCTTCGTCATTAACGGGCTGAGGGTGGAAAAGCTTGCTTACATTTTCTAAAATCACCATACCAGATCCGGTCATCAGAATGACTGCCGTTACTAAAGCCCCTAATAAGCTAAAACGCTTGTAGCCTAGGGTATAGCGACTATCTTCTTGACGATTGGAGATCGTTTCTAGAAAGGCCGAAAGGCCAATGGCTAGAGCATCCCCCAAGTCATGGACCGAATCAGCGAGGACTGCACTGGAACCAAAGATTCCCCCTGCAATAAACTCAACAATGGCAAAACTAAGATTCAAGAAAAAAGCCAGCCAAACTGCACGTTTTGAACTCATTTTTTTACCTTCCTTTGGTATAATAGTAATAGTATTATCTTCTCACTAGTATTATCTCTAACTCTAAAAAGAAAGGATAGGGGCAAACTGTTTAGGATGTACGTTACTGAACAATTTGTTCAAAGTGTCCATATGACAACACAGGATCGTCGTATTACCAAAACTAGAAAAGCTATCTATCATGCTTTTTTACACTTACTCAATGAAAAAGACTACGACATCATTACCGTTCAGGAAATTATTGACCGTGCTGATGTGGGGCGTTCAACTTTTTACAGCCATTATGAGAGCAAGGAACTTTTGCTGGATGAACTCTGCCAAAAACTCTTTCACCACCTCTTTGAGCGAGATGATCAGCTCTCTCCCCAAGACTACCTAGCCCATATCTTTCAGCATTTCAAGAAAAATCAAGACCATGTGACCAGCCTCTTGCTTTCAAAAAACGATTATTTTATCCGGCAGCTGCGAAAAGAACTAGAACATGACGTCTACCCCATGGTAGCTGAGAAACTGATTCAATCTCACCCCAACATCCCCCACTCTTATCTCAAACACCTAGTCGTAACTAACTTCATTGAAACCCTCAGCTGGTGGTTGAAAAAAGGCAAGACTTACACCGAACAAGAAGTCATCCAGTTTTATTTGGAGATTTTAAACGTCGCTTCTAACTAAAGTGCGACTTTACATCATGTATCATAGAAAGGAAAACTATGCTCCTCCCCATTCTACTCGGCTTTTTTACAGCCTTATTTGCCCTTGCTTTTGCTCTTCTTCATTTATTAGTCAGCCTTTCCGAATTAAAAAAGGGCAAGAAGACCCTTGGAATTTACCTACTTTTTCTAGGAAGTAGCCTTGCGGCCTTCTCTCTCATTCTCTACTTCTTTTTGCCGATTGTCGCACTATTTCTTTGGCTGATTAGTTGTGGGTTGATTTGCTACGGAGCCTATTGGAATGGTAAGCACAAAGAAAACTTCCATCTAGCCCACCATATCATTCGGATTGGAATCGCTCTGATTCTTACCATTTTGTTAGCCCTCATCTAAGAAAAACTCAAGTTTTATCAATGAAAACTTGAGTTTTTTGGTAGTTACGAAATCAATAAGGAATTAAAAATCCTGCTTTTCTTTGAACATTTTAATCTTTTCTTGGCAGTAATCCATTAATTTCTGTGCTTTTTCAAATGAGTAGTCTTTTTCAGATACAGACTTGACTTTCTTTTCATCAAAATAGTAGCCTGTCAAGCCCCTGACTTCCTCTGATAAGGTGAGATAATAACCTGTTTCAATCCCCTGATCTAGATCTTTCGATAGAGACTTCATCAGGCGTCCGAAGAGAGTCTTTTTCGTCTTTGCATCACTGGAATTATTCCCTAAGTTAGTCGTGATAAGACCAGGATGATAGGCATTAATAGTGATATTTGAACCTTTTAAAAAGAAATCTCTTGCCAGATATCGTGTCATCCAGATGGTATAGAGTTTGGAATTATTATAGGCCAATCCGGGATTGTAGTTGTTCTCAAATCCAAAATCCAAATCCTTGACCTTGGCAAAATGATGCATATAGGAAGAAGTATTAATGACACTGCCGTCAGGCGCTTTTTCTAACAAGGGGCTTAGCTCAGTTGTTAACAGATAGGGAACGAGAACGGATAACATAAAAGTCAACTCGACATTTTCAACACTCGCTTTTCGTTCTTTTCCTGCATACAGTCCTGCATTGTTAAACAAGACATCGATCCTTTGAAAGTCTCGCTTGATTTCCTCTACAAATCGATAAACATCATCTAATTTTGAAAAATCTGCCAAGTAGCTCGAAACTCTGCCTCTCAGGGAAACGGCCCGAACCTCTTGAAGCGCCAATTCCAGTTTTTGAGGATTGCGACCATGAAGAATGACCTGATGACCTTCACTGGCCAGTTTCTTTGCCAAATGTTTACCAATGCCATCCGTAGCACCTGTTATTAGTATGGTTTTGACCATATTAGTCCTCCAAGAAAGCAATGAGTTCTTTTGAAAACTCTTCTGCATATTGGAAGATCGAACCGTGACCAGCATTTGGATAGATGATGAGCTTACTATCTTTTATTTTCTCATGCATATCATAAGAATTTTCTGTTGGAACCTGCATATCCTTGTCGCCGTTGACGATTAAGGTTGGTTGGGTGATAAATCTTAGGTCGTCTTGAGAATCTTTCCCCCAACGTTTAATAGCTTTGAGTTGCGTCAAGAAACCAGGCACACTCATGTCTTTGTCCGCAAATTCCTTGGTGCGCATCCCCATTCGTCCGAGAACTTTCAAGGCTTCGATTTTTCCTTGCTCATCATGGTTATAGAAGATATAGCGTTTAGGATCGATGCGCTCAAGTCCCGCTTTAAACATATAGTTAAAGGTTTTCCCTGTGACCTTATCGACCTCTTTTCCTCCTCGAGGTCCTGTTCCTGCCAAGATGAGACGGTTGACCAAATCATGCTTGATTCGGATGATTTCTTGGGCAATCATGCCTCCCATAGAAAGACCAAGGAGATTGATCTTATCGTAACCAAGGGCTTTTACAAAGGCAATTGTCTGCTCAGCCATTCCAGGAATGGTTGGAGCCACTTTGCCTTGACTGGCTCCCACACCAGGAAGGTCGACCACAATCACATGGTGTTTTTCAGCAATCAAGTCCAAGAGTTTTGGATCCCAGTTGTCGAGGGTTGCTGCCAAATGGACCAGCATCAGAAGAGGTAGTTTTGATTTGCCTTTGCTGAGTTCTCGATAGGCGATTTTGTTTCCATCGACAGTGATGTATTGAGTTTTAGTTGTAAGATATGACATTGTGTTTTCCTTTTTATTTCTTAAAGCTGAGGACCGTTTTTCCACGTGAGCGACCATTAGCGACCTTGTCTAAGGCGCTATTCACTTCTTCAAATGGATAGACTGTATCGATAGATGGCTTGATTTCCAATTTGCTAAAGAGGTCAGCTACCTCTTGTAATTGAGCACCATTGCTTTCCACAAAGATAAAATGGTAGTGAACGCCGTATTTGTCAGCCATCTTATCAAATTTGCGACCGGCTAGTCCAAGTAAGATTTGTTTCCATTTTGGCAGGTTCATACGTTTGGCAAAGTCACCATTTGGCATAGCACGGAGGGAAACAAGCTGACCACCTTTTTTCATGATAGACATTTGTTTTTCAGTCTCAGTGCCACCAAGGGTATCAAGGACATAATCAACCTGGCTAACCGTTTTTGTATAATCCTCTGTTTTGTAATCGATAAAACGATCTGCTCCTAGGTTCAATACACGTTCAGCACTATCTCCAGCCCCATTGGTAATAACCTTCAAACCTTTGGCCTTAGCAATCGGAATGGCCATCCCACCGACACCGCCTGTACCACCAGAGATAAAGATCGTTTTGCCAGCTTGAGCACCCATGAGTTCTAAGGCTTGCATAATAGTCAAGGCAGTCAAAGGCACAGCAGCGGCTTCCTCGTCTGAAAGATAGTCTGGAACTTTAGCTAGAGCCTGACTATCGACAGCTAGGTATTCTGCAAAGGCACCAATGTGGTCGAGTGGGAGACGTCCAAAAACTCGGTCTCCGACTTTGAGATTTTTGACTTGTCTACCGGTCTCTTCAATGATACCGACCACTTCATTTCCAGCAGTTTGTGGAAGTTTGTAAGGGACGATCATCTTTACTTCACCACGGGAAATCATGTTATCCAGAGGATTAACACCAGCTGCGGTGACTTTGACTAAAACTTCTTTGTCTGTGATACTTGGTGTTGCGATTTCTGTGATGTTAAGAGTGATATTCTTTTTGTTATAAGTAGTATGTTGTGCAGCTTTCATTGTCTTCTCTTTTCTATTTTTTTGTTGTATCTGATATAGATACAAGTACAGTCTTTTTAAAACTGATCTGTATGCAAATCAGTTTCGTTTTTGTTTGGCATCTTTATAAAGATTGTTAATGACATCTTCTAAGGTTTGCTGGGCTAGTTCCTTCTCAAGTTGAGCTTCAGCGCTAGCAAATAGTGGTGAAACGGCAGCCTGGATATGTTTCCCTACTGGGCAATCCGGATTGCTATTTTGATGAACTGGAAATAGGCTGATGTGGCTGACTTCTTGTGTCGCAAAATAAATTTCAAGTAAGGTCACTTCCTTTGGGGACTTACTGAGTTGATAGCCTGTTTTTCCTTGATGGGAAGTAATTAAGCCAGCGTTTTTCAATAAGGAGATCACCTTACGAATATAACTAGCGTTGGTTCCGACGCTCTCAGCCAGAGCTTGTGAACTTAGGTTTTCCTTACTCTCACTAATCATGGTTAGGATATGCAAGGCTACTGAAAATTTTGTATCCATATAAACTCCTTTGGATAACTTGTATCTAATACAAGAACAAGTATAACACAAATAAAAAGAAAAGCAAGACTTTTGCTTCACTTTTTTAAAAACGATCAAGCCATCAACACCATGAGAATAGGAATGACCACCATGGTAGCAAGGGTCGTCTCTGTCACCATGACCGCTGCGTAATCACTATCAGCTCCGTAGAGTCTGGCAACGACCGGGGCATTGGTCATCACTGGCATAGCGGACTGGATGATAAAGACTTGCTTCATCAAGCTTGGAAGAGGGGCCCAGTAAACAATGGTCGCCATTAGGAGTGGAGCAACCAGGAAACGCCCTATTAAAATTAATAGCTGATCTTTTCCAAGCACCAACTGCTTCACGCCTACATGAGATACCGACAAACCGATGAAAATCATGGATAGAGGGGTTGTTAAATTGCCCAGATACTGCAAATCACTGGCTAGAAATGCAGGGAGCTTTATCTGCAGTATCACCATGACTAGTCCCAAGATGAAGCCCATCAGAGGAGGTGAAAAGACTTTTTTCACACTCGTTTTGAGATCAAACTGAGCTTCTCCCTCACCGTCTCGCTGGATCAAGTAGGTCCCCAAGGTCCAGAAAAAGGTCGTATTACACATGTAATAGATCAAAACATAAGGAATACTGGCATCCCCGAAAAGGGCTTGGTTAATGGGGAGTCCCACGAAAATGGTATTGGAGTTAAAGAACATGGAAATAAAGAGGCCACGGCGGTCCTGTCTCACTGCAAAGATCCTGGCTACTCCTGTCGCTATTCCAAGCAAAACGACCATAGCCAGGGCAGGAAACCGCAATGCTGGCAACATTTTTAGGAGATCAGCCGCTGTAAAACGCTGTGTAATGGTATAGAGCATATAGCAAGGAAGAGCAATTTGAGTGACCAGTTTAGCGATCAGTCCACGTGACTTGTCATCAAACCAGCCTTTTTCACCAATGACAAAGCCCACTAAAATCATCCCTAGGATGACCAGGATACCTGATATGCTCCTCAAAAAGATGTCCATGTTTTCTCCTTTTACTTCTTTGAAATGAGAGTTCTTCTACAAGCTCTCAAAAACTACTCTAGTATATCACAAAAAGAGGTGGAGCAAAATGCCCAACCTCTTGTATTTTATTGATTGTTACTAGTAGCCTTTCTTGGCCGCCTTCGTCCATTGGTACCAACCAACCAGACTATTGATCAAGTAAATGAAGTATTTCCCTTGAATTTGAAAGCTTTTTCCCCACCAAAGATAGATGGAGAATACATTGGTAGCCGCCCAGAAAATCCACTGTTCGCGGTAGACAGCCGTCATCAAGAGTTGGCCGACACCATTGGTCGCATCTGTAACGGAATCCCGGAAAGGCCGATTGGCTCCAACTGATTGGTAAATATAGCCAAATACCAGCCACCAAATGGCACTGATCGACAAGTACTTGGTCCAACCTACCGCATCCAGCTTACGAGCAACAAACTCTTGCTCTTCCTTTTTGAACTGGGCCTGGTAGATCAAAAAGTGTTAAAAATAAGACAGTAACCTCAGAATAGATACTGTCTTATCTCTTTTTTTTACTTAAAGCCTTGATAGACTTGACAAATGGTAGAAAAGAACCGTGAGTTCTTGCCAGAAGCTGAAGTTAATCCTTCAACCTGGAAAAACCGCAGAGGTGACTTTTTCTATACATCTCGATTTTTCTGGCAATAATCATTAACCGATAAATATGTCTGTGAATCACCCAACGACTCCGCTATGTCCATAATCCGCGGTGGTAGTAATCCCACTCGCTGGACAAGTTCGCGATCGCTGAACAATTCCCGTGGACTGCCGGCGAAGCTAAACTTCCCGTGTTCCATAACATACACCGACTCAAACTCGGCGGCGACCCAATCCATGTCATGGGTGATGGTCACAACTTGGTGGCCCGAATCAGCCAACTGATGGAAAATTGCGGTCAACTTGCGCCGGCTTTCCCAATCAAGCGACATCATCGGCTCATCAAATAAATAAATCGCCGGATCCACTGCCAAAACTGTGGCAACGCTCAACAGCTTGCGTTCCGACAATGACAGGTCATATGGACTTTCAGCTGTTTTATCATCCAAGCCAACTCTTTTTAGAGCCGCTAAAGCCCGACTCGTAATCGTGTCGTGGTCATCCATGACCTGCGCGACACTCCACTCCACCTCTCGTTGAACGGTCGGGTTGAAAAGCTGATCGTCAGGATTCTGAAAAGTAATCCCAACCTTCAGTAACTTTTCGACTGGTTTAAGATCATTAAAATTTTCTCCATCGATCTTAATCACACCGGTTTGTGGTGTCAGCAAGCCCGTCAACAATTTGAAGAGCGTTGATTTGCCAGCACCATTTTGGCCGACAATCGCCACCATCGGATCGGCGAAGTGTTTGTCTTCAACATCCAAGCTAAAGGACCGTTCCGGATACGTGAACGTCAGGTGTTTCAGTTCAATTGTGGACATAACGAACCTCCTTCAGTTCAGCGTCATTCACCGGATACCGGCCATCAGCCAAGTGCCAATCCATTTTTTGAGCAAGTTGCTGTATTGTCGGGGCTGGAATCTGCCAGTCAGCTGCCAAATGATTAAACACCTCACCCGGCTTGCCCTGGGCTACCATTTGACCCTCGTGCAGCACCCACACAACGTCGGCGACTTCGCACAAATCGTCAATTTCACTGGTGACAATGAAGACAGTCGTCTCTTTGACTTGGGCCAGCCATTGGAAAAATTGTCGGCGGCCAAGGGGATCCATCTGACTGGTCGGATCATCCATAATCAAAACAGCCGGGTTAGCCGCAATCGCCGTGGCAATTGCCAACCGCTGGATCTGACCACCGGAAAGGCTCTCGGGACGCGAATTCAGCTGTTCAATCAGCCCCATTTGCATGGCAACTTCTTCAACCCGTTTTTGAATCAGTCCTTCAGCCATTCCCTGATTAATCAAGTCAAAGGCGATTTCATCGGCAACCTTTTCTGCCAACCCGCTTAGTTGGCCAGCTGGATTTTGCAGTACAACTCCATTCATGGCATTATAAACGGGCCAATTGTCGGACACTCGCTGGCCAAACATGTGCCAGTCGCCCTCAATCTCAGCAGACACAATTTTGGGAATGACCCCTGCCAGCACACGGCACAAAGTCGATTTGCCGGAGTGGCTATTCCCGATAATCCCAACCACCTGGCCGGCATGAACCTCCGCGTTAATCTGACGCAGTTGTGGTTGCTCAGTACCCGGATAACGGGTGGTCAAATTTTCAATTACAATCCGTTTATCTTCGTCCATATCTTCCACCCAATCAATAAAATTGCCAATCCAGTCAGACCAATGTGCAGCGTCCGCGACAGGCGATACACGCGCTGGGAGGTTCTGACAGTCCGGTTGGGATTATCAAAACCTCTCAGTTGAAGAGAAATCGACCGCGCCATCGATTGATCCAAGGTCTTAATCACCAATGGAATTAGAACCGGTAGGACTGACTTTAATTTCTGAATCAACGTTTTTTGCGGATTGGTTCCGCGAACTTTTTGTGCCTGCTGGATTTTCCGCATATTGCGCATCATTTCCGGCAAAATATAACACACCGACATCAGAACGTAGACGGTTTTATAAGACAATCCGGACAGTTCCAAATAGGCTGCGTTTTCTGAAATACTCGTGGTCACCATAAAAAAGCCACTGGTCAAAATAATCACCAATACTCGACAACCCAGAGTGGTGGCGTAAATCAGGCCTTCTTTGTAGAACGACACCCCAAGCACAGAAAACAGCACAGTTTGATTCCGACTGTAAAATAACCCTTGGATGATCAGCATGGTGCAAATCAGAAACAGGCTGAATCCCAGCGCCTTAAAGATGGTAGAACTCAATTTGGAAAATAACAATAGCAGTGTTGCGACAAGAATTAATCCGGTCTGAAGCAATAAATTCATACTGGCAAAGCTCAACAACGTCATGTCCAAGATGAACAAGAGCTTAGTAATCGGATCGATCACCTGGTACCACTTGAGCTTGACCCGTGGCGCTCCAGAAATCAATGTTTGATCAGTCATCATTTATCACCGCTAAAGAAGTGCACCATCCGCTTCGGCAGCTGACGATAGATGAAGAATGCCAGGTAGGCCACGCAGACTTTATCCAAAATATCCAAGACAAACTCATCGGTAAATGAGGCCAGCCACACTGGTGCATGATTGGCGACCATTACCGCAAACAATGAGTCACCCCAAGCGATACCGGTCTGACCACCCCAAAAGATGACATTGAGTGGCGTTGAAATGACAGCTGAAACGATGGCAATAATAATAGCAGAAACAAATACTCGTCGCGCTGACGAGAACCACCCATTGGCGTGCAAAACTCCGACAGCAATCCCAATTCCGATGCTGGTAATCGCATACACGGTTGAAATTGGCGATAAGGTCAGCCCATAGATCACGTTGTTGATGAAACCACTGATGGCACCGGCAACCGGCCCAGCCAACATGCTGGCAAGAAAGGTTCCCAAAGACCCCAGCCAAACGGGCAACTTTAACCCCTCTGCCAAGGCTTTAGCAACATAGTTAATCCCCACGGCAGCGGGAATCAAAGTCATGGTGGCAGCACTTAACTTAAATTTCCAAATACTGGTACGATGAATCGGTTCTGTTTTCATAATCTTCTCCTTTTGTTTTTAAAGAGCCGTGTCTGTTTAGACTTTCGGACGCAACGCTCTATAGATTTTTATGCTTGAACTGCCATCATTTTAGCAGAATCACCTTAGTCGACATCGGATCTTCTCCTTAAAAACACTTGTTCAACAGTTCACAATTAATCATACTCTCTTTTTCTAAAATGTCAAGGTTTTTCTGAAATTTTCTTAAAAATGTTGGGGAAAGAATTTCCAATTACAGTCCAAAGCTTTATTGAAAGGTTTGTAACTCCCCATCATCCGATCATTCTGTGCCAGAAGAACAAAAAAACAAACACCATTTCTGGTGTTTGCTTCATTTTAGCCTAGCTTATTTTTTCTTTTTCTTCAGAATATAAGCAGCGATACTTGCCAAGACAAAGGCTAAGACAAGACTAATGATAGAGATCGTCGTACCCGTATTTGGTAAGAATCCTAAGATCTTGCCTGGTTTCTTCGGCTCTGGTTGGCTTGGTTTTTTAGGTTCAGGTTGACCCGGTTTCTTCGGTTCAGATGAACTTGGCGGAGTTGGTTGTTTCGGATTTTCTTTTGGAACATGCTTGTTAGTAATCACCGCATTTCCTTTTTCATCCTCTACCTTACTTGCTTCATAGCCTTTTGGAAGATCTACTTCTTCCACATGATAGCTGATCGCTTGGCCAGCTTTATTTTCAGGCAAGTTGCTGAAGGTGTGAGTCCACTTATTGTCCGCAGACAATTCAACCGGATCTCCTACTTTTTCATCATTTGCATACAATTGAACCTTAATAGATTTTGGACGGAGGCCATCTTGGTCATTGGCATCATCCCATTTCTTAGTGACCTTCACGTCTCTATGGGCTGGTTCATGAGTGTTTGTCAAGACAACATTAGCCTTGTCCTTATCATTTACCGTCACCTTGTAACCATCTGGGACAGCTACTTCGTTAACAGTATAGGTGATCGCTTTCCCAGCAACCTTGGCATCAAGGTTTTCAAATGCACCTTTCCAATCATTCGCTGCAGAAAGTTCTAATACTTGGTCAGTAGGAACGCCATCTTTGTACAATCGAACTTGAATGCTTGTTGGGCGCAGACCATCTTGGTTATCAGCATCTTCCCATTTCTTACTCACTTCTACCTTGGTCTTTTCTGGTTCGTGCGTATTAGTCACAACTACTTGACCTGGATTCGTTGCTTCGACGGCTTGTGTGTAGCCTTCTGGAACATCGATTTCTTTGACGGTATAGTTGATAACTTGGCCAGCTTTCTTCTCGTCAAGGTTTGAGAAGGTATGCGTCCATTTGTTTTCTGCTGACAATTCAACAGCTTGACCAACTTTTTGATCGCCAGCATAGAGTTGAACCTTGATTGCTTTTGGACGAAGGCCATCTTGGTCGTTGGCATCCTTCCAGTTTTTTGTAACAGTGAGGCTCGTTTTACCTGGTTTGTAAGTATTGGTAATCGTTGTTCCATCAATCTTAGTGGTGTAATTGTCCACTTTGTCTTCTGTCACTGTGTAGACAACTTTTTGACCATCTTTATAGACTGGTAGATCTGAGAAGGTATGCGTCCATTCATTTCCTTCACCAGTCAGATCAAGAGCTTGCACCTCTGTTCCATTTGCCAAGAGGTGAACTTTGATGGTCGTTGGACGAAGACCATCTTGGTTTTGTGCATCCTCCCAGACTTTCTTGACGGTAACTGTCGTTGTCTCAGGAGTGCGTTTATTGGTGATGGTTGCTTTTCCATCTGTGAAGCTAGCTTCTTCTGTATCGACCGTATAATGAGTCGGTACTTTCACTTCTTTGACCGTATAGGTATTGAGCTTGCCATTGCTATCTTTATCTGGAAGGTTCGTAAAGTGAGCTTTCCAGTCTGTTGCAGCAGAGACCGTGACTGGTTTTCCTTGCGCTTTTCCATTCTTATAGAGTTGGAATTCGACACTTTCTGGGCGAAGCCCTTCTTGATTGTCTTGGTCATCCCAAACTTTTGAAGCTTCAAGATCGATATACTTGATATCCGCTTCATTCGAAATTTCTAGAGGAAGGGCTTTTGAGCCAACAGCTTTTCCATCCACTGTAACGTGGTAGATTTGCTTGTCTGCATCATAAGCAACAACTACTGCATGTTCAGTTTCATCCAACTTATAGTTTGCAGGTGCTTTGGTTTCTTTGAGCGTATAGGTTCCTTCTGTCAAAGTGTTAAAGGAAAGTTCTCCATTTTTATCAGAAGTTGCCGTCGCAACAACCGCACCATTTGCATCTGTCAAGGTAAATGTAGCACCTTCAAGGGCTTTCTTCGGATCGTCCTTATCGACTTTCTTGACTTGGAAAGCTGCTGAGAAGATTTGTGCGGATACGGTATTTGACTCACGGTTTCCTTGGTGGCCTTTGGCCTTGTATCCAAATTGGTTATGGGCTTGGACCACTCCTGAACGTCCACCGTTGTCTTCATTATCTTTGGTACGTTTTTGCATCAAGTCTTTGACGTCGTTTGTCAACTCAGTTGGGTTAACAACTGGGACACCAAAGTTTGCTTCACTACGGGCTGGGATCGTCGTTCCTTTATCCGCCACAAACTTGATACCTGTCACTTGACTGTAATCAGCTACGGCTGCCGTCCAGATATCCTTATCTGCCGCCTGCTCCATGGTGTCGCTTGTGACACTAGGATCTGTCGTGTAGTAGGCTGTCCAGCCTTCAGGAGCAGCTATAGGTCCACGGAGACTAACCGTATATTCAGTCAAACGATTCGAACCATCTAGGGTATTGACATCGTTTACTTTTGGTAGAGCATCGTAAACAACTGCGTCTTCGACTGGCTTGTCTGTATTATTTTTAATGGTGATCTTGTAGTTAAAGGTTTCACCAGGCTTGAAGGTACGAGTGACAGCAGATGCATCTGATAGATCATCATTTTTAGCAATGTATTTGCGGGCATAGATTCCTTCAGCTGCGACAATCGTATAATTTGATTGAGCATAAGGAATCTTATCGGTTGTTGAACCATTACCGTTCAAGTCATAGACGTCTTCGGTAACTCGATCAGGGTTGGCATTTTCAAGATCGTGGATTCCGTCTCCTGCGACATAAAGTTTATTGGTAAAGGTTCCACCATCATCTTTCCCTTTTAGTTTTGCATAGATGAATGGCAGACGAACCTGACCATTTTTTTCAAGAGAAGCTTTAATAAACTTATTCTGGTCCAAATGCATCACAATAGCCGTGCGACCAGAGTTGCGATAGTTTTCAACGACATCGTAGCTCTTGAAGAAGTTCATACCGTTCTCGCTAGAAGCAAGGTAACGATTTAAATCTTTAAAATCGACATCCAAAGTATTGGGATCATAAAGATCGATCACCCGAAGATCGCCATAATTCTTATCAGGATCAAGGATAACTCTTGTTGCTACCAGACCGAAACGAATTGTCTTCCCATCTGTGTATTCCACATCGTTGTAATCCGTCGTTTTGGAAATCTCAAAACTTTCCTTCAATGGAATGAGTTTGAAGGACCAATCTGCCGACTGATCTTTGGCAACGTTTGACTGTGTTTTATAAGTCACACGACCTGTATTCTTGTAGACATTTTGGGTCGCATCATTTTCATCGTAACGCGTCTTTTCAGGATCCTTGAAGCTTGTATAGCTATGGAGGCGAATTCCCTGACCAGATTGAAGGACAAAATCATCCTTCATTTCCATCCGCCAGCCTACAACCGTTCCATACTTGGTCAAATCAATTAGACCATTTCCATCTTTATCTGCTTCTGACTGGATTTCTTTGGTGCTACCATCTTCCATGGTCAGGATAATTCGTTTGACAATGGTATGGATTTGCTTCCCAATACCATAGCCTCCTTCCATCAGACGAGTATAATCGATCTTAGTAAACTTCAAGCGATGGTCCACAGCCTCATCGTAAAAAACAAAATTCTTCTGAGGTGCAGGGGTATTGTTTTCGAAATTTAAAAGCCATTTATAATTAGCAGCCTTGTATTCGGTTGAGTCATAAACATCCCCATCTGCCCGTTTAGCAAAGCTTCCAGCACCTTCAAGGTCACGTGAAGTCAAACGGAAAATAAGGGAATCTTCCGCTGTAATATCTGGTTCTCCCTCTCCACGGTTGTCAGGAATTCCTACGATGCTACCAGTATTGGTCAAATCCTTACTAAGAACGTCCTTGAGGGTTTGGTCTTTTTCTAAGACCAAATCAGGGAATTTCAAGTAGAGGTAACTTGTATCCTTGATTTTGGTCATAAATTCTTGGTGATAAGCTGCTGGATTGTTGCTTGCATCCGCCTTGAAAGTCTTCGTAACGGTACCATCTCCATTGTCTACCCAGCCTTCAGACTTGGTTGTATCAAGAACAGCTGTGCGAGTCTTCCCACTCTTATCTGTATAGGTTGGTAACTTATCAGTGATCGTTGCTGATTCTAACTGACGGTATTGACCACCGTATTGACCACGCATTCCGTCCAATTGGAAGGCAAATGGGACAGAAGTTGGTGTTTCAATATAGTTCTTTCCATCCGCACCTTTGACAATACCTGGCATTGCTTCCGCATAGTCCTTAGACATGGCTTCGTTCAAGTTTTGGTTGATGTACTTGGTGAAACGATAATCGTTGTACTTAGGCTTCCAAATGATATCATTGAGCGCTGTTTCTTGCCCATTGATATTCAGGGTCCCCGTAATATCCAATGAATAATTTGTTGGTGCATAACCAATATTAAATTTTCCAATAAATGGTAGAGTTAGGACTTCTGACTTTTGGTAATTGTTAAAGTGAAGTGTGACTTGATAATCATCTCCAACTTTTGTAACCGTTGGTTTATCATGCTCTGAAGCACTATTGAAGTCAGGAATACTAACTTCTCGTAGGTACTTCCCAGGGACATTCAAGGTAACCGTTACCTCATTAATATCCGTTGTCAAATTCTTAGGGGTAATCTGGATGTAACCAGACATGGTGTCACCTGTATAATAGGACATGCCACTTGGATGGTCTTGTTTGTCCCCATATAAGAGAGTGACATCCAGAGCCCCACTATCTCCGACCGCTAGCTCATTCGCAAAAGCTGTAATAGCTCCTTGCCCAATTTGACCTAGCATCATGAGAATCGTTAAAATGGCAAATCCTTTTTTAAGGAAGATTTTCCATAATGAACTCATCTTCTTCATTTTGTGTCTCCTTTATTTATTGTCAGCCCAGACGAATAGGCTTTCACTCCTATTTTATCATATAGAATTTCTAAATTCTCTTCTTTATAAAATAAAGTTTTAATATTTATTTAATATAGACATATTTCGCAACAATGTCTATATTACAAGTCACTATCTGGTAATGTTTTCCCCTTTCTTTTATCCAAGTGCAAGAAAATAAAACATCTATAAACGAGGGAATAGACCTACCAATTCTTATCTCTCCTTAATTTTTTTATTACAAAAAAACTCAAACACAACTGCTTGAGTTTTGTACACCCTACTATTGATTGGTTATTTCATCTAACTCTTCACCATTTGAAGGAATCCTTTGTTTTTCCTTCTATATCGCACCCATAGCATGGCCACTCCAAAGAGATGACTGCCAAACAAAGCCGTTACAAAAATCAGTTTGCCCCTGTCTGGATAAGAAAGCGGAAGAGTTCTAAACCCGTAGCGAGCCAACTCAATAAAGATCGGATGCGAAAAGTAAAGCGCCATACTCATCTGCTTTAGGTACTGCAAATCATAGCCTTTCAAAAAGGATGATTGCAGACAAGCATTGACCAAATAGACCGTCACAAAGGGAAGGAGCAAGAAAAAGTTCTTATCGATTCCTTCATGTTGAAAAATGATGAGGCCTTCTAAACAGAACAGTCCAAAGGAAAGGGCCACTTTTTGCCAACGGTGAACCCTAAAGGTTTGATCATAAAAATGATCATACAGATAGTAACCCATATAGATAAAAACAGGCGTGTAAAAGAGACCATTTCGCGCTGTGAAAAATAAATTGCTGTAGAGCTGGTAGCCTTTGAGAAGACTCGTGGCGTCCAGATAAGCCGAATAGGTCTCGATCAAGCCCCAGCAATAAAGGAGCAAGGTGATCACACCCGTCCAAACCATACCTAGGCGTTTGACCAATTGATTGACCAAAAACCAGCCCAGCAAAAAGGCCGGGATATACCAGAGTTGGTAGCACATTCCCAGATAGATCAGTGCAATGAGAACACCTGCTGGGAAAAGATAAACAGGGAGTTTGAGGCTAGAAAAAAAGATCCAGGCATATGGTAAATAGACACAACTCCAAAATAGATAGGTTTTAACAATTTTGACCAGATAGGCCTTCATTTTCTTAGAATTCCCTAGGGATTGCTTGAGGAAAAAGCTGGCACAGACGATAAAAAATGGCACCGCTAGCCGTCCAAGGATGCTCTTAAGTCCAAAATGCAGTGGTTCATAGGATGTTAAGCGACCACTATGCACCAAAATCACTGCAATCGCAAAGAGGTATTGAAACAGACTAATACTGGAAGTGTTATAGAGGGAATTCTTTTGCATGTTCCTACTCCTTGTAAAATGCAGATTCTATGGTTATTTTAGCATGAAAGGGAAGGTCAAGCAAGGAATCTTACATCCTTATCTACCTTTTTTCCTCTATTTTTGATATACTCAAAGCATGCATAAACAAACCATCATTGATTTTAAAGAGCTTGGTTTGCGCCACCTTTTCACCAAGCCCATAAAGGAATTAAAAACCAGAGACCTCGACCAAGTAGAGGCACTTCTTAAAGAAGTGGAAACTTACCAGGAGGCTGGTTTTTATGCTGTCGGCTATGTCAGCTATGAGGCTGCTCCTGCTTTTGAGAAGAAGTTTGCTGTCCATCCAGCACCTCTTATGGGAGAGTATCTGCTCTATTTTACTATCCACGAGGAGGTCGAAACTCTTCCTTTTCCAGAGGACTATGAGGCTGTGGAGCTTCCAGCCAATTGGAAGGAAGAGGTAGAGGCGCCTGCTTATCAAAAAGCCATCGAGACCATCCATCACCATATTCGCCAGGGAGATACCTACCAGGTCAACTACACTGTCCAGCTTTCTCAAGAGCTAAAGTCTGACCCTTTGGCCATCTACAACCGCTTAGTGGTAGAGCAGAAGGCCCATTACAATGCCTTCTTCCAGCACGATGATGTCTCCATCCTCTCCATCAGTCCTGAGCTCTTTTTTGAGCAAGACGACCGGCTTCTGACCACGCGCCCCATGAAGGGAACGACTCGTCGCGGTCTCACCAACCAAGCCGACCTCAAGGAAGCCGCTTGGCTAGAAGCTGATCCCAAAAATCGAGCAGAAAACATGATGATTGTCGATCTCCTCCGCAATGACATGAACCGGATTTCGGAAATTGGAAGTGAGCAGGTGACCCGCCTCTGCCAAGTCGAGCAATACTCCACCGTTTGGCAGATGACGTCGACCATTGAAAGTCGCTTGCGACCCGAAGTCGATCTGCTCCAAACCTTCCAGGCCCTCTTTCCTTGTGGCTCGATCACAGGCGCACCGAAGATCTCCACTATGGAAATCATCCAAAAGACAGAGAAGGCTCCTCGAGGTGTCTACTGCGGAACGATCGGCATCCTTCTTCCAAAAGGAAAACGGATTTTCAATGTGGCCATCCGGACCCTTCAAATGCAGGGAAATCAAGCCATCTATGGCGTAGGTGGAGGCATCACCTGGGACAGCAAATGGGAAAGTGAATACCAGGAGACCAAGCAAAAGTCTGCTGTCCTCTACCGACAAGAGCCTCACTTTGAGCTTTTGACGACCGGTCGCATCCATCAAGGAGAACTGACCTTCCTAGAGCAACACCTGTCCCGTTTGAGAGAAGCTAGTCGCTACTTTGCCTATCCTTATGATGAGCCAAAACTCCTGAAAGAACTTCAAGAAAAGCTTGGTCATTTGAAGTCCAACCTTGACTATCGTTGTCGGATTGCCTTACAGAAAAACGGGGCCTTCCAGCTGACCATCACCGAGCTGACAGACTTGCCAGCTAGCTATCTACAGGCCCAACTGACCGAGCAGAAGCTTGATTTAGCGACGCCAGTTACTTATTTCAAAACGAGTCAGAGAGACCATCTCGGCCAGTCAGATCACGAGCAAATTTTCCATCTGCCAGACGGAAGCTTGCTAGAGACGACCATTGGCAATCTCATCCTAGAGATCAAAGGCAAGCTCTATACCCCGCCAGCTCACCTCCCCTTACTCGATGGCATTTATCGGCGCCATCTTCTTGAGACCCAGCAGGTTGAAGAAAAACTCTTGACGCTGAAGGATTTGATAGACGCCGATCGTATCTATGCCTGCAATGCTCTTCGTGGTCTATATGCACTCAATCTTCAAAGAAAGGACTCATAATGAAACTGATTTTTTTACATGGACTAGGGCAGGATGTCCTCTCTTGGCAAGGAGTCCAATATGCCCTTTCACCCTTGCATTCCAAAACTTTTGATATTTTCTCCCATCCAAAAGAAAGTTATCAGGAAGTCAAAGAAAGGTTGATGGAGCGCCTCCAGCAAGAGAGTGAACCCTTTATTCTGGTAGGCCTCTCACTAGGTGGTGTCCTTGCACTTGATCTCTCTGAACAAGACTTTCCACAACTCAAGGGATTGGTCCTTGCAGGAACACAATACAAACTCACCACCAATCCCCTTTATCGGCTCCAGATTCTCCTTTTTCGTCTGCTTCCCAAGCATATCTTTGAAAAGCAAGATGCCAATAAACAACAGATGCTTCAAATCTTGACCGAATTAAAAGGACTCAATCTAACCGATACTGCTAAAGTTTGCTCTCTTCCTAGCTTGGTAATTTGTGGCAGCAAAGATTGGGCCAATCAGTCTTCTTCTAAGAAGTTGGCAAAACTCCTGCCCAAAGGACGCTATCAAGAAATCGCAGACGGAGACCATCTACTCAATACAGAGAAACCCTATGAACTCGCACAAGCCATCAAGGAGTTTGTTGGTGAATTTAAAAATGAAGAGGCTAGCATAAAAAACAGTTCCTCTTAATGTAGATAAAGTACTATTTCATGTTACATAACTTAAAAAATCAAAAAATTTAAAGAATTGTTTATTTTTTAAAGTTACTCATGAATACCTTGAGGCTTCCCGCCGTGAGAAAATTGCCTGAAACACAATTGTTTCAGGCAATCGGGAGTTTTGGAACCTTAGGTCCAAAACTAAGTCATGAAACTTCTTCGAAGTTCGCTGACGTCCGTACTCACCTAAGGAAAGCCTCTAAGAAAACTTATTCTTAAAGTCACGGCTAACTTTTAAAAGGTTAGTCTTTTTTTTAGAAATATTTTAGAATTACTTGATAGTTATTTGAAAAGCAAGCTGTATACTAAGAGTGTAAAGAAAACAACTAGTCATTCGGACGAAGGAGAAAACCATGGAAAAAGTATTAGAAATTTCCCATTTGAGTAAAAAATTTGGTCAACAATACGCCCTTAATGATGTGAATGTGACTATTCGCAAAGGCGATGTCTACGGCCTGATCGGTAAGAACGGGGCTGGGAAAACCACCCTCATCAAGGTCATCACCCAGCTGATTCAAGAAACGGACGGAAGCGTCTCCCTCTTTGCTTCTACGAATCGCTCCCAGTGGACGCAAGCCCTGAAACGTGTCGGATCCGTCATTGAGAGCCCCGTGGCTCACAAGCATATGACTGCCTACCAAAACTTAGTCTACTATTGCAAGGCACGCCATATTCCGAATCCCGACCAGGTCATCAAAGAAACCCTGAACTATGTTGGGCTGAATAATACAGGTAAGAAGAAATTCCGTGATTTTTCACTAGGGATGAAACAACGGTTGGGAATTGCCATCGCGCTCATTGCCAAACCCGACTTCCTCATTCTAGATGAACCCATCAATGGTCTCGACCCAGTCGGAATCAAGGAATTCCGTCAGATGATCAAGCGCCTCAACGATGAACTCGGCATGACCATCCTCATTTCCAGTCACATCCTCTCTGAACTCTATCTGGTTGCCAATCGTTTTGGCATTGTAGACCAAGGACGCCTAATCAAAGAAATTAGCAAGGCCGAATTCGAGGAGCAAGGCGAAGACTACATCATCCTCAAGACCAGCCAGCTAGCCCTTGCGAGTCAACTGATTCAAGATCAACTCCATCACCGTATCAAAGTCATCGATAAGGATGGAGAAATCCATATTTTCGGACAAACTCACGATATTAAAGTCATTGTCAAAGCTCTCGTTCAAGCAGATATTGATGTGGACGAAATCTACTATGCCCGCCAAGATTTGGAGAAATTCTTTACAGACTTGGTAGATTAGTCAAACCACCGTCTTGTATTACTTATCCCACATATTTCATTTAGGAGATTTATCATGTTGCATACCATTCAAGCAGATTTTTATAGACTTTTTCGCTCCAAAGGTTTTTGGATTACAGAAGCCATTCTCGTTCTCAACATCCTGTCTGGAGTCATTTTTGGTGCTACCGGTCACGTCGGTGTCAATACGGAATCCAAATTACCCCAAGCGACAGAAGTTTGGACGGGCTTTAAAGCCTTGACCAACTACTCCGCTAGCATCAGTGTGACCATTCTCTTTACCATTATTGTCATCACCTTGGTCCTGGGAACAGACTTAACACAAAACTTATACAAGAACAGTCTGGCCTACGGCGTTTCGCGCACCAGCTACTACTTTGCCAAAAGTGCAGTTGTCCTGACCATTGCTCTATTCCAATTTCTTGTTTCTTATGGTCTCGTCTTCTTGCTCGCGACCCTCTACAATGGAATGGGTACCATGCCAGAGCACTTCCTTGCTCATTTTGGTCTAACCGTGCTGATTCAGTTCCTTTCCACCTTGGCTTGGGTCAGCATCATTTCCTTCCTTCTTTATGCTAGCCAATCCATCACCTTGGCCTTCGTTGGCTACTTCATTGGAAATATCTTCTTAAGCCTTCCTGCGCTCTTCTTTAAAGATATTGATCTTCTCCACTATCTAAACTTGGAATTCCAATATTCCATGGTCCAAAGTACGACAGCAACAAATAACACCCTCTCGATCGCCCTTGGTTTCATCCTTGTTTTCGGCTTCCTAGGACTCGCTACTTTCAAGCACAAAGATTTATAACAATAAGGCTTGAGCAGTGCTCAAGCCTTTTTTCTTAGTGTAATGGTTAAGATAAACCAGTCTGCCTCCGTTGCCAGTTGCAAGTCACCACCTAAGATCTCTACAAAATTCTGAATGATGTAGAGACCCAAGCCAGAAGACTCTTCTGTATCCGATAGATTTTCTGAGTAGAAGCGACTAGCCAGTTGGTCTAAGTGCTGAATCGGTTGTTGCACAATATTACGTAGCTCGACCCGAATCGTGTCCGCATCCGACATCAAGGTCAGACGGGCCTGCTCCTTCCCATGCTTGAGGACATTGCTGAGCATATTTTGCAAGAGGCGCTCCCAAAGCTCCGGATCGGTAGCATAATGGAGATGCTCTTCTAGCTCTACCTCTAGTGCGATCCCCGCCTCAGACAAGCTATCATAATACTGGAACAACTGCTGGGTCAGCACTTGGCTGAGATCGACATCTGAAATCCGAGGTTGAATAGCTCCCTCCATCAAGCGTCTGTATTCCAAGAGAGACTCTAGGCGTTTTGAGACGACTTGAAGATTGGAAGCAATTTTCTTCAGCTTTTCCTCTTCTTGCGTTCCTCCTTTGATGATTTGTTGAGTATAGCCCGAAGCAATGGTCAAAGGTGTCCGAATATCGTGAGCAATATTACTGATGGCCATATCCAAGGTTTTCTTCTCTTGAAAGGCAATCCGATTGGTCCGCTCGATCTGATCAAAGAGATCACTAACCTGCTTGGTCAAGGCAACCAATTCTTTTTTTGAGACCTGAGAGGTCAACCGTACCCCACTCCCATTTTGGAGCTTCTTTTGAATTTGCTCTTGCAAATCTTTGAGAGCAGAGAGTAGGCGAAGGTAACCCAGTCCAATGAGAAGGACAAGGACGACTAGAACTAGAACCAATCCCCACATTACTGGTCTCCTTTCAAGCGAACTCCCAAGCCCCAGACGGTTTCAATATAGTCCTCATTAGGATCGAGCTGAGCAATTTTCTTTCGGAGGTTGCTCAACTGGGCATTGAGCGTATTGTCTCCAGGCAGATAAACTTCTTCCCAGACCGCTTCATACAACTCTTCTTTGGTAAAAATCTTCTTTGGATGCGCCAGTAAGGTCTCAAAAATTTGAAATTCTTTTTTGCCCAAGCGAAGCGTCTGTTCTCCAGACTCCAGTTCAAAGGTTTCTGGGTTCAGGACCAGATTTTTAAAAGTCAGCTTTTTCGATGATGGAGGTTCCTGTGCCGGAGTGTTGTTATTTCTCAGCTGCACCGTTACCCGAGCTGCCACCTCATCCAGATTAAAGGGCTTGACGATATAATCATTGGCACCTGCAAGGAGATACTGGCTAATGAGGTGTTTATCTCCAAGAGCGGTCATCATGATGACCGGCACCTGACTCTGCAAACGGATCTCCTCCAGAACCTGATCCCCATTCTTTCCTGGAAGCATGATATCCAGAAGGACCAAATCAACAGCTTCTTGCTGGAAGAGCCGTAGCCCTTCTGTACCTGAAAAAGCCTGAAGCACCTCATGGCCTTCACTTAAGAGACTGTATAAAATTTCTTGGATATCATTATTATCCTCGATTAATAAAATCCGTGCCACTTGCCTCGCTCCTTTTTCATTTAAACTCCAAATCATTTCTATTTCTCTAGCCTATCAAATAAAGGGACCTTCGTCAATGAAAATCTGATAAAATTCTATTGTCCCCAGGTAGATCTGCATGTTAGGTCATCACAAGATGAACTTGACGATCCTTTCTTTCAAAGGGTATAATAGGACCAATGACACAATAGGGAGACTCATCTATGAAAAATCATGCTAAAACTAAAATCAGTCTTGTATCCATCCTTGTCATCCTGGGCGTTGCTGCAAGAATGATGCGAGTCATCCACCGCCAGCAAATCAGGGAGCAAAACAGACAAACCATTCAAACGACTAAAAAGGTTGCAGAGTTTCAGAAAACACTAGACGAGGAAGAAACGAAGAAACGGAACGAAACCTTCAACAAGATTTATAATGAATCCCTTGTTCGGAATAAGTTTGAGAATTGGCAAAAAGTCGATGAACTCCATGGTTTGGGACAAAGAACTGGGCAATTTTATATCTATAACTTTGAAAAAAAAGAAGAGATTCTCTTAGAGAATACTGATCAAGCATTTGTTCTACCTATTCGAGACAAGAGTGACAACGTCACATTTCAGGCTATCTTTGCCCACAAGGACGGTCAGTGGCACATCATGAAGCCAGACGGAAGTTCACAGTTGCAACTAGGAGCAGCCAACATTTCCGCTGAATCTAAGTTTGTCATCGAGAACAATGTCTTAGATTACGACCAGTAAATCCGTAAGGACTTGGCTAAACTACATACAAAAAGCTTAGGAACCCAGCTTGTGAGTGGGATTCTAAGCTTTTTCGTTTATAGGAGAGAGTCGGCCAGCAAGTACCGAAAACTTTTATTCAACAGAAGCCCCATTGGTCGCAATGACGTCTTTGTACCAATAGAAGGATTTCTTACGTGAGCGATCCAAGCTTCCCTTGCCTTCATTGTCCCGATCGACATAGATAAAACCGTAGCGCTTCTTCATTTCTCCTGTCCCGGCAGAGACCAGGTCGATACAGCCCCAAGTCGTATAGCCCCAGAGGACAACGCCATCTTCATGGATAGCCTCCCGCATAGCCTTGATGTGAGCTGCTAGGTAGTTAATCCGGTAGTCATCTTCAATCTCCCCGGCTTCATTTGGGGTATCAACGGCGCCTAGTCCATTTTCCACGATAAAGAGAGGTTTTTGATAGCGATCCCAGATGGTGTTGAGCGTAATGCGAAGACCAAGAGGGTCAATCTGCCAACCCCATTCCGAGCTTTCTAGATAGGGGTTCTTCAAAGAGGCAAAGATATTGCCCGCTGTTTTCTCCCTTTCAGCTGGATCCCCTGAAGCGACCCGACTAGCATAGTAGGAGAAGGAAATAAAGTCCACCGTATGGTCTTTCAACAATTGCAGATCTTGCTCCGTCATCTCAACCGTAATTCCCTGACGCTCCCACTCTTTCTTAGCATAGTTTGGGTATTCCCCACGCGCCTGCACATCGATGAAGAAATAGTTCTTGCGGTCTTCTTCTAGACCAGCCCAGACATCTCGCGGAGCACAGGTATGGGGATAGTTTTGTCCTGCTGCCAGCATACAGCCAACCTTGTTGTTCGGATCAATCTCATGGGCTAGCTTGGTGGCAATGGCTGAAGCGACCAACTCATGGTGAGCTGCCTGGTATTTGACTTGCTCCTCATTCTCCCCTTCTTCAAAGCAAAGGCCCGCCCCCATAAAAGGCGCATGGAGGATCATATTGATTTCATTAAAGGTCAGCCAGTAGTTGACCAAGCCTTTGTAACGAGTGAAGAGCGTTCGGCAGAGGCGTTCGTAGTATTCCAACATCTTGCGACTACGCCAGCCACCGTACTCAGTAATCAAATGCATGGGGCAGTCAAAGTGGGTAATGGTCACCAAGGGCTCAATGCCATACTTGTGGCACTCCTTAAAGAGGTCTTCATAGAACTGTAAACCCGCTTCATTTGGCTCCAATTCATCCCCTTTCGGGAAGATCCGAGACCAGGCAATGGACAAGCGATAGGTTTTAAAGCCCATTTCCCCAAAGAGGGAAATGTCTTCCTTGTAGCGATGGTACATATCAATGCCATCTTTAGCCGGGTAAAAATAGCCCTCTTCAAAGTCGAACATCTTTTTCTGACCCGTAATAATCGCATGACGATCAGGCCCAATCGGTACCACATCCACATTAGCCAAGCCACGGCCATCTTCATTATAAGCTCCCTCACACTGGTTAGCAGCCGTCGCTCCACCCCAAAGGAAACCATCTGGAAATTGAAGTTTGTCGGTCATTTCTCTACCTCACTTGATTTGATAGTTCTATTATACTCTTCTCTCTCCAAAAAATCTTACAAGATCCTATGAAAAACTGAACCTATTCTAAGGTAACTATCGCTTTTATGCAACACAAAAAGACCGGATGACTCCGATCTTTTAATAGTTCATATTCTGTTTTAAGAATAATTATAATTATGGTTAACTTCAAATGACTAAGCATCCTATTTCATACGATAAAAATCAATCACTAGACCAGCAGGGCCTTCAACTAGCAAGCTTTCGGTTCCCCAATCGGTTACAACTGGGCCGTTTAAAACCTGGATACCAAGTTCTTTCAACCGTTTGTAGTTCTGGTCTACATTCTCAACCTCTACATGAAGAATGATTCCTGACTGAAAATTTTCCAAAGGAACCAAATGATTCTCTGACAACATGAGACAGTGACTGCCAATCGTGAATTGAGCAAAACCATCATCAACATAGTCTGCCTTTTTATCCAAGATACTCTCTAATTCAGCACAGACTTGAGGAACATTTGAAACGATGATATCTATTTGATTTAAATTCATTTACTATCTCCATAAAAAGACCGGATTACTCCGATCTTTTTAATTTCCATGAGAGAAATTATTTAATTGCGCGTGATTGCAATCCTTCTTCTTCCAAGAAGAGACGGAATGGTACAAGCTCTTCAGCTTCGTATTTTTCCTTGAAGGCTTTGATGGCTTCTTCTGAGTGTTGTTTTGGATCCAACTCAAGTACTTCTACTGGAAGTGGACGATGTGGAGTGATGTGAGCATCGATAACAACAGTTTTACCTTCTTTGTTCAATTTAACAGCTTCTGCAACAACTGCATCGATGTCTTCGATACGGTCAACTGTAAATCCTACAGCACCTTGCGCTTCAGCGATTTTCGCATAGTCAGCATTAGGGAAGTCACAACCAAACAAGTGTTTGTTTGTGTCTTCGTATTTGTCCTTGATGAAGGCATATTTACCATTTGAGAAGACAACGTTGATAACTGGAAGGTCGTATTGAACGTTGGTGATAACGTCTGGGTAGCACATGTTGAATGCACCGTCACCCATGATGTTCCATACTTGGCGATCTGGATTGTCTTTCTTAGCAGCGATACCACCAGGAAGGGCAATACCCATTGTCGCAAAGAGTGGAGATGTACGCCACATGTTCTTAGGTGTCATGTGAAGGTGACGAGTAGATGTTTGAGTAGTGTCACCTACGTCGATTGAGTAGATAGCGTCTTGATCAGCATGTTTGTTGATTGCATTGTAAACTTGATACAATTGCAATTCACCCTCAGTTTTACCTTCGAGTTTGTTCATGTAATCACGCCAGTTTTGGTTGTTCTTCACGTTTGCACGCCACCACGGAGTAGACTCAACTGGGTTTACTTTATCAAGGATAGCTTTAGCTGCTTGACCTGCATCACCAAGGATAGAAGCGTCAAGAGCATGGCGTTTACCAAGTTTGTAAGGGTCGATATCCACTTGGATGAATTTTTCAGTGTTTTTGAAGGCTTCGTATACTTCAGCAAATGGGAAGTTTGAACCAAGGAAAAGAACTGTATCTGCTTCAAAGACCACTTCGTTGGCTGGTTTCCAACCAACACGGTAAGCAGAACCTGTCAATCCTTCGTAGTTCCATTCAAAGGCTTCAAAGTTTTTACCAGTTGTAATGATTGGTGCTTTGATTTTACGTGACAATTCAGTGATCACTTCACCAGCTTTAACACCACCGTAACCAGCATAGATAACTGGACGTTCAGCATTGTTCAAGATTTCAACAGCTTTGTCAATTTCAACTTCGTTCAAAGCAGGAGCGATGAATGAACGCTCATATGAACCTGATCCATAGTATGAGTTTTCGTCGATTTCTTGGAAACCGAAGTTTACTGGGATTTCAACAACAGCTGGGCCTTTTTTAGAAACGGCAGCACGGCAAGCTTCGTCAATAACTTTTGGCAATTGCTCAGCGTAAGCTACACGTTTGTTGTAAACAGCGATACCGTTGTACATTGGGTTTTGGTTCAATTCTTGGAAGGCATCCATGTTCAATTCGTTAACTGGACGTGATCCAAGGATAGCAAGGAATGGAGTGTTATCCATAGCTGCATCGTAAACACCGTTGATCAAGTGAGTTGCACCAGGTCCACCTGAACCAACTGCAACACCGATAGATCCGCCAAATTTAGCTTGCATAACCGCTGCAAGAGCACCTGTTTCTTCGTGGCGAACTTGCAAGAAACGGATATCTTTGTCTTCAGCCAAAGCGTCCATCAATGAGCTAAGTGTTCCTGATGGGATTCCGTAGATAGTGTCTACACCCCATGTTTTCAATACGTTGAGCATTGCTGCAGATGCAGTAATTTTCCCTTGAGTCATTCTAACTCTCCTTTAAATCTATTTTGATCCTTTAAAAATGTAGCATAGCGCTTCTACTCCATCTTTGCGATCAGGTTTCGTTTTGAATTTGAAAATGAGTTTTTTCTGACATTTCTCATGAAAACGATTTACAAAACGATTACAGTATTAATTTATCACAAAGAGATTCACATGTATAAGAATCTGCTCAGAGATGCTCAATCCCTATTACATAACAGATGCTCTTTTTTGAGAAAATTTCACAAACTATAGTAGAATAGGATATTTTATTATAATTTGCATGCACTTCTAAGACTTGTAGCTGTAGGAAATCGAACAAAAAGAGGCTGGGACAAAAGTCCTAGCCTCTTAATTGTTTTTGAATTGTCGAGCAAGACGCAGTGGTTGAGTGGGTTCTACTACGCTGATTTCATCAGCTTTTAAAGCCCTACTCAACTGTGCGGAGGTGAGACGACGAAATCGAATTCTAACGAATGACCGATTTCTGTCCCACTCTCTTTTTATTTCATTTAATCAATTTTCGCAACATTGAGAAGCAGCGAGCTAGTCAAAACAGACAAAGAACTAAGGGCCATAGCAAGACCTGCTAGTTCTGGATTGAGGGTCAATCCCAGTCCTACAAAGACTCCAGCAGCAATTGGAATCCCAAGGATATTGTAGATAGAGGCCCAGAAGAGATTGAGTAAGATCCTGCGGAAGGTCTTTTGACTCATGTCAAAGGCGCGCACAACGCCAAGCAAATCATTTTGCGTGAGCACGATGCCACCGGACTCGATCGCAATATCCGTTCCAGATCCCATAGCGATCCCCACATCCGCGATCGAGAGAGCTGGAGCATCATTGATCCCATCTCCAACAAACGCGACCTTGCTATCTTCTTGCAGTTTTTGGATGGCGCTAGCTTTTTCTTGAGGAAGGACATCAGCAATGACGGTGTCAATTCCCACTTGCTTAGCAATAGCTTGGGCCACCCGTTCATTATCCCCCGTTAACATGACCGTTTTCAAGCCCCGTTCTTTGAGCTTTTTGATAGCTTCTTTTGAGCTGGCCTTCGGAGCATCTTGAATGGCAATCAAGCCAATCACTTGCCCATCCACAGACAAACTGATCACTGTTTTGGCCTGCTCTTGCAACTCTACCATCCGTTTTTCAAGCTCCGGATCCATCGCTGTCCCGTCATGAAGTTTGCCATTTCCCAAGGTCACCAACTGCTGGTCGATCTGACCTTGGACCCCTTTTCCTTTAATCGCTTGGAAGTTTTCCACAGGGGATAACACCAAACCTTTTTCTTCTGCTTGGGATAACACCGCTTGGGCTAGTGGATGTTCTGAAAAAGTTTCAAGACTAGCAGCCAGTGTCAAGACACGCGCTTCATCTCCTACAACATCGGTTACAAGTGGTTGGCCAATGGTAATGGTCCCTGTCTTATCAAACACAACGGTTTGAATCTTTTGCACTTCTTGAAGAACTGTTCCATTTTTAATCAGAACCCCCATCTTGGCACTACGGCCGGTTCCGACCATCAGGGCTGTTGGGGTTGCTAAACCAAGGGCACAAGGACAGGCAATAATGAGGACAGAGACTGCATAGAGCATGGCCTCTTGAAGCGACGCGCCCAGAAGCACGGACCAAACCCAGAAAGTCGCAATGGCCAAAATCGTCACCACTGGAACAAAGATACCTGAAATCTTATCCGTCAAATCTTGAATAGGAGCACGACTGGATTGGGCCATTTTGACAAAGTCCACAATTTGAGATAAGAGGGTCTCACTACCGACTTTTTCAGCCTTAAAGAGAATGGTCCCATTGCTGTTGATAGTGGAGCCGATCACTGCATCACCAACTGATTTTTCCACAGGCAAGCTTTCACCTGTCACCATCGACTCATCAATGGTCGTACTTCCTTCTACAATCGTCCCATCAACCGCGATCTTTTCCCCAGGACGGACCCGAATCAAGTCATCAATTTGGATATCTTCTGCCGCCACCTCGACATAGTTCCCATCACGAAGAACTTGAGCCGTTTTTGCCTGCAAATCCAACAACTTTTCCACAGCCTCGGAGGCATTGTTACGCATCCGTTCTTCAAAGATTTGCCCTAAGAGGATAAAGAAGATGATAAAACCCGCAGCCTCAAAGTATACTGGCTGACCAGTAAAAAGGGCAAATACACTATAGACATAGGCTACCAGGGTTCCAAGAGCTACCAAGGTATCCATATTGGAATGGTGCTTCTTAAATGAGGCCCAGGCACTCTTGATAAAAGGTACTCCTGCTACCAACATGATCGGCGTTGTCGCTAGAAAAGTCCCCCAGCGACTGACTGGATGGGAGACAAATCCTGCCCACATCCCAATCATCAAGATCAATAAAGGAAGGGTAAAGATACTAGTAATCCAAAAGCGATCCCGTAAACTTAAGACACGACGGCGTTTTTCCACAACCGTGTAGGAACCCTTTTGCATCTTCATTCCACATGAAAACTCAAAGTCCCCTGTTTCTGTCGGGGTAAAGGATATCACCTTATCCACACCGACTTCCAAAGGCTCTAAAATCCCCTGATCTTCAAACAAAATTTCCTTGTAACAGCCGGAAGGATTGACCCGATGGAAGGTGATTTCAGCAGGGATCCCTTTTTGAAGTTGAAATTCCTTTGGACTATAGCCTTTTTCTGCTGTAATACGGATCTTTTGCACTCCGTTTTCCACAACTGCTTTTTGTTTTTCTACCATACCTACTCCTTTATTCCACAATCATGTGACCATGCATCATGTTCATTCCACATGAATACCCATATTCGCCCGCTTTTTCTGGCGTAATTTCAATGACATGTTTTTCACCTAAAGGCAAATCTTCATGAACGCCAAAATCTGGAAAGATCACTTGAGCCAGACATGAAGATGGATCCTTGCGATTAAAGATGATCCGGGCTGGAACATTTTTTTTCAGGACAATGGTTTCAGGCGAATAGCCCCCCATGACTTCGACTTCAATTTCTTGATAACCTGATTTCTGACGAGCGTGGCCGCTTACCTTTTCATGCTCTGCAAAGAACCACCAAGCAATAAAAGCAACCAAAAGTAAACAAACAATACTAATTAACAATCCAAACATGGAATTTCCTTCTTTCTATTACATACAATTGCAGCGGACTGTTTCGACAGCCTCTGCTTTCTTTTCTTCCAGGACCTGCTGCAGCTGATTAAGATCTGCAAGCGTAAAGTCACTCGCCTGAATCAAGTTTTCAAGCACCTGGACAATTCTTTTTGAGCAAACCTTGTCTTTCACATCCTCAACCACCAAGTCTAAACTCTGGTCCTGCTTCAACAAAGCCGAGTAGACAAAGGCTTTGCCTGATTTTTCTCTGGTCAGACAGCCTTTCTCCACCAAGCGCGTCAAGAGGGTCTTGATGGTCGACTTTGACCAATCAAAGCGCTCGGACAAGACGACGATCAAATCCGTGCTGGTCTGCTTACCTTCCATCCAGATAATCTTCATGATGCGCCATTCCGCATTAGAAATTTGCATGGTTTCTCCTTTCAAAATCTACATTTGTAAACCTTATGATGCTATTTTACCTCTAAGATTTACATTTGTCAACCAAAAGTTTTAAAAAAAAAAAAAAAATCTTCCTTTGAAGATTTGTCTGGTTGGGATTTTTGCTATATCATTCGTATCTCTTCTACATGGAATTTAGAAGGGATTTTCGGAAGATTCTTGAAGTGAATACAAATATAATTATTTCAAAATGGGACAAATTATGATATAAGTTTATTAATGGAAATTATGGAGATAATCCAGGTGATGCTCAGATGATTCAAGACGGAATTAACGACTACAAGGAGAGGTACAAATGAGCATGAAGAAAAAATCGAATTGGAATTTAGGTTGTAGTTTAGTACTTGTTGTAGTCCTAGCAGCTAGTTTTCTGTTTTATCTATGGGCACAAAAGCTTGGTAAATATACTCTGCAGCCAGGAGAGTCGGTAAACTTCACAGTAAACCCTCGGATACAAGATGTAGAATACTACTCAGAATTAATCTTGAAAAAAAAGATACTAATAGTCTTAAATTATCAGGTTCAGGAGTTTGGTTTGAGATGCATGGCGATATTTTTTATGATGTTGAAGGGCAAAAACTTGTTCGAAACCATCATTCAGAAGATACTGATGAAGAGTTGCCCAATAATCAAAAAGGTATCCATTTAGTTCATGATGGAATTGTTGTCAGTTACCAGGGGGAAAAAGTTTTTAATGTAACCAATAACAAGCACTATACAATAACCATCACCAATGTAGACGACAAGCCAGCTAACTTTGAAGCGCGAGTGGTGGATCGGTAAACTTGAGAGGCCGTAATATGCCCGAAGAATAGATGCGTGAGAGAAGAATGATGAAGAAAAAAAGACTACTACTTATTTCAATTTTTATAGCCTTGTGTTTATCTTTTGGTGGCTTTCAGTACTATAAGCATCAGCGGATTCACAATATTTTTGATGAAATATATTATGAGAAGAGTGATTACCAGAATATTGAATTTTTATGGCGTAAAAGTGTATTTAATAATTTAAATGATGTCCATATTACGGATAATGATTCAAAGGATGTTTATAAACATAGTGTTGAATACACAGCATCATCCTTGCCTAGAAACATTGGGAAATTAGGTTATCAATTTTATTTTTCGAATTATAGAGCACCTGAAGTTTTTATTTTTATGAGAATAAAACTCCCTGAGACAAAAAATACAATAAATGTAAGTTATACATATAGTGTAACAAATAAAAAAATGGAACGCTATATGTGGTATCACGATGAGAATAGCGTGAGATATTATCGCAAGTCTCAAGTGGAAGCATTTCTGGCGAAGCATGGAAAGACTGTTGAAGACATTCGTAAGGAAGCAGATGACGTACTCCGTAATAAAGTCCTGAAAGATTGGACCTCCATCTACTCCAGCCGCTTTAGCACTAAAAATTGGGGCGATGTGACCGTCAAGGATACTTGGAGAGATGATTTATCGAAGAACTAGAAAATAAGTTATTTCTTTCATAACAGAAAAAGCGAGCTTTGTCATGAAGCTCGCTTATTTGTATGCATAAAAAATTGGGTTAACTCTAATTATAGACAAGCCAAAAACCATGTAAACCATGGCTTTTACTGTTAACACTAGTTGCCCGCTACAGACGCTATCCCTATACTATCTCCTGCAGAGCTTGGGCTAGGATGCGATACCCAGCCACACTTAGATGGAGGCCATCTGTCGTATAGGCTTCTGCTAACTGCCCCACTTCATCCAATAAAGACGAATACACATCGACATAGCTGACCTGGTGGTAGGCTTGTGCCAATTCTTGATAAGCCTGATTGAGGGCTTGAATTTTTTCATTGGTCCGCACATAGACCTTTTGTTTGTACCACTCTTCTTGACTCACCGGTAGAACCGAGATCAGGTTGATGTGGGTCAGCGGAAAATCTCTCATAATTGCTTGTAAGACCGTTTCTACGTTGTCCAAGGTTTCCTTTTGAGGAATTTCTTTTCCGATATCATTGGTCCCGATCAAGAGAAAGATCTGATCCACCGCCGTTCCAAAGACATGGGCGTCTAGATGCTTACGAAGGAGATCCGTCTTATAGCCTCGTACACCTCGATTGACCATGTGTTTGGGACTTTGTAATAGTTCATGAATAGGAAAATACTCCATGATAGAATCCCCGACAAAGATCAAACCAGGCTCTTTCAGAGGGGCTTGATTGAGCTCCCGATAGGTTGTTAAAATTTTCTCCTGCTCCTTTAAGAGCCAGTCTTCTAAAAGTTGTACCGCCATCTACTTCTTTCCTTTCACTTGTTCCCAGGGGGTCAATCCTAGATACTCTTCGATCACTTGGTAGACACCACCTTCTTGATGGCTCGGTGCTAGGTGTTTGGCAACAGCCTTGACAGCTTCTTCTGCATTGGCCACCGCATAGGAGTGAGCTGCCATTTCAAGCATTTCGATGTCGTTTCCGCTATCCCCAAAGGCCATGACCTGACTAGCATCGAGCTGCCATTTCTCCATTAATTGAGCCAGTCCCCAAGCCTTGTGAATACCTGCTTGTAAGAGATCCATGCTCCCAAAACCGCTCGAAACCGCCATGAGCTGATCTCCAAAAGCCTGTTGGACTTCCTGACTCACTTGATCAAGACGATCCAAGCCAACCACCAAGCTCATTTTAAGCACCTGGTCAAACAAATCGGCTGTCAATTCCGGAACAAACTTCATTCGCTTGTACAAGGCTTCAATCACCTCCGGCTGCATGAATTTTTCAACTTCCGTAAAGACCGTTCCTTCCTTGACAAAGCCACCATTGACAGCTGATACAACCAACTGATCTGAAATTTCCCGGCCCTTAAAATAAGCAAGGACCGCCTCCACCAATTCCCGATCCCAGAATTTTCCTAGAACCATCTGATCATCCTCAAAAATCCGAGCTCCGTTGGCGACGACCAGGGTCACCCGCTTGACCAAGGGACCCAAGAGCTGGCGCATGTGATGGATTTCATTTCCCGTCGCAATGACAAAGCGAATCCCTTTTTGATCCAAGTGGTCCAACAGCCTTTCCAGACGCGGAAGGTCCACCTCTCCTCGTTCATCTAATAAGGTTCCATCCATATCTGTTGCAATCAACTTAATCATACAATCTAACCTTTTCCCTTTCATAGGGTGCAAACTATCTGTTCCCATTATACCACAGATCAAGTAAGTCAAAACCACCCGTGAAAACAGGTGGTTTACTTTTAGTCTGAAAGTTGCTACTAAAGACCAAGTGATATCATAAATATAATCCCTTTTCTACACTTTCCTGAACCAACTCTTCCGTCAGTTTCCATAACTCTTTGGACTCACTTTTTATAAATTTTTTCTTTTCTAATACCATCTCTGAACGGATATGATCGGGATTGTAGTTTACTTCTGATGCTTCCAAATGATTGATCAGTGGTACCAATGCATCAATCACTCTTGCATATCTTGCCTCAGGACTCTGCCCTTTTTCAAACTCCAACCACGAATTTTTCATATTCAAATAGGTTGCTTCTGGAAGGAGGCTCATTGTTTTTTCTATAGATGCTAACTCTCTATCATGAGAATGAACCTTTTTTTCATCATCAAACACCCAAGTATCTCCAGCATAAATCTCACCTAAATCATGAATCAATAACAGAAACATGACCTTTTCCATATTCAATTTTTCGGGGTAATAATCTTGCAGAACCATCGCAGCTATCGCACCCTGCCAGGAATGCTCGGCACTATTTTCGAACCGTCCATCAAGGGTTCTATTAAACCTTGTTACTGACTTTAATTTCTCGATTTCTTTAATAAATTCAACTGTCTGATTCAAATCACTCATGGCGACTCCAACCTCCCTATTCGAAATTATGACTATCATACCAAAAATCAGGGTTTCCATAAATGAATTCCCGTATTTGCAAAAAGATAATGCCCCTCTTTTTCTAATTCCGAGAATTGATTTGAAATGAAAAAGAATGCTGATAAATCAACATTCTTTTTAAGTATTATTTGCAAAAAACAAGATATTTTGTCTGTTTAGCTACCAAAAAGATACCATATCTGCTTATTTTTTCTTACAATTTTTTTGATGTGCTTTTAATTTCTTCATCGCCCAATCATAATGACTTGAAGTAGCGCTTACAAAATACGAACCAAGTACACTTCCTCCTACCCACTTATAGACATCTTTTGAAAACAATTCTTCGTTTGTAAATCTCTCAGCTAATTCTAAAACATCTTTATGGGATTTATGAAACATTTCTTTTGCATCTTCAAGAGAAGTATTTTGATGTTTTTTCCAAAACTCGACATTCATATCTCCATAAGTTTTCCAATTATATGGAGCTGGAATAAAAGGTTTTGCCACTCCCTTTAAATTTGTATCTACCCAATTCAAAAGAAGTTGGTGCCATTCATATAAATGAATCAAAATATCTCTTAAATTTTTGTCTCTTTTCCAATGAGCCTCTTTCTTTTTTTCATCACTTGAAAAGTCAAGAGGTGTGTTTAATTCTTCGTCAGATAGCTTAGCAATTAATACGTTCAACTTATCATAGTTTTCTTTCGCTGCAATCATTAAATCTTCTTTTGTTCTTGGTCTTGGCATAATATTTCCTCCTACTTTACGCTATATCTCAATATGGTTTTTAAGCTTTAGTTATCGGAATCCAAAGTTCCATTTTGTAGTCTTTGCTGTGCATATCACCTTCATAGTAATATTCAAAGTCAGATTTTCCTGAATGAATATAGCCATGCTCAGGGAAGAATACTTCCATTGCATATTTCCACCCGTTATGAATGCACTCCGGAACACTTCCTACTAATTCTACAACTGCATACTCTGCTTCTTCCACTTCCAAAACATCTAAGCCCATACTTGTGGCTTTATCTACATCATTAACGATATAACCAGCCATATAGTTTATTGTGCTTGGGTTTTCCACATCATGGCAAACGCCAACACTTTGACCGCTTCCCAAACTTGCAAGTTCATCGTGGCTATATTTTTCATATAGCTCATCCCAAATACTCGGACATAATGATGAATTGATGTTTTGTTCATTGATTCCTGCAACTGTAAATGCTTGTTTCTTTTGAATTGTAATGTTCATGCTTCTTCCTCCTCTTACACTTAGTGCTAATTGCACCCGTGAAACTAATTTAAATGGTTTCCCGTTTCTCACCTCTGAAGGAGTAAATCCATGAAAATTCTTAAAAGCTGTTCCAAATGAATCCGATGACTCGTATCCGAATTTGAAAGCAACATCAATAATCTTTTCATCCGTATCTCTTAATATAACGGCTGCTTCCGTTAATCTTCTACTTCTTAAATATTCTGAGAGCGTTGTTTCAGTCAGAATAGAAAACAAGCGACTGAACATTGAATACGAATATCCTGATAACTGAGTTACTTTCTTTTCATCAATCTCATCATCAAGAACTGTTTCAAGGTAATCAATCGTATTGTTAAACGACTTGATAATATTCATTTCGATTCCTCCTTTCTTTCGGTTTATTTTAGTATAGAGGAAGATTTCTTTTCTTACCCTACAATATCCGTACAAGTTTTGTAGGTTTCATTTCATAGAAATTTATACCTTGCTAAATTCAACAAATTCAAATAACACTTTTGTTTTATCAATAAATCCATCGAAAGGTCCAAATAATGGCAATCAACACTGCTGGAAGGAGGTTTGCGACCTTGATTCGTTTGCCCCAGATGAGGTTGATCCCGACACAGAGAATAAGGCTGGAGCCGACCAGTGAGAGATTCGACAGCGCTTGTGGGGTCATGATCGGTGCGATCAAATGGGCCAACAGCGTAATCGTACCCTGAAAGATCACGAGTGGGACCACCGCAAAGATGGCACCCTTTCCTTTCGAAACAGTCAAGACCAGAACAATGACCATATCCAGAATAGCCTTGGCCAACAAGGTCGAAGTGTCCCCTGTCAAGCCATCCTGGACAGCTCCGACTACCGCCATAGCCCCGATACAAATGGTCAAGGCCGTGGTCATAAAGGCATCAACAAAGCTGGAATCGCCTTGGTTGCCCGTCTTTTCCTTCAGCCAGGTTCCCAGGCGCTCAAACCCCTCCTCAATCTTCAAGAGTTCCCCGATTACGGTCCCGATTACTAGACTCAGAATCAACATCATACTGCCGTGACTCTCCACATGACTTCCATGCACCACCAGCATCTTTTCCAAGGTCCCTGCAATACCCAAGACAAAAACAGCAACTCCTGTCACTTTCAGAAGGGTCTCATGAAAATCTTCTGATAAACGTTGACCGATGAGCAGTCCTAAAAGCCCACCAAATACAACTCCTAAGGCATTATAAAAGGTCCCTAAACCGATCATTTACAAACTCCTTCGTGCATTTTTCATTCTTTTTCAATTTCTTTCAAAGACCAGTGTCCCGTCTCTTCATACTGGTCAATCAAGTCCTTGGCTGTTTGCGTAATCAACTCTGGATAATGCAAGCTTTCTAGAGTATTGACCGCATTTTTGGTCACCGCTGACCCTGGCTTGATCTGGTAGTCAAAGACGATCTTGCCATCCACATAGCGACTGTCAAAATGGTAATTATCATTGACTTCACCGGAGGCTGCGACCAGCTCAATATCATGGCTGGAAATCATGTAGAGACAGTTTTGGGCAGCCAACCAGCGGACAATTCCAAGGCCTGATCCGATCCGCTCGATGGTATTGGTCCCCTTAAAGAGCTCGTCAATAAAGAAGTAGTGAAAACCAGGCTTTTTCAGATGCTGAATCATACGCAAAATAGCTTTGCTCTCCGTGATAAAGTAGCTATCTCCAACTTCAATATCATCGCTTACATCCATAGCCGTTAGGACATGACCGTAAGGCAGGGCCAAGCTTTCTCCATAGGCAAGGCCCAGCCCTTGAGCCAGAATAGCATTGATAGCGACGGTCTTCAAATAGGTCGATTTCCCAGACGCATTGTCCCCACTGATGACCATATTTTTTTGAAAATGCACATCATTTGCAATCGGATTAGACAGCAAGGGATGATAGAGCGTCTCGCCTTCAATCCCACCCGTCTCTGTAAAGACTGGCTGACAGACCACTTCTAGATCCCGCTTATGGCGCAAGAGACTAATAGCGACTTCCATCTCCCCTAGCAGATCCAGAAGCTTCTGGGCCTCTTTTTGATAAGCCTTCACCTGATTGTAAATATAAACCTGAGCGATCTGCGGGAGTAAAAAGAGGACATTGAGGTAGAGGAGAATAATTTCCATCTCAGAGGTCCCCGTTGGACTCTGCAAGACACTGGCAAGGATCCGCGTTTTCTTAAAGGGTTTGACTGCCTGCTTGAGCTCTTCTTGTTGTGGCAAGGCTAGATGGCTCAAGCGTTCTGCCGAAGCAAAGATGCGGACCAGGTAGCTAACATTGTCCAGACGGATTTTATTGGACCAATTGCGCAAACTTGAAAAGACGATATTAAAGACCACACTGATCACCAAGAGGGTAATCGCCCCAACCGGCTCAAAGGGGATGGCAAAGAGACAGAGGATTGGAAGACAGGCCAAGGCTATATAGAGGGGCAAACCTGCATAATGCTTGCCAGGTTTTGCGACAATGCTACGCGCCATATTGTGGTTCTTCTTGCCCAGTTGGTTGAAAATGACCTGAACCTTGAGCCGCAAATCGGGATGCTCTTCAAAGAAGGCTTCTAAGTCATGAAGTTGATCCTGAGGCTGGAATTCCAGCAGGCGCATTTTTTGATAGAGAGCTTCTGCCCCAAGGCTCGATTGGGTGTAATTGAGCTGATCAAAGACTGCGTCCAAAGCCAAGTCATGCCAGGTCTGATCATCCACTTGGCTATCGTTCGTCCTTCCCTTAGCTGGATAAGCCAGACTGTCAATCAAACTTTCTTCCGTGTCTTTCTTGCGAAAGAAAGGCGCTCCATCCCAAGCTTTTTTCAGCTTTTGCGCGAGGCGGATGGCCGTCAGAAATTTGGTTGCCCAAATCACCACCATCAATCCTAGAATCCCAAGCGGAATCCAGTTCACATTTCCTTCCATGCTCTATTCCTTTCCATTCTGAGGCCAGTCCAAGTGAACATGTTCCTTCATTTCTCGGTAGGCCGTGTCCACTCTCTCCTTGGTCTCCTCATCCAGCTTGTCGCGGTATTTGCCACCCTGGATAAAATCTTCCAAAATATAGGTCTGGTACTTGTACAACTCATAGCCTTCAGGAGAATAGGTCCCCTTCGGAGTTCGACTAACCCAGGTTGGATGAGCAGTCGCTGTCTTAATCTTTGTCTTGCGGCCGACCTTTTCGATGGTCACATCCATCAAGACTCCTCGCTCTGTCCACTGGGCAGTCTCCACGTCCTCCATGGTTTCCAGACGCTGATTAGAAAGGAAATTCCCCATCGAGTAGATGATGAGCTTGTTTTGACCATCTTTATTGACCACTTCAGCAGGCTCTACAACATGAGGATGTCCGCCAAAGACAATATCAGCTCCCCATGAAATCATCTTATGGTAGAGCTCTTTTTGCTCTTCTGTCGGCTCCAACTGGTACTCGATTCCCATCTGGGGCATGACAATGGTGATATCAGCCTCTTGCTCTGCCTTTTGGATCTCCGCCTTCATCCGCTCTTCATCCAAATCAGACAAGACATCTGCTTGCTCTTCTGGAGTGAGCGTCGTTTCCATCCCATTAAAGCCGTAAGCATAGGCTAGAATAGCAATCTTGATGCCATTCACTTCCTTGATCACCAAGGGAGCTTGCCCTCTCTTTTCATGCGTGTAGACACCGACAGGTGTGATGCCTGCATCTTCAAAGGCCTTAGCTGTCGAATAGACCCCATCTAGGCCTGAATCCAAGATATGGTTGTGTCCCAAATCCATGACATCATAACCAGCATCCTTGATGGCTGGTACGACTTCGCTCGGCGCATTAAAGAGAGGATAACCCGACAAATAGTAATCCGGGTTAATGGTTCCCTCAAAATCGCCCAAGGCCAGATCTGCTTTTTGTAGCCAGGGTTTGACATACTCATAATTTTCATGAAAATCATAGCTTCCGTCTTCTTTTTGTGCACTCATATAGACCAGATCATGATAGAGCTGGTCTCCATTCGCCATGATTCGAGCTGTATGAGGAATCTGATCAGCCGGTGTTTTTGCCTTGTACACAACTTCCGGTCGTTCGGTTGCGGTGATCGGAAAGCCTTGGAACTTTTGCACCCACAAGATGGCATTGGCCACGATAAAAACGATGGACAAGAGCACATAGACAAACTGTTCATTGGTCAGCTGAATCCTTGAAAAGAGACGATCAAAAGCACAATCAAAGGCCACTGACAACTCTTTTCCCATCGTTTTGATGGTCCCTTTCACATTCTCCCACTTCTCTAACATTCCTACCTCTTCTTCATATCCAGTTTCTCCAATGATCCACCAACAAATTGAGCTGTCATTGAAATACTTTCTCTTCATTGTATCACAAATTTTAAGAAGAGAAAAAAGAGAGCAGGACAGAAGCGCCATTGTTTAGAAACGCTTCATCGTCCTACTCTTGCACAGTTGATTGATTCATATAAATGGTCGCAAATCACTTCTTATCGTTTGATTTGGACAAGCTGATCGCAATCATGACAAGACTTAGGAAAAAGGCCGAAAGCAACCCTTTTGTCGTCCGATTCATAAAAGGTTGATGAAATACAAAATGATTATAGGCAGTAAATCCTAATCCAATTAGAGTCACCAAAGCCGAAAGCGCAAAAATTGTTCGCCATAAATTTCTATTTTTCATCATAAACTCCTTTTCTCTAAAACGAATGTTTGGGAAATGAATCAACTAAAAGATCGTCCTACAACATCCAAAATATACCGATTCAACAAACAGTTATATATCCTACTGTAGGAAATAAAGTTTTCTGATATCTTTGCCTTTTTTATGATTTCAGTCTAACATAAAATGAAAAAAGCAACATGACTTAAACGTCGGGTTGCTAAAAATCGTTCTTTTTTTCTTCTAATAATCTTTGTACCAGCACTTCATCATCCAATAATTCAGCAAATGTAATTGCCTTTTCATACAACTCCTCAGATTTCTCCTTGCTCTTTTCCACATGGAGCATATATTTTGCTTTAAACATATAAATAAGAGGTTTGTAATAAACATGTCTCGTCTTATCAATTACATCTTCGAAAGTTTGAATATATTTAAGCGTACATTTTTCTTCCAACTGAGCTAGCAAAACAAGCAATATTTTTTCCAACTGTGTCAGGTATTCCTTGTCCCTATAATCTATGTCAAGCATTACTTTATCAGCCAACTCCTGAAAATACCTTTTATCTTCTAATCCTACAGCACAGCAAAAAAAGTAGAGTTCGATAATTAACAAGTCATTAACCGTATAAATTGTTTTCTTTAAGATTTGTTGAAAGTATTCTTCTAAAAGAGCAAGACCATATCTCACATCAGAACTATTATAAATATCTAGACGCGCTTGAATCACATCTATAAGTAATTGTTCATCCTCTGGAAGACGATCGTAGTAACATTCCCCAATTTCTTCTAAAATCGCTTGTTTCCGCTCAATTCGTTCTCGATCCGCATAGGTCGGACTATCTACCAATTCTTTCTTTAACCTTAGATAATCTTTTGGTATTTCAATTTTGTCAATATCAACAAAATACTGAACTTCGACATTCAGTTTTTTCGCTAAATATATTAATTTGGGTACAGTTGGCATAGCCTGACCATTCTCAATTCGGGCTAATTGCCGAATAGTCAATTCAGTTTCATCATCGCAAATATCTGCTTGTGTAGATTTTCTATCTAGTCGTGTAGATTTTATTTTTTTCCCAATCTCTTTTTTAAATCTTTCATCATCAGTACATCTCTACTAATTAAATCTTATACTAATTTTAACACATATTTTGTTAGAATAACGAAAACCTTTTCATATTTTCCTTAAAAAGCATTCTAACTTGAAAATCATGCTCTTTATTTATAAAAGTGGCTTCTATCTCTCAGAATGTGGATTTTTTTCTTACCTAAGGCAACCCAAGTGGTATTGCAGAAAACATCATCACGATTTTCAACTGATGCAAGCATCTACTGAAACTTTCCGCTGTGAGAAAAGTGCCTGAAACAATGATGTTTCAGGCACTTGGGAGTTTTGAAACCTTAGGTTCAAAACTAAGTCATGGAACTTCTATGAAGTTCGCTGACGTCCGTACTCACCTAAGGAAAGTTTCTAAGATGCTTTTTCTATTATTTCAAAGCTTTTAACAAATATCCATAACCTTCTTGCTCCATCTCTTCTTTTGGAATAAAGCGCAAAGAGGCCGAATTGATGCAATAGCGAAGGCCACCCTGGTCTTTTGGTCCATCGGTGAAGACATGGCCGAGATGGGCATTGCCTGAGCGGGAACGAACTTCGATCCGCTCCATCCCGTGGCTATGGTCCTGGTAATAGTGGACGACGTCTTTGGCAATGGGACGGGAGAAACTTGGCCATCCACAGCCAGACGCAAACTTATCCTTGGCAAAAAAGAGAGGTTCCCCCGTCGTAATATCCACATAAATCCCCTCTTCAAAGGTCTGATCATAGGCATTGTGGAAAGGACGCTCCGTCGCACTTTCTTGAGTGACTTGGTACTGCTCTGCTGTCAGTTTCGCCTTTAGGATTTCTTGATCTGGCTTCTGATAAGCTGCTGGATCAATCAAGGGCTGATCAGCATCTGTCACATCGATATGGCAATAGCCTCCAGGATTCTTCTTGAGGTAGTCTTGGTGGTAGTCCTCAGCTAGGATGTAGTGGCGCAAGGGTTCCAACTCAACCGCGATTTTGCGTCCCAGTTGCTTCTCTTCTTCCGCAAACACTTGGGTGATCACTTCACGATCTGCCTCGTCTGTATAATAGACACCCGTCCGATATTGGCGGCCTCGATCATTTCCCTGTTTGTTAATGGACAAGGGATCAATCACCCGGAAATAGTAGAGCAGAATCGCTCTTAGGGTGATTTTATATGGATCGTAGATGACTTGTACAGTCTCTGCATGATCCGTTTCCTTGATAAGTTGGTAATTGGTCGTTTCTACCTGGCCATTGGCATAGCCCACCGTCGTCTGTTCTACACCGGGGATCCGTGAAAAATATTCCTCTAAACCCCAAAAACAGCCACCTGCTAGATAAATCTCTGCCATCTTTTTTCCTCGCTTTCCGCATTCCCTAAAAGGAACACTTCTTATCTATTAGCTCCATCATAATCCAAGAGCCTCAGATTTTCAAGGATTCTGCATCAAAAATCCCTTCTACTATATGTAAAAGGGATTCAATCCTTCTTATTTTTCAAATAAGAAAAAGAGCGAGTAATAAAAGTTCCAAAACGATAGGCTTAACTGATGTAGAAAATCATGAAGAACTACCATGACCAACACCTCCTCTGAATATCTGTGGACAAACACAAAGCTAGTATCAACTACAAAAGCACCGTCGGTCCATAGACCTGTAACTGAGGCTTCACAACCTCGTAATGCCAGTGATCATAAGCTCGCCAAGCTTGAAAGGCTTCTTCGTTCAATGCTAGCCCGCCCAGACCAATCAATAGACTGGCGGTCTGATAAAACTTTTCCAACTCGATCAACAAGCGATTGTCTACCCGCCTAGCCTTTCGTAAACCTTTCAACATCTGATCTAGATTTTCTCGAAATCGAAGGGCATCTGGACTGGGGGTGCATCCTTTCAAAAAGGCTGTTTGAAGAAGGCTGACCGTCGTTCTTGCCTCTTGAATCACGTCCCTTTCTTCCATAGAAATCACCTTCCTTTTCACCTCCATTGTACACCTTTTTCTCTTTATAAAAATGGAAAATTCCTAAAACTAGGAACAGAATGAGGCTGGGACAAAAGTCCTAGCCTCTCAATTGTTTCTAGATTGTCGAGCAAGACGCAGTGGTTGAGTGGGTCTACTACGCTGATTTCATCAGCTTTTACAGCCCTACTCAACTGTGCGGAGGTGGGACGACGAAATCGAATTCTAACGAATGACCGATTTCTGTCCCACTCTCATAAAAAACTCCCCCAAGTTTCCACTTGAGGAAGTTCTTTTCGAAAAATTAGTCAATGTAGTGTAATTTCCCACGGAAATCTTCCAAGCTTTGGTAGCCTTTTTCTTCCATGATGGATTTGAGTTCCGCAGTAATGCGTTCAAAAGCCTCCACTCCTTCTTTATGAAGCGTCGTTCCGATTTGCACCATACTAGCCCCACATAGAATATGTTCAAAGGCATCACGACCGGTCAAGACACCACCAGTCCCCACAATCTGAATTTCTGGATTCAGACGTTGATAAAAGGCATGGACATTAGCAAGGGCTGTTGGTTTGACATACTCTCCACCAATCCCACCAAAGCCGTTCTTCGGACGAATCACAACGGATTCATCCTCGATATAGAGACCATTTCCGATCGAGTTGACACAATTGACAAACTTAAGCGGGTATTTGTTAAAGATTGCTGCTGCTTGATCGAAGTGAACAATATCAAAGTAAGGTGGCAATTTAATACCAAGCGGTTTTGTGAAATAGGCAAAGACCTCGGACAAGATCCGATCGGTCGTATCAAAGTCATAAGCAATTTGAGGTTTTCCAGGGACATTAGGGCAAGAAAGGTTCAGTTCTGTCAAGCCTTTAAAGTCGCTGTCTTGCACCTTTTTCAAGATGGTATGGGTCTCTTCAGGAGACATGCCGACGAGAGATAAGAAGAAGGTCCGGTCAGGATCTGTTTTTTGCAACTCTAATAGGTAATCCAAATAATAATCCAAGCCTTGGTTGGGAAGGCCCATCGAATTGATCGAACCAAGTGGCACATCATGATAGCGTGGTTCGGGATTTCCCGCACGGAATTCTAAGGTCGCTGTCTTGGTCACAAAAGTCCCAGCAGCTGAATTCTTCACTTCTTCCAACTCTTCCTTGGTCATACAGGCCACGCCTGCCGCATTCATCAGGCAGTTGTCAAATTCAAAACCAGCAATTTGCGTTTTTGTCGATACCATCTTGTACTCCTTTTTGAAACACCCATCAACAGAATCGTTCGGGATGCTCTCTATTTTCTTCTTTCATTATACCATCACTTGGAAGCTTCCGGACAAACAAAGCGAAAAATTCTTGCAAACATTCGGACTTTCCTAGTCGCAATAAAATTTTCAGAAAATTCAACTTTTTTCTTTACAAGCCAAAAAAAGTCTGCTATAATGATCCATGTAATAAAACGTGACATTGTTTGTCAACTGTCTCAAAGCCAATCCCCTAGCGGGTTTGCTGGTTTTTGTTTCATTTACAAAGGAGAATTAACATGACAACTGCTAAAGAATATATTCAAAGTACCTTCGAAACTGTAAAAGCTCGTAACGGCCATGAAGCTGAATTCCTTCAAGCTGTTGAAGAGTTCCTCAGCACTTTGGAACCTGTTTTTGAAAAACACCCTGAATACATCGAAGAAAACATTTTAGCTCGTATTACAGAACCTGAACGCGTGATTTCCTTCCGTGTTCCTTGGGTTGACCGTGAAGGAAACATCCAAGTAAACCGTGGATACCGTGTTCAATTCAACTCTGCTGTAGGTCCTTACAAAGGTGGTCTTCGTTTCCATCCAACTGTTAACCAAGGGATCTTGAAATTCCTCGGATTCGAACAAATCTTCAAAAACGTTTTGACTGGTCTTCCTATCGGTGGTGGTAAAGGTGGATCTGACTTCGATCCTAAAGGAAAAACTGACGCTGAAGTGATGCGTTTCTGTCAAAGCTTCATGACTGAATTGCAAAAGCACATCGGTCCTTCTCTTGATGTCCCAGCTGGTGATATCGGGGTTGGTGGACGTGAAATCGGATACCTTTACGGTCAATACAAACGCCTTCGCCAATTCGATGCTGGTGTCTTGACTGGTAAACCTCTTGGTTTTGGTGGTAGCTTGATCCGTCCAGAAGCAACTGGCTATGGTTTGGTTTACTATACTGAAGAAATGCTCAAAGCCAACGGTGACAGCTTTGCTGGTAAGAAAGTCGTGATCTCAGGTTCTGGTAACGTTGCCCAATACGCTCTTCAAAAAGCAACTGAACTTGGTGCAACTGTTATCTCTGTATCTGATTCAAACGGTTACGTGATCGACGAGAACGGTATTGACTTCGACCTTCTTACAGACGTGAAAGAAAAACGTCGTGCACGTTTGACTGAATACGCTGCTGAAAAACCAACTGCTACATACTACGAAGGATCTGTATGGACTTACGCTGGTAACTATGATATCGCTCTTCCATGTGCGACTCAAAACGAGATCAACGGTGAGGCAGCGAACCGCTTGGTTGCTCAAGGGGTAAAAGTTGTTTCTGAAGGAGCCAACATGCCTAGCGACCTTGATGCCATCAACGTATACAAAGAAAATGGTATCTTTTACGGACCTGCTAAAGCAGCCAATGCTGGTGGGGTTGCTGTATCTGCTCTTGAAATGAGCCAAAACAGCCAACGTCTTTCATGGACACGCGAAGAAGTAGACGGACGTTTGAAAGACATCATGACCAACATCTTCAACACTGCTAAAACAACTGCAGAAACTTACGGACTTGGTAAAGATTACCTTGCAGGTGCCAACATCGCTGCCTTTGAAAATGTCGCAAACGCGATGATTGAACAAGGTCTTGTATAATCAATCGATATTTTTCTTTGAGACCTTCGGGTCAAAGCCTCTCAACTCCTGAAACTAGTGTGTTTCAGGAGTTTTTTGTAGCTACTGATCTCTTTAAGGACAATTGGTCTCAAGGGAAGAAAGTCATTTTTAAAGAAAGGAATCTTAACCATCATTAGTGATGAGAGATTTGAGCCATCTCTTTTTCTGTATCTTTTTCTAAAAAAATTTTATTTTTTTTACTTTACCCCCTTGCATTTTTAATAAATTAGTATTAAACTATAGCAAAAGGAGGTGCGCTTATGTTTCATTTTGCTCAAGACAAGTCAACTACCATTGAATTCCTTAAGTCTGAATTGATGCAACTGCTTTCTGATATGCGTCAGGAGATTGCAGCAAGCCGTCAAGCACAGACTTGTACTGCTTGCCAGCATATCCAACACTGCATTAATAAGATCCAAAGGGCAAAAAGTTCCGTAGCCATAGCCCTTCCGATCGAATCATTGGATCTCGAAATCACTGCCCTATTGCGCAAGCAATTATTGATCTTGCCACCTGAGGCTCGAAAGATTTGGGATCAGATTAAATATTTGGATGACAAATACTGCCACTTAAGATCGTAACATCGATTAAAAAAGCTCAGAAAAATATTTCTGAGCTTTTTTACATGATCCCGTTCTTTCCTGTCGGTAGGTTAATCCCTGCTTCCATCAAGGCATCATGGTAGAGTTTATAGTAAGTATGATAAACAGTCGTCTGGGTTCCATTTTGCGCAGTCATCGCAATGCGGAAGGAATAGCGGCCATTTTTTTCGATCTGTGGGCCTAAAATGGTAGGGCCTGTCAACACTTCTGGGTGCTTGTCTTGTTGAGACTGATTGACCTGAGCGATGACCTGGTAGATCTTGTCAAGATCGGTATTCGCATCTAGCGGAATATCTACCAGCACGCGCATATCGCCGCGAGAGAGGTTGCTGACGACAGTGATATTGCGGTTTGGGACAAAGTGGAGAGTCCCGTCAAAATCACGTACTTGAGTTGTCCGAATTCCCACACTGCTAACGATGCCGGCAATATTAATAGAACCATTGGTAAGTCGGACATTGTCCCCCACATCCAGCTGGCGTTCTAAAAGGATAAAGAAACCATTGACCAAATCGGAAAGGAAGCCCTGGGCTCCCATCCCGATAGCCACCCCAGCAATCCCAGCACCAGCCAATAGACTAGAGACTGGAAGACCGAGGATCGACAAGATCCAGTAGATCAAGATAAAATACAAGCAGTAGTTCAAGAGACTCTCTACTAAACGGAGAATGGTTTTTTTACGGGCTTCATCCTGCACCGTATACTTAAAAGAAGGGGTTAATATCCGCTTGACCAGGCTATGGATGACCTTTTTAGCGATAAAAAATAAGAGAAAGACAAAAATCAGGGAGATGCATTTTGAAATTAGGTCATCAAAAATCTTTGTCCAGTCTATTTTACTGAAATAACGTTGGAAAGCTTGACTCATTTATTCGGGCCTTTCTAACAAAGAATAGTATAATTATATCAAATATTCGGAAATAAGGCTATTTTTTAAAAATTTCATTGCTTTTCCCCCCTAACTATCGTATAATATTCCTTAATTATTTTTTAAGGAGGCCTTACATGATTCATCGACTGATTACCACTTGGAATAAAACCAACCTTATGAAAAGAATCGCAATCGGGATTGTACTTGGTGTCGTTCTAGCACTTGTATTTCCGAAAGCAACTGGGATTGGACTCTTAGGAGAGTTCTTTGTCGGGGGGCTCCGTGCCATCGCACCCCTTCTGGTCTTTGCACTCGTCGCAAATGCTCTCTCCCAACACCAAAAAGGGACAGAGACCAATATGAAAAAGGTCATCGTCCTCTATCTCCTAGGAACCTTTGCAGCCGCCTTCGTCGCTGTTTTGGTCAATTACATCTTCCCTATCACCATTACTCTGACTGGAAAGGCCGCTGAAGGATCCTCTCCAAACGGGATTGGTGAAGTGATTAGTAACCTCTTGCTCAAGATCGTCGACAACCCGGTCAACGCCTTGCAACAAGCCAACTACATTGGGATCCTTTCTTGGGCGACTGTCTTTGGGATCGCCATGAGAGAGGCCAGTGAACATAGTAAAGACCTCCTACAAACCCTAGCAGACATCACTTCAAAAATTGTCGAGTGGATTATCAACCTAGCTCCATTTGGGATCTTAGGTTTGGTCTTCACGACCATCGCTGGCCAAGGACTTAGCGCCCTTAGTAACTACGGGATTCTCTTAGTAGTATTGGTGGGAACGATGGCTTTTGTCGCTCTGGTCATCAATCCATTGATCGTCTTTTTCATGATCCGCAAAAATCCCTATCCCCTTGTTTTTAAATGCCTCCGTGTCAGTGGGGTAACAGCCTTCTTCACCAGAAGTTCTGCAGCCAACATCCCTGTCAACATGCGTCTCTGTGAAGAGCTGGGGCTCAATCCAGATACTTACTCTGTTTCTATCCCTCTTGGATCTACCATTAACATGGCAGGCGCAGCCGTGACGATCAATATTTTGACGCTAGCTGCTGCCAATACCTTACACATTCAGGTTGACTTTGGAACAGCGCTTATCCTCAGTGTTGTGGCAGCCATCTCAGCCTGCGGGGCATCCGGAGTTGCGGGAGGATCTCTCCTTCTCATCCCTGTTGCTTGTAGCCTCTTTGGCATCACCAATGATTTGGCCATGCAAGTCGTCAGTGTCGGCTTTATCATCGGGGTCATTCAAGACTCTTGCGAAACAGCCCTCAACTCTTCGACAGATGTGCTCTTCACTGCCATCGCTGAAATGAGCAGCTGGCCAAAGGAAAAACGCTATTAAAAGATCCTATCTCAAATAGACTAGAAAACCCAGACCTCGCGATCTGGGTTTTCTTATTTCTTAAAGTAGCGTTTGCTTTCTTTGATAATGACAGGTGAGAGGGCCAAGAGCGCAATCAAGTTGGGTAGAGCCATAAGCCCATTGACGATATCTGCAATCACCCAGACCAGATCTAATTTTAGGAAACCACCTAGTCCAACCATTAAGACAAAGAAGGTCCGGTAGAGGTTGATATGTTTGACACCAAATAGGAATTCGAAACACCGTTCTCCGTAGTAAGACCATCCAAGAATGGTCGTTGTCGCAAACAGCACCAAGCACAGCGTTAAGATAATGCCTCCAACTGGGCCAAAGACTCCTGTAAACGTATCCTGGGTCAAGGTACTCGTGCTGCCCTTCGCCATCCACTCACCTGAAACCAAGAGCGAAAGTCCTGTCAAACTACAGATGATAATGGTATCAATAAAGGTTCCTGTCATCGAGATCAAGCCCTGCTCGACAGGTTCATTGGTCTTCGCCGCCGCTGCTGCAATGGGTGCAGATCCGAGACCAGATTCATTGGAGAAAACTCCACGCGCCACCCCTTTTTGGATGGCCATTTTGACCGTTGCTCCTGCAAAACCTCCTATGGCTGCAGTCCCTGTGAAGGCACCTGAAAAGACCGATTTTAAGGCTGGAAGCAATTGATCCAGATGCAAAACAATAATTGCAACCGTCGCAAAGATATAGGCAGCAGCCATAAAAGGAACCACTTTTTCAGAGACTTTGGAAATCCAGTGAATCCCACCAAAGATGATAGTCGAAACCACCAGAGCAATCACTACGCTAGCCACTTCTGGAGCCGTTCCAAAACTCGCTTGGAGGGATCCCGTAATGGAATTGACCTGGGTCATGGTTCCGATCCCAAAGAGAGCCACCAGAACACCTGCAACTGCAAAGAAAATAGCTAGTGGTCGCCACTTCTCCCCCATCCCGTGAAGAATGTAGTACATCGGACCACCCGAGATGTGCCCATTGTCATCCTTAGTCCGATAACGAATGGCTAAGAGCCCTTCTGCATACTTGGTCGCCATTCCAAAGAAGGCCGCCATCCACATCCAAAAGAGGGCACCTGGGCCACCTGTCTGAATCGCTGTCGCTACCCCTACGATATTCCCTGTCCCTACAGTTGCAGCTAGGGCCGTCGCAAGGGCTCCAAAACTCGAGATATCCCCGTGTTCCTCATCTTCTGTAAAGATCAGGCGGAAGGCTTTTGGAAGGTAGCGTATCTGAAGCAAGCCCAAACGAAGGGTCAGGTAGATCCCTGTCCCTACCAAGAGCACCAAAAGTGGGGCGCCCCATACTAAATTATCGAGTTGCTGAAAAAATTGCAATACATGATCCATTCTCTGTCTCCTTTTTATCGACCGCTCGACAGAAATGAGAAAAAGAAAGAGTACATGTCAAACATGTACTCTGGTCCTGCTTAAAATAGGGGACTTCCCCTATTTTTCGCTCTGTCCTTTTACCTGAGAGTTTGAGTAGATGCATCCTCTACCTTGCCCCTTCGGTGCCATTTCTGGTCTCTCCAGAGTTCCGTCCATTCACAGTCACTCACGCTCCTGCAAACTTCATTCGGTCGTATGTAATTTTCTCTATTTTAATCGATTTTCAATACTTTGTCAACGATTCATGAAAATATCTTGCAAGCTTTCTGTAAATGCTCGGTTTTTAATCACTCAAAGAGAAGTGATTGGTCATAAGGTTGCTAGCATCGAGCAAAATCTTGTCCAAGAGTTGATCTGTCGCTTCCTGGATTTGATCACTCATAGCTTGGTTTTCCGCCTCAAAATCAACGGTTTCACCTGCTGCAAGGGCACGATCGACTTTATTGATGCGCGCATGTCCCCAGGCCATTGTCGTTTCTTGGTAATCGTCCAAATCACCAACATGGTGAGCATAGTGAGGGTCTGCTAGTCCGGCAATAATCCGGTTGGCCCAGTAGAAGGAATCCGTTGTCACCTTAGCCGTCGTATTGGCAAAGTAGTCTGGCGTTGTATCCACTTGGGTAAAGAAAGGGACAGCTGTGTTGTATGGCATGGAGCCGTATGAAATCCATTGGATGCCTGTCGTTTCTTGCGGCTTGTTGGGACGCAATTGCAGAATCGCTGTTTGACTGGTCCGGTTGATCCCGATCGTCCGGAAAGTCCGCTGACTCACCTGGTCTCCTTCCGGTCCATACGGATCGTAGATGGTATCTTGGTAGTGATTGCTCAAGACATATTTGACATCCTCAATCGTCACCTTGCGATAGGGTTTTTGACACCAAGGAATCTCAAAGCTCCGTGGATCCTGCTCAATTTCAGGATTAAGGAAACGCTGGATGGCCCAAGCCCGCGGTGTATTGTAGTGACGGTCCTTGTCCTTTTGACTACCAAAGGCATAGCGTGGATTAAAACCTTTTCCTTCTTGATCCAGAATCAAATGGTGCTCTGTGACAAAATTTTCAAGATCTGGGTCACAGAGAAACTCGTCTGGATTTCCAAATTCAAAATAATCACTTCCCAGTTGGTTCGGGTTGGTCACATAGGTATCATCTGGAACACGGCGCGCCATCCAGTGGTGACCTCCGATAGTTTCCAACCACCAGATTTCATTCACATCTGAAATCGCAATCCCGTTAGATTCATAGGTTCCGTACTCTTCTAAAATCTTTCCGAGACGCAAAACCCCTTCGCGGGCAGTCTTGACATAAGGCAAAACCAAGGTCAGCATGTCTTCCTCACCGATGCCACTCTCTACAAGAGGATCGGCTCCTAGCACACGGCTATTGGTCGTAATGGTCTCTGTCTCACTCATGGCGACATTATAGACATTGATCCCAGCTTCTCCCCAGATCCCGTCTTTAGGAATGGCATCTGGAACCGCCGTATAGCGAACTGGATTATCTGGTAAATCGATTTCAAAAGTTGATAAAACAGACTTGTAATGACGCGGTTGATCTTCTGGTTTGACCACGATCAATTTCTTAGGCGTAAAAACGCCATTTTGAGAATCCTCTGTTCGTGCTACAATGGTCGAACCATCATAGCTAGCATTTTTTCCGACTAGAATCGTTGTACACGAATCTGCACTTTCACGTTTACGCATGCGTATCCTCCCAAATCATTCATTGCCTCTATTATAGCACTTTTAAAAGGGAGGACCTACTGAAAATCCAATTTGAAAACGGATCGTTTTCAATTTCTTTTAATCCGGTTCATTATGTAAAATTTAAAAAACCTAGCTGTTTATCAGCTAGATTCAGATTGAAGAAAAAGTTATCTTAGAAACTTTCCTTAGGTGAGCACGGACGTCAGCGAACTTCGAAGAAGTTCCATGACTAATTATTGAGCCTAAGGTCTCAATAATTCCGAGTGAGACTGGGACAAAAGTCCTAGCCTCTTAATTGTCTTTGGATTGTCGAGCAAAACGCAGTGGTTGAGTGGGCTTTACTATGCTGATTTCATCAGCTTTTACAGCCCTACTCAACTGTGCGGAGGTGGGACGACGAAATCGAATTTTAACGAATTACCGATTTCTGTCCCACTCTCACTTTTCTCACGGCGGAAAGTTTCGGTATTTTCTTAATTAATTCTAAAAATGGGACAGATTTATATTTCTTTGCAGAATTTCTTAACTTATTTTTCTTTTTAAAAATTTAGTCTACGTTCTAAACCCTAGCTAATGAAAAGCTAGGGCTTACCTTATCCTTTAAACGTGACAATGGTTGCGCCGCTTCCACCTGCATTTTGTGGGGCATATTCAAAACTCTTGACATGCTTGTTGCGGCGGAGGTATTTGGTCACCCCTTCACGGATGACCCCTGTCCCGATCCCGTGGATGATATCGACTTGGGCCATGTTGTTGAGCAGAGCCTGATCGATAAAACCATCTAGCTCTTGCATGGCCTCTTCATAGCGTTTCCCACGGAGGTCCAGACGCGCTCTCGGCCCGCTCGTGTTTGAGCGCTTGACGACATTCACCTGGCGTTTCTTAGGTTGAGCCACTTCTTTTTCAACCTTGATAAGGTTGAATTCTTTCTCTTCCAAGGTCATCTTGATCAAGCCGACTTGCGCCTCCCAGCGCCCATCTTTGAGTTGCTTGACCAGGGTTCCACGTTGGCCATAGCTGATAACCAGGATCTCATCTCCTACCTTAGGAGCACGCGCCTTCTTGGCTTTTTTCAAGACCTTGTTTTTAGACAGGTCCACGGTCTCAGGAGCTAGTTTTTTCAACTGAGCCTTGGCCTCAATGATCTCATGTGGTTTCAACTGGGATTTAGCATGAAGACCTTGAAGGATGCGGTCACTCTCTGAAAGTGCCATGTCCACAATTTCCTTGGCCTCTTCTCTTGCCTTATTGAGCTCCGTTTCCCTCTCCCGAGTTAGTTCATTATAGAGCTTTCGAAGAGCGCGATTGAATTTGAGATTTTCTTGCTCCACTTCTTGAATGGTATCCAAGCGCTTGCGACTCTCTAAGGTCTGCGCCTCCAGTTTTTCAATAATCTGATTGACATCATTGTCCGTATTGGTCATCTTCATGGCATCCTGGATAATGGTCTCAGATAAGCCCAAACGACGGGCGATCTCAAAGGCATTGGAGCGACCAGGCACCCCTTGCATGAAGCGATAGGTCGGACGAAGACTCGCTGTGTCAAACTCCATGCTGGCATTTTGCACCCCTGCAGTCTCAATCCCGTAGGCCTTGAGCTCTGGATAGTGGGTCGTCGCCATGGTCTTAATTCCGCGTAAGCGCAGGTCTTCTAGGATGGCAATAGCAAGGCCAGCCCCTTCTTGAGGATCGGTTCCAGCTCCTAACTCATCCAGAAGGATCAAGGAGGCAGTATCTACTTGATGTAAGATAGATACGATATTGGTCATATGACTGGAGAAGGTCGACAAGCTCTGCTCGATCGATTGTTCATCTCCAATATCTGCAAAGACTTGTGAGAAGATGCCCACACGACTACCTGGATCCGCTAGGATGGGAAGACCAGACTGGGCCATAATTTGCGCTAGTCCCAGCGTTTTTAGCATGATGGTTTTCCCACCTGTATTGGGACCGGTAATCACGATTTCCGTCAAGTCCTCGGTAAAATGCAGGTCATTCGCGACGGCATTTTCAATCAAGGGATGACGTAGTTGCAAAAGCTGAATAGAGCGATTACTGCTAACCTCTGGTATCACTGCCTTGAAATCACGCATAAACCGATACTTGGCCTTGATCAAGTCCAAGTGACCGATAATCCAGGCGTTGTTAGCAATCTCTGCCGCATGGGGGCGCAGGCTGTCAGACAATTCCTCCAGAATCTGAATGATTTCATACCGTTCATCTGCCCTGTGGTTGGCGATTTCTTCATTGAGATTGACCACTGCACGAGGTTCAATATAAACGGTATTCCCACTGGCTGAGATATCATGGACCACCCCTGCAATCCGGTTGCGATAGGTGTTTTTTACGGGTAGAACATTGCGTCCATTCCGACTAGCAATCACAGCATCCGCTAGCATATCGGCCTTGGTTTTCAACAGGTCTTGCAGAATCTCTCTGACCTGGTGTTCATTCTCTTGGATGCGGCGACGGATTTTGGCCAATTTTTCGCTGGCAAAAGACTCGACAAAACCTCCTTCGTTGATAGCTTGAAGCCCACCTTGTAGGCGAGGAAGATCCACCAAGTTGTCAAAGAGGCGATGGAGCCTTTCCAGACGGACATTTTCCAAGTTGTCGTAGAAATCCTTGAGCTCATGTGTTACCCGAAGGACTGCTTTTAGCGCTAATAATTCATCGATATTGAGGGCCGCCTCCATCTCCAAACGCTTGGCCACTGGACGGACATCTTGAATGGTCGACACGGCAAAGCGAGGATCTTCCAAGAGGATCTGCTCCATATCTTCTAGCTCCATAAAGGCCGTTTCGATGGTTTCTTTTTTATCGGTTGGAGTAAGGACTGCTAGCTCCATCTCCCCTTGTTCTGTCTGTAGATAGGGTTCAAAAAGTTGCTTGACCTTGTCAAACTCCAGAGTATCTAAGATTTTTTTATTCATGTTTCTCCTACAAAAAAAGTGAGCGTCCTTCCTTGAATCGGACTTGTCTCACTCCTTTCTTCATTTTTGCTCCTTAAGCTCCGATAATCGCAGTCACCCACAAGTTGTGGAACAGACTGGAACTGATCGGGGTATGAAGGATGATAAAGCGGATCAATCCACTTGCATTTAGTCTATTTTGGATGGAAGCCATGGGAACTGTTGAGAGAATAGTCAAGCCCATCTGGATCACCAAGAGGGTTATCACGACAGCGATCACACCTGCTCCAATTTGATACTTGCGATCCTCCAATTTTTCTGGCTGGGGAACCAAGTGCATAAAGATTCCAATCACGCGGCCGATCAAATAAACCAGCACAAAAATCAACACATAAGCTAACCCTGCATAAAAGATGTCATCTAATTGAAACAGGTAGCGGTTGGCATAAAAATAATTCACCGATTGCTGAGTGGGACTCGAAAAAGGAACCCATAGAGACAAAACCTTAGCCAGTCCCTTGTAGCTACTACCTGCAATCAAGAGGGCCACCAAGGTCACTAGAAAGTAATAGGACTGGAGGATGATGCCTCTTGCATAGCCAATATAAAAGCTCCATGCCAAAATCAATAAGATTAAGAAAGTTAACATGTATCTCCTCTTATTTAGATGATTTATCCTTTAAGTCGTCTAAAGCTTTGCGACGAAAATCATCTAATTCTGTTTCTTTGTCGTCAAACTCAATCTCGCGATTCAGTTGCATAGACAAACTATTTACTGCCAATAAGATAGCGATGGTTTCATCATCTGCTTCTGGCATTTGTTCCTTAATTGCTTGGTATTTTTCTTTCGCAACACGTTCGACTTCTTCCATAAACAAATTATCATGGTTGGTTGTTAAAGTGAGCGCTTTGTTTCCAAATGTAAATTTATATCTATTTAAGCTCGCCATAAAAATCACCTCACGGTATTATACCAAAAAAGGCTAGCTTTGTCAGTAGCAAAGCCCCTCTTCACAGGGATTTTCCAGTGGATTCTTTCTTTCTTTTTGCTCCCTCTCTCCCTGAATTTGTGGTACAATAGTGGTTATGGAAAGTATGACACTCACTCCAACACAGGAGCAAATCCTTGATTTTGTCCATACCTATCGCAGTTCTCTCACTCAAAGTAAGAACCCTCATATGGATTATTTCTTTCGACTAGAGGGAGCGACCGTTTCGATCTACAAGTCTGGAAAGGTCCTGCTCCAGGGCAATGACCTCACTCCTTACCTGACCTTTTTCGGGCAAGATGCTGGGAACCTTAAGCGTCCTACTTCATCTGCACGACAAGATCTAGCCATGATCGGAACCGATGAGGTCGGAAACGGCTCTTATTTTGGTGGACTCACCGTCGTCGCATCCTTTGTCACACCTGACCAGCACGACTGGCTCAAAAAGCTTGGTGTTGGAGATTCGAAGACCTTGGATGATCGAAAAATTCAGCAATTGGCTCCTCTCCTTGAGGAAAATATCCAGCACCAAGCACTCTTATTGTCTCCAAAGAAGTACAATGAAGTGATCGCTTCTGGTTACAATGCTGTTTCGGTCAAAGTAGCCCTGCACAATCAGGCCATCTACCTTCTGTTAAATAAAGGAGTCCAAGCAGAGCGGATTGTGATTGATGCCTTTACAACTGCTAAAAACTACCAAAAATACGTAAAAGCTGAAAAAAATCAGGTCACGCAAGCCATTGAGTTGGAAGAAAAAGCCGAAAGCAAGTATCTAGCTGTGGCAGTTAGCTCCATCATCGCCCGCAATCTCTTCCTTCAAAATCTGGAGGATTTGGGCAAGGAACTGGGTTTTAATCTCCCTAGTGGAGCAGGGGCCAAATCAGACCAAGTCGCTGCTAAATTGCTCCAGACCTACGGGATGAAAGCTCTGGATTATTTTGCCAAACTCCATTTTAAAAACACAGAAAAAGCAAAGAAATTACTAGAAAGATAAGTCATGTCAAAAAGAAGTTCAAAACATACATCGAGCTCACCTGTGGTGAGATTCCTTAAAGAATGGGGCCTCTTCAGTATCATTGTTGGTCTCATCATCGCCTCTCGCATTTACCTCTGGGCTCCGGTCAAGGTGGATGGCCATTCGATGGATCCGACCCTAGCCGATAGCGAGTACCTCCTTGTGGTCAACCACCTCTCGATTGATCGTTTCGACATTGTTGTTGCCAGTGAAAAAGACGACGACGGCAAAACCAAGGACATCGTCAAGCGGGTCATCGGTCTTCCTGGGGATACTATCCAGTACGACAACGATACCCTCTACATCAATGGGAAAAAGACTAATGAGCCTTATTTGAAAAACTATATCGCTCGTTTCAAAAAAGATAAATTGCAATCGACCTACACTGGAAAAGGCTTTGAAGAAAACGGAGAACTCTTCCGTCAATTGGCCAATACAGCTCAAGCCTTTACAGTGGACAAGGATGGCAATCCTAAATTTACCTTGAAGTTGCTTGACGATGAATATCTCTTACTTGGAGATGACCGGATCGTTTCAAAAGATAGCCGTCAGGTCGGAGCTTTCAAGAAAGAACAAATCAAGGGGCAAGCCGTCTTTAGACTATGGCCTATCTACCCTTTCAAAACTTATTAGTATAGATCAACAGACTGAGGCTGAGACAAGTATGTCCCAGCCTTGCTTTATAAAAAGGAAAGAAATGATGGAATATTATTTTTCTGGTACTATTGAGCGCATTATTTTTGAAAATCCCAGTAGTTTTTTTCGAATCCTCCTGCTCGACATTAGCGATACCGATGCCGAAGACTTTGATGATTTTGAGATTATTGTGACGGGCACCATGGCAGATATCATGGAAGGCGAAGACTACACCTTCTGGGGGGAGCTGGTCCATCATCCTAAATACGGAGAACAGCTCAAAATCAGTCGCTATGAACGGGCTAAACCCTCTAGCAAGGGCTTAGTGAAGTATTTTTCCAGCGATCACTTCAAGGGAATCGGTCTCAAAACGGCTCAAAAAATCGTGGACCTATATGGGGACAATACCATTGACAAAATTCTGGAGGCCCCTGAAAAATTAGAAGAAATCACAGGTCTCTCCAAGAAAAACCGCCTGGCTTTTGTGGATAAACTCCGTCAGAATTACGGAACGGAGCGCATTCTCGCCCAACTAGCCAATTATGGCATTCCCAATAAACTAGCCTTTCAGATCCAGGATTTCTACAAGGAAGAAACCCTCCAGATCGTGGAGCAACAGCCCTACCGATTGGTGGAAGATATCCAAGGCTTGGGTTTTAAAATCGCGGACCAACTAGCAGAAGAATTGGGCATTGCAAGTGATGCCCCCGAGCGTTTCCGCGCGGGTCTGATTCACAGCCTCTTTATCTACTCTATCGAGACTGGAAATACCTATATTGAAGCCAAGGACCTCCTGCGCTATAGCATTGACCTTTTGGAATCAGCGCGTCCAGTAGAATTGGATCCCTCCACTGTCGCCCAAGAATTAGGCCACCTCATCGAGGAAGACAAGGTCCAAAACGTGGACACCAAGATCTTTGACAATAGCCTTTTCTTTGCGGAAGAAGGAATTCGTAGTCACATTGGTCGATTGCTGGAGAAAGGAAAGCAGACTTCATTTGACCCTGAGAAAATCAACCAGGCAATTAAAGAGGTTGAAAAAGATATGGGGATTCACTACGATGCGATTCAAAAAGAGGCGATTCACCAGGCGATTCAAAACAAGGTCTTTATCCTCACTGGGGGACCGGGAACAGGAAAAACCACCGTTATCAATGGGATGATCAGTGTCTATGCCCAACTCCACCAGCTGGATCTGCGTAAGAAAAAAGACCTGCCGATCCTGCTGGCTGCCCCGACGGGACGGGCAGCCCGGCGCATGAATGAGCTGACAGGACTTCCGAGTGCCACCATCCACCGCCATTTGGGAATGACAGGAGATGATGATACCAGCCACTTAGAGGACTATCTAGATGCAGACTTTATCATTGTGGACGAATTTTCCATGGTTGATACCTGGCTAGCTAATCAATTACTTAGCAACATCGCAACCGATACCAAACTCTTGATTGTGGGAGATGCTGACCAATTACCATCCGTCAGTCCTGGACAGGTTCTAGCGGATCTCTTGCAGATCCCAAGCATCCCTCAGACCAAGCTCGAACATATTTTCCGTCAGAGTGAAGATTCGACCATTGTCTCACTTGCAGGAGACATTCGCCAGGGCAAGCTTCCTCAAGATTTCACAGAACGAAAAGCCGACCGCTCTTATTTCGAAGCCGGAAGCGAACACATCCCTAAGATGATCGAACAGATCACCTCTGCTGCCCTTCGCAGTCAGATCCCAGCTCGAGATATCCAAGTCTTGGCACCTATGTACAAGGGCCAGGCCGGCATTGACAACATCAATACACTCATGCAAGACCTTCTCAATCCAGCTGTCAAAGACCAGGTCGTCTTTGACTCGCCAGACTGCCAATACCGCGATGGAGACAAGGTTATCCATCTGGTCAATGATGCAGAAAGCAATGTCTTTAATGGAGATATTGGCTACATTACCGATCTTCTCCCCGGAAAATATACAGAATCGAAGCAAGATGAATTGACTATCCAATTTGATGGCAATGAAATCGTCTACCCGCGCAATGAATGGTACAAGATTCGCTTAGCCTATGCAATGAGTATTCACAAATCGCAAGGAAGCGAATTTCCTGTGGTGATCTTACCCATTACTAATCAAAGCCACCGGATGTTGCAGCGTAATTTGATCTATACCGCCATCACGCGCTCTAAGAGCAAACTGATCCTCTTAGGAGAATACAGCGCCTTTGATTTCGCTACTAAAAATACAGGTACAGCGCGCAAGACCTATTTGGTTGAACGCTTCAAGAACCTGGACGGAGGCGAAGCAACCACAGACTATTCTTCATCCGTTGCAACGGCTTCTGCTACAGTCGAATCTGCACGAAGCAAGGAAGAAACTGTTGAAACGAAAGCAGAGACGTCTAAGCCTACTGTCTATCGACTGACTGAAGACAATCTCCACACTATCTCCCCCATGATCGGACTGACAGAAGAAGAGATTGCAGCCTTTTTTGACGTCAAACAACCTAATTGATACCCCAAAAATTAAAATAATATATTTTTTAAGACTCATTCAAATACAACTGAAACTTTCCGCCGTGAGAAAAGTGCTAGAAACACTATGGTTTCTAGCACTCGGGAGTTTTGAAACTTTAGGTTCAAAACTAAGTCATGGAACTTCGTAGAAGTTCGCTGACGTCCGTACTCACCTAAGGAAAGTTTCTAAGATGACTTTGTCATCAATCTCAGGCGACTAGTGAACAAACTAGTCGTCTTCTTTTTCTTCCACCAAAGGCAACTCGGTATGATCAACAAAGTTGGTCATGGTGACACCCAAGAGGCGGATTCCTGTATTTATCGATTCGATTTCTTGAAAAATGTGACGCGCTGAACGATTGATGCGCTCAGCATCTCGCGTTGGCTCCGTCAAGGTGATACGCTTAGTCAAGGTGGTAAAGTCTCCATAGCGCACTTTTAAGACCAAGGTCTTTCCTTGCTTACCATGTTTTTCCAGCGATTGGGCCACCTTACTGGACAGATTGGCAATTTCTTCTAAAATATCATCTTCTGCATAAAGGAGCTTGCGGTAGGTCCGCTCTTTTCCGATCGACTTGCGGATGCGGTGACTTTTGACAGGGCTATTATGAATCCCTCGCGCCTTTCGAAAGAGATCATAGCCAAATCGCCCAAACCGATCAATCAAAGTCATCTCCGGGATGGCTAAAAGATCCGCGCCAGTATAGACACCCATCTCATGTAGTCTCTCTACTGTCTTCTTTCCTACTCCATGAAATTTGGCAATGTCCATTTGGCTCAGGAAATCCTCAGCGTCCTCCGGTAAGACCACCGTTAGGCCACGGGGTTTTTGGTAGTCACTTGCCATCTTGGCCAAAAACTTATTATAAGAAACACCCGCTGAAGCTGTGAGATGCAGCTCTTCCCAGATAGCATGCTGAATCAAGCGGGCGATTTTGACAGCTGATTTGCTCTGGATTTTATTTTCCGTCACATCTAGATAGGCTTCATCAATACTCATCGGCTCGATTAGATCTGTATAACGCTTGAAAATCTCACGGACCTGCTCACCTACTTCTCGGTATTTCTCATAATTTCCAGAGATAAAGATGGCTTGAGGACAAAGGTCCAGCGCTTCTTTGGAACTCATAGCTGAATGAATGCCATATTTCCTTGCTTCATAGTTACAAGTCGAGACAACACCTCTCCCTCCTGACTGACGAGGGTCCTGGCCAATCACGACAGGCTTGCCCTTCAAACTAGGGTTGTCTCTTTCTTCGACGGCAGCAAAAAATGCATCCATATCAATATGAATAATCTTGCGACTGGTATCATTCACTAATGGAAATATCAGCATTTTTCACCCTCCTTTCTTTCTATTATAGGAAGAAAATTTCAGAATTGCAAAAATCGGCTCTCCAGAAAACATGAAAATTGATGAAAAACTGTGTTTGTTTTCAAAAATATAGTACAGTATCGCAGAGGATTTGAAACTGTATTACAAAAGAATCTGCTGTTTTTCGCAATTCGCCTTTGTGTAACCGATTTCTGTATGGTATACTACTATTGTAAGTGCAACAGATAGAGTTGCTAGAAAGACAAATAGAGGAAAATACACATGGTTGTTAAAACAGTTGTTGAAGCACAAGATATTTTTGACAAAGCCTGGGAAGGCTTCAAAGGTGAAGATTGGAAAGAAAAAGCAAGCGTTTCTCGCTTCGTTCAAGCTAACTACACACCTTATGATGGAGATGAAAGCTTCCTAGCTGGTCCAACTGAACGTTCTCTTCACATCAAAAAAATTGTTGAAGAAACAAAAGCACACTACGAAGAAACTCGTTTCCCATACGATAACCGTCCAACATCTATCGCTGATATCGCAGCTGGATACATCGACAAAGAAAACGAAGTGATCTTCGGTATCCAAAATGATGAATTGTTCAAATTGAACTTTATGCCTCGTGGTGGTATCCGTATGGCGGAAACTACTTTGAAAGAAAATGGATACGAACCAGATCCAGCAGTTCATGAAATCTTCACAAAATACGTTACAACTGTAAACGACGGTATCTTCCGCGCTTACACTTCTAACATCCGTCGTGCTCGTCACGCTCACACTGTAACTGGTCTTCCAGATGCATACTCTCGTGGACGTATCATCGGGGTTTATGCTCGTTTGGCTCTTTACGGTGCTGACTACTTGATGGCTGAAAAAGCAAACGACTGGAACTCTATTACTGAAATCGATGAAGAATCAATCCGCCTTCGTGAAGAAGTAAACCTTCAATACCAAGCACTTCAAGAAGTTGTTAAATTGGGTGACCTTTATGGTGTAGACGTACGTCGTCCTGCCTTCGATACAAAAGAAGCGATCCAATGGACAAACATCGCCTTCATGGCTGTCTGCCGCGTGATCAACGGTGCTGCTACTTCTCTTGGACGTGTGCCAATCGTTTTGGATATCTACGCTGAACGTGACTTGGCTCGTGGTACTTACACTGAATCAGAAATCCAAGAATTCGTTGACGATTTCGTTATGAAATTGCGTACTGTTAAATTTGCTCGTACAAAAGCTTACGACCAATTGTACTCAGGTGACCCAACCTTCATCACAACCTCTATGGCTGGTATGGGTAACGACGGACGTCACCGTGTTACTAAGATGGACTACCGTTTCTTGAACACTTTGGACAACATCGGTAACTCTCCAGAACCAAACTTGACAGTTCTTTGGACTGACAAATTGCCATATAGCTTCCGTCGCTACTGTATGCACATGAGCCACAAACACTCTTCTATCCAATACGAAGGTGTTACAACAATGGCTAAAGACGGATACGGTGAAATGAGCTGTATCTCATGTTGTGTATCTCCACTTGACCCAGAAAACGAAGAACAACGCCACAACATCCAATACTTCGGTGCTCGTGTTAACGTGCTTAAAGCTCTTCTTACTGGTTTGAACGGTGGTTACGACGATGTTCATAAAGACTACAAAGTATTTGATATCGATCCAATCCGTGATGAAGTTCTTGAATTCGAATCTGTTAAAGCAAACTTCGAAAAATCTCTTGACTGGTTGACTGACACTTATGTAGATGCTTTGAACATCATCCACTACATGACTGATAAGTACAACTACGAAGCAGTTCAAATGGCCTTCTTGCCAACTCACCAACGCGCTAACATGGGATTCGGTATCTGTGGATTCGCTAACACTGTTGATACATTGTCAGCTATCAAGTACGCTACAGTTAAACCAATCCGTGACGAAAATGGTTACATCTACGATTACGAAACAATCGGTGAATACCCACGTTGGGGTGAAGATGACCCACGTTCAAACGAATTGGCAGAATGGTTGATCGAAGCTTACACTACTCGTCTTCGCAGCCACAAACTTTACAAGAACGCTGAAGCAACTGTTTCACTTCTTACCATCACTTCTAACGTTGCATACTCTAAACAAACTGGTAACTCTCCAGTCCACAAAGGGGTATACCTCAACGAAGATGGTTCTGTGAACTTGTCTAAATTGGAGTTCTTCTCACCAGGTGCTAACCCATCTAACAAAGCGAAAGGTGGATGGTTGCAAAACTTGAACTCACTTGCTAGCCTTGACTTTGGTTATGCAGCTGACGGTATCTCACTTACTACTCAAGTTTCACCACGTGCTCTTGGTAAGACTCGTGACGAACAAGTTGATAACTTGGTAACTATCCTTGATGGTTACTTCGAAAACGGTGGACAACACGTTAACTTGAACGTTATGGACTTGAACGATGTTTACGAAAAGATCATGTCAGGTGAAGACGTTATCGTTCGTATCTCTGGATACTGTGTAAACACGAAATACCTCACTCCAGAACAAAAAACTGAATTGACACAACGTGTCTTCCACGAAGTTCTTTCAATGGATGATGCATTGAGCTAAGATTCAAATAGATGAAAAAACCAGTCAGAAACGGCTGGTTTTTTCATTCTCATCGCAAGATTATTCTGAATTTTGAAAGAGTTTAAGAGCCTGCTATATAGGGTTTGACAGCGTTTTCTCCAAGTGTTATAGTAGAGCTGTAAATAAGATAGAAGGGGTGATCCTATGTTTTTAACATTTATTTTCGCTATTATTTGGCTCTTTATCCTGATTGCACTGATCTTTTTAGCAACCCTTCTCGTCCAGGATATGACCGTGCAGCACCACCACCCGAGTTAGCGAATCTCAGGGCTAGACAATAGCTATTCTAAACGAATTCATAAGGACAAGAAACAAACTAGAATTGTCAAATTTTAGTTCTGTCTCTCGTCCTTTTTTGCTATAATAGAAACAGATTATTTAGTAAGTAGGAAATTATGGAAGAGTCAAAACAGATCAACCAAGTGATCGACGTCCTGATGTTAGCTGGAACCCTCCTTATAGAGAGCGGTTCTGAGATTCACCGGGTCGAAGATACCATGATCCGGATCGCCCATTCACAGGGAATCGTCGATTGCAATGTTTTAGCGATGCCAGTCGCTATTTTCTTTTCAATTGAGAACACCAATGTCACGCGCATGAAACGGATCTTGCGAACTAATTACAATATCGAGAAGGTCTGTGACGTCAACCAGATCTCTCGTCAACTAGTCTCTGGAGAGATGGATCTCGAGCACGCTTACCAGGCCCTGAGTGAGTTAAAAAATAAGCGTGTTCCTTATACCAATCTCCAGTTGACCATTGCAGCAACCCTCAGTGCGCCTTTCTTCTCCATCATGTTTGGTGGAAATTTCTATGATGCGATTGGAGCGGGCATTGCAACTGTATTTGCCTTTGCTTTTTCACTTGTCGTAGAGAAATATGTTCGCATTCCTTTTGCCACTGCTTTTGCGGCAGCCTTTGTCTTTGGTTTTTTAGCCCATATTTGGACGCGCTATAGTGGTTTTCCTTCCAATACCGATCTCATTATCGCAGGCTGTGTCATGCCCTTCGTTCCTGGGATCGCTATGACCAATGCCGTCCGCGATCTCATGAATTACCACCTCAACTCTGGGATGAGTAAGCTCTTTGAGACTCTCCTCATTACTCTTGCCCTTGGTGCCGGTACAACCGTTGCCCTCGTCCTTATGAAATAAAATCATGAACTTAACTGAATTTTTAATCCAAGCGGTGGCTAGTTTGATTGCCATCATCACCTTTTTAATTGTCCTAAATGTGCAACGCTCCATGTTGATTCCTGGAGGAATCCTAGGGATGGGCATCTGGCTACTTTACTATATCCTGAAAGGGCCTACCAATGTCATCGTTGCAACCTTTATCGCAGCCATTGTCGGCTCCTGTATCAGTCAGATTTTAAGTATCATTCTCAAGACGCCTGTCGTGGTCTTTATGTTGTCCATTCTCGCCCCCTTGGTTCCTGGATATATTTCCTATCGGACCACTTCCTTCTTTGTCAGTGGCCAATATCGACAGGCAGTAACCAGCGTGACCCTAGTGGTTATTCTGGCCTTGGTGATCTCCATCGGGATGGCTAGCGGGTCTGTCGTCTTGAAACTCTACCATTCTTACCAACGCTATCAAAAAAGAAAAATGACCAATGCCAACTAGCATATGTCATGTTGGTGACAAAAGCTTCTTAAAAACTTTCCTTAGGTGAGCTTAGTATTTAAAAAAGACAAGGTGTTTTATCCTTGTCTTTTTCGTTTTACGTTTTAGTACTGCTTATGTTTCAATGTCAATAAATGTGTTCTTTTTGGAGTATTCTATATATTCTAGGTAACATTATCATGGTATAGAGCAGGAGAGAAACACCTCCAAATATGAATATCAGACCTCCGTTTATATCCTTTTGAAATAGATAAGTAAATACAATGGTACCTATCGGCATGATAGACGTATTTAGTGTGAACAAAGTACTCATTACTCTTCCTAAATAATTTGTTTCAATACTACTTTGAAGATAGGTCATGACGACAATATTTAGAATAACAAGAGTAAATGCTATAATTCCCATAAATAAACCGCCAACGGAAGAAATAATCACCTGGGTGTTACTAATTGCAAATGTAATACCCAAACCAACGATAGCGATGGTTAGAAGAAAAAGTGGAATGCGAATTCTATTAGAGAGAAGTGTGTTATCTTCTTTTTTGTCTGGTAGTAGTGACATAGACACACTGGCTAATAACATTCCAACCGCAGACATAGTTTCTAAAATACCTACTGTCGCATTATCTAATAAGAGTTGCTCTTTGACTACAAATGGTACTCCAATGCTAATGGAAGTATAGAAAAAATTCAGTACAACACTAACAAGAATAATATATTTGACAATCTGATTTTCTTTTAAAAATCGGATAATTTCTTTAACCCCGTGTTGATGGTTTTCATTCTGTTTGATCTCAGCTTCCTGCCCATCGTGTTCATAGAAGAATTTCATGGTAAGTAAGACACCTAAAGCAAGGAGATTTGCAATGATTTCTATGAGAATAAAGCCTGAGAAGCCTAACCAATTATAAAAAATGACTCCAATAGCTGGGGAAAGCATGGTTGCGATAGCAATGGCGGTTTGTGTAACAGAACTTAATCGTTGAATTTTTTTATCGTTTACTAACTCGTGGATAGAGGCTGAATAACAAGTATCATTGATGTTAACTGTAATAGAGTGGAGTATGACAAACGGGATTACGAGGTATAAGATAGTAGATGAATTCGTTAAAAAATAAAAAGCATAAAACAGAAGAAAGATTATAAGCCTAAAGATAAAATTATAAGTTAAGATCTTTTTATGACGGTATCGGTCTACTAAATTACCGATTGGAACCAAGAAAATCAAACTAACTAAAGGATAGATGATCATATTGATTCCAAAACTCATTGCCGATTTTGTTTGGTCCAGTAACATTAATCCTAAAGCAAAATTAAAAGCTTTTCCACTTAAAGAACTAATAAAACTACTAATAAAGTCTTTGATGATTTGTCTATTAGACATTTGATCACTTATTAAATTCTTAATATTAATCCCCTCCATTCGTTTCAACATTACTTCGGTTATCTAATCCTATTCAATCAACCTGTGTTGTAAGGTAATTGGAATATTAGATAAGCCAAATTTTTGTTAATTAAGATTTTATCAATTATACTAATAAAAGTATATTAAAAAATGTAAAAAATATTGTATTTATGTTTACTCATTATATTTCTCTCTTGCTTTGACATTATCTAAATTGATAACTTCATACGTACCTCTTCTAAAATAGGATATATTTTACAATCGTTAAAGGATTTCAAAATGAAACAGATTGATTTATTTTGATTTTTATAGGCTTTAAATTTATTCCAGATGTTGATACTATTTATCACAACATTTGACACCGCTTTCAAACGGGAGTACAATAATATTGAGGACAAGATGGTTAATCTCTTTTATTTAGGAGGTGTCAGATATGCAAATCTATTTTGTTTATTCTATTTTCTATCTATTATCACGCGTAGTAGCACTTGTAGTTCTAGCTTATCTTATTAAGTTACTCATTGCTCGTTTAAAAAGAAACTAAGTAACATTTTTCCCAAATAGTAGTTATTTGGGCTTTTTGCTATACTTTAGTTTAGTGGATTAAATCTGTAAAGGTAGGATTTAGTATATTCTTGTTGAGTGATTTTATTTTATGAAGGTTGTTTATAGTTGAAGGGGGAAATAGATGGTCTCTAAAATCGATGTAGCTTGGGACTTGTTCCTAGAAGGAAATATATTAGAAGCTAAAAAGTTAGTTGAACAAGATTTTTTTATTGATACCTGTACAGATTTTAGTCTTTTAAATCTGATGGGATATGTATTGTTAGCAGAAAAAGACTATGCTTCATGTACCCATATCTTTGAGAAATACATTTTATTAGCTCAACAAAATGAAGATAAAGAACATGAACACATTGGTTTACATCAATTAGCGATGATCTACAGAGAGCAGGGTGATTTTCATAAGGCTTTAAAACTCATTGAAGACGAAGAGAAGATAGTTGAAGAGCATTTTCCAAATGATAATCTAAAGAAAGCTGTGAATAACTACGAACAAGGCTATTTGAGATTGAAATTAAACAACCTTGATGAAGCTCTTACATTCATGAATCTGTCACTGGAACAATCTTTAGAAACTGATGATGTGATTTCTCAAGCTTGTAGTTATAGAGGGATAGGTGAGATCTATTTAGCCTTGGAAGATAAAGGATTAGCCAACACACATTTCAAACGAGCTATAGAACTTTTCGAAAGTGTTGGAGAGTTTGAAGGGATAAAGGAAATTGCGGAATTGATTAATCGATGATTTTGCATTTAGATTTTGTCATTAGTTTGCTTAAATAAAAAGTTTTAATATGCTATAAATCATGTATTTGATTAAGGGGAATAAGATGAGAGGTTGTGATAGAGATGGAGTTTCTATTTATTTTAATTATTTATATACCTTCTTTCTTTTATTTAAACTGGAAGGATAAGCCTAAACAAAAAAATAAGTCCTTTTACTATCTTTATAAGTTTTACATGATTTACTTGTGGTTTATCCTCATAATTTCCATAATGGCTATTGGTATTTTTTCCCTTGGAGTACTAGCTGTTAGAGGTGAAAAACTTACGTCTGGTTTCTTTGTTTTATCTTTCTTAGGTATAGTTCTATTTAGTTTCTATATTTTTAGTATTCTAAAAGAGATACAGGACTTAAAGCAAATAAAAGGTAAGTAAAAATTAACTAAGAGAACTAGCTAACTAGCTTAAGTAAAATATAACACGGCCACGATTAATGAGCCGTGTTTTTGTATGAATGTACATTTGAAAAATTTTTAGTTTCAGGTTCATTGTCAAAATGTACAATTTAAAAATTTTTAGTTTTCCCTTAAATAAAGTACATTTTACAGAAGATGAACAACTTTAAAAATTTCCAGTATTCACTTAAATAAAGTACATAATTGACAATGATTAGCTCAAAAAATTTTTTGGTTACTAAAGTAATCGCTTCACTTATCTTAAAATAGTTTTTCTCCATTCAAACTAATGAAAAATAATATTGGTTTTTAAATTTCTCTAAGTGTCATTGCTTGCATTTCCACTCAAAAGGAGTACAATGATAGTGAAAAAAACAAATCCTTTAAAGTATGTGAGGTGCTGTATGATGATAAACAAGTATATCAAGTATCTTCCTTGGACTATCCTAGGAGCCCTCTCCTCCTATCTATTAGCGACTGATTATGCCCGCAATTCATTTGACTTGTTCTATCTGACCTTGAACTTTATGATTGTGAACATCGCTATACTCATCTTCTTCGAAAAAGTTCTAAGAGACAAATGCAAAGAACTCTTCATACGGGTCATGAGTAACCCTAAAAAAGATAGCTAAACATAAGATTTGAAAAGCCATCTGAGGATGGCTTTTTCTTATAGATTCTCTATTTTTCTTTGAAACATTGCAAAATCGGTCCCGAGAATGATTTCCTTGCTGATCTAGCTTTTTCAAGGGAGTTTTACCCTTAAATATGGTAAAATAGTAACGAAATATACTAGTAGATATCAAATAAAAAAGAGGTTAAGAATGACAATTGGGATTGATAAGATTGGTTTTGCGACGAGCCCTTATGTCTTGCGTTTAGAAGATTTGGCCGCTGCTCGTGATACCGATCCCGAAAAACTGAGCAAGGGTCTTCTCTTAAAAGAACAAAGCGTGGCACCGATCACAGAAGACATCGTCACATTGGCTGCGACTGCAGCAGATGATATTTTAACAGATGAAGATAAAGAAGCGATCGACATGGTGATTCTTGCGACAGAATCTGGAATTGACCAGAGTAAGGCTGCTGCTGTGTTTGTCCATGGCTTACTAGACATCCAGCCTTTCGCTCGCTCTTTTGAAATGAAAGAAGCCTGCTATGCTGCGACTGCTGCCTTGGATTATGCTAAACTCCATGTTGAAAAATTCCCACAGAGTAAGGTTTTGGTCATTGCCAGTGACATTGCTAAATACGGAATTGGGACTCCTGGTGAACCAACACAGGGGGCTGGAGCGGTTGCCATGCTAATCAGCCAAAATCCTCGTATTCTATCTTTTAACGATGATAATGTTGCCCAAACACGCGATGTCATGGATTTTTGGCGTCCAAATTACGCGACAACTCCCTTCGTGAATGGGATTTATTCAACGCAACAATATCTAGATTCTCTGAAAACAACCTGGGCGGAATACCAGAAACGGACTGGCCTTACCTTGACAGACTTTGCAGCCGTCTGCTTCCACTTGCCTTATCCGAAATTAGCTCTCAAGGGCTTGAAAAAAATCTTGGATAAGTCAGTATCAGAAGAGAAAAAAGATCAATTACAATACAATTTTGATCAATCGATTCTATACAGCCAACGAGTGGGAAATATCTACACTGGATCTCTTTTCTTAGGCTTGCTATCACTACTGGAAAATCGTCCCCAACTCAAATCCGGGGACCGAATCGCCCTCTTTAGCTATGGAAGTGGAGCAGTTTCTGAGATCTTTAGTGCCAATCTCGTTCCTGGTTTTGAGCAACTTTTAGATCACAAACGTATGGACAAACTAGATCAACGGACGGTTCTTAGTGTTGCTGACTACGAACGACTCTTTTATGAGGAAGTGGATTTAGACTCTAGTGGCAATCAAGTATTTGAACCTGCTACGCTTCAAACTTATGCTTTGACAGAGATCAAGGAACACCAACGCACTTACCAGAAAGTAGAAAAATAATGGCACGATTACCAGGTTTTGCAAAACTTTCGCCCACAGAACGCATAGAGGCCTTACTAAAGGAAGGCCTCTTAACTTGGGATGAAGCACAGATCTTAAAAGAACAAAAGGGACTCCCCCTCTCTATTGCAGATCAACTGACGGAAAATGTCTTGTCGACCTTTGATCTGCCTTTTAGCCTCGCTCCTTATTTTCTGATCAATGGTCGTGACTATGTCCTTCCTATGGTCACAGAAGAGCCTTCCGTAGTTGCTGCAGCCAGCTTTGCAGCCAAACTCATCCAACGTTCGGGCGGTTTCACCACCCAAGTGCACCAACGCCAAATGATCGGTGAGATTGCTCTGACAGATGTTAGGGATGTGGAAATGGCTAGCAAGCGCATCCTAGAAGACAAGGAAACTCTTCTTCAGCTAGCTAATGAAGCCTATCCTTCTATCGTCAAGCGTGGAGGCGGAGCAAGGGATCTTTGGGTCGAAAACAAGGGGAACTTTCTCATTGTCTACTTGGCGGTTGATCCTAAAGAAGCCATGGGGGCCAATATGCTCAACACGATGCTGGAAGCTCTGACCGATCGCATCCAAAAACTCTCTGGTGGTCAGGCCTTAATGGCGATTTTATCCAACTTGGCCACGCGCTCTTTGGTGAGTGCAAGGTGTGCCATTGATTTTAAAGCACTGAGTCGAAATCCTGAGGAAGCCATTGAGATTGCCCACCGGATGGAGCTAGCTAGCCAACTGGCTCAAGTGGATCCTTACCGCGCAGCCACTCATAACAAGGGGATTTTTAATGGGATTGATGCTCTTGTTCTCGCGACGGGTAATGACTGGCGGGCCATCGAAGCTGGAGGCCATGCCTATGCTGCACAAAGTGGCCGATACAAGGGCTTTAGCCAATGGAAAAGTCAGCCGGAAGAGAAAAAACTCTATGGTGAGATCACCTTGCCAATGCCAGTTGCAACAAAAGGAGGCTCCATTGGCCTCAACCCTACGGTTCAAGTCAGCCACCGTTTACTAGGAGAACCTTCTGCTATCGAATTAGCCGGTATTATCGCGTCGCTCGGTTTGGCGCAGAATTTTGCTGCCCTAAAGGCCCTAGTCACCACAGGGATTCAAGCAGGACATATGAAACTCCAAGCACGCTCTCTAGCCCTTCTAGCAGGAGCTAAGGAAGAGGAAGTTCCCCGTCTGGTCAGCCAACTCCTTGAAAACAAACCCTTCAATTTAGAAAAAGCAAAAACACTCTTACAAGAATTGAGAAAATGAAAGAACTAAGACGCACGTCTTAGTTCTTTTGTGTTTGAAAAAATTTACCTTATTGTTTTAAAAATGGCAGATCGGGATGTTTCTTGGTATAGAGAATCACTTCGATAAAGGTCCCTACTTGGACGGCAAAGAGCAGTCCGACGAGAAGATTGATCCGATGGTCTGTTTCATAAAACGGAGAATTCCATAAGAAGTGATTGGCTACTGTCGAGACAACACACCAGAGTCCAAAGAGTTTTGCCTTTTGCTGGGTCACTTGAGACAACAAGAGGAAGACACCGACCGATACAACCGCTGTATAGAGAGCGTGTGAAGCTAACCCACCAGAAATACGATTAATAGCCTCAGTAACGGCGGCTAATTGGCTCGTTTTTGTTTGGCGGGCAACGTACCCTAAATCCTCAATGATTTGAAAACCAAAGCCAGAGCCCAAGCCGGCAATTAAAATCGCTTTTAGATCTTTTTTTCCAACCATCAAAACTACCCAAAAGGCAACTAGAGCCTTAAAGAATTCCTCTGAGAATGGGGCTGTCAAGGCATCGGTCCACTTGTTAAAGACAGTGGCATCCTTGATCACATGGCTATTCATAATATCAATCAAGCTATTTCCTGAAAAGCTCAACCAGCCTGCTACAAAGGCACCCCCAAACATAGCAATCCATAAGAGATAGGTTGGGACAGACAACTGCTTGGCCAATCGTTTTGAAAAGAGATAGAGTGGGATAATAATAGCAGCTAAAACAGACAAGTTCAAGACCAAGTCTCTGCCTGCAGACTGGCTAAATTCTTCTTGAGAAAGATGACCGAGTTCAAACTCCAAGCCAATTCCTGCAAATAGTAGAAAGAGATAGATCGAGGCTCTTTGAATTTTAGTCATCTTGTTTTCCTCCCTTTTGTTTCTTTGAGCGAATTAGGTAGATCACAATCGCTAGAAGGGTTGCTCCGAACAAGCCTGCTGCTAGAATGTAATCATAGTCAAAATCAACGAGATCAATTTTCTCTTCATAAGCAGCATCTTCTTCGTCATCTAGATCTTGCAGAGCACTTTTTCCGTGTTCATCTGCTACCTTTTGTTCTGCTTCTTTTCTAATTTTTTGCAAGCGTTCGAAGGTTTTCTCAGCTCTCGCTATCCCTTCCTCTGTTGCCTTCTTACTCGCTTCTTCAGGCTGAGAAGCAAGGGCAATTTGTTCCTGATCACTCAGATCTTGTTCAACCATCCACTGGGATTCCAATCGTTCCATTTCAGTACGAATCGCCCCATCTTCGAATAAATCAGGATACTTGGCTACAAGGTCATTGATTCTTGAAATGGTCCAATACCAGGAGCGGTCATTGTAATGATCCCCTAATTCTTGGTAGGCTTGATAGGTGTTGAGAATATTGCCATAGTACGGTAGGTAAGGAGCATTTCGCGGACTACCCATCGACAGCCACATGGTGCCTCCACCCGCACTTGCTGGGACCTCGTCTTTCAGTTGGAAAATATGGGCCTCCATGACATTTGGATTGGAGATGGGGTATTTATAAACGGCATCAAACTCTCCTTTTTTCGGGATGCCTTTTCCATCCAGCTCCATTTGATCCTGTGGTTTGTATTTGGTTCCTTCCAAACGATTGCGCTGGAGATTCATGGCATCGCGGAGAGTTAATTTCCGATCAGTTGTATGAAGAAGGTCAAAGGACGCATCGTCATATTTAACAGGAGAGTTTGGGTCTAGAGATTTGATCCCCGACCAAACCCGCGAGCGATCCGCTTCTTGCAAAGGCGGATTATAGGATTGAGAAACGTGGAATTTTCCATCCACTTCCTTATAGCTATTTGCGTCCTTGGCGACTTTTTCAAGATCTTTTGAGACAATCGTACGCTCTGTATCCGATAAATCAACATGACCTAAGAAGAAAGTATTTGGAAAGACTGCAAAGCGGTCTTCTGGAAAGAGAATGGCCGCATATTGGTGACCAGATAGGATTTCCATATACCAGACGCCTTCTTTATCGGCAATGGTCACAATATTTCCTTCTGCAGCGCCTTTTTCTTCGACGATTTTAGCAATGAGTTCAACCCCTTCTCTTGCGGTTTTCACACTTGGGAGAACAATGCTGGTTAAGCCGGATTCTGCCAAACCATCCTTGACATAGGGATCCACTTTTTGGATCTTGTCATTTGCTGAAGCAGACACAGTAGCAGAAATGGAAACCCCATATTCATTGAATCCTGCTTCATCAAAAATTCCCTGATCTGGGGTGACATCTGGGACCGCTGTATACTTATAGCTAATCTCTGGCAAGGGATATTGAAAACCGTTGGCGGCATCCTCAAAGATGGCACCTTTTTTATTGTAGACGCGCTCTCTGACCACAAAATTTTTATTATGGTTGGGCTCTAAATCTTCGGTACGCCCTACCAAGGTCGAGCCGTCGGCCGTCAGTTTCTTTCCGATGATGAACCCCGTACAGGCCTCAACAGGTTGAGCAATCAACAAAAGCGGAAGCATGGCTGCTACAGCTGAGCGAAAATAGTGCTTCTTCATCCTAAACTCCTTTTTAAAAATGTTTTTCCTTATTTAGTATACTCTTTTACGATCCTGTTTTGCAAGCGATTCCAGCAACCGTAAACGATTCGTAAACTATCAGAATTTTTGAGGGGAAACACTTTTTCAAAAAAGAAAGGATTGGCTTTAAAAAGTCAATCCTTTTCATTTTCTCTGTTGCTGAGCTTGCCATAATTTTCCATAGAGGAGATAGTCGACTTTACGGAGCTCTTTCAGGTTCTGACAACCGAGCGCACAAAGGAGTAATTTAAGATCTTCTTTCCAGCCTTGGACAATGGCGATCACTTCTTCAATGCTCTTAGTCTCTACCATCTCAAGAAAAACGCGGGAAAGTCCTACGCCACGCGCTCCAAGGACCAAGGCCTTGACCATATCAAGGGGATGACGGATGCCACCACTCGCGAGGATCTCAACCTGATCTATCTGATCTTGTAATTGTAAGAGACACTGCGCAGTTGATTGTCCCCAATCATCCAGATAAGCGCGATTGCCTCCACGACGATTCTCAATATAGGCAAAACTAGTGCCACCACGGCCAGAAATGTCAACTGTTTTAATCCCAGCCTCTAGTGCCAGCTGGACTGTTTTAGGATCCATGCCAAAGCCTACTTCTTTCAGGACTACCGGCACAGGAAAGGCCTGCCCATAGCTATGGAGATGGTCTTTCCAAGTGTGGAAAATCCTCTCCCCTTCAGGCATGAGCAACTCTTGCATCAGATTCACATGGACTTGAAGAAAGAGGGGTTGTAGCTCTTCTACTGTTCGCAAGCCCAAGTCTAGCTCTTTATCGATGCCAATATTGGTCGCTAAAAGAAGATGAGGATGGTCTTTTTGGACCGCATACGATTGATCGTTCGGATCCTTCAGTGCTGTGCTGTAAGAGCCAGTCACAAAGAGAATCCCACAGGCTTCGGCTACTGCTGCCAACTTTTGATTGATCTCTTTGGCCCGTTTACTCCCGCCTGTCATAGCATTGATATAAAAAGGGACCTTCCAATCACGGCCTGCGAAATGGGTCGTTAGATCAATCTCCGCTAGATCCACACGTGGGAGGGAACGGTGAATTAGCTCGATCTCATCAAAGCTATTATAGGAGGAGCTTTGCTCCAAAGCATAGCGAATATGCTGGTCTTTTCGATTTTCGCTCACGAATCTCCCATCCTTTCTTGGTAAATGACTTCAATATCCTGTTCCTTCCAGCGATCTATCAAGGTCTGAGTCTCAACTGGGTCAAAACTAAGGGCAATCCCACAGTCGCCTCCTCCAGCACCACTGGATTTGGCACAAGCCGTTAGGCCATCTGTCGCTTGCTGCAGGACTTTTAGAGCCGGGGTATAGATCAGATGGTTTAAGGATTTTAGGTTCTGATCTGCACGTTGGATACTGGCCTCGATCTCCCTTTGGTTTCCATCACGGAGGCCTTTTTCAAGATTCTTCACTGCAGTTTGACTCTCCTTGAGAAAGGCTTCATTGATCGCACCCTTGATCTGGCGGATCAAATCACTTGAAATCGCTGGTTCCTTGGTCCAGCCAACCAGAAAATCATAAGCGATGGCTGGATGGATCGAGCAGATCTTGTAGTCCCAATCCAGGTCTAAAACTTGTGAAAGGGGCTGGGAAATCAAGACTTCATGCAACCAAGCCCGATCAAAGGATTGGTAATAAATCAAGTCCTCGTAGGCTATACAAGCCAAATCGCCCATGGAGCCATTGTCCCCTCTTTGCACCAAGACGACTGCTGCTAGTCGAAAAAGCAGATCGGGGCTTAGGTCTATTTCATACAGAGCGGCCATGGCCTTGATCACGAGCAAAACCACACTTCCGCTGGAACCAATCCCATACTTCTTCCCCTCTTCACCCAATGTCCCCCTAAGATGAAGATCAAAAGGTTTAGGGGCTATTCCCTGATCTTTCAGCCACTCTTCCATGAGCTGAATGGTCTCTTGAATCAAGGCGTAGTCCTTATTTGAGGTCAAATCCACCTTGTAACCAAAGAGATCTGAGACCAACTGGTAAGTGTTAGCTTCTTGAATGGTAGCTGACAGATAAATGGGAATAAACTGAATCACGGCTCCACACCCAGGCGTTAACACCGCGTATTCTCCAGCTAGATAGAGCTTGCCTCCGGTCTGTACTTGATACTTAGTCTTCATCTTGAGGGTCCTTTGTCTTAGATACGATGGTCCGATAGCGGGCGTCAAATAAAGGCACCAGCTGATCCAAGTCTTCTTCTAGACAGAGGACTTTAACATTTGGCCCTGCATCCATGGTAAAGTAACAAGCATGGCCCGCTGCGCGGAGCTCACGGACAAAATCCATGGCTTTGTAGCTTTCTTCTGTCAAGTAGCTAAAGGCTGGAGTGGCTGTCCTGGTCGTTCCATGCATGGCAAGGGCATTGTGCTCTGTCAAGTGGCCGACCCGTTCAAAATCATTGGTAGCTAGATAGCCCAGCATGTCCTTGTAATCTTGACAAGACTCCTCCACCCATTCTTTGAAATTGCTCGAGGTTTCCATGCAGCGTTTCATCCCTTCGCGGCTAGAAACGGGCTTTTGCTTATCATTGAGAACCAGCATAATCATAGCCAGTTTCAGGTCTGTTTTGACCTTATAAATCTCTCCACTTTCTTTGTCCCAGGCTGCTAAGGGACCAAAGAAAGACCGTGAAGAGGAACCTGAAGCAAACTTGGCTTTTTGAGCTAATTCCTCCTGAGTTAAGCCCAAATCATAATACCGATTGCAGGCCTTGACAAGAGCAGAGAGGCCGCTTGAGCTAGAGGACAAGCCTGCTGCGGTTGGCATGTTGTTGCTGGTATCCACCCGAACAAATCCTGCTTCATCTGCTGGCTTCAAACCATCAATGACAGCCCCAATTTTGGCCTGCTCAGCTGGATGTTGGAATTCCCCATCGATGTAAAATTCATGCGCTGTCGCATCTGCTGGCAAGGGAGAGAGAATCGTCTCTGTATACATATTCTCTAAGGTCAACGAAATCGAACTAGTCGAAGGAACCATTTGTTTGGCATCTTCTTTTCCCCAGTATTTGATAATCGCGATATTGGCATAGGACTTAGCCTTTACAGGTTTTCGATCCATGTATGGTGCGCTCCTTCTTTTTCTAATGCATGGGCAATGGTTTCTGCTTCACGAGAATCCTTGACGAGGGCAATCACACAGCCTCCAAGACCGCCCCCACTCATTTTAGCCCCTAAGGCCCCATTTTCAAGGGCAACGGCGACCAGGTGATCTGCTTCTTTACAGCTGACACCGACGGCTCTCAAGTGGTCATGACAAGCCGTAAGAGCCTGCCCAAGGCCAATGAGATCTTTTTCTTTCAGAGCCCCTTCTACCTGCTGGGTCAACTGACCAATCTCATGGAAATGGGACAAAACTTCCTGCCCTTTAGCTTCAACCTTTTGAATCGCCTCACGGGTATTGCCGTGAATCCCCGTATCCGCAATCACCAAACTCGCTTTTATACCCAGCTCCAGCGGGTAAAAGCCGACATTCCGGATGAATTTAATGGCTTGATCGCTCAAACAGGTCTTGGCATCAAGCCCGCTTGGATTCATATGGGCAATGGTTTCTGCTCGATTGACCAGGATTTCTAAGGTCTCATCATCCAGCTCCTCTTGATAATAGTCAAAAACTGCACGAATAGCTGCGATACTGACCGCCGCAGAGGACCCCATCCCCCGTTTTTCCGGTACCATAGACTGAATCCGGCAGCGAATCCAGGCCTCACGAATCCCGAGGTGCTCAAGAGACGCAAAAACCGCCATGGACAAGGTGTCGTCTTCAAACAAAATCCATGGACTGTCTGCTGGGATAATCTGGCAGGTCACTTTGATATGATGGAGAGGCAGGGCAATAGCTGGATAGCCATAGACCACCGCATGCTCTCCAATTAAGATAATCTTACTATGCGCCTTTCCGACGCCTATCTCTTTATGCATATTCATCTCGCTCTATTAAGGTCATTACTATTTTAATATAAATCAGCCAAAAAAGCGATGCTTTTGAAGGAAATCCAACCTAAGACGGAGTTGAGTTCTATCTGACAGACCGTAAAAGGCCAGGATCCATCATCCTAGCCTTCCATTTCTATTTTTCAAATTCTTGTTTGATCAAGTCCATCAAAGAGTTGCGGTCGAGGATCCATTGGGCCCGTTCGTCCTTCTCATAGGTCCGGTTGGACAAAAAGATCACCGCTTCCTGCCTCTTTCGATTGTACATGATGAAGGTTCCAGTATAGCCCGTATGATCTAACCAGTCCCCCTCTAGATTCCATCCGAGAGCGCGGGTCTTGCCCTCTTCACGCGCAAAATTCTGAGACAAGTCACGCGCAAAATCCTCCTTCAGATAACGCTCTAAGAAGCGCTCTAGATCTGAAACCGTTGAAAAAAGTCCAGCACTTCCCGCATGACGACCCAATACTCTCGCTTTGGGATCATGAACACTTCCAGAAGCCACTCCACGGACCGTTGGCACCGCCTTTTCGACCGGTCCAAACCGTGTCTCCGTCATCTTCCAAGGTGTAAAAATCAGCTCTTCAAATAAGCGATCCAAGGGCTGGCGAAACCTGTCTTCTAACCAAAAGCCCAGCAGAAGAAAATTGACGTCGGTGTAATGAAAACTCTTGTCTTCTTTTAACTGCAAATTTTCAAGAGCTGTTTTCAACTGTCTCGCATCCAATTGATCCCGGTTGGGGATAAAAGGATCGAGCCCAGAAGTATGGGTCAAGAGTTCCCGGATGGTCGTCTTCTCATGAGCAAAACGCGGGTAAAGCTCTTTAAAGGGGCGATCAAGCGCAAGCTCCCCTTTCGCATACAAAAAGGCACAGATGGTAGCAACTCCAACGACCTTACTGACACTAGCCAAATCATAGACCAGGTCAGCCACTACTGGCTCTCCTTTTTCAGGATCCGCTAGTCCCAGATAGTGCTCACTCCACTGACCATCGCGGTAAAGCGCAAGAGAGGCACCTGGATAGATGCCTTCTTGGATTTGTTCGGTAATTTTTTCGATGATTGCATTCACGCTCATCACTCCATTCTTATTCTTCATAAGAAATATGGACCTGATCTTGATTGGCTTCAAACCAGAGTTCGATCTGGCTTGGATCCTTGGCAATCAAGAAAGTTCCCTTACGGTGCACAAAATCGACAGTTTCTCCTAAGCTTTCTTTCAAGTCTTCCACATCAAAAGATGCCAATTCGACCTTGATCATGCTCAAATCCCAAGTAACCTTGTTCTCAACTTGGAGATCTTTTCCTTGGGCTTCTTGTAAATGGATAAAGTGGGCCAAAGCTGGCAAGTTGCTATAGAACTTCTCAGCCTCAGCAAGATCGGCCACATTGACCTCAAGAAAGTCCACATCAAAGCTGGTCAAACCTTTGAAATCTTCTGGAAGCTCAACAAGAGGCGCTTTCTCCAAAGGTTCTAGGCTTTCAAGATTTTCTTCCGCATGCACGAAAATGGTATCTCCTTGAGGAGACACAACTTCAAAGGCGCGACCATTAGCTCCTTGGTAAAGGGCGCTTGTCTCTGGCTGGCGGGCCAACAAATAATCAATTTCTTGAGCTTGTGCCACTTTCACCACGATGCGACCCAATTTCTTTGGACCTTCGACCTTACGCGAACGCATACTCGGTGACTCTTCTAAGACGATTTTTTCTACTTTTGAGGCATCTCCTAAAGACAGGAGAGCTCCTTCTTCCACTAATACTTTCATTCCCAATGTCTCTTCATAAAAGCGTTGATTGACATTTCGGTTATTCACTTTCAAGACTGGGATCACTCTTACGATCTGATTTGCTGTCATACTTTCCTCCAAGCACTTTTTATTGTAAAAGATTTTCTGGCTTTTTACAAGAAATCTTGTGCAAAAAAGACAGATTTTTCAAAAATAAAAATCTGTCTTTCTTTTTTTAGTATACTGTTCGTGTATGGACCCGCCCGTTTGGAGCTTCAAATTCGTATTCTAAGTAATCCTGATAGGTCCCTGGTGCAATCACTCCACGCACATCTAATACAGCCGTTCCTGCCTGTCCCACAATGGAATCTGCTAACAGGCAGCAATTAGTAGACAGAACAAAGTAAGATTTAAAACGCGAAGAAGTAAATTTATATAGCTCAGCCCCTAAATCATATTTCAATTTGTAAGCGTAGGTCGGCTGACCGTCTTCCAGTAACCTCCTAGGTGGATCCCAAGGTTCTAACAACTGATCAATTTCAGCTAGACGCTTCTCTACTGCCTGATTCTCTTCTTCGGTAAGGGATAGGCTGTAGCCAAACAGCGTCTTTTGACTCTCTTTTTTACATAGTTCGATGTATGGTTCCTTATCCACTTTAAACAGTACGCCATCCCCAATCGTCCCAAATAGACGCTCTGAAAAGGGATCGTAACTTCCGTAAGAAATGACCTTCCCCTGATAACAAATATCTACATGCCCAATCGCTCCAAATAAGTTGCTGTCAGAAGTATGAACCAAAATTTCTAATTCCCTTGCCTCTTCTTCTTTTTTCACCAATCGATAAGGGCCTGTGTGTCCCGCCGAGCTCCCTTTTTGAAGAAACTGGTTAAACCGTTTTAACTCCTTAGCAGGGATAAAGGCTGCAAAGATAACCGGTAGGCTAATACGAAAGCGACGTTTTAACTCTTGGCCTTGTTGGTCTTTGTCAAATAAAATACCATCTCGAATATTAGAAATCCCCAACAAGACCAGATAAGCCCCCAAGAGGATAAATTGGAAGTGCCCATCTGAACCAGGTTCCAAGACAGTTGCTAGACCAAGCCCACCGTTTAAAAGCGCATCCCATAAATAGAGCCAGCCTCCTTTTACCCGATTGGCCTTATAAAGCCAAAATGTGATCCCATAGACAATGGCACTCCCCAACTGATATGCCCCTAAACAAATCACAACTAAGTTTACGGGCAGACTACTCAGTCGATTCAACCAGATCAACGCAAGTGAAAGAAAAATAAACCAAATAGAGTGGCTATAGGAAATAGACTTGCTACGTAACAAAAAGCGAAGAAGAAAGCTTCCTAGTCCATCAACTAAAAAGTAAATGGCTAATAGATCCAAGGAAAATTTTGTGAAACCAACACCGTTTCGAAAAATGAGGATCCCAAAAATGACGGCAAGAACCCCAAACAATAAGGTCCTTCTTCTTGCAACTTGTTCAAAAGATATTTTTTTCAATATTCCTTCTCCTTATAGACGAAAGGTCTTTAGACAAATACTATTTTATCAAGTATAATATAAGAAGTAAAGAAAAAAGAAACTGATAAAAGGAGCAGTCTATGAAATACAATCAATATAGCTATCTATCTGTTGACCAAAAAGACATTCTTAAGGAACTAAAAGAAATTGGGTTTGACCTTCCCACCCACCTCCCAGAAAAAGAACTGTTTGAATGGTTTGTCCGCAAGGTTTACTTCACCTATAAAGATACAGATTATCCCCTCTCTAACCTAGTGGTGGATTCTAAAACAGACTTTTTAACGTATATCCAATCTGACTGCGAATGGTCTCCGAACATTTTTTACACAGTAGCCCTCCAATTACTCGGTTTCCGCTATTTTATTGATTTTGAAGATACGGATAGCTTCTTGAAAGAAGTCCAATTTCCGATTGAGTATGGAAACTTGGTAGAAAACCTCTATCACCTTCTCAATACTCGAACAGTAAAAGGAAATTTACTCATCGATCAGTTGGTCAGCGATGGCTTGATTCCTGAAGATAACCAGTATCACTATTTTAACGGCAAGAGCCTCGCAACCTTTACGAGCCATGATGCCATCCGCGAGGTCGTCTATGTGGAAAGTCGGGTCGATACCGACAAAGATGGTCTGCCAGACTTGGTCAAGGTCAGCATTATCCGTCCTCGCTATGAAGGCAAGATTCCAGCTGTTATGACCGCAAGTCCTTATCACCAAGGGACCAACGATAAGGCCAGCGACAAGGCCCTCTACAATATGAATGTCGACCTCGAGGTCAAAGAACCTCATACCATTCAACTAGAAGAACCTCAATTAACAGTAGTCGAACCTGTCGGTCAAGCTGAAGAGGTAGAGGAGGCCGAAGAGCTCCTAACCCATATCAACTCCAGCTACACCCTCAACGACTACCTGCTTCCACGCGGATACGCCAATCTCTACGTATCAGGAGTTGGAACAAAAGATTCGCAAGGCCTGATGACCAACGGAAATTACCAACAAATCGAAGCCTATAAAAATGTCATCGATTGGCTCAATGGCCGTTGCCGTGCCTTTACAGACCATACACGCAAACGCCAAGTCAAGGCTGATTGGTCTAATGGAAAAGTCGCAACCACAGGGATCTCCTACCTTGGAACCATGTCTAACGGCCTTGCGACCACAGGTGTGGACGGCCTAGAAGTCATCATTGCAGAGGCTGGGATTTCTTCTTGGTACAACTACTACCGCGAAAACGGTCTCGTCACAAGTCCTGGAGGCTATCCAGGTGAAGACTTTGATTCCCTTGCCGAATTGACCTACTCGCGCAACCTTCTAGGTGGAGACTATTTGCACCATAATGCGGCCCACCAAGCCGATCTAGACATCGTGAAAAAAGAGCTGGACCGCGCTTCTGGAGACTACAATCAATTCTGGCACGACCGCAATTATCTCTTACATGCTGATCAGGTTAAGGCTGAGGTGGTCTTCACTCATGGTTCCCAAGACTGGAACGTCAAACCGCTTCATGTCTTTAATATGTTCCAAGCCCTTCCAGCAAGCATCAAGAAGCACCTCTTCTATCACAATGGTGCCCATGTCTACCTCAACAACTGGCAATCCATTGACTTCCGAGAAAGCATGAACGCCCTCCTCTCTAAAAAATTGCTGGGCTACAATTCAAACTATGAATTGCCTACTGTCATCTGGCAGGACAATACAGGAGAACAAAGTTGGACTTCCTTGGATGATTTTGGCAACCAAACAAATCAGCGGACCTTCTCCCTGGGAGACGACGAAAAAGTCATCCAAAACCGCTACGAGACAAAAGATTACGAGCGCTATGGCAAGGCTTATCCGACCTTCTTAACGGACCTCTACCAGGATAAGGCGCAACAGGTGACCATTGATCTTCCAATCGAAGAAGACCTACACCTCAATGGGAAAGCTCGCCTTCACCTGCGACTTCACTCCAGCACCAATAAAGCCCTGCTTTCAGCACAACTCTTAGAGCTTGGAAGCAAGAAATACCTCCAACCCTATCCTGCTGTCTTGTCGGTCCGTACGCTGGATAACGGCCGCTACCATATGCTAGACAATTTGACCGAGTTGCCTTTCAAAGAAGCTGGCCAACGAGTCATTTCGAAAGGTTATCTCAACCTCCAAAATCGTCATGATCTCTTAAAGGTTGAGGCCGTGACGCCAGGCGAGTGGATGGAATTTGACTTTGATCTTCAACCAACCATCTACAAGCTCGAAAAAGGAGCGACCCTTCGTCTGGTCCTTTACACGACAGACTTTGAAATCACTGTTCGCGATCAAACCGATTACCAACTGACCATTGATTTAGCACAATCCAGCCTCCATCTTCCTGAAATGACAGAGGCCCGCTAATCGTGGTCTCAAGGCTTGCCCTTACTCGGCTTCATTTGACAGCTTAGCCTACTTATGTTACTATCTAATAGAGTATTTCATAGAAAAAGATATTAGAGGAAGTTATGGCGATTGAAAAAACTGTCAGCGAAATTGCTGAAATTTTAGGAGTCAGCCGCCAGGCGGTCAATAACCGTGTCAAGGCGCTGGCTCCAGAAGATACACAAAAAAACGAAAAAGGGGTTACCGTTGTAACCCGTAGTGGCTTGATCAAGCTCGAAGAAATCTACAAAAAAACTATTTTTGAAGATGAGCCAGTCAGCGATGATGTGAAGCAACGCGAATTGATGGAAATTTTGGTGGATGAAAAAAATGCTGAAATCGTCCGTCTCTACGAGCAACTCAAGGCCAAAGACGAGCAACTCGCTAAGAAAGATGAGCAGTTGCGCGTGAAAGACGTTCAAATTGCTGAAAAAGACAAGCAATTGGACCAACAACAACAATTGACTTTACAAGCAATGAACGACCGCGATACCTTGAAACTTGAACTCGAACAAGCCAACGAAAAAGTTCAAGAGCAAGAAAGCAAAGGTTTCTGGGCACGCGTTTTCCGTCGATAATCCGGGGCTGGATCCTACCAGTCCCTTTTCTTTTCTAGCACAGGAGATTTCCCATGAAAGCATTAGAAGATTATATCGCCTTTGATCTCGAATTTAACCAATACGAAGGCGCCTATCAGATCATCCAGGTGTCTGCCGTACGCTTTACGGACGGTAAAGAAGTCGCCCACTACGACTCCTACGTATACACCGATAAGCCCCTAAAAAGCTTTATTAACGGCCTGACTGGCATTACCCAGGACAAGATCCAAAATGCCCCACAACTAGAACAGGTCCTCAGCGAATTCAAGGCCTTCGTTGGAGACCGGCCCTTGATCGGATACAATGCCAAAAAAAGCGACCTTCCCATCCTGCTTGAAAATGGCTTGGATCTAGAAGACCAGTACGCTGTCGATGTCTTTGACGAGGCTTTCGAACGTCGTCCATCTGACCTTCATGGCATTAAAAATCTCCAACTCCACACCGTTGCAGAATTTTTGGGAGTTGCAGGAAAATCACACGATAGCTTAGAAGATGCCCGCATGACATCCCTTGTCTACGAACAATTCCTCGAATTTGATCAAGGCCGTACCCTCCTTAAAGAGCAAGAGAACTTCTCCACCAACCCCTTCGGAGGCTTGGACTTATCCGGATTCTTTTATGAATAAAAAGAGAGAGTGGGACAGAAATCGGTCATTCGTTAGAATTCGATTTCGTCGTCCCACCTCCGCACAGTTGAGTAGGGCTGTAAAAGCTGATGAAGTCAGCGTAGTAGAGCCCACTCAACCACTGCGTCTTGCTCGACAATTCAAAAACAAGAAGAGGCTAGGACTTTTGTCCCAGCCTCTTTTAAGTTAATGAAAATTTCCTTAGCTTAAAATGGCAATTTCCCTGCGAAAGCACCGAGTTTTTTCTTGGTAGCCGCATCAATTTCTTCAATGGCAGCATTGATGGCTTGCACCGTCATATCAGAAAGCGTTTCTGTATCTTCTGGGTCAACCACTGCGGCGTTGAAATCGATGGAAACGACCTTCTTATCGCCTGTCAGGGCTGCAACAACCAAGTCCTGAGCAGATTTCCCTACAAATTGAGTTGCAGCTAATTCTGCTTGGCTTTGCTCCATTTGCTTTTGCAATTTTTGAGCTTGCTTCATCATATTTTGCATATTCATCATAGCAATTACATTCCTTCCAACTTCTGAAATTTACAGTTCATTATACCATTTTTTAAACGCTTGGAAAAGCTTTGAATAGTAATCATGAAAAGCTTCTTTCACACTAGATTGATTTTTGAGCTTTCACTACAAAATGAAAGAGACACTTCTTCAGCCTCTCTCAGAAAAAAATAAATTGTATTAGGATAAAATCATCGAAGCCACGATTGGACTAATGAATACATACAAAATTCCTGTGATCCCTATTGCCAATCCTGCCATAGCACCAGCCACATGACCATACTTAAATGCCGTCCCTGTTCCTACTGCATGTCCTGTTCCGCCAAGGGCTAAACCAATAGCTACTGGATCTTTTATTTTTAACAGTTTCAATATCGTTGGACCCAAGACACTTGTTAATAATCCAGTTGCTACAACTACCACAAGAGTGATGGTCGTAATTCCTTGCATTTTCTCAGTAATTCCAACTGCCATTGCAGTCGTAACCGATTTTGGAAAGAGCGAAATGGCTAGAAAGTACTTCATTCCAAATGCTTTCGCGATCAAGGCTGTAAAAATGGTATTCACAACAACTGCCAATGTCGAGCCGACTAGAATACTCCGTACATGATGCTTCATCAAATGGAAACTTTTATAAAGAGGAATCCCTAAAGCGACAGTTGATGGGCCAATCAACTGATTTAACAGGGAACCACCGACATAGTAATCTTTATAAGAAATTCCTGTAATCATTAAGAATAAGATAACGATTACTGTAGCCACTAAAAGTGGCGTTGTTATTGGATGGGAATACCTGCGGAAAATTAACATCCCAATCAAATAAGCCCAAATAGATAAGACAATCCCAAATAAAGGATTACTCGCAAAATTAGCCACGCTCGCGTCCCCCTTCTGGATAATCACCTTCAAAACGATTTTTTATAAAACTAACCACGATTGCAATTAAAGCCACATTGGTGACCAAGGCTCCAAGTAGAATCAACATGATTGGAAACAGATAAGGCGCAATCACATGAAACTTATCCATAATACCGACAGCAGGGGGAAGAAACAGAATCGTCATGTTTGCTAATAAAAAATTTCCTACCATATTTACATGGCGAATACGTAATAACTTAAACTGCAATAATAAAAATAAAATCAACAGTCCGATCATACTTCCAGGAATTGGTAAGTGCAACCCATCAGAAATGATTTCACCAATTAATGAAATCGTGAAAATAATCGTCAGTTGTACATATAATTTCATCTCCATCTCCCTTTTTATGGATCATTTCCAATAAGGATTCGTATCCTCGCTTCTGCCTACTTATAGGTAAACATCCTCTTATTCCCTATCAGTTTACTCCTTTTCGGAAAATTTGCAAGCTTTTTTCTAAAAAAATAAAACAAATTACCAAAAATTGAAGCTACTATTTTGATTCATGACATCCATTTTATGATACAATGAAACCAAAAACGATTAAATTACCAAGAAAGGATCTACATGACTCACTTTCACACCATTGTCATCGGTGGTGGCCCAGCAGGTATGATGGCGACCATTGCCAGCGCCTCCTATGGCCAACCTACGCTACTGATCGAAAAAAATAAAAGGCTGGGCAAGAAGCTCGCTGGTACCGGAGGAGGCCGCTGTAATGTCACGAACAACGGGACCTTAGACGATTTGATGGCCGGTATCCCTGGAAATGGCCGTTTCCTTTACAGTGTGTTTTCCCAATTTGATAATCATGATATCATCCAATTTTTCACCGATAATGGCGTCAAGCTAAAAGTCGAAGATCATGGCCGGGTCTTTCCTGCTAGTGATCAATCTCGCACCATTATTCAAGCCTTAGAAAATAAGATCCTTGAGCTAGGTGCTAGCATGGCCACCAACTGCGAGGTGGTATCTGTCACTAAGCCCGAGGACGTCTTTATCGTCAAGTCTGCTGAAAAAACATGGACAGCTGACAAGCTGATTGTCACAACTGGGGGCAAATCCTATCCTTCTACCGGCTCTACTGGCTACGGACACGAAATTGCCCGCCACTTCAAACACACCATCACCGATCTCGAAGCGGCAGAAAGTCCTCTTTTGACAGACTTCCCACACAAGGCCCTCCAAGGGATCTCTCTGACAGATGTGACCCTCAGCTACGGCAAACACATCATCACCCATGACCTGCTCTTTACGCATTTCGGTCTTTCTGGCCCTGCAGCCCTTCGGATGTCTAGCTTTGTCAAAGGTGGGGAAATCTTAACTTTAGATCTCCTTCCAACCACTTCTTCTCAAGAGTTAAAAGATTTTCTAGAAGAACATCGAGAAAAGTCCATTAAAAATAGCCTCAAAACCCTTCTTCCTGAACGGTTAGCTGATTTCTTGGTGCAAGGATTCCCTGAAAAAGCCAAGCAACTCACTCCTACTCAGACAGAAGAGATCATTCAAAAAATCAAAGAGATGCCTATTCCTGTCACTGGGAAGATGTCCCTAGCTAAGTCCTTTGTAACCAAGGGCGGCGTCAGCCTCAAAGAAATCAATCCTAAAACCCTAGAAAGTAAGCTGGTTCCTGGCCTCCACTTTGCCGGAGAAGTCCTCGATATCAATGCTCATACAGGTGGCTTTAATATCACATCTGCCCTCTGTACCGGTTGGGTCGCAGGAAGTCTTCATTACTGATAAATCATTCTCCATACTTTTTTCTCCACCTATTGAAACAAAATTTTGAAAAAATCTTTACAAGTTAGTATTTACTTGATAGAATGGATTGGTATAAAATTTATAAAGGAGATTATTAGAATCATGGATTTTGATTTTAGTGTTAAACTCATGACTGAGTTTTTCGGGACAGCTTTGCTACTTATCCTCGGAAACGGTGCTGTTGCAAACGTTGAATTAAAAGGAACTAAAGGTCATCAAAGTGGATGGCTTGTCATTGCGATCGGGTACGGAATGGGTGTTATGATGCCAGCCTTGATGTTTGGTAATGTTTCAGGAAACCACATTAACCCTGCCTTTACTCTTGGACTTGCGGTTAGCGGACTCTTCCCATGGGCAAATGTTTTACCATACATCGCTGCTCAACTTCTTGGAGCTATGTTTGGACAATTGGTTGTCGTTGCAGCTCACCGTCCATACTACATCCAAACTGAAAATCCAAACAACATCTTGGGAACATTCTCAACGATTTCTAGTTTGGATAAAGGAACTCCTGAATCACGTAAAGCTGCTACAATTAATGGCTTCATCAACGAGTTTGCCGGATCATTCGTACTTTTCTTTTGTGCACTTGGTTTAACTAAGAATTTCTTCGGAGCAGAGGTTGCTGGTCTAGCTCAAAAAGCAGCGGCTGAACAAGGAGGAGTCTTTGATGCTACTTCAACAGCAGCCAAATTGGCTTTGTCACAAGCACATGCTTCAGGACTAGGAATTGCTCACTTGGCTCTTGGCTTCCTTGTTATGGCTCTTGTTACGTCACTCGGTGGTCCTACTGGACCTGGTTTGAACCCTGCACGTGACTTTGGTCCTCGTTTGGTCCACGCCTTCCTTCCAAAATCTGTATTAGGAGAACACAAAGGTGATTCAAAATGGTGGTATGCTTGGGTACCAGTTGTAGCCCCAATCCTTGCTGCTATCTTAGCTGTACTATTGTTCAAAGTAATCTACCTTGCTTAATCTAACTAGTAAAAAACGAACTCGATTTTCCATCGAGTTCGTCTTTTTATTGTTCTTTGGTTAATGAAAAACGGAAATCATTGTATTTAGTATAGTCAAATTCTGTATTGAGATCCGTTGTGAAAACAATCGGTGTATAGTGTCCTTCTTCTAAGACAAAACCAGGCTCAAATCGGAAGTTTGCTCCACCTAAGCCTGTGATCCCAGGGAGCAAGGCATCAGCCCCATCAAAGCCTTCAACATTCCAATAGTAGATATTTCCACTTGCTTGGACGGCTCTTGCCGTATAGGTCGCTGTTCGAGTCGGTTCGCTGTCATTTTTGAAGCTTACCACTGTTGTTACATCCCCATTGGCATCGACGGTCATTTTAATCGAATCCGCTTGTGGACTAGATCCTACCCAAGTTCCCACCAGTTCTGCAGGGACAGTAGCTTGCGTCGCAGCAGACGCATTCTCGGTCTTACTAGAGTCTTTTGTACCTGTCGCGCTACTGGTTTGAGTTGAAGAGCTAGCTGTATCTTTTGCCTGAGCGGAAGATGCTGCACTCTTTTTGCTATTACTTTTGGCTTTTTTCTCTACCTTACTGGTAGATGCTTTTGCGGAGGAGGATGCTGTCTTTTTATCCTTAGCACCACAACCACCGAGAGCTAGACCAAGTGAAGCAGCCACCAGAACAGCGGCACCCCAACGGAAGATTGATTTTTTCATACGATCACCTCTTTATCTTTCTGACTCCCATTATACCCTAATTGTTACAAAAATCAAGTTTTTTGTAATAATTGTAACTTTTTTGTAACATATTCCGTTTAAAATGCCAATCGTAATAGAGCGATCAAAACAATTCCAAACAAAACGGTTCCCATAAGGTTTTTGTAACGAAAGGCTACAAAGAGACTGGGAATGGTCACCACGAGGTCCAACCAGTGGAACTGCGGGAGACTTCCGATTTTCCCCTCTACTAAACTCGATAAAACCAAGGCAAAGATAATGGAAATGGGCAGGTATTTGAGAAAGCGGGTCACAGGAGCCGGCAGTCCCTTGTATTTAACTAAGAGGAAGGGCAAGATCCGAGGAATCCAGGTAACGAGGGCTGAGGCCAGAATGGCCATGAAGATAGAACTATTAACGCGCATCACAAACCACCCCCACAAAACAGCCAATCAAGGTCGCAGCTAGCACAGCAAGCGGTTGCGAAACATAAAAGAGTAAGAGCAAGAAACTCACTGCTACTGCTAAGAGCACCAAGAGCATGGTCTTGGTCTTTTCTGTCAGTTGCATTCCTTGGAACTGGGCTGCAAAAATCCCAATAAACATAGCCACTAAGGCAAAATCAAGCCTAAAAGCCTTTGGATCTGGTAGGAGAGATCCCAGAGCTGTTCCGATAACCGTCGCACTGATCCAAGCCACATAGCCTACTAGATTGTTCCCATGCATCCAAGGAACTGTGATGGTATCCGTCTTTAACTTCTCACTCAAGTAGACCCCATAACTCTCATCGGTCAAGAGGCTTCCAATCCCAATGGTATGAGCGAGACTCGCATCCTTAAAATCAGAGGACGTATGCAGACTCATCAACATATTCCGGAGATTGATCAAACACACGGTCAAGGCCATATTCAAGATCGAAGAGTGGGTCGCAATCAGAGAGATCATCGCAAACTGAGCCGCCCCAGCATAGACTAGAATACTCATCAAGGCCATCTCCAAAGGAGAAAGATAGGGAGACGCCACCACACCACAAGCCAGGCCAATACTGATATAGCCCAAAGCCGTCGGCAGTGCATCCCTCACCCCCTGCCAAAAATCTTTTTCCATACTCTCACTCCTTGCTGAATCATTGACCTCTATTATAACACAAGAAAAAAGTTGAAAAGGGACCGATGAGAGAGAATGGATAAGCCCTCGATATATTTCTATCTCTCCCCTACTGATTCACTTTTAAATCCGACATCTCTAATGACATCTTTTCTTCTTGTGTCATGGTCTCGACAATTTGTTTTTGCTCACTGGATATTGGCAAGGTCAAAATTGTGGCAGATTGATTCGGCAATACTCCACTGTCACTAATTTTATAGCCAATCCGTTGATGTTGATAAATGAATTGCCCATCATATTTCCAACTCAATGAAAACTCAAAATCCTTATCAATTTGAAATCCAGCTTTGTTAATCAATAGAAAAACGGCATATTCTTGTTGATTGGATGAGAAAGTTGCGCCAGTATAGTTGATCGATAGGTTTCCTTGATTTCCAAGTTCTGGATGTTCCTTGGTTAATTTCTTCCCTAGTTCAATTACATTTGATTCTTTTCCTTCATATTGTGGTCCCACCACAAACTGCAAGCCTTTTTCATTTTTAACAGCCGAGGACTCTTTTGAAGTCTGCTCCGTTTTCCTCGGCGAAGAATCTTTTGATTCCTGTCGAGGCTGGGCGCATGCTGTTAATGATAGAAGCGCTACTAACAAAACGATTGTTTTTTTCATGATTTCTACTCCTTTATTCTTGTCCATTCTATTCTAGTTACTTTTTTCAATGATGATCTCTTCTACACTATCAAGACTTAAATTCCCTGTTTTAGCTCCCAAAAGAACTGGAACTTTGCCAAATTCGAAGGTCAATAGAAAAGCTGTAAGAATACCGCCTATCACTAAAAAGATCCCTTCTTGACCATTATTATTAAATAAATACATAGCTAAACAGGCCAATAAGACAATATTTAATAGATGGGCATCAAAAATTTGCTTTCTTTCTGGTATCGGCTTGAAAGTCACAATATATCTCTTCCTTGCTGTAGGAAATAGATTCTTAACCTTTTTACGTGCCTTTTCTACAGAACATCGGAAGAGCACATAAGATATAAGCATGGCAACCACAAATAATACCAGTTTAAGGAAAATTTGTTGACTAATGGCATATTCTCTGAATAGCTTTTTTAAGAGACTATAAACCACTCCAACAAACGGCTGGACTATAATGGCTGCTGTCCCCCCATTTAATTTATTGAGGGGTGTGCCTGGAATTTCAACTTTTTTATCTACTTCCATCATCTCAACAGTGATCGCTTCCGTTGGCAGCCCCCAATAATAGAGCTTAGGCTTCATGGTACTAGCATCTAACAGAAATTTTTTGCCATCGTACTCTACCAGTTGGTGACAGAAAATACTTGTTTCTTTATATTCTAACATCCTATTTACTTCCTACATGCTTTCAGGATAGCATCCTAGACCATGTAAAGCAGTCAAACTCAGCTTCCTTCGACTCCCGTTCTTCCAGAAGAAGCTTTACTCAGCCAATTCCCCACCTTGTCCGTTGTAGTATTGTTTAAACTCATCATAGGAATGAATCTCATGTTCTTGACCATCTATAGAATACTCTGCTGGTATCGTAACATTTTTAAATAAATTCGTTTTATGACTCACTAAAAGTTGAAGTATAGGAATGTTCGTATCCACACTAGGTCTATCTACCAAAATCCCTATCATAGAATGATTTTCGGAAAATAAATCTTTAGTATTTGGGTACTTATCAAACATTACAGCATCGGATTCAGGAAATTTTTTGGTTTTATCTAATGAGATTCTACGATCAGCCATTGTTAACTGCTCATGAATAGGTAAAAATGAAATATAGTTGGTTGAATCATTCACAACTTCTTTTTCGCTTGCATCACCTTGATCAATTACCTTCCCTGATTGTAAATCAATGGATTTAATAATTTCCTTCTTATAATGATCCTTGGAACTTTTAAAGTAGACATCCAACAATTCTTTACCCTTACTAATATAGATAACATTGTCAATTCTATCTGGTACATATGATTTGTTGTATTCACGAGTCATTTTAAAAAGATCATAATCCTTAGGAGTTAATTTCTTATTTTTTATATTGTATATAGTAATACCCCAATACTCTTTCCCATCCGGAATATTATGTTTAATATAATTAATATCCTTTAGTTTATGGTATTCTTTAACTATTTTCGTTTTCCCAACAATTGGATAAGATCGTAAAACGCCCCCATTATTCTTTGTCATATAATAATCGAGTTTATTTGAATAATCCCATTTTGTTACGATAACCTTCCCATTTTCAATAAAATCATAATCGACAATTTTTTCTTTCAAATCAATAAACGTATATGGTTTTATATAAATAGAGATATAAGTCATATAAGACAAACTCAATACAAAGCCTAGGCCAATCATGCCAAAGATTAGTTTTTTGACTCGATTCGGTAACTTTAACATGCGCTCGTTCCTCTCTTCCACCTCAGTTTCATTCCTTCTATCATACCGAATTTTCTTTCGACTCGCAAATCCGCTACTAGTTGGTGAGATCCCAACAAAAAAGCCATTGGAATCGCACATCCAATTGGCTCCTTTTTCTTATTCAATTCCTTCAAAGGCTAGGCTTGGTTTGGCATTGAGGTCCCAGCCTGCAAAGTTTTCTTTGTTCCATTCGCTGACGCTAGCATAGGCAATCATCCCTGCATTGTCCCCGCAGAGACGTAGAGGCGGAATGATGACCTTGACATCTGTGATGTCAGAAGCCAAGAATTCACGGAGACCTTGGTTGGCTGCGACCCCACCCGCAACGACTAGGGTTTTGACTGGATATTTCTCCAAAGCCTTCTTGGTCTTGGCCATGAGAATGTCTAAGACGGCTGCTTGGAAACTCGCTGACAGGTCTGCATTTGAGAGGGTTTCTCCTTTTTGCTGGGCATTGTGGTGCAGATTGATAAAGGCCGATTTGAGCCCTGAAAAAGAAAATTCCAGATTGTCTTCTTTGATCATGGCCCGTGGGAAATCGTAGATATCCTGTCCCTCGTGTGCTAACTCGTCAATCTCACGTCCTGCTGGATAGGTCAAGCCCATCACGCGCCCGACCTTGTCATAGGCCTCACCAACAGCGTCATCACGGGTCTCTCCGACGATCTTATAATCCCCCGCTTCACTGACATAGACCAACTCGGTATGTCCTCCACTCACCAGCAAGGCTAAGAGCGGAAATTCTAAGGGCTCGACGCTTTGAGCGGCCATCAAGTGCCCTGCCATATGATTGACTGGAATCAAAGGAAGACCGTGCGCCCAGGCAAAGGCCTTGGCTGCAGCCAAGCCGACTAAAAGAGCCCCAACCAGGCCTGGGCCGTAAGTAACAGCTACAGCGGTGACCTCGTCTTCTGTGATCCCTGCTTCTTCTAGGGCTTCTTCAATACATGCCGTAATGACTTCCACATGGTGACGAGAGGCTACCTCAGGCACCACCCCACCAAAACGCTTGTGACTTTCGATTTGACTGGCAATGACATTGGACAAGAGTTGGTCGTCATTTTTCAAGACAGCCACGCTGGTCTCATCACACGATGTCTCAAAAGCCAAAATATATCTATCTTTCATTCGGGTTCCTCTTCATGATCACGGCATCCTCTATCGGATCGTGATAGTAGTTTTTCCTCCGTGCAATTTCTTCAAAGTGCATTTTTTTGTATAGGCCTTGGGCCGGTTGATTGGAAACGCGCACTTCTAAAAAAATCTCTTTTTGGTCCGGCAACTGCGCGAGTAACTGCTGAGCTAGGCCTCGGCCTTGAAAGGCGCGCTTGACCGCAATCTGCAAAACCTCTGCTTCATAGAGAGTCTCTTGAATGGCGACAAACCCAAGGACTTGCCCCTCATCCATAGCTAGGAAATAGGAAGTTGATTCCTGCTCTATATCGGCTTGGATCTGCTCCAACTTCCAGGGGCTGTGGCCATAGACATCTTCCATCACAGAGAGAATAGCAGCCGCATCCTGGACGCTCCCTTTCTTGATTGTTCTTTTCATCATAGACGCTTGATGTAGGAGATCGTTGTTTCCGTGTGGTCTTTGAGCCAATTTTCCTCCGCTTCGACCCGTTTGAGATAATTGGGGACAAAATCATGGAGGCTAGCAGGCGCTTGTTTAAGGCCGAGACGTCCGATTTTCACTGCATCAGGCAGCGTTTCAGAGCAAGTAGCACTTGGGAGGCTAGAGGCAATCTGCTCCTTAAAAGCCGTGATCTCTCCGACAAAGGTGACCTGCTCACTCGATGCTGCACGCTCTAAGACCTCTTCAAACGGAATATGCCCTTCAGGTGCGACCAGCTGATCTTCTTGGTAAAAACCCGCATAGACGTTGTTCCGACGAGCATCCATGACAGGTACTACCAAACCTTCTAGATCATCCGGCACTAGAGCTAAGAGGCTTGAGACCCCGACCAATTCAATCCCTAAAGTATGAGCCAATGTCTTTGCGGTTGCGACTGCAATGCGCAGTCCAGTATAGCTCCCAGGACCTTCTGCCACCACGATGCGGTCCAAGTCCTTGGGTGTCAAGTCGATTTGTTGCATCAAAAAATCGATGACCGGCATCAAGGTGATACTATGATTCTTTTTAATGGTTAATGTTGTTTCTGCAAGTAGAGTCTCATCTTCTAAAATCGCTACAGAAAGAGCCTTACTCGAGGTATCAAATGCTAATAATTTCATTTCCTACTCCTCTTGAACTGGATTATATTATACTACAAATTCCCTTCAAATCCCAGCGAAACTCTCCCTTAAAGCGCAGGATTTTCATATCCAAAACCTCTCAAAAGCTTCTCTATTATAGGTCTTTGCCTCTCTGACTTTTCCAGTCTATCTTTTACTTACAGGCAAATTTATGATATAATGATAATTAATTGTATCGAATCAGGTCCACTAGTTGCGAGTAGAAAACTCTAGTGATTGCACTCCTTCGCAGCTAACAAATGGACCGAAATAATGAAAGGAAAATTACTTCATGATTTACAAAGTTTTTTATCAGAAAACAAAAGAACGGAACCCTCGTCGTGAAACGACGCATGCACTTTATCTCGATATTGATGCACCAAATGAACGCGAAGGACGCATCCAAGCTCGTCAATTGGTTGAAGCAAACACAGATTTCAACATTGAATTTATCACACCACTTTCTGAGCAACACCTTGCTTACGAGAAAGAGTCAGGTGCTTTTGAACTAACGGAGTACTAATCCATGGCTTATACCTTAAAACCTGAAGAAGTTGGTGTATTTGCCATTGGTGGACTTGGAGAAATCGGGAAAAATACCTACGGGATCGAGTACCAAGATGAAATTATCATTGTCGATGCCGGGATCAAATTTCCAGAAGACGACCTCCTTGGGATCGACTATGTAATCCCGGATTACTCTTATATCGTTGACAATATTGATCGTGTCAAAGCGGTCCTCATTACCCACGGACACGAAGACCACATCGGTGGGATTCCTTTCCTTTTGAAGCAAGCCAATGTCCCTATCTATGCTGGACCTTTAGCGCTTGCCTTGATCCGTGGAAAATTAGAAGAGCATGGCCTTCTTCGCGATGCCAAACTCTATGAAATCAACCAAAACACTGAACTTCAATTTAAAAATCTTAAAGCAACCTTCTTCCGTACGACTCACTCTATTCCAGAACCTTTGGGAATTGTGATTCACACCCCACAAGGAAAGATTGTCTGTACCGGAGACTTCAAATTTGACTTTACACCTGTTGGGGAACCAGCTGACCTCCATCGTATGGCAGCTCTTGGAGAAGAAGGCGTTCTCTGTCTGCTCTCAGACTCAACCAACGCGGAAATCCCAACCTTTACCAACTCTGAAAAAGTGGTTGGCCAATCCATCATGAAGATCATCGAAGGCATCCATGGGCGCATCATCTTTGCTTCCTTTGCCTCGAATATCTTCCGTCTCCAACAGGCAGCTGAGGCCGCTGTCAAGACAGGTCGTAAGATCGTCGTCTTTGGACGCTCCATGGAAAAAGCCATCGTCAATGGAATCGAGCTTGGCTACATCAAGGTCCCTGCTGGAACCATTATCGAGCCAAACGAGATTAAAGACTATGCGGCCAATGAAATCCTGATCATGTGTACAGGAAGCCAAGGAGAACCAATGGCAGCCCTCTCTCGGATTGCCAACGGAACGCACCGCCAAGTGCAACTCCAACCAGGAGATACCGTTATCTTCTCTTCTAGCCCGATTCCTGGAAATACAACCAGTGTGAACAAACTGATCAATACGATTTCTGAAGCGGGTGTCGATGTCATTCACGGGAAGATCAACAACATCCATACCTCTGGACACGGGGGCCAACAAGAACAAAAACTCATGCTCCGCTTGATCAAACCAAAATACTTCATGCCTGTCCATGGTGAATACCGGATGCAGAAGATCCACGCAGGACTTGCGCGTGATTGCGGAGTAGAAAAAGACAATATCTTCATCATGAGTAATGGTGATGTCCTCGCTCTTACAGCCAACTCTGCTCGTATCGCAGGAAGCTTCAATGCCCAAGACATCTATGTCGATGGAAATCGCATCGGTGAAATCGGAGCTGCTGTTCTTCGTGACCGGAGAGACCTTTCTGAAGACGGTGTCGTACTTGCTGTTGCGACTGTTGACTTCAAATCGAAGATGATTCTGGCAGGACCAGATATCTTGAGCCGTGGTTTCATCTACATGCGTGAATCAGGAGACCTGATCCGTGAAAGCCAACGCATCCTCTTCAATGCCATTCGTATCGCCTTGAAGAACAAAGATGCCAATATCCAAACCGTTAATGGTGCGATTGTCAATGCTCTTCGTCCATTCCTGTACGAAAGCACGGAACGTGAACCCATCATTATTCCAATGATTCTCACACCAGATGACGAAAATTAAAAAAATAACCAGTTGAGACCACTGTTTCAACTGGTTTTATTGTTGCATTTTGAAGAGCAAAGAAGAGCTTGGAATATTTCCCAAGCTCTTTACTCTTGTTTCTTAATAAAGATCTAGATAGTTGTCTACTTCCCATTGTGATACGAAGGTAGCGTAGCTTGCCCATTCAATTCGTTTGGCTTCAAGGAAGCTGGTGTAGATGTGCTCACCCAAGGCAGCTTTCACCACTTCGTCTTCTGTCAAGGCTTTCAAGGCATTGTGAAGGGTAGAAGGGAGATCTGTGATTCCAGCGGCTCTACGTTCTTCCGGTGTCATCACATAGATATTTTCTTCAATCGGAGCAGGTGCTTCGATTTTGTTTTCGATACCGTGAAGGCCGACTTCAAGCAAGACTGCCAAGGCTACATAAGGATTGGCCATTGGGTCTACGGAACGCAATTCCAAACGAGTTCCCATACCACGTGATGCTGGCACACGTACCAATGGGGAACGGTTGCGGCCCGCCCAAGCGATGTAAACGGGTGCTTCATATCCTGGAACCAAACGTTTATAAGAATTGACAGTTGGATTTGTCACTGCTGTAAAGTTGTAGGCATGCTTGATCAAACCACCCAAGAAGTGATAAGCAGTTTCTGACAATTGCATTCCACGTGGATCTTCTGGATCAAAGAAGGCATTGTTGCCATCTTGGTCAAAGAGAGACATATTACAGTGCATACCTGATCCGGCAATTCCAAATTTTGGTTTGGCCATAAAGGTTGCATACAAACCGTGTTTACGAGCAATGGTTTTCACAACGAGTTTAAAGATTTGGATCTTGTCACAAGCGCGGAGCACTTCGTCATACTTAAAGTCGATTTCATGCTGACCAACGGCTACTTCGTGGTGACTGGCTTCTACTTCAAAGCCCATCTTGGTCAAGACATTTACGATTTCACGACGAGTGTTATCTGCAAGGTCTGTTGGAGCCAAGTCAAAATAGCCACCTTTGTCGTTTACTTCAAGAGTTGGATCTCCATTTTCGTCCAACTTGAAGAGGAAGAATTCTGGTTCTGGACCAAGGTTAAAGGATTTGAATCCAAGCTCTTCCATATGACGAAGGGCACGTTTCAAGTTGCCACGTGGGTCTCCTGCAAATGGTTCTCCTTCTGTCGTATAGACATCACAGATCAAGCCAGCTACGCTACCATTTTCATCTCCCCAAGGGAAGACTGTCCATGTATCCAAATCTGGGTAAAGATACATATCTGACTCGTTGATACGGACAAATCCCTCGATAGAGGAACCATCAAACATGGCTTTGTTTGAAAGAACCTTGTCCAGTTGCTCATCGGTAGCTGGAATTTCGACGTTCTTCATAGTTCCCAAAATATCAGAGAACATCAAGCGAATAAAAGTAACATTTTTTTCTTTTACTTCACGGCGAATATCTGCAGCAGTAATTGACATTTTTGTCTCCTTAAAATAGATTACAAGCTTATGAAATGATCAACGAAATTGACCATATGGCGATGGGGAAGATGTGAAGCGACTTTGCTGAAGAATGTCACGATGAAGAGCCTTACGAATGGCTTCTTGGCTGACCACCTTGGTTTGCTCTTGCTCTTTTTCCGCATATCTCTTCTTGATATCCGCAATATTCAAACCATCTGAAATATAATCTTTGATCTCAAGCAGGCGGTCCATATTGTCCAATGAATACATGCGACGATTGCCTTCTGTTCGATCAGGAGAAATTAACCCTTGATCTTCATAATAACGAATCTGACGAGCTGTCAAGTCGGTCAGCTTCATAACACTTCCAATTGGAAAGACTGCCAGTGAGCGTCGTAATTCCTTTTCCTTCATACCATTCCTCTTTCTATTCTATTATATCGAAAAAAAAATCTATGTCAAGATTAAATGTTATATAATCTTACATAGGTTTTTTGTGCTTCTTTAGAAAATCTCGAATGCGATCGACATCCGAATTGACCAAAATCGCAACAAAAACGCCGATAAAGGTCTCAAATATTCGGGCAAAAACATACAAGAAGGTTTCTCCGTTAGGAATCGAGAGGGTAATAATCAGCATTGCCGAAACTCCTCCGATAATTCCTGCTTTATTATTCATAGCGACATTTGTCATAATGGTTAACATGGTCGCAATTGGGACAAAAATCAGAGTCACCCAATACGCTCCATGAAAGAGCGTTTTTAAAAGGAAGAACAAAACAGCATAAAAACCTCCGATACTATTGCCCATAACACGCGAAGCCCCGAAGTGGACACTCTTATCAAAGTCTTCCCTCAAACTAAAAACAGCTGTCAAGGTCCCGATCTGAAGGCCGTGCCAGCCAAATATTCCAAAAATAAGTAGTACAATAAAAACGGCAATCCCTGTTTTAAAGGTTCTCATCCCCAAACGGAATTTGGACCAATCAAATTTGTGTCGTTTAAAGTAATCCATGGTCACCTATCTTTCTATCTCTATTATTCTACCATATTTTCAGAAAGGAGAGAACAGGTAAAAATAGAAAGAAAAGAGAGTGGGACAGAAATCGGTAATTCGTTAGAATTCGATTTCGTCGTCCCACCTCCGCACAGTTGAGTAGGGCTATAAAAGCTGATGAAATCAGCGTAGTAGAGCCCACTCAACCACTGCGTCTTGCTCGACAATGCAAATACAATTAAGAGGCTGGGACTTTTGTCCCAGCCTCTTAATTCTAATTTGATTATTTATCTGTAAGAGCAGCCAATCCTGGAAGTTCTTTACCTTCAAGGAGTTCCATAGAAGCACCACCACCAGTAGAGATCCATGAGAACTTGTCTGCACGTCCAAGGTTGATCGCTGCGGCAGCTGAGTCACCACCACCGATGATTGATTTAACGCCTGGTTGTTTCACGATAGCGTCCATCACACCGATTGTACCAGCTTGGAAGTCAGGATTTTCAAATACACCCATAGGTCCGTTCCATACAACTGTTTTCGCACCAGTCAAGGCTTTATCGAATTCAGCAATTGATTTAGGACCGATATCCAAACCAAGGAAACCTGGGTCTACTGCTTCACCTTCAGTGTCTTTCACTTCAGTGTAATCAGCAAATGCGTTCGCTTCTTTTGAGTCAACTGGCAAGATCAATTTGCCGTTTGCTTTTTCAAGAAGAGCTTTAGCGACATCCAATTTGTCTTCTTCTACAAGTGAGTTACCGATTTCGATACCTTGTGCTTTGTAGAATGTGTAAGTCATACCACCACCGATAAGAACTTTATCAGCTTTTGCAAGAAGGTTTTCGATAACACCAATCTTATCAGATACTTTAGAACCACCAAGGATAGCTACGAATGGACGTTCTGGAGTTTCAACTGCTTCTTTGATGTAAGCAATTTCGTTTTCAAGAAGGAAACCAGCAACAGCTTTATCAACGTTTGCAGAGATACCAACGTTAGATGCGTGTGCACGGTGAGCAGTACCAAATGCATCGTTTACAAAGATACCATCTCCAAGTAATGCCCAGTATTTACCAAGTTCAGGATCGTTTTTAGATTCTTTCTTGCCATCAACATCTTCGAAACGAGTGTTTTCAACCAAGAGAACTTGTCCATCTTCAAGAGCGTTAACAGCTGCTTCCAATTCAGCACCACGTGTAACACCTGGGATAAATTTTACTTCTTGACCCAATTTAGCAGCTAAGTCAGCCGCTACAGGAGCAAGTGATTTACCTTCTTTATCTGCTTCTTCTTTTACACGTCCAAGGTGAGAGAAGAGGATTGCACGTCCACCTTGTTCAAGGATGTACTTGATAGTTGGAAGAGCTGCAGTGATACGGTTATCGTTAGTGATCACGCCATCTTTTACAGGAACGTTGAAGTCAACACGAACGAGAACTTTTTTCCCTTTCAAGTCAACGTCTTTAACAGTCAATTTTGCCATTAGATATGACTCCTTCTTTTTTTAATACATGATAATTATATCACAAAAGCTGTAAAAGAGGTAGAAAAATCCAATGCTTTTCCCCTCTAATTCGCTGGATCCGAACGACACTTCTAGATACAAGATCAAACCTCTCTAGTTTTCACCAGAGAGGTTTTTTTGAGAATGACTTTTTAAGCGAACAAACGAATCTTTTGAAAGAATTACTCTTCTTTCTTCTTACCAGCTAAGAGGAAGCCTCCTAAAGCTGCTAAAAGAACAGCTTCAGCTGCAAAGGAAATTTCTAGGCTTGCCGTATTTGGTAAGTGTTCCGATTGACCTTCTTTGCTTGCATCTTTTATTTCTTGCTGAACCGTTGGCTGTGAGTTTTGGGCACTTAACAACTGGTGGATCTCTTGATCGACCACATCCTTGTGATCCCCCTCTTCATGAGCATGTTTAGTAGAAATTGTTGGGACAGACTGATTCGCTTGAGATGAAGCTGTAGGCTTCAACGGATTAGCTGGATCCGGATTCGTTGGGGTACTTGGTTGGACTGGTTGATCTGGTTGAATAGGCTGATCTGGTTGAACAGGCTGATCTGGTTTAGCCGGTTCCTCTGGTTGGATCGGTTGATCCGGTAGGACTACTGGACTTGTTGTCTTATAGACAATCGCATAGTGGGTGAAGTGAGGAGCTGTAAAGATAACCACATCTCCAACTCTCTCAAAAGCCAAGGATTGAGGAGCTTGACCATCTAGGAAGAAGAGGACTTGCTCCACTTCTTTATCCTTATCCACAGGAATTTTCACAAGGGATGGATGGTGGGTATCGACATCCTGACCGCTTGCATCGACGCCTTCAATATCAAAGACGATTCCTTCTCGGCCCTTCAGCTCTTCTTTTTCTGCCTGATTGGCTTCAACTTTCGCAACTTTTAGTCCTTTAATAGCAGTAGGCTCTAAGTTGGAGAATTGAACTTCGACTCCAGTCGCAGGGTCTACAAAGACAGCTGGCTTATCTTCTTTCAGGAGTGCAATCAAGGTCTCTAGACCTGTCTTAGCTGTTCCAAGCGCTTCAGGAGTGAGCTCTGAAGAAGTTAGAAGCTCTTTATTTTTCTCCAGGAGTGCCTGCAAAGCGTCACCAGAAGGGTGATTTGGCTTGCTTGCTAATAGAGCGGTCGCTTCTTCTGTCAGAGCAGAAAGATCTTCTTTTTCTTTAACTAGATTGGCTTGACCATCCAAGGCTTTCAAGAGAGCGGTCAATTGGTTCAACTGCTCATTGACCTGATCTTGTGTGCTGCTATCATGCTCTTTCAAGACTTTTTCAGAAGCAGCCATTCCAGCCAACAAGGCTTCTTTGACTTCAGGACTGGCAAATGTAAAGTCTACTTTGGATTTTGCAGCTTCAGCTTCAGCCAATTTTTGCTTGAGGTATTCATCGTTGAGAGCTGGTTTTGGATTGACGAGGACATCAAAGCTTGTGCTAGCTCCCTTGTAATGGACGGTGATAGTTTGACGACCTTCCTTGGTCGCATCAAATCCAGTTACTTCCACACCTTCATCTGTCAAGGCATGCGTTTCGGTCGTTTCATCTTCAAAGACGACTGTAAAGCGTCCGCCTTCTTTCTCCAATGCTTCCCCGACAATATATTCCACTTTTGGTTTATCGGTCAATTCCAGACCAGCAACTGCTTTTTCACCCGCTTCCTCTGCACTAATCACAAAAACAGTGAGCGTCTTATCCAATTTCTGACCAAGGTAAGAAACTTCTAAGTGTTGTTCTCCAAGCTTGCTACTGTCAAAGCCTTGAACCTCTACTCCTGAGTTGGTGAGGTTGACCAGTTGATCTGCTTGGCCATCTTTATAATGAACACGGAGTGTTGCTCCTTTCAAGGAGAGGACATCCCCTTCCCGGTAGACTTTCTTAGTCAATCCATCTTCGAATTGGAGTCCCGCAATTTCTTTATCATTCTTTGGAACTTCGATCGCCAAGACATTACTGATATCTTTACCAGGTTCTTGCGCACGATAGTAGAGAAGAGACGGAGTTGATTCAAATCCGAGTGGTTTAAAGATGAGATTTCCAGCTTGATCGGCAGTCATGGTCGCAATTGGACTAGTGGCTTCTTTATCGGCATAAAGAGTCAGTGTGGTATTGGCCGGAACATCTTTGAAGCCGACTTGGACAAAATGATTACCTAGATTTTGCGCTGCAGCATGTTTCATCGGGATGTTGACCGTTTCAGTATCCAGACTTTCATACATCTTCCAGTTGTAAATCCGTATGGCTTGCCATGGGGTACCGTTATCTGCTGTAATGACATGGAGGCGCCAGTCTTGAGCCTTGATCGGATGATCCAGTGTAATGTCAGATACATGGGCTTTATTGCCACGAACTTCCTTGGCGAGCTTCCACTCACCCGCTTCGTCCTTGTAGTAAAGGTCGAAGTCACGGGTATTCATCTTGCCATCATCAACGGATTCCCCACCAGCACCGGCATGGTCCATCACCCAACGAACAATGGTCCGAGGTTGTGTCAAGCGGATATCGACGGTTCCACTCAATTGAGCAGAAGACCATTTATCTGAAAGACTGGTAATAGTCCCATTTAACATGCCTTCAATGCCTTCACTACTATCCGCATCTGGGAAGCTCGAACCGATCACTTTGGCTCCGATGACCACGTTTGGTGCTAGGGCTTTTGGAAGACTGGTATCTGACACGTTCATCCCCCAATCAAAGGCTACAGTTCCCGCATCCGAACGTTGACCGTTCTTCCCAACTGCCACAACCTTGAGTTCCTGAGTGGTTCCTTCAGCACTTGCTGAACGACTAACTTTTGGTAGATAGACGGTTGTCGCAGAAGACCCTGTTAAGAGACGCCAGTTGTCGCCATCTTTTTCATAGACTTCATAATAATCCGCATCTGCTACCCCTTTAAAATTGAGAACTGCTTCTGCTTCTTGCGCATTTTGTAGGCGTTTTGCCCGAACGGTGACTTCTGCTGGAGTCGCTGGTTTCTCTTGGTTTGACGTAATCGACAATTGGCCGAGGTTGAACTTGTAATCTTTGACATCTGTATCATGGTCAAAAAACATCTTCACAGCATAAATGGTCTTGCCAGCCAAACTTCCCAAATCAAAGGTTTGAGTAGACCAATCCGCACTCGGTGTCAATTCTTTCCATTCGTATTCAGAGTAGTCTTCTTTGGTGGCAACAGCTACCCAAGCTACTGCTCCGACCCCACCTTTATGACTGACGCTCAATTTGGTCGTTTCTGTCACAGGAATCTTGGTCGAATAGAGCATGACATTTTGACTGCTATTGGCTTTTAAATCTCCTTCAAAGGCTAGAGAATTTCCTCCATTGTAGGCTTGATCAAAATCATAGCGACCTTTTAATGGCGTACTATCTTCACTATGCTCTACCCACCAACGCCAGGTTGGAAGGTAGCCGGAAACAGAACGGTAGTTCCACTCCCCTTCTTTAGAAATCTTGCCATCCACAAACCAGTGTTTCCCGTGTCCAGTATTGAAGGAAGTATTGAAATCTTCACTTGTAATAGGGGTTTTGTCCACAACCAAATTAGACATTCCGTACCAAGATTGGTCTGCTGGTTTTCCTTTAGTCGGATCTCCTTGGAAACCTGTCCAGAATAGATCTTCATGAGTATGGTAACCTTCTCCCGTCTTTCCTAGACCTGTAATGGTATCAGGTGCATAAAGCCCAAGAGATAGACGCAACTTACCATGTTCATCTAAAATAGCATTCCAGTCGACATTGGTCTTATAAGATCCCCCTTTTTGGAGTTCCAGTCCAGCTAGAACATCATAAGGATTGCGCTGGATCCATTTAGCCGTACTGATCGAATAATCGACTTCTGATTTGCCCCAGTTAAAGTTGGCAAAGAAAGTATCAACTGGATTTTCCCCATTTTCAGGCTGCATGAAATTGTAGTTGTATTCACCCAGTGCATTTTCATGGTAGCGACCATATTCATAAGTCATAGCATCATACCAAGAGTACTTGATCGGATAGTTGATGCTCTTCGCATACTCCTTGGTATAAAGAAGGAAATCTCTTAATTTTGGCCCTAAAGGCTCTACTAAGTTCCCTGTTGTTTCTTGGTTGATAAAGTAGCCATCGAAACCATAGTACTTGGCAAGTTCGACTAATTTACGGGCGATCGGGAAGGTCTTAGATCCCTCACTATCTTCTTTCAAGGTTTCTGCAAAATGTTCTTGATCCTTGATGCTGCTAGACCAGTTATAAAAGATTGTCCCATAAATAGGAACCCCATTTCGGTGGGCTGCATCAATCACATCTGCTGATGGCACCAAGCCTTCCCAAAAGACCATGGAATCCAAATATTGCCAGTAATCAAAAGCATAGGCCTTAAATTCCTCCCCACCGACGGAAGCATGATCCTTAGCTTTTGAGTTCATGTTAGAAAGGGCTTGGATCTTTGCATCTGGGTTGGCTTGCTCGTTGATTTGCTTCCCTTGAAAACGACTCGCAAGTGGGACGCTTGCTCTGTTCATATCGTCATCCACTCGTTTTCCTGGTTCCCACTTCAAGAGATCGTCCCAGGTATCGAACTTAACTTCTTTCGGTCTTAATTGTTTTTCTTCATTGGTTGGTAAATCTTCCACTTTTTCTGCGACTGCTTTTGGTTGTTCCGTCGCTGAAACGGCTGGAGTATCTTTCGTCGTCGGGCTAGCTTCTGTGCTTGCAGGACTAGCCTCTGGAGTGACCGTTTCTGCTGTAGCTAGTTTTGCAGGATCAACTGTAGGAAGTGCTGCATCTGCAGTGTAGACTCCCGCTTCCCTGATCAAATGATTGATATCTTCTGTCGATGCTGAAGATGCTTCTAAAGGTTGTTCACTAGTAGAAATGGTCTCATCTGCTGAGACAGCACCTGTTCCTAAAAACGCTAAGCCAATTAATGCAGAGCAAACTCCCACACTAAACTTTCGGATACTAAAACGTTGTTGTTTTTCAAATTGGTGACTTTTCATCTTGACCTCCATTTTATTTTACTGATTTCCAATCTCCTAAAACACTCCTCCTCCACTATATTGCAACCGCTTTCATTTTTCTTGATTGGAAATCTTCACTCAGATTTAGTTTACCCCTTTAAAGAGAGGTCTGTCAATTCATTTCAGCCAATCCTATAATAAGGTGAGGAGAAACTAAATAAAGTACAAAAAAAGAGGAGGTTACCCTCCTCTCATCATACAGATGAATTATTTAGCAATTTTTGCAAAGTATTCAAGAGTACGTACAAGTTGTGCAGTGTAAGACATTTCGTTGTCATACCATGAAACAACTTTAACCAATTGTTTACCGTCAACATCAAGAACTTTAGTTTGAGTTGCGTCAAATAATGAACCGTAAGACATACCTACGATATCTGAAGATACGATTGGATCTTCTGTGTAACCGTATGATTCGTTTGAAGCTGCTTTCATAGCTGCGTTCACTTCATCAACAGTAACGTTCTTTTCAAGAACAGCTACCAATTCAGTAACTGATCCAGTTGGAGTTGGAACGCGTTGTGCAGATCCGTCAAGTTTACCGTTCAATTCAGGGATTACAAGACCGATAGCTTTCGCAGCACCAGTTGAGTTAGGAACGATGTTAGCTGCACCAGCGCGAGCACGACGAAGGTCACCACCACGGTGTGGTCCGTCAAGGATCATTTGGTCACCAGTGTAAGCGTGGATAGTAGTCATCAATCCTTCAACAACACCGAAGTTGTCTTGAAGAGCTTTAGCCATAGGAGCCAAACAGTTTGTAGTACATGAAGCACCTGAGATAACTGTTTCAGTTCCATCAAGAACGTCGTGGTTAGTGTTGAATACAACTGTTTTAACGTCGTTTCCACCAGGAGCAGTGATAACAACTTTCTTAGCTCCACCTGGGTGCAAGTGTTTTTCAGCAGCTTCTTTCTTAGCAAAGAAACCAGTTGCTTCAAGAACGATTTCTACGCCGTCGTTAGCCCAGTCGATTTGTTCTGGATCACGTTCAGCAGAAACTTTAACGAATTTACCGTTAACTTCGAATCCACCTTCTTTAACTTCCACAGTACCGTCGAAACGACCTTGAGTTGTGTCATATTTCAACAAGTGTGCAAGCATAACTGGATCTGTAAGGTCGTTGATGCGAGTAACTTCAACACCTTCTACGTTTTGGATACGACGGAAAGCAAGACGACCGATACGACCGAAACCGTTAATACCAACTTTAACTACCATTCGTGATTTCCTCCTTATGAAAATCAAAAAAAATTTTTGTGAAAAGAGTAACTTGACACAGTGCCAAACATCTTTTAACAGTCTCTATTATATACTTTATTGCATTAAAAAGCAACTATTTCCCAACGAAAAGCAAGATTTATCATAGAGCACGAACATATTTATACGTGTTTTTCACAAAGTCTACATCCCATATAATTTGCCTTTTTCTATTTATATACAAATTCTAGAGCTATAAACAAATAAATGCTCCCCCCTATTTGGGAGGAGCATTCAAGCTTCGATAAATTATGCTTCACCTTTAGCTTTTTTAATGATTTCTTCTTGTACTGATTTTGGTACATCTTCGTAGTGGTCAAATACCATCATGAAGGTACCACGTCCTTGAGTTGCAGAACGAAGAACAGTAGCGTAACCGAACATTTCAGCAAGTGGCACATAAGCACGAACGATTTGGCTTGCACCGTGTGCTTCCATACCATCTACACGTCCACGACGAGCAGTTACGTGACCCATAACATCCCCAAGGTTTTCTTCAGGAACTGTGATGGTTACAAGCATCATTGGTTCAAGGATAGCAGGTTGTGCAGTCTTAGCAGCTTCTTTAAGTGCAAGAGATGCAGCGATCTTGAAGGCAGTTTCAGATGAGTCGACATCGTGGTATGAACCATCGTAAAGCTTCGCTTTCACGTCAACCATTGGGTATCCAGCAAGGACACCGTTCGCCATAGATTCTTGAAGTCCTTTTTCTACTGCAGGGATGAATTCACGTGGAACCACACCACCGACGATCGCATTTTCGAACTCGAATCCTTTACCTTCTTCGTTTGGAGTAAATTCGATCCAAACATCACCAAACTGACCTTTACCACCAGATTGACGTTTGAAGAATCCACGTGCTTGTGTAGAAGCGCGGAATGTTTCACGGTAAGATACTTGAGGAGCACCAACGTTAGCTTCAACCTTGAATTCACGTTTCATACGGTCAACAAGGACATCCAAGTGCAACTCACCCATACCAGAGATAACTGTTTCACCAGTTTCAGGGTTTGTTTCAACGCGGAATGTTGGATCTTCTTCAGCCAATTTTTGAAGGGCAATACCCATCTTGTCTTGGTCTGCTTTAGATTTAGGCTCAACCATCAATTGGATAACTGGTTCTGGAACTTCGATTGATTCAAGGATGATTTTTGCTTTTTCATCTGTCAATGAGTCACCAGTTGTAGTATCTTTCAAACCAACGGCAGCAGCGATATCTCCAGAGTAAACTGTTTCGATTTCTTTACGAGTGTTGGCGTGCATTTGAAGGATACGTCCGATACGTTCACGTTTACCTTTAGAAGTGTTCAATACGTATGAACCTGAGTTCAAGACACCTGAGTAAACACGGAAGAATGTCAAACGACCTACGAATGGGTCAGTCATGATCTTGAAGGCAAGAGCTGCAAATGGCTCTTCATCAGATGCTGGACGTTCTTCTTCTTCGTCTGTATCTGGGTTTACACCCTTGATTGCAGGGATATCAAGTGGGCTTGGAAGGTAGTCAAGGACTGCATCCAACATCAATTGAACCCCTTTGTTCTTGAAGGCAGAACCACAAAGTACTGGGTAGAATTCAACGTTGATTGTTGCTTTACGGATACCAGCTTTCAATTCTTCGTTAGTGATTTCTTCCCCTTCAAGGTATTTCATCATCAAGTCTTCATCAGTTTCAGCAACTGCTTCAATCAATTTTTCACGGTATTCTTGAGCTTGTTCAAGGTATTCAGCTGGAATATCTTCTTCAAGGATATCTGTACCAAGGTCGTTCGTGTAGATTTCAGCTTTCATCTTGATCAAGTCAATGATTCCGCGGAAGTCATCTTCAGCACCGATTGGCAATTGAATTGGGTGAGCGTTTGCTTGAAGACGGTCATGAAGTGTGCTTACTGAGTAAAGGAAATCAGCACCGATTTTATCCATCTTGTTTGCGAATACGATACGTGGAACTCCGTATTCAGTTGCTTGACGCCAAACTGTTTCAGTTTGAGGCTCAACACCTGATTGTGAGTCAAGAACGGTTACAGCACCGTCCAAAACGCGGAGTGAACGTTGAACTTCGATCGTGAAGTCCACGTGTCCTGGTGTGTCGATGATGTTTACTCGAGTGTCTTTCCATTGAGCTGTTGTAGCGGCAGATGTGATGGTGATACCACGTTCTTGCTCTTGCTCCATCCAGTCCATTTGTGACGCACCTTCGTGAGTTTCACCGATTTTGTGAATCTTACCAGTATAGTAAAGGATACGCTCAGTTGTAGTTGTTTTACCAGCATCGACGTGAGCCATGATACCGATATTACGAGTTTTTTCAAGTGAAAATTCGCGTGCCATGAGGTTTGTTTCTCCTATATTTTTTATTTCTATCTTCTATTATAACATGATTTAATAAAAACGGATAGGCAGGACCTACCCGTTCTCAGTGTTTTCATGCTAAGTTTTTGTTCCAACTTGTAAGAAAAGTTGAATTGAACTCGGGCTAAAAGCTTGGAAAATAGATAAGCTTTCCTAGAATCTTTGATTCTTCATCAAGCTTCCTAATTTTCAGTCGCTTTCTTAACGCCCTCAGTATCTTAATCTTACCAGCGGAAGTGTGCGAATGCACGGTTAGCTTCAGCCATACGGTGAGTATCTTCACGTTTCTTAACTGCTGCACCAGTGTTGTTCGCTGCATCCAAGATTTCTTTTGCAAGACGATCAACCATTGTGTGTTCACCACGTTGACGAGCGATGGTTACCAACCAACGAAGTCCAAGGGTTGTACGACGTTCTGGACGAACTTCAACTGGGACTTGGTAGTTAGAACCACCGACACGGCGAGCACGTACTTCAAGTACAGGCATGATGTTTTCCATAGCTGTTTCAAATACTTCAAGAGCATCGTTTCCAGTAGCTTCTTTAATTTGTTCGAAAGCTCCGTAAACGATTGAAGCAGCTGTACCACGTTTACCATCAAGCATAACGCGGTTGATAAGACGAGTAACTAATTGTGAATTGTAAAGCGGATCTGGCAATACATCGCGTTTAGGCGCACGGTTTTTACGACTCATTTCTCTTTATCCCCTTTCCTTATGCTTTTGGACGTTTAGTACCGTATTTAGAACGGCCTTGTTTACGATCGTTTACACCTGCAGTATCAAGTGCTCCACGGACGATATGGTAACGTACCCCTGGAAGGTCTTTTACACGTCCACCACGAAGAAGAACCACGCTGTGTTCTTGCAAGTTGTGTCCGATACCTGGGATATAAGCAGTTACTTCGATCAAGTTGCTCAAACGTACACGAGCGAATTTACGAAGGGCTGAGTTAGGTTTCTTAGGTGTCATTGTTCCAACACGAGTTGCAACACCACGTTTTTGTGGTGAAGAAACGTTTGTTTGAACTTTTTTATGACTGTTGTAACCAACGTTCAAAGCTGGTGATTTAGATTTTTCTACTTTTGATTTACGCGGTTTGCGAACCAATTGGTTAATTGTAGGCATCTACATTCTCCTGTGAATTTTTTTTATTTTTGGTGATGATACACTTGGTGACAGCTACCATCTGTGTGTACTTTTGCAACATTTGTCAGCACGTCCCTGTACACTCTTGAGAGACCAAAAGTAAAAAGTACCGTCTATTATTATAACATGACGGCACTTTGATTGCAAGATGTTTTTTTATTTTTTAAAGAAGTCTAAAAAGTTCATTATTGCCCAGCTTCAGCAGGTTCTTCAGCCCCTGTATCTGCAGCCGGTGCATACTGTTGTTGCTGTTGTGGTTGAACTGTCGCATTAGCTCCAGCTACTCCAGCATTGGCATTAGCGTCTGTTTGAGTCTGCTGTGTTGCCGCTGTGTCACTCTCATAGGTCAGTCCATAATAGTTAGCGATGTATTGGATGCGGGCTTCAAGCGATTGCTTTTGAGTCGCATCTTTGACTTTCTTCACAGCAGCCTGGGCAGCGTTCACAGAATCTTGACTTGGAGTTGTTTCCATTTGAACGACTGCTTTTTCAGCAGCTTCTGTATTTTTCTTTTCTTCCTTCTTTTTTTTTTCTTCCTTTGTTTCCTTTTTTACTGGAAGGGAGCCTGTTTTTTTAGCAGGTTGAATTTCTGTCGTTACCTGGGCAGCCGTATTCTTTTTAACGGTATACAAACCAGCTACCAAAATAAAGGATAGAGACAGAACTGTCACCAAGCGAATCCACAAAGGACTATTATCAAATCGATCTAAAATTCTTTTCACTTTTGATCCTCCTTTGTTGCTCTTAATCAAAGATATTCCCAACTTCGACGCTCAATTTATTTTCTTTTACATCGATGTTGGTCACGCGCAATAAGGATTTGTGTTCGAAGAATTCACGGTCGGTTGCAGCATTATCCGCAAAGACAGCTACACCTGCTAATTCAGAATCGAATTCAGACAAGAGGCTGACCATCCCGTTAACCGTTCCGCCACCTTTAAGGAAGTCATCGACAATCAAGACCCGACTTCCTGCTTTTAGGCTCCGTTTTGAAAGGAACATTTTCTCAATGCGATCTCCACTTGAGCCTGAAACATAGTTGACACTAACGGTTGACCCTTCTGTGATTTTCAAATCACGACGGACAATGACGAATGGAACATTCAAGACATTGGCCACTGCATTGGCTAGAGGAACTCCCTTGGTCGCTACGGTCATGACAGCATCAATCTTCTTATTTCGGAAGGCTTTAGCAATGATGCGGCCAATACGATTCAAAATCTTTGGATTGCTCAAAAGATCAGACAAGTAAATGTAGCCACCAGGAAGGATACGATCACTTTCTGATAGTTGCTTGCAGAGATCTTCAACAATTTCTTTGGATTCTTGATCCGAGATAGATGGCGTAAAGATCACGCCTCCTCCAGCTCCTGTGATGGTTTCAATATTTCCAATTTCCATCTCTTCAAATGCCCGCTTGATAATCACGATATCTTCTGAGATGGAAGATTTGGCAGACTCATACTTTTCCGCAAATGTATTGAGGCTGGTTAATTCATAAGGATGGTTGATCAAGTAATTAGAAATCACGACCATCCGTTCACTTCTTCTTAATTTCATTTTCTCACCATGTAGTTTTTTCTATCATTATACCATAAGAATAGAAAAAAACGAACATTCTGATTTACAGAAGGCCGTTTTTCCCTAATTTTTTTCTTTTTTTTTGGAATAGTTTCCGTATTTATCTCTGTTTTTACTGATCGATATTCGGTTTATAGAAAGATCGGTTTTCCATAGCAAAGATTTTATTGGTCATCTCACCAGGGCCGATTAAGCCAAGTGCTGTCGTCATCATCATCATCTCTGCATCCAAATTATCGATCATATGAATAATCTCTGCTTCCATGATTTTGGGACGAACAGGACTGCCGTATTCCAGCAAGCCATGGTGACTCAAGACCACATGACGAAGGACAATCACTTCTTCTTTTTGATCATCAATCTTCAACTCTTGCAAAGCCTTGGTGATTTCTTCATCGATCAGCGCAATATGGCCAATGAGGTTGCCTCGAACAGTGTACTCCGTATTTTCTGGTCCTGTCAACTCGATCACTTTGGCCAAATCGTGTAACATAATCCCTGCAAAGAGCAAGCTTTTATTCAACTGAGGATAGATATCGCCGATACTATCTGCCAAGCGGACCATGGTCGCCGTATGATAAGCGAGACCTGCTTCAAAGGCATGATGGTTGGTCTTAGCAGCTGGATAGCTATAAAACTCTTTCTCATATTTTCCATAGAGGGCACGGACAATCCGTTGCCAGACTGGATTTTCAATTTTGAAAATCATGTTTGACAAGTATTCATGCAATTCTTTAGGATCTACTGGTGGTTTTTCCTTGAAGTCTGCTGGATTGTTGGGCTCTCCTGCTTGTGGCAAGCGCATGTTTAATTGGTTGACTTGCGGAGTATTATTGTAAACTTCTCGACGTCCAGACATATGGACCACGCGCCCAGCCATAAAACTTTCTACATTGTGAGGTTGAGCATCCCATAGTTTGCCTTCGATCGTACCGGTCTCATCCTGGAAGACAAAGGCTAAGTAGTTCTTCCCAGCCCGCGTTTGACGCACTTCTGCTGTCTTGATCAAATAGAATCCTTCGAACAATTCATCTTTTTTCATTTGGTTAATTTTGACCATCATCTTCTCCATCTTCTATATATACATCTAGTCCCAGCAGGTCTTCATCGCTTTCGATTTGGCGGAGCGTCCGCTCGATGGCACTGGTCCGTCTGGTTAGCAAATCATCAATATTATTGGAAGCATTCTTTAAATGACGCTGGGTCTTAGCGAGAATCCCTCCAAACTTATGGAATTCTGATTTGACCGATCCTAACACTTTACTGATATCGTCTGCACTTTTTTGAATATTGAGCGTTTTAAAGCCGACAGACAAGGAGTTCAAAAGGGCAGATAGCGTGCTTGGACCAGCTACTAAAATTTGTTCTTCCCGACGCAAGCGATCGAAGAATTCTGGATTGCGAACGACTTCCGAATAAAGGCCTTCGGTTGGCAAAAAGAGAATTCCAAAATTAGTTGTCGCTGGCGGAAAGAGGTATTTTTGTTGGATATCTTTGGCAAAACGCTTGATACTAGCAAGAAGGGCCTTGCGGTAACGCTCGATCTCCTCTTTCTCTCCTGATTCATAAGCTTCTTCCAGACGATAGTAGTCTTCCAGTGGGAATTTAGAGTCAATCGGCAGATAGACTGGCTCCTCTCCTTGTCCCGGAAGCTTAATGGCATATTCCACGCGCTCACTGGATTGAGGAACGGTGACAAACTCCCGCTCATACTGGGCTGGTGTCAAGATATCTTCAATGATTTGACCCAGTTGCAATTCGCCCATAATCCCACGGGTCTTGGTGTTCGAAAGAACTTTATTGAGAGTTCCAACATCTCTCGCCACCGTCTGCATTTCTCCCAACCCTTTGTTGACCGACTCCAATTGTTTTGAAACCGTCTCAAAGGAGGTCTGCAAGCGGTGTTGTAAGGTTTTCTCCAACTTTTCTTCTACCGTTTGGCGCATCTGTTCTAGCCGCACTTCATTGGACTCTTGGATCTGGCGCATGCGCTCATCTGTTTTGTCCCGATTTTTGGTGAAGTGCTCATTCATCTCAGCGCGCAGAGCTGTCGTCTGCTGGTGGATCTCCACTCGCATCTCGGTCAAGCGATCTGTCAGGGCAATCTCTAACTGTTGATTGGCAATCTGGCTTGCTTGTCTTTCTTTTTCAAAACGATAGTCCAACTGGTCTGTCAAATGATCCTCGTGGTCTTCCAGCATCTCTCGTAAAGCCGGTCTTGTATCATCTGACCGTTGCAAGAGATAGATGAGGAGGCCCAGATTGAGCAGGCCAATCAGAAGCAGAATGATATTCATATTAACCTCTGTCTTTACTATAAACTATGACAAGATAGCCACGGTCGAGACTCACTTGAATCGGTTGATCTAAAAATTCATTGGAGCCATACATGGCCTTCAAAAAATAATTCTCCGGATGGAGCGGATACTTGGCCCCTGTGATCTCTACGCGACCTTGTCCGACAGGCATAAAACCAACATAGGGCTTAGTAGGATCTGGCTGAATCTCATGACAGCCAACTGGTCTGTAAATCAGACGATTTTGACCATCGACTAATTGGATCTGCTCCATATAGGGAGCTAGGTCTGGATCGGTCGGCAAAAAGATATTAGACAAAAAGTGATCCAAGCGACCACCAAAGGCACCGTAAACTGTGACTGTAGCATCTGGATAGGCTTCAAAGACTGCTTTCAAGGCCAATTCCAAATCCGTATCGTTCTTTTCAGGGACGGACTGAATCACTTGCTTGGCTTGGGTGCGGATCTTGCTCAAATCAGTTTCAGAAATGGAATCAAAATCCCCCACAGCCATATCTAAAGACAAGCCTTGTTCCAGCAACTTCAAACAGCCTCCATCGACACCTACGTATAGCTCTTGATCTTTTGGTAGTAGTGAAGAATCTCCACCTGCCAATACTCCTATATTAACCATTGATGGCATCTCGGAGCGTTTGCACACGCTCATTGACATCGCCGTTAAAGACATAAGAGCCCGCTACAAAGACATTAGCTCCTGCTTCTTTTGCTTGGGAAATACTTTGGCCATCAATTCCGCCATCGACTTCGATATCAAAGTCTAAGCCTTTCTCTTCACGAAGAGCTGCTAATTCGCGCACCTTGTCCATTGTTTCTGGAAGAAAGGCTTGGCCACCGAATCCTGGATTAACGGTCATGACCAAGACTTGATCCACCAAGTTCAAGACGTGTTTGATACTGTCTACAGGAGTTCCTGGATTAATTACAACACTAGCTTTCACACCGGCTTGACGAATTTTTTGAAGAGCTCCATGGATATGAGGAGTCGCTTCCACATGAATGCTGATGATATCCGCACCTGCACGGGCAAATTCTTCAATGTGGTGTTCGGGATTGGTTACCATCAAGTGGCAATCAAAGACCAACTTGCTATGCGGACGCATACTCTCTACGACTCCAGCTCCAAAGCTGATATTTGGCACAAAATGACCATCCATGACATCGATATGAGCATAGTCAGCTCCAGCTGCTTCTAAGCGTTTCAACTCACTTTCAAAATTGGCATAATCTGCACTCAAAATTGAGGGTGCTAGTTTCATTGTTTTCATTCTTCTATTGTCTCCTATTTTGGCATTTTTTTCGAAACTTTTTTATAGGTTTCGCGACGGTTTTCAATCTCACTTAGAAATTGCAAGTAATCCTCATATCGGAAAGTCGCAATTTCTTCTGTTTCAACAGCTGGTTTCACTGCACAAGCAGGCTCATGCGTATGAGTACAGGTACGAAATTTACAAGAGTGGCTCACGTCTGCGATTTCTGGAAAGGCTTGATTTAAATCTTCACTGGTTGTCACTTCATAATCAAGGGATGAAAAACCTGGTGTATCCGCAATCTTTCCTCCATTTAAATGGTAAAAGCTGACAGCTCGGGTCGTGTGTCGACCACGCCCCAGACTATCTGAGATTTCACCCGTTTCAAGTTCTAAATCCGGAGCGATTTTATTGAGCAAGGTTGATTTTCCGACACCGGTCTGTCCCATAAAGACGGTGGTTTTATGGGTTAAAAGGGGCAAAAGTTCCTCAATCGACAAGACAAAATCATAGCCAATGGCCTGATAGATTCCTTGGTAGTAGTGGATATCTTCCATATCTTCTAACAAGTCCAGTTTTGAAATATAGACAATGGGATGAATCCCCTTGTGTTCTAGAAGGACCAGAAAACGATCCAAGAGATTGGCGTTGAAATCCGGCTCCTTAGCCGACATGATGACTACTGCCTGATCAATATTGACAATTGGAGGGCGCACGAGGCTATTTTTTCGAGGGGCAATACTCAAAATGTAGCCTTCCGAATTCTCTTCAGCAGAGAACTCCACCTGATCCCCCACATAAGGAGTCTCTCCTTTTTTTCTAAAATTTCCACGAGCCCGTGTCTGGTAAATATGGCCGTCTGACTCCACATAGTAGAAGCCAGCCAAGGCCTTGACGATGGTTCCTTGCAAATCGCACTCCTTTGAGATTAATACTATCTATTATACCAAAAAATGAGAAATAAGGCTGGATTGCTTGATAAGAAAATCTGCAAACACTTCCCGTAACAGGTTGTAGTCTCATATTGTCTATGGTTTTCATGTTAGGGACTTTGACGTGTTTCCTTTTTTTCCTTGGCAATTTTCCTAAAAAGTGTATAATAGAACTATGCGGAGGTGGTGGAACGGCAGACACGCATGCTTCAGGCGCATGTGCCCCTTCGGGCGTGAGGGTTCAAATCCCTTTCTCCGCATCTTGGAAAGGTGGCCCAGCTTGGTACGGCACCGGACTCGAAATCCGGCAAGTGGATTTTCTTCACGCGCGGGTTCAAATCCCGTCCTTTCCTTACGATGCAAATAAGCCATAGGTTATAACCTATGGCTTTTCTGTTATTTTATTCCTGCTTCTAGAAGGCCATCTGCTAAGCGGGCGAAGTCTTCTAAACTAAGAGCTTCTCCTCGTACAGATGGTTGCAGGCCTGCAGCTTCGATCCCGGCTTCCAGTTTGGCTTTGATTTCTTCGGTCTTGCCAAAGCGACTGGTCAAGTTGTTCCAAAGCGTTTTGCGGCGGTGGACAAAGCTAGCCTTGCTGACAGAGAAAAAGAAATCTTCATCCTTGACGGTTACTGCTGGTTCTTCACGACGGACCATCTTGAGGATGGCAGAGTCGACATTTGGCGCTGGCACAAAGACAGTGCGAGGCACAATAAAGGCTACCTTAGCCGTCATATAGTATTGGACTGCAATGGACAAAGACCCGTAAGCCTTGGTGTTGGGCTCAGCTGAGATGCGATCTGCTACCTCTTTTTGCATCATGACCACAAATTCTTGGAAAGGAATTTTAGACTCGATCAAGTGCATGAGGATGGGAGTCGTGATGTAGTAAGGAAGGTTGGCTACTACCTTAATTGGAAGCTCTGGATTTTTAAACTCTGCGATGTACTGGTTGAGGTCTACCTTGAGGATGTCTTGGTTGACAACCGTGACATTGTCAAAATCACGCAAGGTATCCGCTAAGATAGGAACCAAACGGTCATCAATCTCAAAGGCCATGACTTCTGCGGCATTTTCTGCCAAAAACTCAGTCAAAGCTCCAATTCCGGGACCGATTTCGATAACATTGACCTGCTTATCAATCTCAGCCGTATCCACAATTTTTTGAAGGATGTTGGTATCGGTCAAGAAGTTCTGACCGAAGGATTTTTTAAAGGTGAAGCCATGGCGTTCAAGGACTGCCTTGGTCACGCTATAATCTGCAATTCTCATTTTTTCTCTTTTCTAATCCGTTTAGTGTGAGATATACTCTCTCTTTTTTCTCCGCAGGCTAATCTAACAGTCTTCCACAAAGGCATTCTGCTCCGCTTGATAAACATAAGCCTCCCCGTTCTTATCTAAGATGGTTTCCAACAAGGGCTCCATTTCCAAGGCGTCTTCAAGACTGATAATGGTGATCTTAGATGAATCATCCAAATCTTCCTGGGACTCAAAGCCTGTAAAGAATTGCCAACCACTATCTTGTGGATGATGAGGGGCATCGTGAATCGCCCAATTAATCTCACGTCGTAGGAAGCAATCCTTGGTAATCATGGCTCCTTTTTGTGTATCAAGATTCAGCGGAGGAACCATCAGGCTTGCAATATGTTCCCGTGCAAAATCCAGCTCATCTCCAAGCTGGATGGAGGTAATATAAGCGGGTTGATTGGTTAAACGTCCTTTGAACTTCCCATCGTGGATTTCAGTGAGTTCGACCCACATACGCTCTGCTCGACACCCATTCTCCAAGACTGTATCTAGCACAAAGATAAGGCGAACCTGGTCCCCAAGCTTCAATTGGTTGATTTCTTCTTGGCTCGGAATCAAAAAATGTCGCGGGTTCTTATGGTGCTCTGCTTGAACATTCTCCAAAGAAAAGCCTATCGCTTTTTTCTTATCTTTAAATAGGTCGAACAATCCCATCTTCTACCTCTATCTCTTTTTTAATAACTGGCCATCGTTTCTTCGACTTGGGCCAAACAAATTCCAAACAACTCCAAGCGTTTGAGCAATTGCTTGCCATTACAGTAGCCGATACGCAAGGATTCGCCTAGATATTCCCGTCGTTTGCGACTGTCACTGCCCATCAGCAGACCGAGCCGCATCAAGTCCGACTTGGTAATATCAAAGAAATGCTCATCTTCATAAGAACCTACGAGTCCAGATAGGGCCTTCTCTAAGTCTTCAAAGCTGGCATGCTCCACTCCCAAGGAACGCCCCTTGGTTCTGGATTTTGGTACTGCTTCGCCACGATTTAAAAAGGCATGCTTGGCTTGCGGAATTTCTTGCATGATAATCTTACGAATGCGCTCCCCATTGTAATCCGGATCCGTAAAGACAATGACTCCACGCAACTCTTGCAAGATAGCAATTCGTTCTAGGTCATCCTGGTCAATCGCAGAGCCTCGCGTTTCATAGGTATCCACCTCGTAATAGCGTTTCAGATTGGCCGTATCGTCCTTGCCCTCCACGACAATCACTTCTGGTATTTTTCTTTTCTCAGTCAAGGCCAAATACCTTTCTTGCATTGTCATAGGTTGCCTGAGCCACTTCTTCTGTTGTCACTCCACGAAGCTCTGCAATAAAGTCTACGACATAACGGGTATAGGCTGTTTTATTTTCACGGCCCCGCTTAGGAACAGGAGCGAGATAGGGGGCATCTGTTTCGACCAAGATTTTGTCCAAAGGTAACTCTTTGGCTGCTTCCTGAATGTCTGTCGCCTTCTTAAAGGTCACCACGCCAGAAAAAGAGATCATCATTCCCAGATCCATGAAGCGTTTAGCTTCTTCTAGACTTCCCGAGAAAGAATGCATGATCCCACCTCGAGGTCCCACTCCTTCACTCTTGATAATGGCATAGGTATCTTCTAGCGCATCACGCGTATGCACTACAAAAGGCAAGTCCAGTTCCTTAGACAGCTGAATCTGACGACGGAAAACTTTCTCCTGTACTTCTTTAGGTGCTGTCATCCAGTGGTAGTCCAGACCGATTTCTCCTAGCGCAACGACCCTGGGATGTTTCAATTGTTCAAGCAAGTAGGCCTCTACCTCAGGACTATAATCGCCCGCCTCAGTAGGATGCCAACCAAGGGTGAGATAAACTTCTGGGTGCTGGTCTGCCAATTCTAAAGCTCGCTCAATGGTCGGTTTGTCAAAACCAACGATATTGTGGGCTACAACACCCATTTCTTTGGCCAAGTCGAGCTCTTCTTGTTCTTTTCCTGCGAATTCTTCCACATTGAGATGGGTGTGGGTATCAAAAATCTGCATGATCTTCCTTTTCTTCCGAGTTTTTCTTCTTTCTATTATAGCAGAAAGCGCCTCTAAATTCACTTTCGGACAAAACAAAAACCAGTAGTCTCGAGTTTCTACTGGTTTTTAGGTTTTTATCTGAATTAGGCAGCCAAAACTTTGCGTCCTTTACGACGACGAGCTGCCAATACGCGACGACCATTTTTAGTTGCCATACGGTGACGGAAACCATGTTTGCGCGCACGACGAAGTTTACTTGGTTGATAAGTACGTTTCACGATGAATACCTCCTCATAGATTTTGTATTCGTTTAGCCGGCTAGTTGTGATCAGTTACTAAACATACTTTACTATTCTATCGGATTCAGCGCTATTTGTCAATAGCTATGAGAAAATTGTTGCAAATGGAGCTCTGAGAATTCTTTAGTATACCTAACGCGTAGCTAAATAATAGGGTTCCAGAGCCACCAGCGCCTCTTGCAACTGATCTAGGATATCCTCAAGAGAACCCTCCTTGACTAGAGAAACATCGTATTTGACGAGAACCTTACGAACCACCCCTTCTGCTACTGCTTGCAACAGATCATGGCGATTACTTTCTGTCCCTTCTACTCTTCGACTCTCCCCGTTTTCCTGAGCTAGATAATAGACTGGCTGAGTGATGGGTACAGATAGAACCTTGTGTTGCTTTTGTATGCTCTGCTCATCTTTTTTTCTCTCAATGAAGCTCACCTCTAGGGAAACACCAAAATCAGTTGCGTCTCCATAAAGTCTCAAAGCAAACATGGGTTCTGCCATCGTCCCTTCACCTTTTAGATAGGCCCAAAAATGAGGCCGCAAGATCTGAGCCTGATTCATCCACTGGCTGGTTCGATTTTGCTCCAAGTAGGGGTGACGCTGCTGAAAGGCTGAGACCAAATTAGTGAATTCCTTACGAGCTGCTTGAGCTAGGGCGCGATACCGCTCCATCTCTGGGGCTAGCTCCCCTGCTTTTGCCGGAGCCTGGTATTTCATTCCTTGAAGTTTTAAAAACTCTCGAATCGCTATAAATTCCATTTGCTTCCTTTCTAGTCCCAACAAAAAGGGAGAGATCGGCTCAACCCCGTCTCTCCCTTATGGGAAATAATAGCTAGATTATCCTTCGATGTCTACCACAACGTAACGGTTTGGTTCTTCCCCTTCAGAGTAGCTAGTGACTCCTTCCATCTTAGAGACGATACGGTGAATGATTTTGCGTTCACTGTTTGACATCGGATCTGTCTGTTGGGCTTGCCCATCTTCGAGGGCACGCGTTGCCAACTTCTGAGCATAGCTTTGAAGAACTTCTGCCCGGTGTTCTACATAATCATTAACATTAATGGTAATGTAAAAATTCTTCGAGTAGCGATTATAGAGGTAATTTTGCGCCAAGAGTTGAAGAGCCTTCAAGACTTTTCCGTGGTAACCAATCACGCGCCCTGGCTCATTGGTATCAATCTGCATATTAACCGTACGGCGGTTGTGGCTACTTGAAATAGTTGCATCCACATCCATCTCATCGACCACTGTTTGAACATAGGCTGTCACATCCGCAACGACTTCTTCAACATTGTAGTTTTCCTCTACTTCGATACCAAGGTTTGAGAAATCCGACTCATTTGTTTCTTCCACCGTCGACTCTTTGACCTTCTCAAGGATATGTTCATGCCCTTTTTCTTCAAGAACGGTATCTGCTTCTTTGTCATGCTTTAGGATTTCTGTCTTGATTTCTTCAGAGACAACTTCTCCCTCTTCTTCAACCTTCTTGATCGCTGCTACGACACGGCCAAGATCGACCGTTGCTTCGCTCACCGTCTTCACCGGTTCGTTTTGCGCATTGATCTCGTCTGGTACTCCTTTGACAGCTTTTTGGTTAGCTTTCACAACAGTTGTTTCTGCAATGGGCTCAATCTCTACTTGGGCTGGTTTTTTCCCAAACAAGCCAAGAAATCCTTTCTTCTCACGTGCTACAACCGTAATATGCGCCTTCAAACGGGGAATATCTAAATCGTTTAGGCCTTTTTGAATGGCTTCTTCAACAGTTGCTCCAGTATATAGGACCATATGTCCACCTCTTTCTTATTTTTTCTTTTTCTGTGCTTTGTTTAGGGCACGACGTTTTTGTTTTTCCATATCTCGTGAAGCTTGCTCTTTTGCTTCACGCTCTGCAATAATCTTGAAGGGGTTATTCAAGAGATAGGTTTGCCCGACTTGGTAAGCATTGGAAGTCACCCAGTATAGTGCGACCCCACTGGCTGAGAACAAGGCAAAGAAGAAGATCATCACAGGCATCACATACATCATGGTTGTCGCACTACCATTGCGCTCTGGCATGGCTTTATTGGTCAACCAACTGCTGAAAAATGTGAAGAGTGCTGCAAGAACTGGCAAGATATAAGTCGGGTCGATCGCGCCAAGGTCCAACCAGAGGAAGTGACCGACTTTAAGAAATTCGACACGGCTCAGCGCTTGGAACAAGGCCATCAAGACCGGCATCTGGATCAAGAGAGGAAGGAAGGCTGAAGATGTTTTGACGCCTTTTTCCTTGTAAAGGGCCCGCATCTCCTCTGAAAGCTTGGTCCGACTATCAAGATCCTTCCCAGGATACTTAGCTTGCAATTCCTTGAGGAGGGGTTGAATTTCCTGCATCTTGCGGGTTGAATTCATTTGATACTGGAAGAGGGGCAAGAGGACCGTCCGAATCACAATGGTGAAGACGATAATCCCCACACCGATACTTCCTCCAAAGGACAAGAAGCGGATGGCTTCTGCAAAGAAGTAGACGAAGCGTTCCCAACCACCTGTCGACTGAGCTGTCACTTGAGAGGTCCCACAAGCCGTCAAGACCAATAAGGCCGCTCCTAATAATCCAGTTAACTTCAGTTTCTTTTTCACTTTATTCCCTTTCTTGGTAGACATGCGCTAATTTTAAGACATGTACAAGATTTTTCTCTACTTGATGAAAGTCGAGCTCCTCCACTCCTTTACGAGCAATGACAACAAAATCATCGGTCGTAAGGAAGGCTTGGTGTTTGATCAAAACATGGCGAATCAAACGTTTGATGCGATTTCTAGTTACAGCATTTCCCAGCTTCTTACTAACAGACAGGCCGACTCGAAAATGCGGTTGGTCTTTGCGCAAGCGGTAAACAACGAATTTCCGATTGGCAACATTTTGACCACTTTTAAAAATAGCATTAAAATCTTTGTCACGTTTGACGCGGTAGCTTTTTTTCAAACCTCAACTCCCTCTTTTAAATTTATTCTATTATACCATATTTTCAAAAAAAACCAATCTCCCTTAGGAAATCGGTTGCTATTTGAATACAGATAAAAGTAAAGGCAAGGTGTAGTAGAGATTGAGCAAGATATGAGCTAAAATTGGAGAAAGGAGCGTCTTACTCCTATAATAAAGAGTCCCAAAAATCAAACTCGGCAGGAGATAGAGGATAGAAGCTCCTAGCGAAAAAGGAGTGTGGAGAAAATGTAGGCCACTGTAGATGAGGGCTGGAAGCCAAATCTCAGCATAGAGTTTCCAGCCTTTGAAGTAGGCATTTACCAAGGCTCCACGAAAGATCAGCTCTTCTGTCACCGGTCGGATGACGACCATTGCAATCACCAGGATGAGCACCCCTGTGGAACTTATTTCCCTAGGAAAGAGACTCAAAACAGCTGCCCGTCCTTGAACAAAACCACTGATGAAGTAGTCCAACCAGTAAACCAAACAGGCCGCAAAAACGCCTTCTATCAAAGCTCGAAGAGGGTCCTTTCCCAGCTTAAACTGCGCTTTTTTAGAAAAACGGTAGACCAAAAATCCTGTAAAGACTGCATAGAGGCCTTCTAGGCCAAATAAGGTCCAATAATAGCTATTGGCGCTTGCTACACTATTGGAGACATACTGGGCCAAAGGGCGGAATTGTGGCCGAACATAAAAGTAAAACAAGAGTAGAAAGAGGGGGTATAGTAGTGAGAGCTTTCCTTTGATGAATTTCATAGAGACCTTTCTTGTAGAGGATGACAAATCGTATAGTGCATCTTACCATAATCGCGTCCAGGAATCAATCATAAGGATGCCTACCCTTACTCTTTAAGAAAAGCTACATAACCTCCTAAAACAGCGACTAAAATCAAGAGACAAAGAAGAGTTTCCATCCATACGAAAGCTGTCAAGAAGGGCAGTTGCAACAAGCCTTGGGCCATTTTCAAAGAGGTCGCTGTGATGACCGTTGGAAAGGTAAGAGCTGAAAAAGCAGGTTGAAAACCTTCTTTGATCATTCTTGGCAGGCGCGTCAAAACAAAGAAATAAAAACCTTGCGATGCCATCACCATGATTAGTAAGAACCAGGTGGGCAAGCTCGCTCCACCCACACGAACCAGGGCTGCTAAAAGAAGGGAAAAGGGAGCGCAATAGATGCCTTCTTGGCCCAACAGGTGAGTGGGTAAGGGGGACTGCTTCAAATCATGATAGATAAGGGGATAAAGAAGAAAGGTCAAACCAAAACCAATCACTAGAGCGAGATAAGCAATCTCTCTTATTCCTACAACGGGGTAGGTCAAGGCTGCTACTGCAATGCCCACATAGAGAACGGTCCAACTGGGAGTGGCATTGGCTCTTGGCCGCGCCAGGACATGGGTCTTGGTAAAATAGAGAATTAAGCCTAGATCCAAGAGAAAGGCAAACCACCAGACCAACTGAGATAGACCTCCAAAGGCGGGAAAGAGGCGAAAAAGATAGGTGGATAGAATCATCCCTGCCATGGGAAAGGTCGCCATCCCAGATAACAGGGCTGGCTGTTGGAGTTCTATCTTGGTTTCTTGCCAGCGAATCGCATGATAGACTACAAAGAAAAACCAGAAGAACAAACCTGTCAGACTAAAGGCATGGGCAAGAAGAGGCAAAGAGTCTGCAAGAAGGTTTCCAGCGCCAACTAGTCCTAACAGACAACCTGAAAATACTAAGGGAATCTTTTTCATCGGAAGCTCCAATCATTTTATCGCTTTCAGTATACCATAAAATCAAAGGGAACATCATCAAAAAAAGAAGTTGGTAAACCAACTTCTTTTAGAATGTAATACACCTGTTTCTTACATAATACATCCTAAATGATGCTTAAAAAATTAAAAAGATATCAACTATTAGGCTCACTTAGACATCTACTGAAACTTTCCGCCGTGAGATAAGTGCCTGAAATAATTATGTTTCAGGCACTCGGGATTATTGAGACCTTAGGCTCAATAATTAGTCATGGAACTTCCTCGAAGTTCGCTGACGTCCGTACTCACCTAAGGAAAGTTTCTAAGATGACTCTATCTACAATTTGAAAGAAGTTGGAGAATACCAACTTCTTTTTATCCATTCTATTAGAAACTAGGCCTGTACGACCATCATATAAAGAAACAAAGATACGAGAAAGACGATACTAACGGCAAGGGTTGCTAGCTTGAGCCCGCGGTGGGAGCGCCAATAGCTTGGCTTCCCTAAGTTACTGGTTGCATCTGTTGAGAGCGATTGTTGCTGGCGAGGTTGCAGAGTAATGAGAACCACCAGAGCAAGGGAAAAAATCGAGATGAAGATTGCAAATACCATTTCCATATTAGGATCCTCCTAATACTCTCAAGAGGGTAAAAATAACACCCAACAGAATCACCAAACCAATGATCACATTAAAGGTAACATTGATCTTTTCGGAACGCGTCGCTTTTTCTTTTTCAGAAGGACGGCGTTTGAGAGACTCCATCCGCCCTTCTACTTCTTTGTAAAATAAATCTTTCTTACGATCACTCACCTTGTCCACCGATCCCTTCTTGCAAGCGAGCTTTGAAAACTGCTGGATCAACGCTACTTGATTGAGCAATTTGTTGCGCGACAGCTTCTCTATAGGCATCTACAGATTGGTAGATTTCCTGGATACGAGCCACCATATCCGCTTCTTTTCCTTTTTCAAAGACATTGGTTTGTGCGAGGAAGTGGCGGTCATGCAGGGTGTGGCTAAAGGCAAGAATGACTTGCTGGTGTTCGAAGGCCTTGCGAACAATGCCTTGTACCTCTGCATAGTGGTTAATGTCCAGATAAATACTAGAGACCTTAAGCAACTCTTTGATCCGCTCTTGGCTGATATTTTGATACAAGACCACATTTGGATAGCGAACCATAGATAGAAGACTAGCAGACATCTCTGTCAAAGCCGCTACACGGAAGGTCACATCCGGCAAACTCTCTACTAAGTAAGTCAGGGCTTCGATCTGATCCGAATTGGTCAAGACAAAGGCGTCTTTACGGATATCGTCTTTTACCTTGAAATCATACAGATAGCCAAGGGGACCAAAATAGGCGTGCTGGTCTTGGGAGGTCAACTGCAAAGCGCGATGATAGGTCTCGTTTTGCGGAATCAAGATCTTCTTGGTCCGGATTTCTGGGTTCTGTAGAATCAACTGCATATTGCCTGGAAGGCTGTCATGAAGAGGCTCTTGCCACACCAAGACGTCGCGTCCTTTGATCCCTTTATTGCCCAACTGAAGACTAATGCTAAAGGAGGTGGCAAGGGTATTGTAGACCAAACCATCCAGATCAAACCCACGATGCTCTAGATAAAAGACAAAATATTCTAAGCGATTCTTGAAAATTCGCATGGGTTGATGATCCAAAGTTAAGATCAAATCTCCTGTTTGGTGATTCTCTGTCAAGCGCTCGATGTCCCCTTCAAAATAAGTGGTCACTAAGTGCTGGCCTTGATCACCACAAGTCGTCACAGCAATCTTACGACCGTATTGGTCGTAGCGCTCGATCATGACTACTTGTCCCTTGTCATCCAACCATTCTAAGCGCTCGACAATGCGTTTATAGGAAGCAACATGATAAGCAATCCGAGCTTTTACCTGACCATAGTAAGTCACTTTCCCCGAACTGTTATCTCCAGAAACTTCCCAAAAATCGGGAACTGGAACTTCATTAAAGTAGCGTCCTCGCTTCTCTCCTTTTGGTTGGCCTAAGAAATAGATAAAGGGAGACTCAACACCATCGGGCAAAAAGCCATTCGGCTCCAAAATGACCGTTGGATGATCAAAGCCAGATTCTTTCATAGAGTGGAGCAAATCCTGGCTCTCACGAGAATAGCTATCAAATACGTTCAGCATGTGTCACCTCTTCTATCAATTGTGTCCAAGCTTCTTCTACTCGGCTGGTCAAAAAGTCTTCTGCACGCGCATAAGATGCTTGACGCATGCTGGCTAGATCATCTTTTTTGTAAAGCTGGATGATTTTATCTGCAAAGGCAGAAGCGATCTGGTCGACCACTTGGTCTGCTGAAGGCGGAATGAGATAGCCATTTTTACCTTCTGTGACAAAGGTCTGGTTGCCATAAGGAACGTCAAAACCGATAATCGGTAGACCCGAACCGATCGCCTCCATCAAGGTCAAACCAAATCCTTCACTGGTCGATGCTGACAGGTAAATCTCATAGTTCTTATAAATTTCCTCGAGATTGGCATGCCCTTTGAGATGGATATAATCTGTCGCCCCCAATTCATCAATCAGAGAGCGCAGCTTGCCTTCTTCTCCACCTTTTCCATAGATGTCAAAGGACAGCTCTGGCAATTCTTTTTTGGCCCGAACCACTGCTCGCACCAACCAGTCAATATGCTTTTCAGTCGCCAAACGAGAGGCGGTAATCATAGAGAATGGGGTACGATTTTCGTTTTGAGGCAAGCTTGCAAGACTTCCAACTGGAATGGTATAGATAGCCGGCTGATGGTTGGTGTATTTAGCAAACTGCTCGGCCAAGATTTCTTTTTGACGGTCGGTTGCAACAATAAAGAAGTCCACCTTGTCAGCATTGGTAAATTGGTACTCGTAGTAGTTGTTCCACAGGATATATTGATCGTCAACATTATTGGCACTGAAGTGCTCTGCGTGAACGACCACACCTAGACGCGCTTTTTGCGCTTCTTCAAAGATAGGTTGCCCAATATTGGTTTCCCGATCCAAAATCACCAAATCTTGTTTGGTCAATTGAAGGGTCTGCATGAAGTAGCGGATCAATTCTTGGCGACCAACCAGATAACGATCTGGGAAACGATAGATTTCGCGGCCATCTGCCATCTGCATGCTGTAGGCAACCGTCCCGTCTTCATTGTAAAAACGACGCTCAATCAAGTTGGCTTGATTGTTCTTAGGAATGAAATACTCTGTACAATAGCGGGTATAGGAGAAATAATCCTTTCTTACCAAGATCCCTCTAGACACGTACTCGCAACGTTCGACATAGGGACTGTTTTCTGAGCGCAAGTAGCAGGTCAAAAAATTGTCCTGGTCCTCATAAAAGAAGCGCTTGATCTTGCCATCGACTTCTTCGCGCGTCGGCTTCCCGGCAAAACCTGCTAAGACCTGGTCAATGGTATAGGTCGTTGGTGCAATTTTTATATCTGTAAAATGGCTGTAGAGCCAGATGATTTCATCATTTTTAAAACCGATATTTTCTGTTAAATGTTGGATATTATCGGCTAGAATCATATCCATAAAGACAAATTTAGCTGGTTGATGGATATTGCGTAACAACTGGGCCCGGTAGGCCTGGGCGTACTCAACACCACTGCTGGCCCAACCGATTCCAAGGTTGATATTGTATACTGTCATAATGTCCTCTTTTATGGGAAATGCAAGACAATTTCCCCTTTTTTATTGATTTCTACTCGACTCAGTAAAAGATTGCGGACCATTTGTTCTTTGGCCGCCCCTTTCATTCGATCAAAGGATTGGTAGGCTTCTTGGAAAAATTCTACCAAAGGATTTTTCTGACTGGTGTACTGACCAGAAAGAGCCATCCGCAATTGTTGCAGATAGTCTACCTGCTCGACCCAGTTTTCATCAATGGCTTTTAAGACAGCCATGCGTTGGAATTGCGCGATCACCTCATCGGTGCCCAAGATCTTATACTTAGCCTCTAACTCGCTCTTCGCGATCTCCCACAAGAAATTCCCTTTGGTTTTCTTGCTACGGAAGGTTTGGTGGGCCTTTTCAGGATCCACTTGGTAGCTAACATTGTCTAAAATATAGCGATAAAAAGCTACCGGTTCCTTGTATTCTTTTTTATGGACTACGCTTGAAAAGACGGAACGAAGCGCTTTTTCAACGACGTCGTCCAAGCGCCCCTCTTGTTTGATCAAGCGGTCACGCTCTTCGTAGACGATGGCACGCTGAATGTTCATACTCTCCGCAAATTCTAGCGTCATCCGTCGACTAGCCTGACCAGAACTTTCACTAGCATTTTGAGCTCGTTCCACCAAGTTTCTATACTTGCGCTTGGTCAGAGCTTTGGCTGAACCAATTCGCTCATCCACATCATAGTCTTGATAGGTATCCTGGATCCAGTCTGGTCCCCAGTTTTTCATCAAATCGTCTTCCAAAGAGACAAAGAACTTGGTCAAACCAGGATCTCCTTGACGACCTGAACGCCCCCGAATTTGAAGGTCAATCCGCTGGTTCATCATCCGCTCAGTCCCTACAACCACCAAGCCACCTAACTCAGCAACTCCTGGTCCCAACTTGATATCCGTTCCCCGACCAGCCATGGAAGTTGCTACGGTCACGGCTCCTTTTCGGCCTGATTCTTTAATGATTTGGGCCTCCCGAGGTGCATTGTTGGCATTGAGGAGATTATGAGGAATTCCTTCCCTCAAGAGAAGATTCGAGTAAAGGATCGACATCTCAACGGAGCCAGCAAAGACTAGAATCGGATTGCCCTTTTCGTGGACCTTCTTCACATAGTCCAAGGAAGCTACGATTTTCTCCGGCAAGGTTTGATAGATTTCATCCGGCAAATCTTTGCGGATCTTCTTGCGATTGGTTGGGATCTTGATCACTGACATGGCATAGGTATCAAGAAACTCTGCCTCAGCAACCTTCCCAGTCCCCGTCATGCCTCCCAATTTCCGAAACATCTTAAAAAGGTTTTGGTAAGTAATGGAAGCCATGGCCCGTGTTTCTTGGGTTAGCTTGAGACCTTCTTTAGCTTCAATCGCCTGGTGGAGTCCTCCTTGCAAGCGCGTCATTTCCATCAAGCGCCCCGTCGCCTGGTCTAGTAAGACAATCTCTTCTTGTCCATCGGGATTAGGGTGGATAACATAATCCTTATCCCGAATAAAGTTTTTATTGGCCTGCAGGGCTAGGCTGATATGGCGAACCAAGTCCCGGTATTGGGGATCATAGAGGTTGGGAATAGCTAGAAAGGCTTCCGCTGCATGAGCTCCTTTCCGAGTCAACCAAACCCGTTTCTTTTCTTCGTCAAACTTGAAGTCTTCCCCCTCTTTGAAGGTTTGGATCAAGGTGTCAATAATCCCATAAAGGTTGGACTGAACCCGAGGAGAACCAGAAATAATCAAGGGGGTCTGAGCACTATCTAGAAGCACCGAATCAATCTCATCGACAATGGCGTAATTGAAGTCTGCCAAAAATTGGCCATCTGCTGAAGCCGTCAAGTTCTCTGTTAGATAGTCAAAGCCCAGACTGGTATTGGTCGTATAGATGACGTCTGATTGGTAAATTTCGCGTTTGACTTCTGGATCTAATTCTTCGTCTTCAGATTGTTTCAAGGGAACTCCAACAGTCAAGCCCAAAAAGCGGTAGACCTGTCCCATCTCTTCTGCATCCCGGGTTGCCAGATAGGTATTGGTCGTAATAACCATGACCCCTTTGCCCTCTATTGCATTGAGATATACAGGCATGGTCGCTGTTAAAGTCTTTCCTTCACCGGTATTCATTTCAGCGACATTGCCCTGGTGTAGGACGATTCCTCCCATGACTTGCACGTCATAAGGAAACATGCCCAAGACCCGTTTATCGGCTTCTCGCGCAACCGCAAATGCTTCTGGCAAGAGATCATCCAAGGTCTCTCCCTCTGCTAGACGTTCCCGAAATTCTGCAGTCTTCTCCTGCAGCTGACGATCCGTCAAACGGGCCATGTCATCCTTCCAGCTATTGACTTCTTTTAAGATTTTTTTGATGTTTCTTAATTTAACGTAATCCAATGTAATCCTCTTTTTTTGCAGTGATGTTCGTCTATTCGAGAACTTCTGCTCCCTCAGACGATATTGGTTGAATCGTGAAATAGTGGAAGGTAAACTCTTGCAAACCTGCACTAAGCAAGCGTACTTCATAGGCGTATGCTTGATCTGGATAGGTAAACGGCAAGCGACCTTCTGCAGTTACTCGACGGTCAATAACGTCTCCAAAGCGATCTTTGAAGACGATTTCTACCATAACGGTATGAGCAGGAGTTGATTCGATTTCGATTACCAGTTCATAGTCCTGCTCTCGTTTGAGCAGTGGCAGACTAGGAATTTGACGTGTTGCACCAAAATTCGTCTGCGAGTGCCAAGTTTTCAGCACTTGACCAGATGGCATGAGGGGATTCTGAAATTGAACGCTACCTTGGGCAGTTGCCTGAATGGTCGACCCCCAAAGATAATCTGCTAAAACTGTATCACCCCAGTAGATCCGTCTACTTTCATTTTCTTTCATTTTTATCATTGGCTTTTTCCAAAGTCTCTTTCCATGATTTCATTGTACTGGGTCATAAACCATTCAATGATTGGAGCACTCGCGTCATTGTGCCGACCGGCGCGACTGGTACTAATAATGCGAACCGGTAATTCATACAAGGCTTCTAAAATATCTGGATAGGCCTGCTGGTCGTAGTCATCATCCCGCATATAGGCAAGGGCTAGAATCGTATCCTTAAAGTCCGCCTGTTTAAATCGTTCCCAGAAACGTTGATTGAGCTGGTCGATCCCCTCTTGTGACACTTGACCGATGATCAACTGCATCATATCTAGAGACGTTCCAAACTCATCTGGACGTCTAAATTTCAGGTTGGCAGCGACATCCCCCAGGTTGACAATAGGTTTACCGACTAAGATCGCATGTGGGCAGTATAGTGCCCCATAATAAAGAGCACCAAAGGTCCCCATGGACAAACCTGAAAAATTCATATCTTTGGTCTCAAATCCGAGCAAGTCCAAGTGCTGGTCAATAAAGGCAGTGATTTGATTTTCCAACTCTTCTGAGCCCATATAGAAGGATCCACCTTCTAACCTAGGGTCCGAAAAGAGAATAAAGGGACTACCCATAGCACGCATCATCCCAAATCCTTCAAATCCTTCGGCCGGACGATACCCAGAAAAGTAAATGTTTAAAGGGGGCTTCATATCGCCAGGATGGAAATAAGCAAAGATCTCTTGGCGTTTTTGGTCCCGTAGAGTCTGAGCGCCTACTGTCATGCCTCCTAAGGGACCATGTGACAAGCGCTTATGCAGGGCTCCGATTGTAAGCATCCCCTCTCCTTTTGCTTCCAGCGAAAAGGCTAGGTAATAAGGTTCTGCGCCGTCCAATTCTAGTGGTTGCTCCATCTCTTCTTCTGAAAAGACTGCATCTTTGACCCACTCTCCCAGAGCACCAAAGCGGTAAAATTGGATCCGCAATTGCAGCTGACAGCTTGGATCTTTTTCGTATTCCAACCAAAAATTGATGGGACGACTAGCATCATACACATAGTTGTAGACCCACTGAGCAATCGGTGTAAACTCTTTACCGTATGGTCCATCCAGCTGAAGAAAATGTTTCCCCAGCACTGTTTGCTGACCAGCAAAATCAGGTCTCACTCGCAGGTCACGAACCGTAAAGGCATCTCCATATTGATTGTCGTATAAAAAGCGCTCTAAGACATAGAGAAATTGATGCTTGTTTGAGAAGTCCCAGGGTCTCGCTTGCTTGAGACTTAAGAGGTGGGCTAACTCTTCAGAAGGTGCCTCTACCCCACGGCTCTCATCATAAAAAATAGTATAAGGTTGAAAATAAGTCAGGTCTTCTCCTAAAGCCAACAAATCTTCTGGATTCTCTAGGATCAAGGCTTTAAATTTAGAGATTTCCTCTTCTTCCATATACTCTTTGAGCTTTGGAAGAGCGGTAGCTTGAAAAAAGTGCCAGCCTAGTCCAGCAGGAAGTTCCACCTGATCCTGCCAACTGCTTGATCCGATTTGGAGAATATGGGGAATTTGTAGTTTTTTATCCATGACGTTCTTTCATCCATCCTTCCCATTTCTCGATCAGGCGCTGACCGGTGTATTCTTGAATTTTTTCGATCGAGTAGACCAAGGCTTCATTCCATGGCTTCAATTCCAACAAAAAGTGAGTAATTGCCTTCTCTAATTCCTGGTCTCCCATAGACAGGACATAACCATTTTTCAGATGATCGACATACTCTGTTTGGACACGGTTGACCTGAGGAATCCCCGCAGAGATCCCTGCGATCTGCGTATAGAGGTTGGGTTCCTCGCTTAAATCGACAATCAAGCGTGTTTTTTCCAACTCTTGTATAATATCATTTTCACTTGAAAAATTCTTAACCACAAAACGGTAATTCGGTGCGTCTTGTTCATACTCCTCATCAATGATCTGATTTTCACCAAGCCCTTCTGACTGACTTGGCGACTGAACAAGATGCAAGTCCTGCTCACTAGCAATCAATTCCTCAAGTTGCCCTTCTAATTCTTTCACCCGCTCTGGTGAACCATTATAAAAAGAAAAAACAACTTCAAATAAGGGATATTGCGCCAAAATTTCCAGAACCTTCTTGAGCTGGCTCTTACTTGGAAGCTCGCTTTCATTGACATAATAGTAAATCTTTGATTCCTTGCGCTCCTGACTAGAGCCCAAACGGAGACGGGAGTCAAAAGAGGTAATCCGATGTGTCTTCTGAGCCAAACTAGGAGAAAAGACCGCAATCGCTTCTTTGGTTTTTTCACTATCTGTAATCAAGAGCTGGGCATCTATCATATCAAAATAGAGGGCAAAGTTTTCAGCAGACAGGGGCTGGCGATCCCCATAGAAAGATAGGACTTTCTTAACTCTACTCGCTGTATCTTGTAAAAAAGCCAAATTAGCTGGGTGAGCAGCCAATACCAACTGATCTCGCCCTGGGACTAAATTCAGTAAATGTTCCTTCATTTTTTCAGAAACGACTTCGCCCATATCGGCATAACTTTCTTTTTTGAATGCATGGTAGAAAGCCTCATTAACCAGTACAGATCGACTTTGATCGGTTAGCAATTCCCTCAGTATCCATTGCCCATCAAAATGGAGATATTCTTGAAAATAAGGTTTCTCATCCTTATAGTAAACTCTACTAGAGATAAACCCGCGGTCATCTAAATATTCAACGTAGAGGATTTCGTCCTCCTTATAACGAGTCAAGGTAAGGATATTGCCGTCCACTCCCGTGTCAATTTTCGCTAGACATTTCCCTTTTCGAAACGCCATCACCAAAAAGGGAGTATAGGAAAATGTAGTCTCACTTGGCCATTCAATATCCTGGAGCTGGACCGGGCGCATGGCCAAATCAGACGGAACTCCTTGGATCTCATCAAAAACCGAAAGGACATCTGTCTCAAGTAAATCTTGGCGATGTAAAAAATAACGCAGCTGGGGACTGTATTGAGGTAACAACAATGTTCGATCCATTCCCGCTTCTTGAAAAATACGAACTTGATTAATGGTATCATCAAATTCAATGGACTCTCGCATCCAGTACCAAGGGGTAGCTGTCTGCTGCCAGATACGATCAGTTCCATACCAGGCTGGTACAAAATAATACATAGTCTCTCCTAGAATATTCTTGTATAACGTTGGTTCACGCGAAGGGCGCGAATTTCTTCTCGGATATTGTAAATCATTCCGACAAACATGAGAAAGGTCCCTGGGATCATGGTCAAACGTAGAAGCTCTTTATCCCATAGCAAGATAGAAAAAGGAAGCGCAGTAAAGAGGATCAGATACAAGGTTCCAAAGACTGTCAAGCGTAGCACAATACCATTGATGTAGCGACGTGTATCTGCTCCAGGGTAGACATGATCGATATATTCTGAAGCTTTCATCATCTTATCTGCAATTTCTTCTCCATTCACATTGACAAAGGCAAAGGCAAAAGAAAGAAGAGCGATCATTAGAATGTATAGAAGAATCCAAATCGGATCTCCCATGACCAAACGCTTAGCTAGATGAGCAGCCCATTTGGCATTAGGATCCATTGATAAGACCAACAGCATGGCATATTGAGGAATCGATACCAAGGTCATAGCGTACATGAAGGGCATACCTCCTGCTGGATTGATCTTGATATCTAAAAAAGTATAACTTTTAAGATTATTATGGATGCCTAGTTTATTGACAGGAATCTGATACTTGGAATATTCAACTAAGACGGCTACATAGACAAAAATTAAGAGGAAAATCACACCTAGAATATAAGCGATTCCCGGAATATTATTGACATTTGAAAGGGCCTGCATTACATCTTCTGGAAGGTACATAACCATTCCCGCCATCATGATGACGATAGAATTTCCAAGCCCCAAAGCAGCATTTAGATCGGATAACCAAACTAAAAAGAAAGCACCAGCTACCATAATCATGGTATTGACTGCAATGACAAGGCCTGAATTCAGTCCTGTTTTCAATGGCAAATACATAGCCACTGCCAAGGACTGGACAATAGCGAGCACCAAAGTCACATACATCTTTCTACGCTCCACAATCTCTGAGCTGGTTTTTTCAAGGTTAAAGCGTTTTGAAACGGTAAACATCCGCCATAAAATCATGGAGGACATCCAAGGAGATAGACCGATCGAAAAGATCGACATCCCACGGAGATTCCCCCCCATCACAGCACTTGAGAGCTGTAAACCGGTTGTCGTTCCCTCATTGAGTCTCAAGGCTTTTGATAAGTCAACAAAAGGCAAGGAAATTTTACTTCCCAAAACATAAATAAAGACGAAAAATATCGTCCAACAAAATCTCTTTCCTACTTCAGATCGTTTTAACATTTCTTTTAAACTTTCTCTTACTCATTTTGGCTGGTTCACTTGAGAAATAGCCTTTAAAGATGTGTGTCTATAGTACATTATCTCAACTTATTTTACCATAATTTGCTTATTTTCTAAACATATTTGTCACTAATCCTTAATATTGTAAAAAAAATATGAATTTGATACCGTATTCAATAAAAAATTCTTCAGATTTATGTCTGAAGAATTCTTTTTTATCCTATTTATTTCTCTAAAGCCATAATACTATCAATAAATAATTTCTTTGTAAAATAGCCATTGCGGATCAAATAAGAAGTATATTGAGCCTTTTGGACCATTTGGGCATACTCTTCTTCTGTGCAGTCTTGAACCAGACGATTAGCTTCTTCAAGACTAGATGCTACAAAGCCAAGCCCTTTTTCTCGAATATAGTCTGCATTTGACAAATAGTCTGGCACTACTACCGGAAGACCTGCAGACAGATAAGTCGATAATTTGTAGGAAATATTTTCTTTGTAGTAATCCCGCTCATCCTCAGGATTCTCTGAATTTCCCCAGACAAGTCCAAAACCACCCTTAGAAAGCTCCAAAAGCAACTCTTGCTTGGTCCGCCAGCCTTCAATATGGACCTTAGAATAATCAACTCCTTCAACTGGTTCGGTATAGACATGAAGGGGTGTATCATATTTCCAGTCGATGATATGAGGGAAACGCGAAGGATTTCCTGAGAAGATCAACTTTTTCTCAAATTGCGGAGTGTAGAGTTCCAAACTGTGGGTCAAATCCCACAACTTTTGGACCACATATTTTTTAACTGTAAGCCCTTCTGATACTAGACGATGGTACATCTGTTCTGATGGGACAACAACAAGGTCGCTCTTATTATACATCTCAATATAAGCAGGCATGAGATAATAATTACTTTCAAACATGAGAGGTGGGACATCATGGATAAACATGACTAGTTTCGTCTGAAGAAGTTTTAACTTATCCACCAAACGATTATCCCACTCAATTCCGTTCCAAGAAGGTGATTGAACGAAGACGATATCTCCAAAAGCTACACCTGCTAAAATACCATCCATCCGTGAATTCAACTCACCAGCCGGTTCATTGGTTTGATCATAAAAATAGATTCCAAGTTCATTGACCCCAAGTTCACGAACCACATTCATAATATCATTTTGCGCCATCAGAGCAACACTTTGCGAAGATTGCCCAAATAAATTTGTAAAATGGATTTTCATTTCTTCCCTCTAACTCTTCTTTTTGATCCATATTCGTAATTCCATATAGCAGGGATAAACTTTCGCAAATACCCTTCCCTATATCGTTTTACCGAAAACTTCCTTGACCATTATAACATATTTTACAACTTCTTTAACCTTTTTAATCAATAAAAGACCGGTGGTATCCCGATCTTTTATCATTACATTTAATACCTTATTTGCTATCTTTTTTCCGGAAGCCAAATAGGGCAAAGCCTGAGAGGAGAAGTGAAACTATCCTAGCAAGGATACTAGATGAAGAAACTGTTCCTGTCTTTGGCAAAGCAGATTCTGAAGTATGTAACGAACTTGGCGATGCAACCTCTGAAAGGAATGTCGTATGAGGTGTATTCGTTACAATTTCCGAATGGCTTGTCACAGGAGAGAAGCTAGACGCATAAGATACGTGGACCCATTCAGAAGTTTCATGCAACAGGGATTGACTCTCCAACGCCAATGTGCTTATAGATTCTGAAGAGCTGGTCAAAGGTAATTCAGATGTTGACACTAAAGATTCTGAATGAGATGTCCATTGTGAAGTAGATAGGCTCTCAAAAATAGATTGAGAGCGAGAGTTCGATCTGGACTCTTGGAACTGCGATTTTAATTGACTAGCTGAAATCGATGCTTGAACCTGAGATTCTGATTGACTGGCTGAAACGGATTTCTGAACCAAGGAGTCTGATTGACTGGCGGAAACGGACGCTTGAATCAACGAGTCTGACACACTTGCAGAAACTGATTCTTGAACCTGAGATTCTGATTGGCTCGCTGAAACGGATGCTTGAACCAGCGACTCTGATTGGCTTGCCGATACAGATGCCTGAACCAAGGAGTCAGACTGACTGGCTGACACGGATTTCTGAACCAAGGATTCAGATTGACTGGCGGAAACAGAGGTTTGTACAAAGGAATCGGACTCACTCGCCGAAACTGATGCTTGAACCAGAGATTCTGATTGACTTACAGAAACTAAGGCTTGAATCAATGAGTCTGATTGACTGGCCAAAATGGATTCTTGTACCAACGAGTCTGACTGACTAGCGGAAACCGATTCCTTAACCAAGGATTCTGATTGACTCGCCGAAACTGATTCCTGAACCAAGGAGTCTGATTGACTTGCAGAAACTGAGGCTTGAACCTGAGATTCTGATCGGCTCGCTGAAACGGAGGCTTGAACCAGCGAATCTGATTGGCTAGCCGATACAGATGCCTGTACCAACGAGTCTGAATGACTGGTTGAAACGGATTCCTGAATCAACGAGTCTGCCTCACTCGCAGAAACTGAGGCTTGAACCAGAGACTCTGATTGGCTCGCTGAAACGGAGGCTTGAACCAGAGACTCTGATTGGCTAGCCGATACAGATGCCTGTACCAACGAGTCTGACTGGCTAGACGATACAGATGCCTGAACCAAGGAGTCTGATCGACTGGCGGAAACTGATTCTTGGACTAACGACTCTGATTGACTCACTGAAACTGAGGCTTGTACCAACGACTCTGATTGACTTGCAGAAACGGATGCTTGAACCAAGGAGTCTGATTGACTTGCAGATACAGATTCCTGAACCAAGGAATCAGACTGACTCGCGGATATGGATTCTTGTATCAAGGAATCGGACTGACTCGCTGAGACTGACTCTTGTACCTGCGAATCAGACTGGCTCGCTGAAATTGATTCTTGTACCAAGGACTCAGACTGACTTGCTGAAACTGATTCTTGGACCAACGAGTCTGATTGGCTTGCTGAAACGGAGGCTTGAACCAGTGATTCAGATTGACTCATCGAAATAGATTGCGACAAGGAAATCAGTTGAGAAACCACTTCTTCCGATCCAACCGCCGATGTTGACTGCGATTGAGACAAAGAAATTGATTTGGATACCAAATTAGATAAGGATACCGACTGACTCAACGAAACAGATTTCGAGGCTTTTTCAGACTCACTCTTAGATGCTGATGCTGCTTTTGATTGTGAGTCTGACTGACTGGCTGAAACTGACTCTTGGACAAGCGACTCAGATTGGCTTGAAGAAACTGATTCTTGAACCAAGGAATCAGACTGGCTGGCCGAAACGGATTCCTGAAGCAACGACTCAGACTGACTTGCAGAAACGGAGGCTTGAACCAACGAGTCGGATTGACTGGCAGATACTGATTCTTTAATCAATGACTCGGACTGGCTGGCAGAAACCGAAGATTGAACCAAGGACTCTGATTGACTCGCTGAAACCGAGACTTGGACCAGCGAATCAGACTGGCTAACAGAAACGGACTCTTGTACCAAGGAATCAGACTGGCTGGCCGAAACGGATTCCTGAAGCAACGACTCAGACTGACTTGCAGAAACGGAGGCTTGA
>NZ_JBDGEA010000002.1:10943-11334 GCF_040908565.1 Streptococcus parasanguinis | reverse complement strand
GACTCGCTGAAACCGAGACTTGGACCAGCGAATCAGACTGGCTAACAGAAACGGACTCTTGTACCAAGGAATCAGACTGACTTGCTGAAATCGATGCTTGGACTTGTGACTCAGATTGACTTACGGAAGCCGAAGCTTGAACTTGTGACTCAGACCGACTTGTCGAAACTGAGGCTTGAACCAACGAGTCTGATCGACTAGCTGAGATTGAAGCTTGGACCAACAACTCAGATTGACTTGCCGAAGTCGAGGCGTGAACCTGTGACTCAGATTCGCTTGCTGAAATCGATGCTCGGACTTGCGACTCTGACTGACTTGCTGAAATTGAAGCTTGGACTTGTGACTCAGATTGGCTTGCTGAAATTGAAGCTTGGACTTGTGACTCAGATTG
>NZ_JBDGEA010000002.1:0-10843 GCF_040908565.1 Streptococcus parasanguinis | reverse complement strand
GACTCTTTAACCTGTGATTCAGATTGACTTGCCGAAACTGATGCTTGAACCAACGATTCTGATTGGCTTGCTGAAATCGATGCTCGTACTTGCGACTCTGACTGACTCGCGGAAATTGATTCTTTAACCAACGATTCTGATCCGCTTGCTGAAACCGACTCTTGTACCAAGGACTCAGATTGACTCGCGGAAATTGATTCTTTAACCAACGATTCTGATCCGCTTGCTGAAACCGACTCTTGTACCAAGGAATCAGATTGGCTAGCGGAAACCGAGGCTTGGACCAGCGAATCAGACTGGCTAACAGAAACGGACTCTTGTACCAAGGAATCAGACTGACTTGCTGAAACGGACGCTTGTACCAAGGAATCAGATTGACTTACTGAAACCGATTCTTTAACCTGTGACTCTGATTGACTCGCGGAAACGGACTCTTGTACCAAGGACTCAGACTGACTTGCTGAAACGGACTCTTTAACCTGCGATTCAGATTGACTCGCGGAAACTGATGCTTGTACTTGCGACTCTGACTGACTCGCGGAAAGTGATTCTTTAACCAACGATTCTGATCCGCTTGCTGAAACCGACTCTTGTACCAAGGACTCAGATTGACTCGCTGAAATGGACTCTTGTACCAAGGACTCAGACTGACTTGTCGAAACTGAGGCTTGAACCAGCGAGTCTGATCGACTTGCTGAAAGCGATTCTTGAACCTGTGACTCAGATTGGCTCACAGAAAGTGATTCTTGAACCAAGGATTCAGAGCGACTCGCCGATTCTGAGGATTTAACCAAGGATGTCGATTGGCTCGTAGAAAGCAATTCTTGAGCCAACGATTCCGATTGACTAAGGAAAATTGATGTTTGAACTAAGAAATCAGACTGGCTCGCGGAAAGTGATTCTTGAGCCAAGGACTTCGATTGACTCGCAGAAAACATAGCTTGAATTAAAGAATCAGACTGGCTCGCAAAAACCGAGGCTTGAACCAAGGATTCTGACTGACTCGCAGATAGCGATGCTGGGTCCAAGGATTCTGACTGAGATCTTGAAATAGACTCAAAGGTTGGTGACTCACTCTCAGAGATGGAAGATGAAGTTGAAAAACTTTGAGACTGTGAGGCAGACTCAGATGCCGTCATCTTCCGATAATAGTAGTTCACACTCGTCATTGGATTAGCATAATAGTTATCCTTAATCGTATGCTTGAAACGAGAGAAGCCATCGGCTCCTTGAGGAGTCGCATCTTCTCCTACAACCATCGTTGTATTTTTTGAAAGGGAAGGTGATTTTGGAACAGCTGTGAATGGTTTTGGAACCGTGTACGCTATTCCCGTCTTTTCATCAGTATAGGTCACTGTTTCATTGGCGGAAAACCAACCTGTTACGTCCAGTTCAAATTTATGTTCATCCACACGTCTTGGAGTAACGTTTAGGAAATAATCCTTATTTTTACTTTCAATTTTACGCGTTCCACCTAAGTCAGACAATTGGCCTGGAACGTCGTGTTTAAAAGTTTTTTCATAAACAAGAGTATACTTATCAAATACTGGTTCATTTCCTGTATCCCGAGAGGTCAATGAATATATTTTAGAAGGATCCAAGACGTAATAGCGAAGAATGTAGTCCCCATTTTGATTCGTTGGGACAACTTCACTTCTTATAAAATGCTCACGCGCGCCGCCGTATAATTCTACACGTCGATCTCCAACTGTACTATTATCAAAAGTTCCTGTTCTTACATTTTGAGAAGTACTTACTACTGGTACCTGAACGTAACCTGCAATATCACGCGCATTTGAAGCCGTATACTGTTGTCCCTCAATCCCAGATTGCCTGTATTCAGCAAGGATCTCTTCTTCACCAGTTGGTTGATACAGTCCATTTTGCCATTCACCCTTTGGATCCACCAAACGATACAAGGTAGACTGTTGAGACCACATGGTTGGTACTTTAACCTGGAAGAAATCATTTAATATTTGACCTTGACGTGAAGGTTCCATGACATCATAGACATCTCGAAGCATAACACTTCTGACTGGAACCATAAGACTAGGAAAAGATTGTAGGGTCACATAAGGAGGTTTACTTGCGTCTCCGAAAGAATAGATAAAGTTGTTGCCTGCTGGAGAATCTGCAATCAAAACTTCTTTAGGAAGTCGTATAGGGCTATTCAATATCTCATTAGGTTGGAATGTTTGAGAAAAGACTTCTGATCCATCTGATTCCTTCACAATTCGGAAATAAACATTCTTCGGATCACGAATATCTGGATTCGTTTCGCTACGATCAACAGATAGTGTCGCATAGTAGCCCAAGGATTTCTCATTTTGGTCAACAAATTCCCAAATTGCAAAAGTATAACGGTTCAAATCGTGATCTTTTGAATACTTTGCAAGCTCTTCTGGAGTTAACAAAGCATTTTTATCTAGGTTCGGGTCTTTGGCAACATTCGAGGTTGGTAGTGGCGCATCTACCACATTGGCGCCATGGCGATCATCCATCTCGGGTGAGATGGATAGATCTTCATTACTACTTCTAGCCTCTTCACTAATCGGAGCCAATTGAGCTGAGATAGCTGGTTTCCCATTTACATTGGAATTTCCCACAAAGCCTGCAGCCGTTAAGGTGGTCATCATCTCATCAACCGCTTTGCCCAAACGATCGCGTTGCTCGGCATAAGCTTGCGCACCAGCATTTGTGTGGATCAAGTTATTGCTTGCAATCACTTCAGCCTGCACCTTGTTAATGACCGCTTCGACCACTGCTTGACGATCAGTGTCCGTCATTGTAGATGCGTAATCCCCTGCAATTTTTTGGAGCAATTCAGCTTCAGAGGTGTTTTGTTCTAAAACAGTGGCTTCTTCTAAACTAGTCGGCTCTTCAATACTTGCTTCTGACTCTAGAGCTTGGGAAGACTCGCTAAGTGCAGTTGACAGTGCAGTTGATCCAACTTTGCTCAAGGACAAAGAAGTAGATTCACTGATCGAAGCAGACGCACTAACAGATGTAGAAAGGCTAGTGGATTCTGAAACAGAGATAGATTCTGAAGGCTGGCTTGAAGTTTTCGCTAAGACCACACTGTCCACTTCTGCCAAGGTTTCCTCTTTTGTCTCAGAAACCGTTGGTGCAAGTGATGTTGCATCCTCCGCCTTAGCAGTCGTAGCAAGTACAGCACCTCCAAAAACAGTTCCTACCGCAATCAAACCTTTTAAGAAGGCTTGGCTATTCTTTTGACTTTCTATTTGATCTTGCTGCACGTTAGCAATGATGGCCTCCTCCACTTGCCCACGTACCACACGAAAGAGACCTAGAGCTGCTGTTGATGCTCGAAGCCAATTTTTTCCTGATTTAATTAATTTGAAGCGTACGACACGATCTGTTTCACGAAAGTTTCCTTTTGAACGCTTAAATTGCATGATATTCCCCTTACATTGTAGTCATTATTCATTATACAGGAATACTACGTAGATTCAAGTAATTTGCTATGAAAAACTTATTTATTGTTGTTTTTGTTTTCGAATTTTTTGCAAGAAATTAAAAACACTTCATTCTACTAGTAAAAAAGAGAGTGGGACAGAAATCGGTAATTCGTTAGAATTCGATTTCGTCGTCCCACCTCCGCACAGTTGAGTAGGGCTATAAAAGCTGATGAAATCAGCGTAGTAGAGCCCACTCAACCACTGCGTCTTGCTCAACAATGCAAAGACAATTGAGAGACTGGGACTTTTGTCCCAGCCTCTCGAAAAAATGATATTTCCTACTAGATCAGTTCCCCTTCTTTTTACGTCGGGTCAGTCCAGCAATTCCAGCTAACCCTGTAACAACCCCAAGAAGAGCTGATGTCACAGATCCTGTTTCGCCAGTATTCGGAAGTGCCACAGATTGGCTGTGTTTTTGTGATCCACTTGCTGATTCTGATGATGATACTGACTCTGAATGAGAAATTGATTGGCTCATTGAGTTAGAGTATGAACCACTACCAGATGTTGACCCTGATGTCGTGATTGATTCCGAAACTGAAACAAAAGTTGAGACTGACTCAGACGCTGATACTGACTCAGACGTAGACACTGATTCTGACGTTGATACTGACTCTGATGCTGACTCAGATATTGATTCTGACTCTGATACTGATTCTGACATTGAAACCGATTCAGAGGTAGACACTGATTCGGACGCTGACAATGACTCAGATACAGAAACCGACTCGGATGTTGACAGTGATTCAGAGGTTGAAACTGACTCAGACGTAGACACCGATTCAGATGTAGACACGGACTCAGACGTTGAAATCGATTCTGACGTTGAAACCAATTCAGATGTAGACACTGACTCAGATGTTGATACTGATTCTGACGTTGAAACCAATTCAGATGTAGACACTGACTCAGAGGTCGATACTGATTCAGAGGTCGATACTGATTCAGACGCTGACAATGACTCGGATATTGATACTGACTCAGACGCTGAGACTGATTCTGACGTTGATACCGATTCTGAACTTGAAACTGATTCTGACGTTGATACCGATTCAGAACTTGAAACTGACTCAGACGTAGACACTGATTCTGACGTTGATACCGATTCTGAACTTGAAACTGATTCTGACGTTGATACCGATTCAGATGTCGACACGGACTCAGACGTTGAAACCGATTCAGACGTTGAGACTGACTCTGATGTTGACACCGATTCAGATGTAGATACTGATTCAGACGCTGATACTGACTCAGATGCTGATGCTGACTCAGATGCTGATGCTGACTCAGATGCTGATTCAGACGCTGACAATGACTTAGATACAGAAACCGACTCGGATGTTGACAGCGATTCAGATGTAGAAACCGACTCGGATGTTGACAGCGATTCAGATGTAGAAACTGACTCAGACGTAGATACTGACTCAGAGGTTGAAACTGACTCTGATGTTGACACCGACTCTGATGTTGACACCGACTCAGACGTCGAGACTGACTCAGACGCTGATACTGATTCAGATGTTGACACTGATTCTGAAGTAGATTCTGAAGTAGATACTGATTCAGAGGCTGATACTGATTCAGAGGCTGATACTGATTCTGAAGTAGACACTGATTCAGATGTAGAAACTGACTCGGACGCTGACAATGACTCGGATGTCGAGACTGATTCAGAGGCTGATACTGACTCGGATGTTGAAATCGATTCTGACGTTGAGACTGATTCAGAACTTGAAACTGACTCAGACGTAGACACTGATTCAGAGGCTGATACTGATTCTGAAGCTGACGATGACTCAGACGCTGATACTGACTCAGATGTAGACACCGATTCAGATGTTGACAGTGATTCAGAGGTAGAAAACGATTCTGACGTTGAGACTGATTTTGACGTTGAGACTGACTCAGACGCTGAGACTGACTCAGATGTTGATACTGATTCAGATGTTGAGGCTGACTCAGACGTTGAGACTGATTCTGACGTTGAGACTGACTCAGACGTTGAGACTGACTCAGACGCTGAGACTGACTCAGATGTTGAGACTGACTCAGACGCTGAGACTGACTCAGATGTTGATATTGATTCAGATACAGAAACTGATTCTGAAGCTGATATTGATTCAGATACAGAAACTGATTCTGAAGCTGATACTGATTCAGATGTTGAGACTGATTCTGACGCTGAAACCGACTCGGATGTTGACAGCGATTCTGAGGTAGAAACTGATTCTGAGGTAGAAACTGACTCAGAGGTTGAAATCGATTCAGACGTTGAGACCGATTCAGACGTTGAGACTGATTCAGAACTTGAAACTGACTCAGACGTAGACACTGATTCTGAAGCTGACACCGATTCAGAAGTAGATACTGATTCTGACGCTGACAATGACTCAGACGCTGAGACTGATTCTGACGTTGATACCGATTCTGAACTTGAAACTGATTCTGAGGCTGAAACCGACTCGGACGTTGATACCGATTCAGATGTTGAAACTGATTCTGAAGCTGAGACTGATTCAGATGTTGATATTGATTCAGATACAGAAACTGATTCTGACGCTGAGACTGATTCAGATGTTGAGACTGATTCTGACGCTGATACTGATTCTGAAGCTGAAACCGACTCGGATGTCGACACCGACTCAGACGTTGATACAGACTCGGATGTCGACACCGATTCAGAGGTAGATACTGACTCTGATGCTGACACTGACTCAGACGTTGAAACCGATTCAGATGTAGACACTGACTCAGACGTTGAGACTGATTCAGAACTTGAAACTGACTCAGACGTAGACACTGATTCAGAGGCTGACACTGACTCGGATGTCGATACTGACTCGGACATTGATATAGATTCTGAACTTGAGACTGACTCAGACGTTGAGGCCGATTCGGATGTTGACACTGACTCAGATGTCGACACTAATTCGGATACAGACACCGACTCAGACGTTGATATAGACTCAGATCTAGAAACCGACTCGGATGTCGAGACTGATTCTGACGTAGACACTGATTCTGACGCTGACACCGATTCAGATGTTGAAACTGATTCTGAGGCTGATACTGATTCAGATGTTGATATTGATTCAGATACAGAAACTGATTCTGACGCTGAAACCGACTCGGATGTTGACAGCGATTCAGATGTTGAGACTGATTCTGACGTTGAAACCGATTCTGACGTTGAGACTGACTCAGAAGTAGAAACTGATTCTGACGTTGATATAGACTCAGATGTAGAAACTGATTCTGAGGTTGATGCAGATTCAGATGTTGAGACTGATTCAGACGTTGATACCGATTCAGATGCTGAAACTGACTCAGATGTTGAAACCGATTCAGATGTAGATACTGATTCAGAGGCTGATACTGACTCAGACGCTGAGACTGATTCGGACATTGATACAGACTCAGATGTAGACACCGATTCAGATGTAGACACCGATTCTGAAGTAGATACTGATTCTGAAGCTGACGATGACTCAGATGTTGAAACTGATTCATATGTAGACACTGATTCAGACGTTGAGACTGATTCAGAACTTGAAACTGACTCAGACGTAGACACTGATTCTGACGCTGAAACCGATTCAGATGTTGAAACTGATTCTGACGCTGATACTGACTCAGATGTTGATACTGATGCTGACTCTGATACTGACTCAGATGTTGATACTGATGCTGATTCTGAGGTCGATGCCGATTCTGAGGCTGAAACCGACTCGGACGTTGATACAGATTCAGAGGTAGAAATCGATTCTGACGTTGAGATCGATTCTGAGGTCGATACTGACTCTGAGGTTGAAACAGATGCTGACTCAGACGTTGAAACTGACTCACTCAAGGATACTGATGCAGACTCAGACTGCGATTGACTCACTGATTTTGAAGCCGACTCACGAGTAGATTGACTTAGTGACTCCGATGCTGACTGTGAAACCAATGCTGAAGCCGACTGACTCACTGAAACAAAGGCGCTCATTGAAGCGGATGTCGAGCTTGACATAGACTGGCTAACCACTTTGGATGCACTCGCTGATACCGAAGCAGACTGCAAGGCACTGACACTTGCAGAAACGGATTCCGAAACCTTCACAGATTCAGATTTTCTTGCCGATACAGATTGACTCGTCGAAGCGGATTGAGATTGAGAAATCTCCTTGCTCAATGATTGACTGCGAGATAGACTCGCTTGAGCGGATACACTTGCCGATGCTGATTGGCTTAGTGAAGCCGACAAACTTCGCGAACGAACTGAGCTCAGTGATTGGCTCAATGAAACACTCTGCTGAGCCGATACGCTCTGTGATTGCTTCGTACTTAAGGACTGACTAATCGATTGCGAAGTCTTCGTAGATGCACTCTGACTGTTTGAGACAGACTGACTATGATCGCTATCTGACAATTTCACAGCTACGACATTGGTCGTACTATCTTTATAAGTAATGGTGACTGTACCATCACTATTAACCGTATAGGCCTTAATGCGGTTAGCCACCTCTGGATTAACAGCCGACACAGCTGCAATCACCTTGCTCTTATCTGCATCTGTCAAGGCTGTCAAGCTGGTCACCTGAATAGTGCTTGTTGGTGCCACACCTGGCGTACGATCAGCAAGACGTCCTTGGGTAATCCGAATTTCACCCAAACCATTTGGACGGTTCATATTAGACGCATTGTCAATAGCCGCGACATTGCGTTGCCATGTGTTTCGGAAGGAATGGTAAAGGTCATCCTTCAAATGAATGGTCGCTGTGATAGTTGCAGGGTTCGCAGCTGTTGCCGTAATATCTCCCGTGATAGGTGCAATATCACCTGTTCCATACTGGCTGCCACCAAAGAAATTCCCGTTCAAGGCATTGTCGTTCAAATCTGCTCGTGCAACGACTTTCATTTCTTTCAACTTGCCACTGTCATCAGTAGCTGTAAAAGTCACAACTGCATCATCACCAGCATAAATGGTATAATTCTTCCCACCACCTTCAAGAGGGGTTGATTTCGGTTCCACACCATTGACAGTTAACTTAGCCGTCACTTCAGGACGTGTGGCATCTGTTACAGCAACCATATTGCTGGCATCAGAATAAACCGCGTGATCACCATACATGATCCGTGCTTTAGTTGTCACACCACCAATTTGTAAAGGAACGGTTGGTGTCACAATCGCTTGCCCAGAAGTATCCGCTACTGCTGTTCCGATTTCATCATCATTGTTATACAAGACAACGGTAGATCCAGGCTCAGCACCGGTCACTGTTACAGGTGTTTGAGTATAGGCTTTCTCTAGTAAGCGAGTCTCAACCATCGGTGCTGCTAGGCGCTTAACAGGAGCGGTTACATCATTTGTGGTGTTATCTTTATAAGTAATAGTCACCACACCAGATGATGAAACCGAATAAGATTTAAAATCCTTTGAAGTGGCAATATTTGGGTTAGCAGTCTTAAAAGCCTCCCAAACCTTCTCTTTTTCAGCCTGGGCCAAGTTAGTGGTGTCATTAACAAAAGTACTCGTTGTCACAGCCGTAATCGGGTTTCGAATGCCATCATTTTGTGGCAAAACCTGAATACGAAGCGTACGTGTCACTGACTGCTTAGCCGTATTAGTCACTACAAAAGAAACATTATAAATTTTCCCAGGCGTTACGACTTCTGTCTGGCCAACAGTCCCCAAAATATTAAAGGCGACTGCACTATTTTTTAGTGCCGATGTCTGAGGCACATTGATGCCATTCACACGGTCACTACCAGAAGCGTAGCCAATGCTTTTAATACTATTTCGTGTAGGAATGCTTTCAACAACGTTATAAGCCTGATTGATGTAGTCAGAGTTATAAGCGGAAATCAAAGCATTATTAGCTGGCCCTAGATTATATTGAGGAGCACGAAGACTAGTATCCGAGTCGATACGATTCCCATTGCGCGGATCTCGTTGACCTGAAGTAGCACGGAGCACTGCATTGGCCAACCGATTCCGAGCGGTTTTTGCTTGACTTTCCACGGCATCGATTTGAATTGCCGGATTGGACAAGCCTACACGAATAGCCTCTAAAGCCAGATCTCCATTTTCAATAGCAGATTCTGTCCCCGGAATTTCCATAGCTTGTGCACGATAGGTGTATAAATCCAAAGCCAAGGCTTGGAGACGCTTCACCTGGTCTTCCGAGCGAGTGGTCTGAGTCGCTGCTTCTTTCTCACTCGTTTCAGGAGTAGACCTGTGAATTGAATCGTCCTCTGAGAGACTGCTGCTAGCGGTTTCTGATGTGGACTGACTCGCTGAAGCACTAACAAGATGAGATTCACTCAAAGAAACCGACTGAGAAAGTGAACTGCTTTCTGAAAGCAACTGACTGCCTGACTTCGAGAGTGATTCAGATTCGCTAGCAGACTGCCTCGCTGACACAGAATCTGTGATAGAGGTCGTCCCCAAGACAAAACTATCCGAACCCGCTACACCGGTCGATGGGCTGATTTCAGACCCAACAGTCGTATTCATCCCATTTTCCTCTGCAAATACTGGGTTAGCAACTGTTGTTGCTCCAGCAAGAGCCCCTAGCACAACCATACCTTTTACTAGTTCTGCAGGCATCTGACGTGAAGAATCATCATATCTAACCATGAATTTTTCATCCACACCACCTCGTAGGACGCGAAATAGGCCTAACCGTGAAACAGATGCCCGTACCCAATTCTTTCCTGATTTGATTAATTTAAAACGTGTGATTCGCTCCGTTTCACGAAACTCACCTTTTGAACGTTTAAAAAACATGACTGCTCCTTAAATTTTAGATATCAAGTTATTATACCCTATTTTTTCCCTAATGTAACTAATTAAGACCATTTTCTGACACGAAAACAACATACAAAAAGAGAACCCGGAGGTTCTCTTTTTGGATCCTTTTTTCATTGACCACATACCTGAAATGATCGAATCAAATTAGGATAGAAGATTATTTTTCATCTTCTTTTTTACGACGACCAAGTACAGCTGCTCCAGCAAGTCCTGCAACTGCTCCAAGAAGAGCTGATGTTACAGATGTTGTTTCACCAGTATTTGGAAGTGCTACAGATTCGCTGTGTTTTTGTGATCCACTTGCTGATTCTGATGTAGACAATGACTCTGAACCAGAAGCTGATTGACTCATTGAGTTAGAGTATGAACCACTAGTAGATGTTGATCCTGATTGGCTCATTGAGTTAGAGTATGAACCACTAGTAGATGTTGATCCTGATTGACTCATTGAGTTAGAGTATGAACCACTAGCAGATGTTGATCCTGATTGGCTCATTGAGTTAGAGTATGAACCGCTACCAGATGTTGATCCTGATTGTGATTGACTCACTGAAACTGAAGTACTTAC
>NZ_JBDGEA010000029.1:0-15844 GCF_040908565.1 Streptococcus parasanguinis | reverse complement strand
AAAGCTGATGAAATCAGCGTAGTAGAGCCCACTCAACCACTGCGTCTTGCTCGACAATCCAAAAACAATTGAGAGGCCAGGACTTTTGTCCCAGCCTCTTTTTTTCCTAAAAAATGTAGCGAAATCGTAAACTAACAGAAAATTGTTTGAAATGCAAAGAATTGCATATATTTATTATAATATAATTGTAGGAGCCGAGTGAATCCACTATTGATAGGTCCATAGAAAAGTTAATTATGGGTAAAAAGGTATAAAAACGCAAAATCGAAAGCGCTTGCAAAAGAGGTGAAAAAAAGATAGACTTAAGGTATAAAAAATAGGGGATGCTCCCTTTTTCTATAAAGGAACATTCAAACATAAAGGAGATTTGCCATGAAGAAATGGTTGTTTAAACTAGCTTTGATAGCGATGACGTTCTTACTCCTACCAATTCAAGCCGTTCAGGCCTGCTGTGGATTTATCATTGGTCGCCAGTTGACCAAGGATGGGACCACTCTCTTTGGTCGGACAGAGGACTACCCTTATTATCCAAATGGTGGAAAACACAACAAAAACTATGTTGTGGTCGATGCTAAGACTTATAACGAGGGAGATCAGATCGAGGATGAATCCAACGGATTCACCTACCCGCATGCTGCCAGTGAAATGAAATATACCGCGACCTATGACTCTGCTCGTGGTGACGGTAGTAACGGTGCTTTCGGGGAACACGGTTTTAATGAAGCCGGTGTATCCATGACTGCGACAGTAACAGCAATCCCAAATAAGAAAGTCTTGACAACGGATCCTTTGAAAGAGAATGGCCTACCAGAAGCAGCTATGCTAGATGTGATTTTGCCACGTGTTAAAACTGCCCGTGAAGGGGTTGAATTACTGGCCAAAGTCATCGAAGAAAAAGGTTCAGCTGAAGGGAATGTGGTTGTCTTTGCAGACCAAAATGAAACTTGGTATATGGAAATTCTATCTGGTCACCAATATGTAGCGGTGAAGGTGCCAGAAGATAAATATGCAGTTTTTGCCAATACCTACTACCTTGGCCATGTAGACTTGAATGACACTGAAAATGTCATTGCCTCTAAAGATGTCGAAAAAGTAGCCAAGGAATCTGGCAACTACAAGACTGATAAAGATGGCAATTTCCATATTGCTAAATCTTATGGACCAGAAAAATATGCTGAAGGGGACCGCTCACGGACCTATGCAGGTATCACCTTACTAGATCCAGACTCTAAAGTCACTTATGAGGATGATGAGTATGAGCTCTTCCGTTCACCAACCGATCCAAACAAAAAATACACCTTAGAAGATGCTTTTGCTTTGCAACGGAACCGTTTTGAACACTTAAATGGACGCTTCGTGCCAGATGATCAAATTGGTGTTAAGAAACAAGGTGATGATGGTAGCAACGATACTGTTCGTAAAGACCAATACAAATATGCTTTAGGAAACGAAAATGTGATCGATGCCCATGTCTATCAAATCAATCCAAACCTTCCAAAATCATTTGGTGGAACTGTATGGATCGGCATGGGGCCTTCACGGAATACCCCTTATGTTCCATTCTATGGAAATGTAAAAGATACTTACGAAGCTTTTAAACCTCAAACGGCTACTTATGATCCAAATTCATGGTATTGGACAGTTTGGCACATCGACCAAATGGCCATCAATAACCAAGATCTCTTTGGGAAATCGATTCAAAATCACTGGAAAGCACTAGAAGAACAGCTCATTATTGAACAAAAAGTGAGCGATGCAAAATACGCTGCCTTGAAAGCTGATGAAGCTGCAGCAAAAGCAGTTGAAGATAAGGTGACTGAGGATGCTTTAGCTCGGTCTGAACGTCTCTTCAAACAATTCAAGCAATATGAGTCTGAATTATCTGCAACTCTTAAAGAAGCAGGTCGTACAGATGATCCATACCGAGCATCTTTACCAGATGACTTCAAGGATCCAACAGAGTCAAGCACCGAGCCAAGTAAGGAAGAAACGAAGCCAAGCACCGAAGCAAGTACAGAACCAAGCAAGGCAGAAACGAAACCAAGCACTGAGTCAAGCACCGAGCCAAGTAAGGAAGAAACGACCCCAAGCACCGAAGCAAGTACAGAACCAAGCAAGGAAGAAACGAAACCAAGCACCGAATCAAGTACAGAACCAAGCAAGGCAGAAACGAAACCAAGCACTGAGTCAAGTACAGAACCAAGTAAGGAAGAAACGAAACCAAGCACCGAAGCAAGTACAGAGCCAAGCAAGGAAGAAACAACACCAAGTCGTACAACTACTGTTGTTCCTACAAATAGTAACAGTGTTAGTACCGTTGGTCGCCCAGTTTTACCAACAAATTCATATATTTTAGTAGACCAGGCAACAGGTATCGTCTTGCAAAACCCTGATTTTGCTCAAGGTGGCTATAGTCTCCTTGTTGAAGTTTTGAAAGATGTCAAAGAACTAGCTGGTAAAGAGTACAAGGCATATAATATTCAATTATCGAACCAAAATAATCCTATACATCAAATTAGTCCAACTGTTGTGACCATTCCAGTAAATAGCCAAAAAGAAGTAGAAGCAGTTTATGGTATCGGTGAAAATGGTCAATTGGAATCCTTCCAATTCCAACTAAATGAAGATAAGTCAGCCGTAACATTTACAACCTCTCATTTCTCAACTTATGGTGTAGTTTATAAATCTGCAGCAAAAATTGAAGAGAAGAAAGGTGAGAAAAAATTACCATCAACCGGTCAAAGTATTTCCATTGCGACGATGGTAGGCGGAGTTCTTTTGACAGTTTTTGGATTTGGCTACTACATCGAAAAACGTAGAACCCATTAAACGATACAGTTTATAAGATACAACAAAAAAAGGAAGTGAGAATGAAATCTCTCTTCCTTCTTTTTTAGTCTGCAGTTTGTTCAGATGATTCTAATTGTTTTCCAAGATCAATGATATATTGTTTGAGGTCATCTTTTACTTGAGGATGTTTCAAAGCATAATCAATCGATGTTTTCATAAAACCAAACTTGTCACCTACATCGTAGCGTTGACCTTTAAATTCACGGGCAAAGACTCGTTGGGTCTTATTGAGGGTGTCGATCGCATCCGTCAATTGAATTTCATTGCCGGCACCTGGTTCTTGATTTGCAAGAATATCAAAGATTTCAGGAGTCAAGAGGTAGCGTCCGATAATAGCGAGATCACTTGGAGCATCCTCTGGATTTGGCTTTTCGACAAACGTTTCAACGCTATAAAGACCATTGATACCTTCGCCTTGAGGTGCGATCACACCGTAAGAAGAAACCTCTTCGTGAGGGACTTCCATCACAGCGATGGTTGACGCATGAGTTTCATCGTAGTCGTTCATCAATTGTTTGGTCAATGGTAAGGCATCATCATTAGTGATGTCCATCAGATCATCTCCCAACATAACGACAAAAGGCTCGTTTCCAACAAAGGCCTTGGCTTGAAGAACAGCGTCCCCTAAACCTCGAGGGTGACTTTGGCGGATGAAATGAAGATTGATCGCTGTTGTATCATTGACCAACTTGAGTAAGTCAGTCTTGCCTTTTTGCTCGAGATTGTATTCCAATTCGAAGTTAGAATCGAAATGGTCTTCGATCGAACGTTTAGCCTTCCCTGTTACGACAAGGATTTCTTCAATCCCAGATTTCAGAGCCTCTTCTACGATGAATTGGATCGTAGGTTTGTCAACGATTGGCAACATTTCTTTTGCCAAAGCTTTGGTAGCTGGGAGGAAGCGTGTCCCCAAACCAGCCGCAGGAATGACTGCTTTTCTAACTTTAGTCATATAGTTTCCTTTCTAAAAGGTATGATTCATTATAGGGTGGTTGACTTATTTCCACTCGTTTTCTTCTTTAAATTCATTGCTCATCATGTGGTGGATGGCTTCGCGGATATCTTTTCCTTCATAGATGACTTGGTAAATGGCTTGTGTAATTGGCATGTAGACATCCAATTCTTGCGCCAGTTCATGGGCGACTTTGGTCGTAGAGATCCCTTCAATGATCATGCCCATGTTGGCTTCGATGTCTTCCAATTTTTCGCCACGTCCGAGAGCATCCCCAGCTCGCCAGTTGCGGGAGTGAACAGAAGTACCAGTAACGATCAAGTCACCAACCCCAGACAAACCGCTATAGGTCAAGGGGCTAGCTCCTAGCTTAACGCCAAGGCGCGTGATTTCAGCGAGACCGCGCGTGATGATAGCTGCTTTGGCATTGTCACCATAACCAAGACCGTGCAGGGCCCCAGCTCCGACAGCGATGATATTCTTCAAGGCTCCAGCAGTTTCCACTCCGATGACATCTGTATTGGTATAGAGGCGGAAGTAATGGTTGCTAAAGAGTTCTTGAACATAGCGTGCGGCTTCTAAATCTATTGAGGCAGCTGTAATGAGGGTGATGTCCCGTACGATAGTTTCTTCGGCGTGACTAGGTCCAGAAACGACCACCACCTCGCTGCGAAGAGAAGCAGGAATTTCTTCTTCAAGGATTTGAGAAATTCGATCGTGTGTACCAGGTTCTAGTCCCTTGGAAGCATGCATGACTGTTACAGGGTGATCTAGTGTTTCAGCGACTTGTTTCGCCACCAAACGGGTCACCTTTGTAGGAACGACAAAGAGGATAGCGTCCACACCATCCAAAGCTGCTTTCAAATCAGTCGTAGCAGTGATGTCTTCGCTAATAACGATGTCTTTGAAATAGCGTTGATTGGTATGAGCGGTATTGATTTCATCGATTTGTTCTTGGATATTTCCCCAGAGACGGACTTCATGGCCGTTATCATTGAGGACTTGTGAAAGGGCTGTTCCCCATGAACCAGGACCCAATACTGCAACGGTTTGTTTTTCCATTGTATTCTCCTTCGTGAAGATTTCATTTCTATTTTACCATACTATAGGAAAAAAAGCTTTGGAATCTAGCTGAAATTCATAGGAAAAGCAAATAATATGATAATTGAAAGAATCTTGATAATTTTAGTAGATGATGCTTGCATTTATATGCTGAATATAGTAAAATTTTTTTCGTATATTACTCTAATTAGTGATATATAGGAGAAACAAAAAGAAAAAAGGAGTTTATGATGAAAAAAAGCTTAAAAATAATACTGACCTTAGTATTAGTTTTAGCTAGTGTCTTTGGTTTGTCCAAAATTCGGTCGGCCCATGCTGATGGCTCAACAGGAAAGATCCAAATTACAAGTAAAACGATCACACCTGCTAAGTCACCCGTGGACCAGTACACGGACATTAAGGTTGATCTAACTTTCAATGTTCCGAACGGGGTTAAATCTGGGGATCAAGCGGTCATTGCCCTCCCTCAGAATCTAAAATTCATCTCGGATCAAACATTTGATGTAATGAGTCCGGATGGTCAATCAGTGGTTGCAAAAGCAGTCATTAATGCTGCAAATAAAACCATCACCTTGACCTATGAAGATTATGTGGAAAAGAAATCAAATATTTCAGGAAGCATGTTCTTTGCAGTTCGGGTAGAGCCTGCAACCGAGTCTCCAAGCAAGGTGCCAATCACCTTGAATGTGGACAATAATCCTGTCCCTGTAGGAAAAGTTGACTTTGTAGTTGACCCAGGGAATGCTGAAAAGACCTTGGACAAGGTTAGCTGGGGGACAGAAACCTTAGCAGATGGCAGCATCACACGTCAATATGAAGTGCGTGTCAATGCAGCGAATGCGCCGTTAACTGAAGCGGTTGTATCTGACCAATTGCAAACAGAAGGAATGAGCTACGTAGAAGATTCCTTTGTGATTAAAAAAGGGAATTGGGTCGTTAACAGTTCGCATAAATTAGATTTAAAAAATGGGCAAGTCGTTAACATGCCAGTTGAGTTTGGAGCAGATAAGAAGAGCTTCAACGTCAGCCTGGGAAATGTATCCCAAGGCGAAGGTTACTTGATTGTCTATAAGGTGAAGATTCCTTATACCCCTGCAAATGGGGAAAAGTTCCTCAATAATGTAAGCTTGAAGGCTCAAAAAGTTACTGAAACGAAGAGCAACCCATTCGTTTATCAAACTGCTGGTGGGGAAGCCCAAGGTTATACCTTCTCCATCAACCTCAAGAAAGTTGATAGCCAAGATGAAAACACTGCTTTAGCAGGTGCTGAATTTAACGTGATCCGAGTTGCAACAGGTGCTGTTGTCGGTAAGTTGACAACCAATGCAAAGGGAGAAGCAAGTATTGGTGGCTTGTTGAACACAGCTTACCAATTAGTTGAAACAAAAGCTCCAGAAGGATATGAATTGGATGCAACTCCAATTGATGTTAAAGCAGAAGATTTTGGAACAACAAAATCAGCTCTTAAAACAGTTACAAATAAGAAAATTGTCAAAGAACCGACACCAACCAGTGCGGTCATCGAATTAGATAAGTCCCTTACAGGTCGTGACTTGGTAGACGGCGAGTTTAGCTTTGAATTGTACGAAGGTGCAAATAAACTTCAAACTGTCACCAACAAATCTGGCAAAGTAACCTTTGAATCTATTTCTTACACAGCAGAAGGTGAACACACTTATACTGTGAAGGAAGTAAAAGGCGACAATGCTACGATTACTTACGATGCTTCTGAAAAACAAGTGACTGTTAAAGTCACTCGTGATGGAGATGCCTTGAAGGCAGAAGTCGTCTATCCAGAAAGCAAAACATTTACCAATGCCTTCACACCAAACGCAACAACTGCAACAATTGAGTTGACAAAAGAGTTGACAGGTCGTGACTTGGTAGACGGTGAGTTTAGCTTTGAATTGTACGAAGGTGCAAACAAACTTCAAACTGTTACTAACAAAGCTGGTAAAGTAAGCTTTGATGCGATTTCTTACACAGCAGAAGGTGAACACACTTATACTGTGAAGGAAGTGAAGGGAACTACCCCAGGTATCACATACGATACAGCCGAAAAACAAGTCACCGTTAAGGTAACAAAAGATGGAGACAACCTAAAAGCAACAGTTGTCTATCCAGAAAGCAAGGTCTTTGCAAATACTTACTCAGCTCCAAGTCCAGCAAAAGCTCAGATTTCAGCGAGCAAGATTTTAGAAGGCCGTGCCTTGAAGGATGGCGAATTCAGCTTTACCTTGTTGGATGAAGCTGGAAAAGTCCTTCAAACAAAACAAAATGCTGCAGATGGTTCCGTAGCCTTTGATGAAATTTCTTATTCACAAGAAGATGCAGGAAAAACGTTCCACTACACGATTAAGGAAGTGATCCCTTCATCTCAAGAAAAAGGAATGACCTACGACCAAGCGAGCATCGAAGTGACAGTAACGGTTACGAAAGATGAAGCAAGCAATACCATCAACGCTACAGTGGCCTATGGTGAAAAGAAATCCTTTATCAATACTTTTGTGACAAGTGAAATCCCACCAACACCACCAGTAGTTGAAAAACCAGAAGCTAAACTTTATACCATCCAACTTCACAAGGTCAATGGTGAAGGTCAAGCTCTAGCAGGTGCTGTATTTGGTCTCTTTGAAGCCGATGGTACTACTCCTGTAGCGAATCCTTATGGAGAAGGGCAAGCAACTGCTACTTCATCAGATGAAGAAGGTAAGAAGGGGCTTGTAACCTTTACGGGATTGGAAGCAAAAGATTATGTAGTGAGAGAGCTTACAGCTCCAGACGGTTACCAACTATCAACAGATGTGATTAAAGTTTCTGCTAGCGAGTTGAAAGCTGCGACTAACCTCGTCGTAGACAAAGGAACAGTGGTCAACAAACCATTCACTTCAATTCCTCCAACTCCTCCAACTGTTGACAAACCTGAATTGAAGCTTTATAGCATTCAGTTACATAAAGTCAACAATGAAGGTAAACCACTTGTTGGTGCCGTATTCGGTCTCTTCGAAGCCGACGGTACGACTCCTGTAGCAAATCCTTATGGAGAAGGTCAAGCAACTGCTACTTCAGATGCGAACGGTCTTGTAACCTTTACAGGATTAGAAGCAAAAGATTATGTAGTGAGAGAGCTTACAGCTCCAGACGGTTACCAATTATCAGATGAAGTCATCAAGGTCGCAGCTAGTGATTTGGTTGCTTCAAACAGTGTAGTGGATAAAGGAAATGTGGTGAATAAACCATTTACTTCTATCCCACCAACTCCTCCGACTATTGCCAAACCTGAGTTAAAACTGTACAACATCCAATTGCATAAGGTGAATAAAGAAGGTAAAGCACTTGCAGGAGCTGTCTTTGGACTCTTTGAAGCAGATGGAACAACTCCGGTAGCTAATCCATACGGTGAAGGGCAAGCAACTGTATCTTCGGATGCAGATGGTCTTGTAACCTTCATAGGATTTGAAGCAAGAGATTATGTCATCAAGGAGTTAACAGCGCCAATTGGCTACCAACTATTAACGAATCCAATCACTGTTACAGCGGAAGACTATGTACAAGCTACAGACTTGGTTGTAGATAAAGGAAATGTAGTTAATGAACTAACACCTCCGACACCGCCAACTCCTCCAACTAATCCTCCAACTCCTCCAACTAATCCTCCAACTCCACCAACTACCCCATCAACAGACAAACCAAAAGGTGATAAGCCTTCTGGAAGTCAACCAAAAGAAGATAAGAAACATACTCTTCCTTCTACAGGTGAAACAGTGAGCGAGGGACTAGTGGCTGCAGGATTTGCTTTGGCAGTAGCTGGAAGCGCCTTGGTTTACAAAAAACGTGAAAATTAATTTCTAAAACAGGTTTTGTTCTAGCCCTGCTAGACAAACCTGTTTTTTTACGCGATAAATATTATTTATCATCTCCTTTAAAAATACATATTAGACACTATCACTAATGAGTGGTAAGATAAGTAGTAGTTAAAATGAAGGAGGAATGAATATGTGCAGAACAATTGTCGGAGTATCCGCTAATCTCTGTCCGGTGGACCCGGAAGGGAAAAACCTTCATTCCTCCGTGTCTAGTCAGTTTGCGGAAGGAATCCGTCAAGCAGGTGGACTTCCAATGGTCATCCCGATGGGGGATCCTTCCTTAGTTAAGGACTATGTTGAAACGATTGACAAATTGATCTTAAGTGGAGGCCAAAATGTCGATCCTAGTCTCTATGGTGAAGAAAAAACCATCGAGAGCAATGATTACAATATCGAACGGGATCAATTTGAGCTTGCCTTACTAAAGGAAGCAGTACGCCAAAACAAACCGGTTCTAGGAATTTGCCGTGGGGTTCAGTTGATCAATGTGGCTTTTGGAGGAACACTCAACCAAGAGATCGAAGGGCATTGGCAAGGACTTCCGTTTGGGACTTCTCATTCTATCCAGACTAAAAAAGGCAGTGTGGTAGAGCAGCTTTTTGGACAGGCCAGTCGGATTAATTCCGTGCACCGTCAAAGCATCAAGGATCTCGCACCGAATTTCCGTGCGACCGCCTTTGATCCGCGCGATCACACCATCGAAGCCATTGAAGCTATAGATGGTCATCGCATTATGGGCTTGCAGTGGCACCCAGAATACTTGGTTAATGAAGAAAAAGGGAATTTAGAACTCTTCCGTTATTTGTTGCAAGAGTTATAATGAAGTTAGAGATTGGACTTGAGCCGATCTCTTTTTGTGTCTTAGAAAGGACGCAAAAATACCGGAAATAAGATCAGAAAACAGGACGGTCATCAATAAAAAAACAGGTCCATCTAGCAATGCTAGATGAAAACCTGTTTTAGAATTATTCGTGGCGTTTTTTAGCAACGAGCATGCTTCCAGCACCTGCAAGGGCAAGACCTGCTGCAACAAGTCCAGTACTTACTGTTTCACCAGTAGAAGGAAGACCTTGTTTCTTACCTTCTTTTGATTGTTTACCAGAAGGATGATTTCCTTTAGGTTTATCAGTCGAAGGTGTTGGAGGTGTTGAAGGAGTAGTTGGCGGAGTTGGAGGTGTCTTCGTGTTAACGACATTTCCTTTATCTACTACAAAGTTTGTAGATTTCACATAGTCTTCCACTGTAACAGTGATTGGATCGCTCAACAATTGATAGCCAGCTGGGGCTGTCAATTCCTTGATAACATAATCTCTTGCTTCAAATCCAATGAAAGTTACAAGACCATGCTCATCAGAAGTAGCAGTCGCTTGTCCTTCTCCATAAGGGTTGGCAACTGGTGTGACACCATCAGCTTCAAAGAGACCGAATACAGCGCCTGCAAGAGCATTTCCATCTGCGTCCACTTTATGCAACTGAATATTGTAAAGTTTTAATTTAGGTTTATCAACAGTTGGAGGAGTTGGTGGAATTGAAGTAAACGGTTTGTTAACGACATTTCCTTTATCTACTACACTGTTTGAAGCAACCAAATCACTAGCTGCGATCTTGATGACTTCATCTGATAATTGGTAACCGTCTGGAGCTGTAAGCTCTCTCACTACATAATCTTTTGCTTCTAATCCTGTAAATGTTACAAGACCATTCGCATCTGAAGTCGCAGTCGCTTGACCTTCTCCATATGGGTTGGCAACTGGAGTTGTACCATCTGCCTCAAAGAGTCCAAAGACAGCTCCAACAAGTGGTTTCCCTTCATTGTTGACTTTATGTAATTGAATGCTGTAAAGTTTCAATTCAGGTTTATCAACAGTTGGAGGAGTTGGCGGAATTGAAGTGAATGGTTTGTTGACCACTGTTCCTTTGTCTACGACGAGGTTAGTCGCAGCTTTCAACTCGCTAGCAGAAACTTTAATCACATCTGTTGATAGTTGATAACCAGATGGGGCTGTCAGTTCTTTGATAACATAATCTCTTGCTTCCAATCCTGTAAAGGTTACAAGCCCCTTCTTACCTTCTTCATCTGATGAAGTAGCTGTCGCTTGACCTGCACCATAAGGATTTGCTACAGGAGTAGTACCATCGGCTTCAAAGAGACCAAATACAGCACCTGCAAGAGCATTTCCATCTGCGTTAGCTTTGTGCAATTGAATGTTGTAGAGTTTCAATTCAGGTTTGTCAACAGTTGGAGGAGTTGGCGGAATTGAAGTGGTTACCAATTTGTTAGTGAAGGATGTCTTATCACCATATGCCACAGAAGCTTTGAGTGTATTGCTTGCATCATCTTTTGTGACAGTTACAGTCACATCAATATTTCCTTCGTCGTAGGTCATTCCTTTTGCTTTGCTTTCAGGAATGACTTCTTTGATCGTGTAGTGGAAAGTTTTTCCTGCGTCCTCTGATGAATAAGAAAGGTCATCAAAGGCTACCATACCATCTGCATCATTTTGTTTTGTTTGAAGAACTTTTCCGGTTTCATCCAACAATTGGAAATTGAATTCACCATTCTTCAATTCAGCACCTTCTAAAATCTTGCTAGCTGAAATTTTAGCTTTTGCTGGTTTAGGAGCTGTATAAGTATTTTTGAAGGCTTTATTTTCTGGATAAGCCACATCTGCTTTCAGGTTGTCGCCATCTTTTTTCACCTTAACAGTTACTTGTTTATCAGTCTTGTCATAGGTAATACCTGGGGTATTTCCAGCTACTTCCTTAACAGTGTAAGTGTGTTCACCTTCTTCGGTGTACTCAATTGGTGCAAATGTTACTTTTCCGTTTTTGTTTGTAACAGTTTGAAGCTTGTTAGCACCCTCGTACAATTCAAAGCTGAATTCGCCATCCGTTAGATCACGACCGGTAAGAGTTTTATCAAGTTCGATGGTAGCTTTTGTTTCTTTTGGCTTATCTTTCGGATTCACAATCGTTTTCGTTACTGAATGATCAGCACCAAAATCTTCAACATTAACTACAGTATCAGCTTTTTTAATGATATGACCTGAAGGGGCTTCAATTTCAGTTAAGATATATTTATCTTTTAAGAGTTTTCCAACAGCAATATTACCATTTTCATCTGATTCAAACTCACCAATGACTTGATTATTAGCTTGACGAACAACTCTAAACTTAGCACCTTTAAGTGGTTGGTTAGCATCATCGACTTTATGAATGTTGATTGAGTAAACATAACCAAGACCAGCACCACCAGGAATTTGAACGGCTGCAGCATTCGTTATATTTTTGGTTTCAATACCTATACCTTTAAGAGTTGCTTCATTTTTCAAGACTTCTCCGTCGGCAGGGTCATAATTTAAACGAACATTATAAGCAATACGATATTGGTCATTTTCAGTAACATCACCTAAATCGATAACAAATGATCGACCATCTTCGCTAATTGTAATCTTATGTTGGTCTGTTACATCAACTCTATCAGAGAATACCCATTCACCAGCATCAAAAGAGAATTTACCTTTAATAATTTTAATGCTATCTTTTACGTATGAAGCATTCGTAAATTGTAAGTGATCTTCGAGTGTGGCATTCTTAATATTTTGCTTTGTACGATTGACAGAAATCGTGTATTGAATTTCCCTTTGGTCCCCTGCGTTTACCCAACTAGTCTTTGTTAAAAGTCTTGGATTTCCGTCGCCGACACCAGTAAATGAAACTTTACCAGCAACTTTTGTTTCGTTGTTAATGGTGATTTCTATTGGAATCTCACCTTTTTGTGGGTGTTTTTTGAAATCGATACGAGCGTAAAAGAAGAATGATCCGCTTGTATCGGAGTGTTTTTCAACATAATCCGTATAGGTAATTGTAATGGATTTATTATCTGGGTTTACTTTAGCATTTGCGATAACTTCATTCGTATTTATATCTTTAATTTGAAACGTACTTGAAGTAATCATCAAAGCATCTGGAACAGTAATTACAGTTGAATCTCCTGCTTTAACATTTTTTCCAGACAAATCAAAATCAGCGTTGATTCGGAAGGTTGCCCATTGTTGCAAGTCCCAGTCGAGAACTCCGCCTTCATTGTTGGATACTTTGATATTTGAAATCGTATCCACGAATTTACCAGTAACGGTTACTCCGGGTGTCTCGGCTGATGTTTTGGTCAGGCTAAGAGTGAAGAGAACCGTTAATAAAGCAAGGATAAATGCAAAAATTTTGACATTTTTTTTCTTATCCATTTTATCTACCCCTTTTTTCATAAAATCCTATTCCCACTATACAATATGGTCAAACTGGTCGAGATCTGTATCCGCTCCGTAAGATCTCAAGTTTCCAAATTGAATCTTGAGAAAGACCTCCATATATTTGTTTTAGTAAGAAAAATATTTTAGTTTTAAAATTATTCCCTACAAAGGGAATTATAGCAAAAATGATGAGTAGCTTCAAGCTAAAAAGGGCGATTTTTGGCATAAATCATATATTAAAATAAATTTTCATTAACTTACTATTATTTTCAGAAAGCATACACGAAACTATCAATAATTATCCAAATAAACTAAAAAAATACGAATAGTAGTATAGGGGAGACGCTAGGCCAAAGTGATGGTATAATAGAAGAGATAGAAACTATTTAGAATGAAAGAGGAATTACGATGACAAAAATTCGTGGCTTTGAACTTGTATCAAGCTATACCAATCAGGACTTGCTGCCAAAACGGGAGACGGCCCATGCGGCTGGCTATGATTTGAAGGTAGCCGAGCGCACAGTGATTGCTCCCGGGGAAATCGTCCTCATCCCAACTGGGGTCAAGGCTTATATGCAAGCGGGTGAGGTGCTCTATCTCTATGACCGTTCCTCTAACCCTCGCAAAAAAGGCCTGGTCTTGATCAACTCTGTGGGTGTTATTGATGGAGACTACTATGGCAACCCAGGAAATGAAGGCCATATCTTTGCTCAGATGAAAAATATTACGGACCAAGAAGTCGTCCTTGAAGTTGGGGAACGCGTGGTTCAAGCTGTCTTTGCACCATTTTTAATCGCAGATGGAGATGAAGCAGACGGAGTTCGTACTGGTGGATTTGGGTCAACAGGGCACTAAGATGAAGATTATCTTTGTACGTCATGGAGAGCCAGATTACCGTGAGTTAGAGGAGCGTTCCTATACTGGATTCGGGATAGATTTGGCGCCCTTATCTGAGAAAGGAAGACAACAAGCTCAGGAACTTTGCCAAAACCCCTTGTTCCAATCAGCTGATCTGCTAGTAGCTTCAGCAGTGACGCGAGCATTAGAAACAGCTTCTTATCTGGCTTGTGCTACTGGCCTTCCTTTGAGGGTAGAGCCTTTATTGCACGAATGGCAGGTTTATGAAACAGGTATAGAGAACTTTGAAACAGCTAGATGTCTGTTTTTAGAAAACAAGGGGGAGTTGCTCCCGAATTCTCCTGTTCAATATGAGACAGCTGTAGAGATGAAGTCTCGTTTTCTAGAATGCATGGCTAAGTATCGGGAATATCAAACTGTGGTAGTTGTAACCCATCGCATGCTCATGCGTCAATTTGTACCGAATGAAACTATTGATTTTTGCCAAGTGATTGAGTGTGAGATAGAGATTTAGAAGGAGAATTATTATAGCAAAGAAAAAAACGACATTTATTTGTCAAAATTGTGCCTACAATTCACCCAAATACCTAGGGCGCTGTCCCAACTGTGGTTCTTGGTCTTCCTTTGTGGAGGAAATCGAAGTCGCAGAGGTCAAGAATGCGCGTGTGTCCTTGACAGGTGAAAAGACCAAACCCATGAAACTGGCGGATGTGACCTCCATCAATGTCCATCGTACCAAGACGGAGATGGAGGAATTCAACCGCGTACTTGGAGGCGGTGTCGTCCCAGGGAGTCTCGTTCTCATCGGTGGAGATCCGGGGATTGGGAAATCGACCCTGCTCCTCCAAGTATCGACCCAGTTGTCTCAAGTAGGAACGGTTCTCTATGTCAGTGGAGAGGAGTCGGCCCAGCAGATCAAGCTTCGGGCAGAGCGATTGGGAGATATCGATAGCGAGTTTTACCTCTATGCTGAGACCAATATGCAGAGTGTGCGAGCAGAGGTAGAGCGGATCCAACCTGACTTTCTTATCATCGACTCGATCCAGACCATTATGTCTCCGGAGATTTCAGGGGTCCAAGGATCGGTTTCTCAGGTGCGCGAGGTGACGGCTGAGCTCATGCAGTTGGCTAAGACCAATAACATTGCTATCTTTATCGTGGGGCATGTAACTAAGGAAGGAACCTTGGCAGGTCCTCGGATGCTGGAACATATGGTGGATACAGTGCTTTACTTTGAAGGGGAACGCCATCACACTTTCCGGATCCTGAGAGCGGTCAAAAATCGTTTTGGTTCCACTAATGAAATCGGGATTTTCGAGATGCAATCAGGTGGACTGGTTGAGGTTCTCAATCCGAGTCAAGTTTTCCTAGAAGAGCGTTTAGACGGTGCGACTGGCTCGTCCATCGTTGTGACAATGGAAGGGACGCGTCCGATTTTGGCGGAGGTGCAGGCCTTGGTGACACCGACCATGTTTGGAAATGCCAAGCGGACGACAACGGGGCTTGATTTCAATCGGGCCAGTCTCATCATGGCGGTGCTAGAAAAACGCGCAGGTTTACTCCTTCAAAATCAGGATGCCTACCTCAAGTCTGCAGGTGGTGTCAAGTTGGATGAGCCAGCTATCGACCTAGCCGTAGCCGTAGCCATTGCTTCCAGCTACAAGGACAAGCCAACCAACCCGCAAGAGTGTTTCGTTGGAGAGTTGGGCTTGACCGGAGAAGTCCGCCGAGTCAATCGGATCGAGCAACGGATCAATGAAGCTGCTAAACTCGGTTTTACCAAGATTTATGTACCTAAAAATTCTCTGACGGGGATCACGACACCATCAGGGATCGAAGTGGTCGGTGTGAATACACTGTCTGAAGTCTTAAAGAAAGTATTTTAATAGAAGAAAAGAGGCTGGGACAAAAATCCTAGCCTCTCAATTATTTTTGGATTGTCGAGCAAGACGCAGTGGTTGAGTGGGCTCTACTACGCTGATTTCATCAGCTTTTACAGCCCTACT
>NZ_JBDGEA010000028.1:0-16369 GCF_040908565.1 Streptococcus parasanguinis | reverse complement strand
TCATTTAGTTTGCCTTTTCCCATAAGAGCGCAAATTGGATGGCTAACTCCGCGATTCGATCCTTGCTATCTAAATCCTCATGACTAGATAAGGTTCGGATATCCCATTTTTCTTCCGAGAGATGGTCTGCTGCGTAGAAGAAATGACAGAGCTCAAATCCCCTATAAGCTGCTAAAGCTGCCACTGCCGAACATTCCATATCCACACAGATGGCTCCCGCTTCCTTTCGTCGCTTCATTTTGTCGATGGTTTCCCGGTACGGTGCATCTGTCGTCCACACTTTCCCTGACTGATAGGAAACCTTGTGGCTGTCCAGAAAGGCTTGGAAGAGATGAAGTGTTCTCTTGTTTACTTCCACTTCATCACTAGCCGGAAGATAGTGGTAACTTGTCCCCTCGTCACGAAGAGCAGCTGTTGGAATGATGATGGAGGTTGCTTCGATATCTTGGTCCAAAACTCCACAAGTTCCAAAGAGAACGAGTTTTTCCATCCCAAATTGAATCAAATCCTCTATAATCCCCACACAGGAAGCAGCCCCAACGGGTGCATTAAAGGCACCAATCTGTTGGTCTCCAATAGTGATTCCATAGACCAAGACTTCAAAATTGGCCATGGAGGTTCTTGTAATGACCTCATGATCGTAATTTTCAAGGAGGCGCGCAAACGTTACTCTTGAAAAGCAAGAGATGACTACTTTGGGAAATCCTTCAATTGGTTCGTGTAAGTCTTGTGGATTGATAATCGCCTGTCGATTGGCATCAAATTCTTCTAACAGCATTTCCTGCACCTCTTTCATTCTACTTCTAGGCCCCTATTATACCACAAAATCGGCCTCTTTCCTTCTAACAAAGGGGAAAGCAAGCTCACTTGTTCGCTTTTTGTGCTAGGAAACAACACAGCTGTCCTCCAAAAGATAATAAAGAGGGATACCTCAACCACTGCGTCTACCGTTGACCTCTTTCCTGATGAAAATAGATAACTCCTGCCTCGCTTTTTTATTTCTTGGCTCGGGAAAAGGGAGAGGGACAGAAATCGGTTACCATTTTAAATGACGGTTTCGTCGTCCCTCCCCCGCAAAGTTGAGTAGGACCATCCAAGCGAGAATTAGAGCGGGGGATGGGCCACTCAACCACTGCGTCTATCGCAGACCTCTTTCTTGATGATAATAGATAACACTTACTAACTCCTGCCTCGCTTTTTTTATTTTTGGGCTCGGGAAAAATTCGTTTACAAAACGAATTTTTTCTGCTATACTTCTTAGAAGCAAAGGTTTTTAATGTCATCCTGTGAGGTGACAAAGACACAGAATATGAATAATCTGAGGGCCCTTGCTATGCAAATAAATCATGGGCTCTTTTTTGGTGCCCAAAAGTGAGGTTATTATGAAAGAAGAATCAACTGTTGATTTGCTCCTGGATGTCGACCAAAGTCCGGCACCCCTAAAAGGAATCTTATTAAGTTTCCAACACGTTTTTGCCATGTTTGGGGCAACCATCCTGGTACCACTCATCTTGGGCATGCCCGTATCCGTTGCCCTCTTCGCATCAGGGGTTGGGACACTGATCTATATGACTTGTACCGGCTTTAAAGTCCCTGTCTACCTCGGATCTTCCTTCGCCTTCATCACAGCCATGGCTTTGGCGATGAAAGAAATGGGAGGAAAAGTCGATGCAGCCCAAACAGGGGTTATCCTGACTGGTCTCATCTACGTGCTTGTCGCAGCAGGTGTTAAAGTGGCTGGCACTCGCTGGATTGACAAATTGCTCCCTGCCGTTGTCATTGGACCTATGATTATCGTTATTGGTCTAGGGCTTGCTGGATCAGCTGTAAAGAACGCTGGTTTTGTTGAAGGAGGAAACTGGAAAAATGCCCTTGTCGCTGTCGTGACCTTCCTAATCGCTGCCTTCATCAACACCAAAGGAAAAGGTTTCTTCAAAATCATTCCTTTCCTCTTTGCCATTATCGGTGGTTATGTCTTCGCAGTCTGCTTGGGCTTGGTTGACTTCAAACCAGTCCTCAAAGCAAACTGGTTTGAAATCCCTGGTTTCTATCTTCCTTTCAATACGGGTGGTGCCTTCAAACAATACAACTTGTATTTCGGCCCTGAAACCATCGCTATCTTGCCAATTGCTATCGTAACGATTTCAGAACATATCGGTGACCATACAGTGCTTAGCCAAATCTGTGGCCGTCAATTCTTGAAACAACCGGGACTTCACCGTACCCTTCTTGGAGACGGGATTGCAACTTCTGTATCAGCCTTCCTTGGTGGTCCAGCGAATACCACTTACGGTGAAAACACTGGAGTTATTGGGATGACTCGTATCGCTTCAGTTTCTGTTATCCGGAATGCAGCCTTGATCGCTATTTCTTTGAGCTTCCTTGGTAAATTTACAGCTCTTATTTCTACCATTCCAAACTCTGTTCTAGGTGGGATGTCCATCTTACTCTATGGAGTCATCGCAAGTAACGGTTTGAAAGTCTTGATTAAAGAACGTGTCGACTTTAGCTTGATGCGCAACTTGATTATTGCAAGTGCCATGTTGGTTCTTGGACTTGGTGGAGCAATTCTGAAACTCGGTCCAGTGACCCTTTCAGGAACAGCCCTCTCAGCTATGACAGGAATCATCCTTAACTTGATCTTACCACATGAATCAAACTAATAAAAAAAGTTCTCAACACTGAGAACTTTTTTTATTAGAGTTGAGATAATTGCAACAAGCGTTCCTTGGACAATTTTTTGATTTCAACTTGACTAGCATCTAGCAGCTGGTATTCATCAGGCTCTAAGGCTTCTATGAGTGCCTTCAAAGGAACGGAAGAAATTGGATGGTAATTTTCTGGCTTATCCGGATCTCCATCAATCGCCACCAAAAGAACCCGCCAATCAATAATACCTGATAAGCCCACAATTTCTACATATTCTGCAGGAACATGTGGCAGGCTTGGCAAGACCGTATCCGTATCTTCTGTCAAGCTATAGCTAGCTAGGAAGGCTCCGGTCTCCTCCTGTTGATAAAAACGGACTTGACTGAAGTAAGCTGTACTGTATTGAATCTTCTTGACAAAGGCGGAGTAGGCTTCTAGTGGGTGGACATGGTTCAAGACTTCCTGAACCGTATCCCGATCCAAATAGACCGGATGAGCGAATCCTTGTACTTCAAACTCTTTTAGATCTTTTTCTTTCGTCACATTACCCAACGTTTCTAGGATGACGACTTCATAATCAAAATGGAAAATAGAATCTGGTGTATAGCTTGCACCATCGCTCGATACAATCTCGGTTCCCAGTACTTCTCCCAGGCGACTGATCCATCGCAGGGCCAACTGCCAATCTTCTTCTATCGCAAAAGAGGGCACCTGAATCTGATAAGACTCTTCCTCATCAAAATAGCGTAACTGCAGGGGAAGACCACTTTTTCTGTACACGATACAGTTCAAGCCTTCAAAATCATTTAAGGGACGATGAAGTGTAGCAGGATCATAGTTGTAGGTTGTCAACCCCTCCACCAATTTAAGAACTTCCTGTGCTGCGAGTACTTTCTGATAGCCAAATAAGCTCTTTTTATTTTTAATTGAAAACACGATACTCATTTGTTTTCTCCTTTGTGAAATCGCTTACTTAAAGTATAGCACAATTTTCAATCAATTTCCATATAAAAACAGCCTGAGCTTTCAGACTGTTTGTTTCTATTATGCAGGTGCTCCATCAAGTGTCTCACCGATAAGGGCCAAACGCTCAGCAACTTCTGCTTGTGACAAGTCGTGTTCTTCTACATAACGATTGCGTGGGTGAACACGACACTCGTGTGAGCAACCGCGAAGGTACTTGTCTTCGTTTTCTTCTGAGGTCAAAATCCGACGGTTACAGAAAGGATTTCCACAGTTGACATAGCGTTCACATGGTGTTCCATCAAACCAGTCTTTTCCGACAACACTTGGATCGACATGGTTAACATCGACTGCAATCCGTTCGTCAAAGACGTACATTTTCCCATCCCAAAGTTCACCTTGAACTTCTGGGTCTTTCCCGTAAGTTGCGATACCGCCGTGTAATTGGCCAACATCTTTGTAACCTTCACGCACCATCCAACCAGAAAATTTCTCACAACGGACTCCACCTGTACAGTATACGACGACACGCTTGTCCATAAATTTCTCTTTGTTATCACGGACCCATTGTGGCAATTCACGGAAATTACGGATGTCTGGGCGGATAGCACCACGGAAATGACCTAGGTCATACTCGTAGTCGTTACGAGTATCAAGGACAACTGTATCTTCGTCTAGAAGAGCTTCTTTGAATTCTTTTGGAGACAAGTAAGCACCTGTTGTTTCAAGGGGATCAATATCTTGGTCAAAGTTTTCATCTTCTAAACCAAGGTGGACGATTTCCTTTTTGTAGCGAACAAACATCTTCTTGAAAGCTTGTTCTTCTTCCTCATCCATCTTGAACCAGAGGTCTTCCATACCTGGAAGGCTATGAACATAGTCCATGTATTTTTGCGTCGTTTCGTAATCACCAGAAACGGTTCCGTTAATTCCTTCGTCAGCGACTAGGATACGGCCCTTGAGCCCGATTGATTTACAGAAAGCCAAGTGATCAGCCGCAAATTGTTCTGCGTTTTCGATGGGAACATATTTATAGTAAAGTAAAACACGAATAGGTTTTGCCATAAGATTCTCTTTTCTAAGATTAAATTATCAGAATTTTTCATTCAACTATACCAGTATACTCCCCCAAGAAAGCGAATGCAATTTATTTGACCGAAAAATAAAAGCCTGGGGTTCCAGACTTTTTTACGACAAAAATAAGGTTTCAACTAATTACTCTTCTTTTTCCAACTGATCCAGATAGGCTTCATAGCGTTTTTTCTCAACTTTTGCTAGGAGCATCACAAGGAAATTCATCCCCCATACAATCGGAAGATTCAGGAGAAATGTGATCGGAAGCACCAGCAAGAATTTTGAATGGAAGGGATTTGAGTGATAGACAGCCTGGTTTAATTGAAAATTTTGAGCCCAGATAAACAAGGAATGAACAAGGGTTACTGCTACAATTCCCATCACATTTAGATAGCTATAATTGATAAATCTCACACCCAATCGTTGACAACGAACCGAATAATAAAATCCTGAGGCGATGAGTAAGGCTACCACCATGATTGGACTTAACCCCACCTTAGACGTAAAAATGGATCCCACACTAAAAACAGTTAAGGCAAGGAACAGAAAACCAGCCGTCTCCGCACCAGCTTTATTGGCCAGCCCTTCTTCTCGTTCATCTATGATTTGTTTGTTCAGTAATTGTAATCTCATTGCTTTCTCCTTATTCTTCATCCTCTAACTCTGCCTCTATCTTCTCTTGTTTTTTCCGATTGATAAGAGCAAGTGGTTTTTCAAGCAGATAAGTCAAAAGGGCAAAGACTAAAATGGCAAGAACGATTTTGAGCAGATACTTGGGGCTGAACATAAAGCTCATCGTTTCGCGCTTCCCAATCACATCTGATGCGATCACAAATAAGGCAAATAAGATACCTGCCCCGATGCGGCTGAACCAGCTATCTTTTTCTAACATATCTCGAATGTCGATCCCTGAGCTGATCCTTCTCACAAAGGCATAAACTCCCATGACAATTAAGAGAATAAGTTCGGGCATATAGGCTACTAGGTCTAAATCCAGGATACTAGCTTTCACAAAGGCAGAGACTGCAATAAAGCAGGTCATCCCAAGGACAAGTTCTCCTGCGATTTTTCCATCAAGCAGCATGGTCCGCTCATCTTTTACAATTGGTTCTTTCTTTTGTTTCATTTATTTCCTCTTTCTATTGTTAAAACTGTTACTCCCAGAACAGTTGATCCAGCGTCTTATCCAAGGTCTTACAAATTGCTAGGCAGAGGCTGAGGGTTGGGTTATATTTCCCCGCCTCAATCAGACCAATGGTCTGGCGTGTCACCCCGATGGCATCTGCAAGATCTCCCTGGGTCATATCATGCTCGACCCGGGCCATTTTTAATTTGAGATTTTTCGCCACATGCTTTTCCTTTCTTGTTTTTATAGCTCTATTATACACTATATTTTCTATTTTGCAATATATATCTTACATTTTGTAAAAAATATTTTTTGTTCACAAAAAGAGGCTGGGATAAAAGTCCTAGCCTCTCAAATGTCTTTGGATTGTCGAGTAAGACGCAGTGGTTGAGTGGGCTTTACTACGCTGATTACATCAGCTTTTACAGCCCTACTCAACTGTGCGGAGGTGGGACGACGAAATCGAATTCTAACGAATTACCGATTTCTGTCCCACTCTCTCTTCTTATTTATGATTAGTCTTTAGACAAACTTCCGTCTTTTGTTTGGGTACGAGCATAGGCAATCAAGAGGAATGAACCTGCAATAGCTACCACTAAAGCATTGACAGAACCTGCTACAACACCTTGTAGGAAGACCTTGTTGGCACTTTCTTTGTAGATCATCACATCCCCAACCGGTGCAATCAGTCCCCAAATTACAAGATTGGCTACAATTTGTACGACGTTAAAGACGATCAATTCTTTCTTGGTCACTTCTCCTTTGAGGTCACCGATTTGTTTTCGGAAGAAACCAACAAAGAGACCAAACAAGCCACTAGAAATGATCCAAGTCCACCAGAGGCTTCCAGACATGGCATCTTTGATAGCATGTCCGATCAAGCCCATTAAAAAGCCAACAATCGGGCCAAAGACTACACTAAAAAGTGCTTGAAGCGCATACTGCAACTGAATGCTGGTATTTGGCGCTGGTGCCGGAATTGGGATCATTGCAATCACGACAAAGAGGGCCGCTCCAACCCCAATGGCTACAACATCCTTAATTGAAAAAGCTTGTTTTTGTTTCATATTTTATCTCCTATTAATTTTCCATTTTTCTAATTTCGATATGCCAAGAAGCCCCAACTCCTACATTATAGGCCTTGGCAAAGGATCCCTGGTTGATGGCAAGACCAACACGGTAGAGGGAATTGATATAAAGGATTGGCTGTCCAATCCGCACATCAGCGAAAGACTTGCCATAGGTCACTTGGTTTTGGTAAACCAGCATGTCATTGTTATAGATGGTCACTTCAAAGCGTTCCCCAAATTCGGGTTCCAAATGATTAAACTCTTCCCGAGTAATCGAAGTCCACAGAGAACCAAAGCGCACATCGAGAATATCGACTGCTCCTTTAACTAAGTTCTCTTCAAAGATGGTCTCCACCACTGGAATTTCTACAATGTGTTCAACACTGAGTTCTGGACCCACTTCCTCAAAGCTGATATGGCCACTGGCTAACTTAGCTCCTGTATAGGCATAGACATCACGCCCGTGGAAGGTATAAGAAAACTCTGTATTGGCCCGGCGGTTCTTCACCTCTGAAATCTCACGAATGGCAACAATCCCTACATGTTTCTTGATGAAAGAGAGGGTCCCATTATCTGGTGTGACAATATATTGATTCTTGGCCGTTTTGGCTACGACGCTCTTTCGTTTAGAGCCGACACCCGGATCGACGACCGAAACAAAGGTTGTCCCCTCAGGCCAGTAATCCACCGTCTGAAAAAGGCGGTAACTTCCCTCAAAGATATTATAAGGGGTAATGTCATGGGTCAAGTGGTGTATCTTGAGGGTTGGTGATTCCTCTAAGGCGACCCCGATCATAGCGGAGACAGCCCCATCCACCAGACCAAAGTCTGACTGAAGGACTAGTAAATTATTGTGCATATTTCTTCTCCATCATATCATTTTCTATCTAGCTTTTGATAGACCAATTGTCCAAGAAGATAACCTAGTAGAGATCCAAGAAGAAGGGTCAGTAAAAACCAGCTCACCGTTCCCATATTCGACGGTACCATAACGCGTTCAATATAATCCATCGACTTCCCACGGGCTAGTAAAGAAGCACGGTAACTAGCCGGTTGGATCCACATCATAAGAATGGGCCCTGTCGTCGTAAAGGAAAAGAGGAGGAAGGAAAGCGCATTGCCTAGCTTCGACTGATAGTGGCCACGGGCTGCGACCAATTCAGCCAAGAGACCTCCAGCAAGAGCAGGAAGAAAAGCTCCGGCCCCATGACGAGTGAAAAGGAAAAAAGCACCAATCACAAGAGCTACGACTAGAATGGCTCCTGTTCGTTGAATTTTTTCAACATAGACTCGATAGATGGCTCCACCAACTAGAGCAGAGAAGGCTGGAGCATAAAACATGTTGCCTCGATGATCAACCAGACTTCCAAGCAGGACGCCTAAGCCAATAGCAAGAAAATACAAGCCTGCAAAGGCCGCAACCTGCTTAAACTGATGTTTCTGTATTATTTTCATGTATCTATCCCATCATTACCGGTGGCTAATTTTCTTGGATAGGAAATCGCCCATAAATTGGACCAGAACGATCAGAATGAGAATCAACAAGGTCGCTACAAAGATGACATCATTGTTAAACATGTTTTTCCCGTAGTTGATGGCTAAGGTTCCTAGTCCTCCTGCACCAACGGCACCCGCCATGGCGGTTTCCCCGATCAAGGAAATGATGGTCACGGTTGTCACACGGATCAAATCAGGAAGCCCTTCACGAAGGTAGACACCGACAATATCCCAGAAGGTTGCCCCACTGGCTTGTGCTGCTTCAATCACGCCTCCATCCAATTCTGACAAGACCACTTGGACTTGGCGAGCAAAGAATGGAAAGACAGCTAGGGACAATGGAACAAGGGCTGCTGTAGGTCCGATGGTATTTTTCAAGAGCAAGTAGGTCAATGGATTAATAAAGGCCAACAAGATAATGAAGGGAATGGCACGGAACAAAGAAGTAATCTTGTCTAAAATTTGGAAAACGATTCTATTTTCGATGACGCCACCTGGACGGGTCAAGACTAATAAAAGCCCTGTCACTAAACCTAAAAATCCACCAATAATGAAGGAAATAACGGTCATATAAAGGGTCAGGTAAATAGCGGTTCCCCAACCATACTGGCCAGACCACCCTAATTTATAGACATTTGGTAAATATGTTTGAATTAACTGGATCATGCTTTTCTCCCATCTTTCACAATAGTCACGGAAACTCCTGCATTTTCTAACTCAGCTTTGGCCGTTTCCAGATTTTGAGTTTCACCTGATAAGATGACCACCAACTCTCCAACAGGCGTGTTATCAAGGATCTCGATATTCCCAAATAAAATGTTGGCAGAGATTTGGTACTGCTTGTAAATATCATTGATGATCGCTGTATCTGTTACAGAACCTGCATACTTGAGATGCGCTAAAATCGAATCATCTGGCAAGTTCTTAACAATAGCTTGTTGGTTGATTTTCACCATGGCTTCATCGATTCCTGTTGCAACAGTGATAAAGTCTTGGGTCAAGCCATTTTTCGGATTGGAGAAGATATCTAAAACAGAACCCTCTTCGATCAGTTCACCATTTTGCATGACAGCTACCCGGTTGGCAATATCTTTAACAATTTGCATCTCATGGGTGATCAAGACAATGGTTAAACCAAGTTTCTTGTTCAATTCTTGCAACAGAGCTAGAATTTGTTTAGTCGTCTTTGGATCCAAGGCTGAAGTTGACTCATCTGAGATCAAAATCTTTGGATCATTGGCAAGGGCACGCGCAATCGCTACCCGCTGCTTTTGACCACCAGACAATTGTGCTGGGTAATTCTCTGCACGGTCAGCTAGACCAACCAATTCCAACAATTTCGCCACTTTCTCATTCTTTTGTTCTTTGTTTAATTTAGAATGTTTAAGAGCAAAGGCCACATTTTCTGCGACAGTCATTTGAGCCATCAAGTTGAAGTGTTGGAAAATCATTCCGATATCCCGACGTTTCTCCCGAAGGGCAGCCGGTTTTAGGGTCACCTGATCTTGATAAATCACATCTCCATCCACAGTGATGGTTCCGGCGCTAGGCACTTGCAAGAGATTGATCACCCGAACCAAGGTCGATTTCCCGGCTCCGGAATACCCTACAATCCCATAGATATCGCCTTCATTAATATGAATGGTCACATCTTTGACGGCTTGGATCTGACGTTTCTTTTGCTGGAAGGTCACATCAATGTGGTCCAGCTGAATCATTGCTTTACTCATAACTTGCTATTAACTCCTTTATCAATTCAATATGGGTGTAATAATCGGCGATTTTCACATTTTCGTCGCCCCCATGATCACGGCTATTGGCATTGCCAATTCCAAAGGCTGCCATCGGCACCTGCAAAGCCTCAAAGACCGTGTGCATTGGCCCTGTTCCCGCTGTTGTTGGAAGAACAGAAACTCCTTCTCTATAGAAATCTTTGGCCAGCCGTATGACATTTAAAATCGATGGGGCACTCATATCACTTCGGTAACTCATTTCACCGAGAGTATAGACCAATTCGACCTGATTATAGCCATTTTTCTTCAATTGCTGCTTGATCTTTTCTAAGACATCCTTGGGATCCAGTCCAGGAACCAAGCGCACCTCCATCTTGGCACGCGCCTCTGCCGGAAGAATCGTTTTAACACCTTGTCCTTGGTAACCAGAGCCAAAACCTTCAATATTCAGGGCTGGTTCAAAATAGAAACGGCGCAGGAATTCTTTTCGGTCTTCCTTCAAGATTGGAAGGGTTAGACCATAGGTTTCCGCTACATCTTCTGGTCCTTTGTTGGCATATTGCTCGATCAAAGCTAGCTCGCGTTCATTGGGTTCTTGGATCTGATCATAAATCCCATCCACCAAGATTCGGCCTTCTTTGTCACGAAGACTGGCGATAGCATTTAACAAATACCAAGAAGCAGAGTCTACCACACCGCCATAGCTGGAATGAATATCCACTTCTGCACTCTTCACCACCATATCAAAGGTGACGATCCCCTTGCTACCACCGGAAATTTCCAACTGACCCTGATTATTTCGTGTGCCTTGTTCCCAGACTAGGAGGTCTGCCCCACGCAAGTGTTTCTTGTGTTTGGCCAAGTATTTATCCAAGTCAGTCGATGCAGACTCCTCTGCCCCTTCGATGATAAAGGTGATATTGACTGGCAAATCGCCACTTTCACGAATGTATTTTCGAAGAGCTGTGAGACGAGCTGTGATATGCCCCTTGTCATCATCAACCCCTCGACCGTACATGGTTCCATAATGAACAGATAAGGTGAAGGGATCTCCCGTCCAAGGTTGATCTCCATCAGCTGGTACCGTATCATAGTGGTTATAAAAAATGATGGTTTTGGCTTCAGGATTTGGCGAGAAAAATTTGGCAATCACAAAAGGTGCTGTATAGCTATCATCCACTTCGACTTTGGCTCCTGCAGCTGTAAAAATTTCTCCCAAATAGTTGGCTACTTCCTTGAGACCAACTTGTTGGGCAAAGATGGATTTTTTTGAAATCAAGGTTCGCAACACTTCAAAATAATGTTGTGCGACCTCATCATTTTCAAATTTACGGATTTGTTCCGCTTCTGTTGCAAAAGGCATGCATTCCTCCTAATACACGATAAGAGGTAGAGAATTGCTTCTCCACCTCCTTCATACACTTGAGATCAAATCTTAGAAGACTGGTTGGTCCATTCCTTCTGAAGATTCTTCGATCACTTTCTTCACATTGTCTTTGTGATAGGCTTTGATGATTTCTTTGATTGCTTTTGCTTTATCAGATTTTTCCCAATCTTTCTTAGCAGCGATCACGTTGTACCATTGTTTTGAGTTGTTGTCTTTCTTTTCAACATAGATCGCTTTTTTGAAATCAACGCCTGCTTCACGAACGAAGGTATTGTTGATGACTGCAGCATCTACTGATGGAAGAGCAGATGGTGTTTGTGAAGCATCCAATTCAGAAATCTTCAAATCTTTTGAATTTTCTTTGATGTTTGACACGTTTGCCAATTGTCCATCCTTAGTATCCAATTTAATCAAACCAGCTGATTGCAAGACATACAAGGCACGGCTTTCATTTGTTGGGTCATTTGGTACAGCGATTGTTCCACCTTTAGGAATTTCTTTAATTGAAGTGTATTTGTTTTTACCGTTTTCTGTACCAGAGTAAAGACGGATTGGAGCGATGTACGTATCTGCTACTGCAACAAGGGCATTGTCATTTTTAGAGTTCCAGTTATCAAGGAAGTTGTAGTGTTGGAAAGCATTGATATCCACGCTACCATCTTTTACAGCCACGTTTGGTTGTGAGTAGTCTGTAAATTGAGTGAATTCCAATTTGATTCCTGTTTTAGCGTCATCCAAGTTCTTTTGAACTTGATCCCAACGAGCTTTTTCAGTGTCGCTCAAAGTCATAACACCCACTTTTACAGTTGTTTCACCATCTTTGCTAGATGATTTTGAAGAACCACATGCTGCAAGAGCAAATGTTGCGATAGCTGCAAGAGCTGTTAAACCAAGAATTTTTTTCAATTTCATTTTGAAGTCTCCTTTAATTAAATATTATTCTTTAATATCTTTTGCTTCTGGTAGATAAACTCCACCAAAGTATTTTTTAGACAGTTTTTCAAGGGTTCCATTGTCATAGAGTTCCTTGATACGTTTGTTGACAAATTTTTGAAGGTCTTTATCTTCTTTTGCAATAATTGGATAAACATAAGGTTGTTGGTCGCTTGGAAGCTCAATAACCTTCAAGTTGTCATAGCCTTGATCACGAATGATGGTATCCACTGAGATCCGTTCGAAGATCTTGTAATCGGTACGACCATCCGCTAGATTAGCCATGATGGTTTGAATGGTTCCATCTGTGTATTGCAAGTCAGTTGGATTATCTGAATGCTTTTTATTGTAATCTTCTAACTGTTTAGCAGTAGATGTTCCTTGAACAACTTCTGTTTTCTTGCCACCAATGTCATCCAAAGATTTAATAGAAGAATCTTTTGGTACGACCAATACTAGTGGATTGCGAGCATATGGATTTGGATAGAGGTATTTTTCTTCCCGCTCTTTTGAGTAGCTGATGTTGTTGGCACCGATTTGGAAACGGTCACTATCTAATCCAGCAAAGACTGAAGACCACTCTGTTTTGTTAAAGTTTACTTCATATTTGTCTGAACCTTTGAAGATTTCACGCAAAACTTCGATTTCATAACCGGTTAGCTTGCCGTCTTTTTCTTCGTAAGAGAATGGTTTGGTGGTTCCAACAGTCCCAACTTCAATGGTTTTTTTCCCACTGGCTGATTTGCCAGATGAACATGCTACTAAAGCACTAGTCGCAAGGACTGTAACCAATCCTAAAGTAGAGTATTTAATCATTTTTTTTAGATTCATAGGATCTCCTTATTGGTTTCAGGCACATAAAAGGCCATTTTAAAAGTATTTTTCTATTTTATCAGAAAAGCATTCACTTGCCTAATATATATTTTTTATGGAGGTGATAGTTTTTCTTTATCACGCTTCTTTTTCTTTAAAATACCGCAATAAAGCTTGCGCATTTTCAACATAATAGGGAACCGACACCTCAAAGGCCGCATCATCGATGGTCATGTGATCATGATGGAGGTCTGGCGCATCGGGCTCTCCATTGGAACCAATAAAGGCAAAGACTCCAGGGATCTGCTCTTGGTAAAAGGCAAAATCTTCTCCAGCCGTAGATGGATTAGCCGGAATCACCTCTGCTAAATTTTGTGAGGCTTCCCAAACCACTTTGGTCAATTCTTCATCATTATAAGTAACAGGCGGAGTCACTCCCCACTCAAAAGCCACATCCACTTCCAGACTTGCTGCAACGTGCCGAATGATCGAAATGAAATGTTCCTTCAACTCTCTTTGCACACTCGGATTAAAGGAGCGAATCGTTCCTTCAAAATAACCTGATTTAGGGAGTACATTCCAGGTTGAGCCTACATCCAAGTGAGTAATAGACAAAACAGCTGTTTCAAAAGGAGAAATGGTCCGTGAAATTAATAATTGTACATTCTGAACCATGGTTGTGACGGCTGTTACCGTATCAACTCCCAAATCCGGTCTCGCAGCATGGCTACTGACCCCAGTTACTATTACCTTGAATTTTTCGACCCCTGCCATCATTGCTCCAGCATTCAAAGCAAGTTGTCCTGCTTTTAGCTGAGGCATATTATGAAATCCAATAATTCCTTGAACATCCTCCAACAGTCCTGTTGCTAGAACGTCAGAAGCACCTTCTGAAATTTCTTCTGCCGGTTGAAAGATCAAGCGTATTGTCCCTTCCAGCTGCTCTTCTTTTTCCTTGAGAAGAGCTGCTGCTCCTAGAAGACTTGTTTGATGAAAATCGTGACCACAAGCATGCATGACACCTGGATGTTGACTTTGGTAGGGCAGATTTGTTTGTTCCAAAATTGGAAGGGCATCGATATCTGCACGTAGCGCCACCACTGGTTGGCCGGACCCAATTTCTGCAATCAGACCAGTTTTTAATCCACTCTCTAAAATACGAATCCCCAACTCTTCCAAACGTTCCCTTAGAAAGGCGGTTGTCTGGTATTCTTGACCAGACAATTCAGGGTGTTGGTGGATATAGTGGCGAATCTCTGCTAACTCTTCATAAGAAAAAGACACAAATCGTCATCTCCTTTCAAACTTAAAACTATTCTATCACTAATAAGAGTAGTCGTCCAATTTCTGTTTCTTGGGTTTTGATATAGCTTAAAACTATATAAAAAACTCCTAGATCCATATTCTAGGAGTATCTCTTTTAATCTTAAGAAAGATTTCCTTCAAATTTTTCCATAAAGCTTTCACTATTGTAGGCTTTTTCTACTTCCCATTTGCCATCTTTCTTAACAAAGGTCAACTGGAAGTCGTATCGATCCGGCGTCGTTAAAGGACGATCTGCCAGAGAAGCCATCATTTCTTCTCTATAGGCCTTGTTTTGAGCCTGATTCGCTTCGATAATACCTGGGTAGTCTTTACGATGTTCTTGATAGAAGGTCTGCATGTGATTTAAGATCGTCTTTTCCATGCTGACGGTCTCAGGATTTAAGCTAATGACCACCTTGTCCGGGAGGTATTGTTTAACCTTATAGGTTAATTTCGCGCGCTTGGCATTTTCCTTTTCATAAGCATCGATAAACTGGATCACTTCTTCTTCTGGGAATTGGTAATCGTGTAGTTTACGAGTAAAATCAGCCGCAAATTTCGCACGGAAATCACTGGCTTCCTTTTTCAAATCAGTTCCCAAAACAAAAGCATCATCCTTTTTGACCTTTCGTTGGCCACTGAAGTAAACTTGATTGATGTATTCATCTGCTAGAATAGTTGAAGCTTCCACCTTGTCCTCATACTTCGAAGAATCCACCGCAAATTTTAGAGGCTTCGTTTTTTTATCAGAGCTATAGGTTTTTCGTTCATACTGCACTTCGTATTTTTTACCTTTTTCGACTGGAAAAACGATATAGCCGGTTAATTTTTTATCCTGGGCCAACTGATCACTCTTAAGCAATTGGAAAGCTTCCGTTTGGTCATAAATTCCTGACTGCAATTTGATCTTGTTATTCTCGGCATCGTAAATGGTGATATCTGAATCTGACACGTTAATAGATTCTTTAGCAACATTCTTAAATTCTAATTGAAGGGCCAAATAAGTGCCGTCTTCTGAGTCACTGAGGACAGGCGGTTTGATGTATTGCCCTCCTTTTAGGCTCAGCTCTACTTGACCGTCAGATGCTGAGCTTTTCGCCGCTTTTTCCGTCTTTGATTGCTCCGAATTTGTCTTTTGAGCAGTGGTGCCACAAGCCACTAGACTCAAAGTCGCTACAGCAAATAGGGTCCATTTAAAAATCTTTTTCATTCTCATCTCCTTAAAAAAGTTTTGTTCTATTTTAACATCTTTTTCTATCTATGTATACGCTATATAGTGATAACTCTTCCCTATCATAAAAAGGCTAAGACCTTCGTCTCAACCTTTTAACTAAAATATGATTGGTCTTGATTTTACAAGATGCCTTTTTCTTTTTGAATCATGAAATCCTTGAGGGAAATCAAGAGAACTGCAAGGAGGATCATGGCCATCCCTATAAAATCAATGGCAAAGAAATGTTCATTCATAATGATAAAAGAAAAGAAAACTGCTGAAATAGGTTCCATAGCTGCAAGAAGACTTCCTTTAACTGCACCGATCAGACTCGTTCCTTTCAAAAAGACAGTATAGGCAAATATGGTCCCAATCACCACCAAGCCAACTAAGCCCATCAGATTGTCCATGCTATATTGACCATGAAAGAGTCTTCTTCCTGTGAAGGGAATCATCACAAGTCCTGGAATGAGCATACCGATACCAATCACCAACATACTTCCCCATTTTTGAATTAATTGAATAGGCAGAATAATGTAGAGGGCATAGGCAAAGGCAGAAACCAGTCCCCAAACTAGTCCTTTAGGAGTGATGGCTAATTGATTG
>NZ_JBDGEA010000027.1:0-18022 GCF_040908565.1 Streptococcus parasanguinis | reverse complement strand
CTCTTAAAGGGGATAAAAAAGAAATCACCTGGGGAAGTCAAATTCGCTCCTATGTCTTTACCCCTTATACCATGGTTAAGGACCACCGGACCAACTACGAAGTGGCGCAGGTGGACAAGGTAATGGATGGAGATATTGATGGCTTTATTGATGCCTATCTCAAATGGCGTCTCCAATAAGCTTGAGAGAATCACCCAGAAAAGAATGAAAGGAATTTCATTACATGTCAATGATTGAAATGAAAGATGTTGTCAAAAAGTATGACAACGGGACAACAGCCCTTCGCGGGGTAACGGTCTCAATTGAACCAGGAGAATTTGCCTACATTGTAGGACCTTCTGGTGCAGGGAAGTCGACCTTTATTCGACTCTTATATCGTGAAGTCAAACACGATAAAGGAAGCTTGAAAGTGGCTAATTTTGATTTGGATAAAATCAAAAAACGCGATGTTCCAATGTTGCGACGCAATGTAGGAGTGGTCTTTCAAGATTATAAATTGCTTCCAAAGAAAACCGTTTATGAAAACATTGCATACGCAATGCAGGTTATTGGGGAACGTCGTCGCAATATTAAAAAGCGTGTCATGGAAGTTTTGGATCTTGTTGGCTTGAAACACAAGGTCCGCTCATTCCCAAATGAATTGTCAGGGGGAGAGCAACAACGGATAGCGATTGCTCGGGCTATTGTCAACAACCCTAAAGTTCTAATTGCGGATGAACCAACTGGTAACTTGGACCCCGATAATTCATGGGAAATCATGAATCTTTTGGAGCGGATTAATCTGCAGGGGACCACAGTATTGATGGCGACCCACAATAGCCAGATTGTAAATACCTTACGTCACCGTGTCATCGCGATTGAGAATGGTCGTGTAGTGCGTGATGAAGCGGAAGGAGAGTACGGATACGATGATTAGAAGATTTTTCCGACACTTAATTGAATCGTTTAAAAGCTTGAAACGAAATGGTTGGATGACGATCGCAGCAGTCAGCTCGGTTATGATTACCCTTAGCTTGGTTGCTATTTTCGCCTCTGTTATTGCTAATACTATTAAGCTTTCAGATGATATTCAAAACAGTGTGCGGGTTGTAGTATACATGCGCAAAGATATTCAAGATCAGAGCGAGCAGATTGAACAAGAAGGTCAAACCGTGACCAATGAAAATTACCATAAGGTCTACGATGCTCTGACAGCCATGAAGCATGTCGACAAGGTTGATTTTTCTAGCAAGGAAGAACAGTATGATAAACTGATCAAAACGGCTGGGAACAACTGGAAGATTTTTGATGGAGATGCAAACCCCCTCTACGATGCCTATTATGTAGAGACGACAGCTCCAAAATATGTGAAGCAAGTCTCGGCAGATGCCAAGAAAATTGAAGGGGTCTCTGAAGTCAAAGATGGTGGGGTCGATACCCAACGCTTGTTTGCCCTTGGAACCTTTATTCGAAACTGGGGCTTGATCGGGGTCGCCTTATTGATCTTTATTGCAGTCTTTTTGATTTCAAATACTATTCGGATTACCATCATTTCACGTAGTCGTGAGATTAAGATCATGCGACTGGTAGGAGCAAAGAATGGTTATATTCGTGCACCGTTCCTTTTAGAAGGGGCTTGGATTGGTCTATTGGGAGCAGTGGTTCCATCAGCTTTGGTTTTCTACGTGTATAATGTTGTCTATACATCAATGAATAATAACTTGACAGACCAAAACTTGCATCTTTATAGTCCCCATCTTTTGGTACCGATTATGGTGGGTGGCTTGTTTGGATTGGGGATTTTGATTGGAGCGATCGGTTCGTCAATCTCCATGAGACGTTTTCTTAAGATATAATAAAAAAGCAAGTTCACACTTGCTTTTTTTGTATCTTTTATTAGGACAGGAAGGAGGATACATGATTCTTTAAGATTGTCTAAAGAAGGGATTGAACATCTTCTCGTGACCAATAGAAGTTTCAGGGCCATGACCGGGATAGACGGTATAGGAAGATGGAAGGGAAAAGAGTTCTTCCCTAATACTGCTAAGTAACTGTGCCGCGTTCCCTGTTGGAAGATCGGTCCGTCCAATGGTTTCGCGAAAAAGAGCATCACCGGATAGAACCAGGTGATCTTCAGGAAAGACGATGGAGACTCCTCCTGCAGAGTGGCCCGGTGTCTCTAGAACATAAAAGTGGAAATCAGCTATGTCGTAATCGGAGCGAATTTCATAAAGGAAGTCGGCCTCCTGACAGACTACATCTTCTAAATCCGCATGCCGATCCAAACCAGATAAATTATCGAGAGGAGAAGACAACCAACCGGCTTCTGCCGAATGGACATAGACTGGTGGGAAATGATACTTCTGACGGGCCTTTTCAAGACTCATAATGTGATCGTAGTGGGTATGGGTTAAAAGAATGGCTACAATTGGTTTTCCAATGCGATCTATTTGTTTTTGAATGGTCGCCCAGTCGCTACCTGGATCGACAAGAATAAGGGAGTGTTCATTTTCAAGGTAGTAGGTATTTTCATAAGCTACAGGATTTACAGTACGATAGATTTTCATAAGGACTCCTTTCTAGAATAGTGTATCAAATTGTCAGGAAAATAACAGGATTGAAGTCATCGATAAAGGAGAAAAAAATCTGCATAGCTGGCTCAAACGTGATATAATTTTAAGTGCTATGACAAGACAGAAACGGAAATACGCTATTGTGGATCTGGAGGCAACCAGTGCTGGGAGCAATGCTAAGATCATTCAGGTTGGGATCGTTATTATCGAGGATGGCCTAATTACCCAATCCTATGAAACAGATGTAAATCCCCATGAACGATTGGATGAGCACATCAAACAATTGACCGGACTAACAGATGCTCGCTTACGCAAAGCACCAGAGTTTGCACAAGTGGCAAAGGAAATTTTTGAATTAATAGAAGATGCCGTCTTTGTGGCCCATAATGTCAAATTTGATGCGAATTTATTGGCAGAAGCCCTCTTTTGGGAGGGATTTGAGTTAACGACCCCTCGGATTGATACGGTTGAATTGTCTCAAGTCTTTTACCCAACTCTAGAACGCTATAATTTGGGGGCGTTAGCATCTGAGCTCGGCATTGACTTGCACCATGCTCACTCCGCCTTGGCAGATGCCATGGCTACGGCCCAATTACTTTTGAAATTGAGAGAAAGAATTGTCGCATTTCCGAGAGGTTTTGTTGAAAATCTCTTATCGATGGCAGATTGTTTGATTTATGAATCGCGACTCTTAATCGAAGATGCGCTTGAAGACAGTACTCTCTTTTTACCCTCCCATTTGAAAGAAGTTCATGGACTCTATTTGCGAAAGCCACAGCAGTTCCTAAAAAGTTACCAGTTATCAGAGCAATTTGATTTCAATATGCAGTTATTAGGAATGGAAGCTTATCCGGAGCAACAACAGTTTGCCTCCTATGTGGAAGAAAGTTTGCAGTACTCCCTCCCAAGTTTTATCGAGGCGCCAACGGGAATTGGGAAGACCTATGCCTATCTGTTAACGCTTTTGGCCAAAACTTCTAAGCGCATTCTTGTGAGTGTTCCAACTAAAATTCTTCAGGATCAAATTATGAAGAAGGAAGGAAAGACCATCCAAGATCTTTTCCAAATTCCCTTTCATAGCCTGAAAAGTCCCAAAGATTACATCCAACTTGATAAATTTTATGAGACCTTACAGAGTGAGTCAGATAATGGGATGATCCGACGTTTTAAAATGCAATTGTTGGTTTGGCTGACCATGACAGAGACTGGAGAGTTGAGTGAAATCGGTCAGCTCTACCGTCATCTCCATTTTGTAGCTGATATTTGCCACGATGGTCAATTGTCGAAACGTTCACTATTTTATCAGGAAGATTTCTGGCGTCTCGGTCAAGAAAAAGTGAAAACTAGCCGGGTGATTCTGACCAATCATGCCTATCTCTTAACCCGTCTGGAAGATGATAAGAGTTTACTTCAAGAATCTGTTCTGGTAGTGGATGAAGCGCAAAAACTTTTCTTTGCTTTAGAGCAGTTTTCACAGAGAGAAGAAACCTTGCAATCTCTTCTTTTAAGCTTGCAACACGCCATCGAAGAGGAAAAAGATCTTCTGCAGCGACGATTGCTAGAGAGTATTCAATTTGAGTTAAATGCCTGCTCTAAAGAAGTTCAACAAGGGAAAACAGCTGTTTTATCAGATTCAACGGTAGCAAAAATACGACAGGATGTATCGGAGTTAAAAAACAAATCTTTAGAGAATCTAAAGGAATTGTTTGATGAACGTTACCAAATTTTTTGGTTAGACAAAGAAGTGGTTGAAAGCCACCAGAATCTTCGTCTCCATGGAGGAGTAGAGGATTTACTATCCTTTAAGGAGTTTGTACCTGAAGAAGTGCCGGCGCTCTTTGTATCAGCTACAATTGCGATCAGTCGCAAAGTGAACCTGCCTTCTTTGTTAGGATATGAGGAACAGCAACTTTATCAAGTGCCTACACAAGTCAAACAACACCAGGAATTGCTGGTGCCGACTGATTTTCCAGATGTGGTTTCTTTATCTCCAGCAGCCTATGCAGACGAGATTTGTCAGCTTGTTGAAAAACTCCTTCCTCTAAGAAAGCCCATTTTTCTTTTGTTTACTTCAAAAGAATTGTTACTGGAAACATCTAATGCATTGAAGGTTCCTCATTTGGCTCAGTATCGAAACGGTGATGCAGCTAATATTAAGCGCCGATTTGATCGAGGTGAAAGCTCTATTTTATTAGGAACGGGAAGCTTCTGGGAGGGAGTCGATTTTTCCCAACAAAAAGAAGTGATTCAAATCATCACGCGCCTTCCTTTTGACAATCCAAAAGATTATATGGTTCAAAAACTGAATAATCATTTAAGAGAGCAAGGAAAGAATCCATTTTATGACTATAGTTTGCCAGTTGCTATTTTGAGATTGAAACAAGCGATTGGAAGAACCAGTCGTACTCAAGATCAAGAATCTTTGGTGCTGTTATTAGATAATCGAGTGGTGACCAAACGATATGGAAAACAGATTTTAGATGGGCTAAAACAAGTCTTGCCTCTTCAGACAACTCTGAGGAGGCAACTAGTGGATCAAGCCTGGCTCTTTTTTGAGAGGAATATAGAAAAATGAAAACAAAAAGTTTAGGAGTTGCTATAGCTGCAGGATTTGCTCTTTGCGCTATGTTTTTAGGGAATATGTTTCCCATCATTGGATCAAGTGTTTTTGCCTTAATTTTAGGAATTGCCCTTAATGAATTTTTGGATTTACCAGAGAATTCACGACCAGGCTTGAACTGGTCCGGTAAGAAATTGTTGCAGTATTCGATTATCTTTATGGGATTTAGCTTGCCGATTGCGACGGTTGCCTCTACAGGTGTATCTTCTTTGAAGATTAGTCTGCCAACGATAACAGTTGCCTTTCTTGCAGCTGTCATCTTTGGGAAAGTCTTTCATCTGAAATCTCATCTACGGACCTTAATTGGTTTTGGTACGGCCATTTGTGGTGGATCAGCCATTGCAGCAGCAGCGCCGATCATTGAAGCTGATGAAGAAGAAATTGCCCTTTCAATGTCGACGATTTTCTTCTTCAATATTTTAGCAGTCTTTATCTTCCCATTATTGGGGCATTTATGGCATATGTCTAATTTTCATTTTGGACTCTGGTCAGGAACGGCCATTAACGATACGTCATCTGTTGTGGCTGCAGGTTTTTCATACAGCAAAGCTGCTGGTGAAATGGCAACAATTGTAAAATTATCAAGAGCTCTCATGATCGTACCGGTATGTCTTGGATTAATCGGTTTGAAATTGTATCGCACAAAACAACAAGGAATCCAAAAAGGGATGTTGAAAAAAATCGTACCTTGGTTCATCGTTTGGTTTATTGTTGCTTCAATTCTTTCTTCAATTGGGGTAGTTCCAAAAGTCGTTATTCCTTATCTAAAGGAAATTTCACAACTCTTTATGGCTATGGCCTTGGTTGGTATTGGTAGCAAAGTTTCTTGGAAACAATTTCGTTCAGCTGGAGCAACCCCATTATTGGTGGGCTTAATTGCCTGGTTCTGTGTAGCGGGTTCTAGTTTGATTCTGCAAATGTTACTCTATTAATCCATCATTGAATCTTTACAGAAAGGAACGTGAATGAAGAAAAATCATTTTTGGACAATCCACCTGGATTATTCGATCATTGGGATTGTCTTCACCCTACTTATGATTGGGATCTTATCCGTTTATGTGGCGGTTTCTCATGATTATCCCAAAATGGTTTGGCCTTTTTTGGGGCAGCAATTGGCTTGGATTGGTGTGGGATGTGTTATTTGCCTGATTGTAACGATTTTTAGTACGAAATTTCTTTGGAAAATCACACCCTTTCTTTATCTATTAGGTTTGGCCTTGATGGTTCTTCCTCTTGTTTTTTATAATCCCAACTTGGTGGCTTCGACTGGTGCTAAAAACTGGGTGGCTTATGGGAACATCACCTTATTTCAGCCTTCAGAATTTATGAAGATTTCCTTCATTCTGATGCTGTCACGTTCCATTGTCCGATTTTTTCAAAGAAATAAGGGACGTGAGCGATTGTTACGACAAGATTGGTTTTTGATTTTAGAGTTAATCATCTATACCATCCCAGTCTTTGCCTTATTGGCCCTCCAGCATGACTTGGGAACAGCCTTAGTATTCTTTGCCATCTTTGCAGGCTTAGTGCTTGTTTCGGGGGTTTCCTGGAAAATTATCTTGCCGGTCATTATAGTTCTAGCAGGTGGGTTAGCAGGCTTTCTTTTCCTTTTTCTATCTGAAGGCGGTCGGGCTTTTCTGCACCAGCAACTAGGAATGCCAACCTATCAAATCAATCGGATTTTGGCCTGGTTAAATCCTTTTGATTACGCACAAACAACCACCTACCAGCAGGCACAAGGACAGTTAGCAATAGCGAGTGGAGGACTTTTAGGCCTAGGATTCAATGTATCCAATTTACTGGTTCCTGTGCGAGAAAGTGATATGATCTTTACAGTAATAGCAGAAGATTTTGGTTTTGTTGGAGCTCTTGTGCTGTTGATTTTATATGTGACCCTGATTTACCGTATTTTAAAAATCTCCCTCCAGTCAAATAACCAATTTTACACCTATATTTCCATTGGATTTATTATGATGATGGTTTTTCACATTTTTGAAAATATCGGAGCGGTAACGGGCCTTCTCCCCTTGACGGGGATTCCTCTCCCCTTTATCTCACAAGGTGGGTCCTCTATTATTAGTAATCTGATTGGTATTGGTCTAGTTCTGTCCATATTCAACCAAAGTAGCAAAAAGAAAGACAGAAAAGAGCTAGTACCGATTCGTAAAAAAGTCGTTCTAAAAAGAGCGCAATAGAAAGAAGGTATACACATGAAAAAAGTAGCTACTATTTTAGCGAATGGGTTTGAAGAAATTGAAGCCTTAACAATTGTCGATGTTTTGAGACGTGCTGGGATCGACTGTGACTTGATTGGTATGGAAGAAACAGTCACAGGTTCTCACCAGATCACAGTTGAAGTTGACCGCTTGTGGAATGGAGACTTATCTGATTATGATGGGATTTTCTTACCCGGTGGAATGCCGGGAGCAGCGAATTTGAGGGATAATGAAGAATTGATTACAGCTCTTCAACAAGAAAGTGGCAAAGGGAAAACCATCTCTGCGATTTGTGCAGCGCCAATTGTCTTGGCTCGCGCTGGCCTCTTAAAAGATAAAAACTATACGTGTTACGATGGTTTTGAAGAAGAGATTCAAGATGGACACTATCAGAAAGAAACTGTAGTAACAGATGGAAATCTCATCACCAGTCGCGGACCTTCAACTGCGCTAGCCTTAGCTTATACCTTGGTGGATCATTTTGGAGGAGATGCCCAAAGCCTTCGTCATGGAATGCTCTATCAAGACGTCTTTGGAGATGCCTAAAAGGGTTCTTTTGAACACCATTTTTCTGCTGAAAGATAACATTTTATGACAGAAAAAGCCCTCTCTTTGATTTGAAACAAAATGACTTTAAAAACTGGCTAAAATCCCCCCTAAATGAGGGTTTTAGCTTATTTTTTTTGTTCATTTATGGTATAATATTGACTATGAATTATCATGATTTTATATGGGATCTTGGTGGAACGCTCTTGGATAATTATGAAACGTCAACAAAAGCCTTTGTTGCGACATTGAAGAATTTTCACATTCAAGCCGATCATGATTCTGTTTATGCAGCATTAAAAATCTCAACTCAGGATGCAATTCAAACCTTTGCACCTCAGATTCCTAATTTTCGTACGGAGTACAAGAAAAAAGAAGCTTTGGGCTTGCAAGAGCCGGTCTTATTTGAGGGAGCAAAAGAGTTACTAGAAGAGATCCAATCACATGGAGGACGGCATTTTTTGGTGTCTCATCGAGATCGCCAAGTTTTGACCCTTATTGATCAGACGGGCATTGCTCCCTTCTTTACTGAGATTGTCACAGCAGATGATGGCTTTCCTCGTAAGCCTGATCCATCTTCTATGCTGTATTTGAAGGATAAATACAAGATTCAAAAAGGTTTAGTGATTGGAGATCGTCCGATTGATATTGTAGCTGGTCAAGCAGCTGGCTTAACAACCTATTTATTCGACTCTATGCCACACCTACACCAGTTTATTTTTGAATAGAAAAGGGAAATTATGACAGAGGATAAACAACAAGAAATGCAAGCACAAGAATATGATGCCAGTCAGATTCAGGTCTTGGAAGGACTAGAAGCTGTTCGAATGCGTCCTGGGATGTATATTGGATCCACCTCAAAAGAAGGTCTTCATCACCTAGTCTGGGAGATCGTGGATAACTCAATTGATGAAGCCTTAGCCGGTTTTGCCAGCCATATTGAAGTTTTCATTGAAGCAGATAATTCGATCACGGTTGTCGATGATGGTCGTGGGATCCCAGTGGATATCCAAGAAAAGACAGGTCGCCCTGCCGTTGAAACCGTCTTTACTGTCCTTCACGCCGGAGGAAAATTCGGCGGGGGTGGATACAAGGTTTCTGGTGGTCTTCACGGGGTAGGATCTTCCGTAGTAAATGCCCTCTCCACATCCCTCGACGTTCGTGTCTATAAAAATGGCAGTATCCATTACCAAGAATATCGACGCGGACATGTTGTAGATGATTTAAAGATCATTGGGGAAACAGACCGCACAGGAACAACCGTTCACTTTATTCCAGATCCAGAAATCTTCACGGAAACGACCGAGTATGATTTTGAAAAATTGAACAAACGGATTCAAGAATTAGCCTTTCTAAATCGTGGTTTGCGTATTTCCTTAACGGATAAGCGAGAAGGCTTGGAGCAAGAAAAGCATTACCACTACGAAGGTGGGATTTCTAGTTACGTTGAATACATCAATGAAAACAAGGATGTCATTTTTGAAACTCCGATCTACACAGATGGGGAAATGGATGATATTACGGTTGAAGTAGCCATGCAATATACCACTGGCTACCATGAGACGGTCATGAGTTTTGCCAATAACATCCATACCCATGAAGGTGGTACCCACGAGCAAGGTTTCCGTACAGCTCTCACTCGTGTCATCAATGATTACGCTAAGAAAAATAAACTCTTAAAAGAAAACGAAGACAATCTAACTGGAGAAGATGTTCGAGAAGGCTTAACAGCAGTTATCTCAGTTAAACATCCAAATCCACAGTTTGAAGGACAAACCAAGACCAAACTTGGAAATTCAGAAGTTGTTAAAATTACCAATCGACTCTTTAGTGATGCCTTTTCTGATTTCCTTTTGGAAAATCCGCAAATTGCTAAGAAAATCGTCGAAAAAGGGATTTTAGCGGCGAAAGCTCGTGTAGCTGCTAAGCGGGCACGGGAGGTGACCCGTAAGAAATCAGGGCTTGAGATTTCCAACCTACCTGGTAAATTGGCAGATTGCTCTTCAAATAATCCACAAGAAACAGAACTCTTTATCGTCGAAGGGGATTCAGCCGGTGGATCTGCAAAATCTGGTCGAAATCGGGAATTCCAAGCGATTTTACCAATCCGTGGTAAGATCTTGAACGTTGAAAAAGCAAGTATGGATAAAATTCTAGCCAATGAAGAGATCCGTAGTTTATTTACTGCTATGGGAACTGGATTTGGTGCAGAATTTGATGTTACAAAAGCGCGTTATCAAAAATTAGTCATCATGACCGATGCCGATGTCGATGGCGCTCATATCCGAACCCTTCTATTGACCTTGATCTATCGCTATATGAAACCAGTCTTGGAAGCGGGATATGTTTATATTGCGCAACCACCAATCTATGGGGTCAAAGTCGGTAGTGAAATCAAAGAATATATCCAACCTGGTGCCAACCAAGAAGCCGAATTAGCTGCAGCTTTGGAACGCTATTCAGAAGGTCGCTCAAAACCAACCATCCAACGTTATAAAGGGCTTGGAGAAATGGATGATCACCAATTATGGGAAACAACCATGAATCCAGAACACCGCTTGATGGCACGGGTATCAGTAGACGATGCTGCGGAAGCTGATAAGATATTTGATATGTTGATGGGGGATCGGGTGGAACCGCGTCGTGAATTCATCGAAGAAAATGCTGAATATAGTACACTCGATGTATAAAATTTACTGAACGCTTCCCATTAATGGATATTTTATGGTATAATGACAAGGATTACGTGCAAGTAATACGATGAAGGAGTTTTTATATGTCTAGTGGACTAATTGCTCTCATCTTTGTTGTAGCCCTTATCTTGATTGTCGGATATGTGGTTGCAGTAATTTTGAGAAAACGAAATGAAGCCTTACTGGCAGCACTGGAAGAACGAAAAGAAAGATTATACAACCTTCCAGTCAACGATGAAGTAGAGGCTGTAAAAAACATGCATTTGATTGGTCAAAGTCAAATTGCATTTCGTGAATGGAATCAAAAATGGGTAGATTTATCCTTGAATTCATTTGCTGATATCGAAAACAATCTCTTTGAAGCGGAAGGCTATAATAATTCTTTCCGTTTCATGAAGGCCAAACAAGCCATTGACAATATCGAAAGTCAGATCCAATTGATCGACGAAGATATCAAGGCGATTCGCAAAGCCCTTTCTGATCTTGAAGAGCAGGAACAAAAGAATAGCGGTCGTGTAGTTCATGCCTTAGATATGTTCGAGGAACTTCAAAAAGAAGTTACTTCGGACCCAGAACGTTATGGTAGTGCTCTTCCTGAAATTGAAAAACAAATTGGAAATATCCAAGCTGAGTTTTCACAATTTGTAACCTTGAATTCTTCAGGTGACCCTGTTGAAGCGGCTGAAATCCTAGACACAGCTGAGAATCATATCGTAGCCTTAAAACAAATTGTTGAACGAGTGCCAGAAATTGTCACTGCCCTTCAGTCAAAACTTCCAGATCAATTGGAGGATTTAGAAAGTGGCTACCGCAAGCTTTTGGAATCTGGCTACCACTTCACTGAAACTGATATTGAATCCCGTTTCCAACAGTTGCATGCTTCCTTGAAGAACAATATGGCCAATGTATCTGCCCTTGAATTGGACAATGCCATTTATGAAAATGAACAAATTCAGGAAGAAATTGATTCTTTGTATCACATCTTTACACGTGAAATTGAATCACAAAAAGTTGTGAAGAAGTTAGTGAAACAACTGCCTGGCTATTTGAAACACGCAAAAGATAATAACAGCAACCTTGCGACAGAAGTGGAACGTCTTGGTAAAACATTTGTCTTGAATGAAGGCTTCAGCCAACAGTTAAAAGAGTTGGAAGCTGAGCTATCTTCACAAGAAAATGTGGTAGAAGATGCCTTGAAAGATTCATCTGAAACACAAAAAGCTTATTCTATCGTAGAAGAAGAGTTAGAAGCTATTGAGGCTCGCTTGAAAGAAATCGAAGATGAGCAAATCAGCTTAAGTGATTCCCTTTCAAAAATTGAAAAAGACGATGCCAATGCTCGCCAAAAAGTCAACATCTATGCCAACCGTTTGCATGCTATTAAACGCTATATGGACAAGCGCAACTTGCCAGGAATCCCTCAAGAATTCTTGGAATTATTCTTCACAGCAAGCAACAATACAGAGGCTTTGATGGATGAGTTGGAAGGGGATAAAATCAACATCGAATCAACCAATCGTTTGTTGGAAATTTTAACTAACGACATGAATGAATTGGAAGAAGCAACTTATCGTATTGTGCAAAATGCGACTTTAACAGAGCAGCTGTTGCAATACTCAAATCGCTATCGTTCCTTTGATGATCATGTGCAGGCAGCCTTTGACGAGTCACTCTATATTTTCGAAAGAGAATACGACTATGCAGCTTCCTTCAAAGTCATCTCAGATGCTTTGGAAATGGTAGAAGCTGGTGTAACCGATCGCTTTGTTACTTCCTATGAAAAAACCCGGGAGCAAATTCGCTTCTAATAACAGAAAAATGACCTATTAGAAGGTCATTTTTTTATCTTCAAATCATCATTGAAACTTGAAATTTAAACCCTATTTTTGTATAGTAAGGGAGAAATAAGAAAGGAAAGCGATGAAAGAAGTAACAGGTCTCCTCCTTATGGATGTAGATGGAACTTTGATCCAACAAGAAGGAATTGATTTACTAGCTCAAGAAGCTGGCGTGGGACAAAAAGTAGCAGAGATCACGGCACAAGCAATGAATGGCGAGCTGGATTTTTCAGCATCTTTAGAGGCGCGTGTTGCTTTATTGAAGGGATTAGAGACCTCTATCTTTCCGAAAATTTTGGAGCAGATTGAAGTAACGCCGGGTGCTGAAAGCTTAATCACGGAACTTCATCAAAGGGGTTACAAGATTGGTCTTGTTTCAGGGGGATTTCATGAAGTTATCGATCCCATCGCTCAGTCCTTAGGAATTGATCTGGTTCGTGCTAATCGTTTGCAGACTTTTGATGGCCGTCTGACAGGGAAAGTGCTCGGAGAGATTGTGACACCTGAAAGAAAAAAAGACTCCCTCCTGACATGGGCGAGAGAAAATCATATTCCACGAAGTCAGACGATTGCTATGGGAGATGGTGCCAATGATATTCCCATGATTGAAACAGCCGGAATCGGGATTGCCTTTATGGCAAAGCCAATTGTATCTGCACAAACCCCTTACCGAATTGAGAAAAGAGATTTGAGATTGGTGTTGGACATTATTGATAGGCACAGAAAGGAAAGAGCATGCATATCCTACTAGCACCGGATTCATTTAAAGAATCCTTATCCGCCATACAAGTAGCAGAAGCCTTAAAAAAAGGATTTCAAGAGGCTCTACCAGATGTAACTTTTGACCTCCTTCCCATAGGGGATGGTGGCGAAGGAACCATGGATACACTTGCTGTCGTTCTAAATTTAACCAAGAAGCATACTCAGGTAACAGGACCATTTGGGAAGCCTGTTTCAATGGCTTACTACCAAAAAGATGAGATGGCATTTTTTGAGATGGCCTCTCTTGTTGGCTTAGGCTCTATCCCAGCTGAAAAACGCAATCCACTAGAACTAGAGACACGAGGAATTGGTGAACTGATTTTGCAATTGGTTGACCAAGGGGTTACAACGATCTGTGTGGGAATTGGTGGTTCAGCGACCAATGATGGTGGGATTGGGATGGCAGCCGGACTAGGGGTAGCCTTCTATGATGATCAAGGCCATCTGCTTCGTCCTGTAGGAGCCTCGATCGGTCGTGTGGCTAGAATAGATACCAGTGCGGTTCCAAAAGCTATACAAGGCATCGAGCTCCAAGTCTTAACGGATGTCACCAATCCTCTCTGTGGCAGTCAAGGAGCAACCTATATCTTTGGTGGGCAAAAGGGATTAAATCCCCTTCTGTTTCCAGCTGTCGACCAGGCTATGGAGGATTTTTATCAGCTAGTTGATCCACGAATCTTGTCTATAGCTGGCGCTGGCGCTGGAGGTGGCATGGCAGCAGGCTTGGTCGCTTTTGCGGGAGGTCAGATTTCCTCAGGAATTGAGAAAAGTTTGGATCTAATCGACTTCGATCGTAAGGTTCAAAAAGCGGATCTGGTCGTGGTCGGGGAAGGTAGGATGGATCTCCAATCTCTTTCTGGTAAGGCACCTGTCGGGGTAGCCAAACGAACACCAGAGAAGATCCCAGTGCTTGCTATTTGTGGTAGCTTAGCGGAGGATTTGCCTGCTTTCCCAAGTCATCATATTGAGGCTGCTTTCTCTATCGTACCTGGTCCTTGTGAGGTAGCAGATGCGCTCGCTCATGCTGAAAGGAATCTGATTTCCTGCGCTCGAAATATTGGGAACCTTTTGAAAATGAAAGCAAACTAAAAAACCAATTGAGAAGGAAATTCCTTTTCAATTGGTTCTTTCTTTAGCCAAAGAGGCGTTTCCAAAATGATTTCTTTTCTGTACTAGCAGTCTCTTCTTTCTTTTCAAATAAATTTGGATACTGGAGATTCATGTCTGTTGGTGAAATTCCAGATGGATGATCCGTATGGATGATGAGACCAAAGGGAGAATGGCGACAGTCATCCGAAACGATGCTTGCTACAAGACCAAGATCCTTGGTTTTTTTCAAATATTGTAGCTGGCTGCTTTCATCTAAAACTGGGGAGATCTTGACCAAAACAGGATGAAAGCGATCTGAAATATCAGTGAGGATTGTCGAATACTGCTCCAGGTACATCTTGTCCCTTGCCTCCTTCAAGGTGCATGAAGCAATCACCCGCTCCTCATAAGTCTCCAAAAATCGACGCTGCTCATCCGGATTGAACCGAGTAGGCCCTGCAGCTTTTTCCATAATAGTTTTATTAATATCTGTCATAAGCATAGTATAGCATAAAGCGAAGCGGAAGAGTAGAGGAATGCTAAAAAATTAAATATGATGGGAAAATAGAAGAAAAAAGAAACTGGAACCGTTTTCTTGTTAAAAACTTCTCAATTTTCGTAGATTTCCTTGTTTTTTCTTGAAAAAATAGCCTATTTACGATATGATAGAGGAGTAAAAAATATAACTCAATAAGGAGAGTAAGAAATGTCAATTATTACTGATGTTTACGCTCGCGAAGTCCTAGACTCACGCGGTAACCCAACACTTGAAGTAGAAGTGTATACTGAATCAGGTGCTTTCGGACGTGGTATGGTTCCATCAGGAGCTTCTACTGGTGAACACGAAGCAGTAGAACTTCGCGACGGTGACAAATCTCGTTACGGTGGTCTTGGAACTCAAAAAGCTGTTGACAATGTAAACAACATCATTGCTGAAGCTATCATCGGTTACGATGTACGTGATCAACAAGCTATTGACCGTGCAATGATCGCTCTTGACGGTACTCCTAACAAAGGTAAATTGGGAGCAAACGCAATCCTTGGTGTGTCTATCGCTGTAGCTCGTGCTGCTGCTGACTACCTTGAAATCCCACTTTACAGCTACCTTGGTGGATTCAACACTAAAGTTCTTCCAACTCCAATGATGAACATCATCAATGGTGGATCTCACTCAGATGCTCCAATCGCTTTCCAAGAATTCATGATCGTACCTGCTGGTGCACCTACATTCAAAGAAGCTCTTCGTTGGGGTGCTGAAATCTTCCACGCACTTAAGAAAATCCTTAAAGGTCGTGGTCTTGAAACAGCCGTTGGTGACGAAGGTGGATTCGCTCCTCGTTTCGACGGAACTGAAGATGGTGTAGAAACTATCATCGCTGCTATCGAAGCTGCTGGTTATGTTCCAGGTAAAGACGTATTTATCGGATTTGACTGTGCATCATCAGAATTCTACGATAAAGAACGCAAAGTTTACGATTACACTAAATTCGAAGGTGAAGGAGCTGCTGTCCGCACTGCTGCTGAACAAATCGACTACCTTGAAGAATTGGTAAACAAATACCCAATCATTACTATCGAAGATGGTATGGACGAAAACGACTGGGACGGTTGGAAAGCTCTTACTGAACGTCTTGGTGGTAAAGTTCAATTGGTTGGTGACGACTTCTTCGTAACAAACACTTCTTACCTTGAAAAAGGTATCGAAGAAGGTGCTGCTAACTCAATCCTTATCAAAGTTAACCAAATCGGTACTCTTACTGAAACATTCGACGCTATCGAAATGGCGAAAGAAGCTGGTTACACTGCCGTTGTATCACACCGTTCAGGTGAAACTGAAGATTCAACAATCGCTGATATCGCAGTTGCAACAAACGCTGGACAAATCAAGACTGGTTCACTTTCACGTACAGACCGTATCGCTAAATACAACCAATTGCTTCGTATCGAAGATCAACTTGGTGAAGTAGCTGAATACCGTGGATTGAAATCATTCTACAACCTTAAGAAATAATCTAGTTTACTAGACTAAAAAGATCCTTGAGTTTTCTCAAGGATCTTTTTGTTATCAAGCCAAACAAAAACTCCTCAACTACAGCGTTGAGGAGTAGTGTTATTAGAACAAGCCTTTGATTTTGTCCAAGGCACCGCTGACCATTTCATTTCCAGAAACAAGCCCTTTAGCTTGTTCAAGGTAGTCACCGAGGTTGTCTTTGTTGTCTTCAACAAATTTCTTTGCAGCGTCGAAATCTTTCTTTTCGATCATTTCTTTTACTTGGTTAAATAAGTCCATTGGATTCATGCTTGGATCTCCTAAAATATAAGTTATGAAATGAGGCTCGCGCCTTTTTCTCATTTATTTAATCATTTTTTTAGAGCTTTGACAACTAAAACGACTTAATGGAAAACCGTACAAACGGCCTCTGGGACATAGAAGTCGTGGGATAGGAGGGTTAATTTTCCACTAGCTAGATCTCGCTTGAAAACAGTAGCATTTGGTGAATCTTGATGGGCTGCGATGAGGTAGTTTTGATCTGGACTAATAGTGAAATCACGTGGATTGAGCCCTTGGCTTGGAACAATTTCAATGAGTTCTAAGCTGCCATCTGCTACAACTTTAAATACAGCGATAGAATTGTGAGCACGGTTAGATGCATAGAGGAATTTTCCATCAGCTGAGAGCTTGATCGCAGAAGCCCATTTTTGACCATCGTAGTCTGATGGAAGTGTGGAAACGGTTTGGAAGTGTTCGAATTCACCCACACCGTCATAAAAGAGGACGTCGATTGTGGCATTTAATTCATTGATGAGATAAGCAGTCTTGTAGTGGGGATGAAAGACAAGGTGACGAGGTCCTGCACCTGGAGCTGTTTGGTACTGATTGATCAGGGTAAGTTTTCCTTCCTCACTGACATCATAGACATGCAAACTGTCTGTTCCTAGGTCACACGTGATTAGGTACTGATCTGGCGTAAGGTCTGCATAGTGGGCATGCGGACTTGCTTGATTGGCGTGGGGACCACTTCCTTGGTGAGTGTCCTCATCGACAAAGGACAAACGCCCATCTGCCTCTATCTTGTATACGAGAACTTGCCCTTTGTGATAGTTAGCTCCATAGACTAGTTGACGGTTTTCATCGACAGAGACATAGCAGAGTGGAGCCCCTTCTTCGATAACGTGATTGAGCGGCTGAAAATCGGCTGTAAAACTAGCGATTCCCCCTTTTCCATCTTCAGCTCCGACACTATAAAGATTGCCTTTTTTAGAAAAAGCGATATAGGTTGGATTGGGCTCAGCTACCACTAGTTCAAGATCGCTCAATGCGCCTGTTTCAGGGTCGAATTGTGCCTTGTAAATTCCTTTGGATTCTTTTTTGGTATAGGTACCGAAATAAATAGATTGAGACATAGGTCACCTCGTAAGATTTGTTAGGTTTATTATATCAAAGGTCCTATTGGAAGGCAATTGCTAGTTGAAGAAGGGAATGGTCTTTCTGATTTTACTAGTTTTTTCGTAACTTCACGCTCAAAAAATGCTAAAATAGATACATGTTGAAATGAAAAGGAGTTTTCCGTGGATAATAAAGAAAAACAGTTTAGTATGTCCTGGTTTTTTAGATGGTTTTTAGACAACAAGGCTATTACCGTATTTTTAGTTACCTTGCTCTTGGGTCTGAACCTCTTGGTCTTGAGTAAGATCACCTTTATTT
>NZ_JBDGEA010000026.1:0-22055 GCF_040908565.1 Streptococcus parasanguinis | reverse complement strand
AACCATGGTATAAGGGGTAAAGACATAGGAGCGAATTTGACTTCCCCAGGTGATTTCTTTTTTATCCCCTTTAAGAGAGTCTACTTCTGCAGCCTTTTTCTCTTGCTCCAATTGGTAGAGTTTAGCTTGCAACATCTTCATTGCTCGATCACGGTTTCCGTATTGGGTCCGGTCCACAGTAGATGCGACAACAATTCCTGTCGGGATGTGGGTCAAGCGTACCCCTGTAGAGACCTTATTGACGTTTTGTCCACCAGCTCCACCAGAGCGGAAGGTGTCCATCTTGATATCATCATCCCGAACTTCGACTTCGATGGTATCATCTAATTCAGGCATGACTTCAACAGAAGTAAAGGAGGTGTGACGTCGTTTAGCAGAATCAAATGGAGAGATTCGAACCAAACGGTGTACCCCCATTTCAGATTTCAGAAGACCGTATGCATGTGGCCCTTCAAAGGATAAAGTCACAGACTTGATTCCGGCCTCATCTCCAGCCTGATAGTCCAAGACTTCAACTTTAAAGCCGTGGGCATTTCCAAAACGAGTATACATCCGAAGAAGCATGTCGCCCCAGTCCTGAGCTTCTGTCCCTCCTGAACCTGGGTGGATTTCTAAGATGGCATTATTATTGTCATAAGGTTCAGACAATAGCAAGGTCATCTCATAGCTGGTCATACGTTTATCCAGCTCCTCCAATTTCTCAATCAATTCTTCTTTGACCGAATCATCTTCGGTCAAAAAGTCTAGCAAGATTTCTGACTCATCAAAGAGATCCACCATTTGATGGAAATTTTCATAGGTCTGCTTGAGTTCATTTAATTCTTGGGATGTCTTTTGCGCAGCAATATTATCATCCCAAAAATCAGGTTCTGTCATTTTATTTTCTAAAATGGCAATTTCTTCTTCCAATGCCTCTAAGTCAAAGAGACCCCCTGAAAGAAGCTAATTTTTCACGATTTGCGTCAATTTTTTGACGAATTTCTGAAATGTCCATAAGTACCTCTTTCTATGTATCTAGTCTATTATATCATAACCTTCACTATTTGCCCACCTTTCAATATTGGAACTGCTAGTTGACCTTTGCGAATCCAGCTGATTTTAAGTACTTTTTTAATTATTTGTAACCTAATTGTTAGAAAAAAAGAACTGGATATGCTAGACTTGTTAGCATGACAAGAGTAGCTTTTATGTCCGATTTACATATTGATTCAAACCTCTTTGGCCAGGAAGAAATAGAGACCCTCATCACACTTTTCAAGCAAGAAGAGATTCAACACCTCCATATCGCAGGAGATATTGCCAATGGCTTTGAAAAGATCTCACAAGATTTTATAGCCCAACTTCAACACCAAGTCCCCGTAACCTTCAGTCTGGGGAACCATGATATGCTTGGGCTATCAGAAAACGCCATAAGTCCTTTTGAATTTCAAAAGATTCCTTTTTCAAAGCATACACTCCTTGCCTTTTCCGGCTGGTATGACTACAGCTTTGTTCCTACTCTCTCTCCCCAAAAACATCTCCAAACCAAGAATCTGTTTTGGTTTGATAGACGCCTCCAACGAATGGGATCTGATCCAGCCATTACCCAACGTCTGTTGCGAGAGCTCGAAACAGAACTCATGCAAGTGGATCAACCCTTGATCATCGCTATGCACTTTGTGCCTCATAGTCAGTTTCTCCTGCGCCACCCTTATTTTGAACGCTTTAATGCTTTTCTAGGGAGCCAAGCCTTTCATGAACTCTTTAGACAATATCCTGTCAGAGAGGTGATTTTTGGTCATAGCCACCACCGAATGCCAGCAACAACGATTGACACGATCACCTATCATGCCAGACCTTTAGGCTATGTCCGAGAATGGGATCTTTGCAAACAATTTTTCGAAGCTTTTCCTGAATATGATTTTCCAAAACGATACGATCCCTACAAACGCTATCGCAGAATCAAAGACCTTCCTGAATTTAAAGCATACAAGAAAAAACAACTGGCTCATGAATTTTCTCAAGCCATGACCATCCTTGAACTATAATAAAAAATTGGCCCCTCTGGGACCAATTTTTTACTCTTCTGTATCTAGGAGATTTTTTGCAACAAGAGCTGCCAAGACACCGCCAACGATTGGAGCCAAGATAAAGATCCAAATTTGTTGGAGTGCTGCACCACCTACAAAAAGTGCAGGAGCCAAGCTACGAGCTGGGTTAACAGAAAGACCTGTAATGTTCAAACCAACAAGAATGATCAAGGTCAAGCTCAAACCGATGACAAGACCAGCGATTTTCCCGTTTCCTTTAGAAGCTGATGTCACTGTCATGATGACCAAGATAAAGATAAAGGATGCAATCACTTCAAACAAGAAACCGCCAAATGGAGTCACTCCTTTAGCCAAGGCATTTTCACCAAGACTAGCAGTTGACATCCCTGAATTGGACAAGAGAAAGAATACTGTTGCAGACGCAAGAACTGCTCCAACCACTTGTGCTGCGATATAGTTAATCAAGTCTTTAGACGACAAGCGTTTATTGACAAACATAGCAATGGAAACAGCTGGGTTCAAGTGAGCACCAGAAACAGTCCCAATAGAGTAGGCTGCTGCAACAATGGACAAACCAAATGCCAAGGCAATTCCTAAATGCCCCAGACCTTCAGTCCCATTTCCAAAAACAACAGCGCCAGTCCCGATAAAGACAAGCATAAATGTACCGATTACTTCAGCAAAAAACTTTTTCATAATATAAGTTTCCTTTCTTCAAACTGTTGTCTAGTTTATCAAAAATCCAGTCTGGGCTCAAGAAATATGCCCAGACATCTCTGCAAGCAAAAAAGCCATCCGAAGATGACTTTTGATACGCGATTAAATGGCGTTTTTATCCTTACCAAGTGCACGTTGAACGGCTTTAACGATTTCAACAAGGACAACAATCATAAGGGCACCTACAGCAACCACCAACCATTGTGTCAAGCTCAAATGAGACACGTGGAAGAGTTTATTGAATCCTGGTACCATAATCGTCGCCATTAAGAGAATAAAGGCTACTGGGATAGACCAGTTAAATGTTTTGTTCTTGAAGAGTCCCACTTTAAAGATCGATTGGTAAACTGATTTAACGTTAAAGGCATGGAGCAATTGGATCAATCCAAGAGTTGCAAAGGCCATGGTCAAAGCATCAGCATGGATTTCTGCACGAGTAGAGTGTTCAGGAGAAATCAAGGCCCAACCATAAACACCGAGAACCAGGATGGTTTGGAAGATCCCTTGATAGAGGATAGCTCCGAAGACACCACCGTCAAAGAAGTTAGATTTACGACCACGAGGTTTGTGGGTCATCACGCCTGGCTCAGCTGGTTCCACACCAAGGGCGATGGCAGGTAGGGTATCTGTTACCAAGTTAATCCAGAGAAGATGCACTGGTTGAAGAACATCCCAACCAAAGAGGGTTGCAAAGAAGATAGTGAATACTTCAGCCATATTGGCAGACAAGAGGTATTGGATAGATTTTTGGATATTAGAGAAGACTTTTCGTCCTTCTTCTACCGCTACGATAATAGTAGCGAAGTTGTCATCGGCAAGAACCATATCAGAAGCTCCCTTAGAAACCTCTGTACCAGTAATTCCCATACCGATACCGATATCAGCTGTCTTAAGTGATGGAGCGTCATTAACCCCGTCACCAGTCATGGCAACAACTTTACCTTCTTTTTGCCATGCTTTCACGATCCGAACCTTGTGTTCAGGAGATACACGAGCGTAAACAGAGTATTGTTTGAAGACCTTTTGGAATTCTTCATCAGTGAGGTCATTCAACTCAGCCCCTGTGAAGACGTGATCTTCTGTGTCATTTGGATCGATGATACCGAGACGTTTGGCAATAGCTTCCGCTGTATCTTGGTGGTCACCTGTGATCATAATCGGACGGATACCTGCTTCCTTAGCGACACGAACAGCTTCTGCTGCTTCTGGACGCTCAGGGTCAATCATGCCGACCAAACCAGAGAAGATGAGGTCAGACTCAACGATTTCAGATTCCAAGGTTGGAATTTCATGGCTTGTCTTATAAGCCATCATCAAGACACGGAGGGCTTGTTTAGCCAAGTCTTTGTTGGTAGCAAGGATAGCTTTTTTATCTTCATCCGTGATAGGGCGAACTTCCCCATTGACTTCAATACGTGTCACACGCTTGAGCAATTGGTCAGGGGCCCCCTTGACAGCGATAAAGTATGAACCATCAGCTTCCTTATGGATAGTAGACATAAGCTTACGGTCAGAGTCAAATGGCAATTCTGCCACACGTGGTTCATCCTTCAAGACTTCACGGACATCAAAATTGTGGTCCAAACCAAACTGTACAAGGGCTGTCTCAGTTGGGTCCCCAATCAATTTACCAGATGGGTCCACTTTAGTGTCATTGGCAAAGTTCATGATACGAAGAGTATTGTTGCTAGCAGCAATTTCACTTGCTGAACTTTGCAATTGACCATTTGTATAAACCTTCTCAACCGTCATTTGATTCATGGTCAAAGTACCTGTTTTATCAGATGCGATGATTTCTGTTGAACCAAGTGTTTCCACGGCTGGCAATTTACGAACGATTGAATTGCGTTTAGCAAGGGTTTTCGTTCCCAAAGAGAGAACGATAGTCACAATAGCAGGAAGTCCTTCTGGAATGGCCGCAACCGCAAGGGCTACCGCAACCATCAATCCTTCTAATGGATGTTCTCCACGAACGAAGACACCAACCAAGAAAGTAATAACGGCAATCACAACGATTAAGTAGGTCAAGGTCTTAGACAATTGAGTCAAGCTTTGCTTCAATGGTGTTTCTGTTTCATCCGCATTGGCCAACATATCCGCAATCTTCCCAACTTCTGTATACATACCAGTGTTAGTCACGACACCAATACCACGACCGTATGTTACGTTTGAGTTTTGGTAACCCATATTGACGCGGTCACCAATACCTGCATCAGCTTCGACAAGTCCTGTCACATCTTTTTCAACTGGAACAGATTCTCCTGTAAGAGCTGCTTCTTCGATTTTAAGGGAAGCTGCTTCAAACAAGCGCATATCAGCAGGCACGACATCTCCCGCTTCTAGCAAGACGATGTCCCCAGGAACTAATTCTTTTGAATCAATCTCAATAACGTGGCCATCCCGACGAACCCGGGCCATCGGGCTAGACATATTTTTCAACGCTTCAATGGCTGCTTCTGCTTGCCCTTCTTGGTATACCCCAAAGGCAGCATTCAAGACAACTACGGCCAAGATGATCATGGCATCTGTTAAACCGTCCATCCCTTCTGTAAGCACAGAAAGTGCTGCTGCCACAAGCAAGATGATAATCATCAAATCCTTAAATTGATCAAGGAATTTAGCTAGTAGGCTACGTTTTTCGCCCTCTTCCAACTCATTTCGACCATAAGTCGCTAGGCGTTCTTGAGCTTGAGCAGTTGACAAACCTTCGATAGATGAGTCCAAATTCTTTAGGACTTCTTCTGCAGTTTGCGTGTAAAACAAGTCTTTATTTTGTTCTTTTGACAAAATAGTCTCCTCCTTTTTGGCCTCTTTTTACAAAAAAAGAGACCTGTTTTTTAAAAAAACAAGTCTCGCTGTTTAATATAGTGCCGGAAATAATTCGGAATGACGACACTATCGCGGGAAATCCGCCAGCTACTCCCTTGAGTGGTTTTATTATACCATTTTTATAGAATAAAGCAAGCTGGATCTCTAATAATTTAATGAGGTCTATTCTTCCCATTCAACCAATAATTGATAATTGGCAAATTCCTGTTCCCCATCAAGAGTTAGCAAACGATAAGACGCTCGCAAGCTTCCTTCCTCTATTTGAAAATGGTCTGTTGTAATTAAAAATTGCTGAATCCCCATCGGAGTTGGGATGATTGCCCCACCATCTTCATTTTTATAGAAGCGCATAATGGATTTAGGTGTTGAGAAGCGTGTCATAACCAATTCTTCGTTGGAAAATTTCAAAGCAACCTTTTCATCTTCTTCATTGGTATACAAGAGATATTGAAAACCTGCTTTTTCCTTCCATTCACCTTGATAGTACTGATCAACGATTTCCATTTCTTCTCCAAATCGAATGGTATTTTGAATTCGAATCTGCATCTTTGTCTCCTTCCCTTCTTTTCTTGCCTTACTATTCTATCAAATTTTACGCATTTTGACTGCCCCTATTAGCCTCTAAATCGCAAAATAGGCTTTTTTTTGCTATAATAGACCCATGAATGAAAAAGTCTTTCGCGATCCCGTACATGATTACGTACATGTGGATCATCCGATCATTTATCAATTAATTAATAGTAAAGAATTTCAACGACTACGCCGCATCAAACAACTGGGGACATCTGGTTTTACCTTCCACGGTGGGGAGCATAGTCGTTTTTCTCACTGTCTGGGCGCCTATGAAATTTCAAGACGGATTCTGTCTATTTTTGAGGAAAAGTATGCAGAGCAATGGAATTCTGATGAAAACTTACTGACCATGACAGCCGCTCTTCTTCATGACATTGGCCATGGTGCCTATTCCCATACCTTCGAAGGACTCTTTGGGACCGATCATGAAAAAATGACCCAGCTGATCATCACCAGTCCTGAGACGGAGGTCAATCAGATCCTCTTACAAGTGGCACCTGATTTCCCAAATCGTGTAGCCAGCGTCATTGATCATACCTATCCCAATAAACAAGTAGTGCAATTGATTTCTAGTCAAATTGATGTAGACCGGATGGATTATTTACTGCGGGATGCCTATTTTACGGGTGCATCCTATGGGAAATTTGACTTGACCCGTATCCTGCGCGTCATTCGTCCGATTGAAAATGGTATTGCCTTCCAACAAAATGGCATGCACGCTGTTGAGGATTACGTGGTCAGCCGTTACCAAATGTATATGCAGGTCTACTTCCACCCGGCTACTCGTGCCATGGAAGTCCTCCTTCAAAATCTACTCAAACGCGCAAGAACCATTTATCCAGATCAGAAAGAGTATTTTCAATTGACTTCACCTCGCTTGATTCCATTTTTTGAAGAAGAGGTCACCATTCAAGACTACTTAAATCTAGATGACGGTGTCATGAATACCTATTTCCAAGTCTGGATGGACAGCCCGGATACTATCCTGTCTGATCTTGCTCAGCGCTATATCAATCGGAAAGTCTTTAAGTCGATTCTATTTACAGAAGATAAGCGAAAAGACTTAGTAATCCTTGAAAAACTGATTAAAGAGGTTGGGTTTAATCCTACTTATTACACAGCCATCCACCAAAATTTCGATTTGCCCTACGATATTTATCGGCCAGAGCTTGAAAAACCGCGGACTCAGATTGAGATGATAAGAAAAGATGGAAGTTTGGCCGAGTTGTCTCAGTTATCTCCACTTGTCGCTGCCCTTGCAGGAACCCGCTATGGAGACAACCGCTTCTATTTTCCAAAAGAAATGTTGGAAGCTAACGGACTTTTCAGTAAGCAAGTAGAAGAATTCACTTCTTACATTACCAATGATTATTTTACAGGAGAGACGGATGTCCATTAAATTAGTTGCGATCGATATCGACGGTACACTCCTCAATTCAAAAAAAGAGATCACACCTTCCGTATTTGAAGCCATTCAAGACGCTAAAGCCGCAGGTGTCAAAATTGTGATCACAACAGGTCGTCCCATTGCAGGTGTCTCAAAACTCTTAAAGGAACTTCACCTCATGGATCATGGAGACTATGTCATTACCTTTAACGGTGGACTGGTTCAAGAAACCGCTACTGGAAAAGAACTCATCAAGGACCTCTTAACCTATGAGGATTATCTTGATATCGAGTCTCTTGCTAACAAACTCCAAATCCACTCTCATGCGATTACTAAAGATGGTATCTATACCAGCAATCGAGATATCGGACGCTACACCATTCATGAATCCCAACTGGTCAATATGCCCCTTTATTACCGGACGCCTGAAGAAGTTCGTGAGAAAGAATTTGTCAAGGCCATGTATATCGATGAACCAGACATTCTAGATGCTGCGATTGCAAAAATCCCTAAAGAATTCAAGGACCGCTTCACTATGGTCAAATCAGCCCCTTTTTATTTAGAAATTCTAGGGAAAACAACCAATAAAGGAGCCGCCGTTCTTCATCTAGCTGAACGACTTGGAATCCAGCAAGAAGAAACCATGGCTATCGGAGATGAGGAAAATGACCGCTCCATGTTAGAAGTTGTAGGACATGCCGTTGTTATGGAAAATGGCAATCCAGCTCTCAAAAAAATTGCTACAAGTATCACTAAATCAAATGATGAATCTGGCGTTGCATACGCCATTAGAAAGTGGGTATTATAAGAAATGTACCATTACCAGCTAGGAATTTCTGCTAGTGAGCATGATGACTTTGTTATTCAGAGTGACCAAACCAATCTCTTACAAAGCAGCTCATGGGCAAAAATCAAAGATAATTGGGGAAATGAACGGGTTGGTTTTTATCAAGAAGACCAATTAGTCGCGGTTGCAAGCATCTTGATTCAACCCCTGCCACTTGGCTTTTCCATGCTCTATATTCCTCGAGGCCCGATCATGGATTACCAAAACAAGGAGCTGGTTTCATTTGTGATCCAGTCCCTTAAAAAGATAGCCAAACAATACAAGGCCTTGTTTGTGAAATTTGATCCAAGTCTTTTCTTGAGTAAACACTTGATTGGACAAGAAAAGACAGAAGCTCCTGCTGTGCAAGCGGTGATCGACACCTTAACTAAAGAAGGGGTTGAATGGACTGGCCGAACCAGTGATATGGCAGAAAATATCCAACCACGCTTTCAAGCGAATATCCACAAAGAGTTTTTCACCGAGCAAGATCTTTCAAAATCTACTCGACAAGCCATCCGAACCGCTCGAAACAAAGGGATCCAAGTGCAATTTGGCGGGACTGAATTGTTAGAGGACTTTGCTTCTCTCATGAAAAAGACTGAGGCACGTAAAAGCATTCATTTACGTGGAAAAGACTACTACGAAAAACTACTCACAACCTACCAAGGAAAATCCTACATTACTTTATCTACTCTAGATCTCGAGAAGCGGAAAACCTCCCTTACAAAAGATCTTGAAAAAAACAAGGCAGAGGCTGAAAAATTCACCGAAAAAACAAAGCCTGGCAAAGTTGAGAACAACCAAAAAGAAAAAGAGCGCATAGAGGAAGAACTGCAATTTCTTGAGCAGCATCTCCAGGCTGGTAAAAAGGTCGTTCCTTTATCTGGAACCTTAAGTCTTGAATTCGGTGGGACATCTGAAAATGTTTATGCAGGGATGGATGAAGAATTCCGCCGTTACCAACCCGCCATCCTCACCTGGTATGAAACTGCCCAACACGCTTTCGACCGTGGTGCTTCTTGGCAAAATATGGGAGGCATTGAAAATTCACTCGATGGTGGACTCTATCATTTTAAATCTAAATTTAATCCTATCATTGAAGAATTTGTTGGGGAATTCAACCTTCCAACAAGTCCACTCTATCCACTTGTAAACACAGCTTACAAGATCCGGAAAAAATTAAGGAGTAAATAAGTTACATGACTCTTACGACAATTTCAAAAGAAGAATTTACCACATTTGCAAATGCTGTCTCCCATCGCTCTTTTATCCAGTCTGCTGAAATGGCAGATCTACTTGAAAAGCGAGGAAACACGGTCCAATTTATCGCTTGGAAACAAGAAGATCAAGTCCAAGTGGCAGCAATCTTGTACAGTCTTCCTATGACAGGTGGTCTCCATATGGAAATCAATTCTGGCCCCCTTTACCAAGAGGAAGCTATGCTAGAACCCTTCTATGGAGCTTTAAAAGACTATGCGAAAGACAAAGGCGCTATTGAACTCGTCATCAAGCCCTATGATACCTATCAAACCTTTGATAGTGACGGTAATCCAATCAGTGAAGAGCAAACCCATTTTATGGATACCCTTAAAAACTTGGGCTATCAGCATGATGGTTTAACAACAGGTTATCCAGGCGGAGAAGGTGATTGGCACTATGTGAAAGATATGGAGGGCATCACCGAAAAAAATCTTCTCAAAAGCTTCAGTAAAAAAGGAAAGCCACTTGTCAAAAAAGCCAAATCTTTCGGTATTGAACTGAAACGATTAAACCGCAATGAACTGCAACTCTTTAAGGATATTACTTCCTCTACTAGTGATCGTCGAGACTATCAGGACAAGACCTTGGATTATTACCAAACCTTCTATGATAGCTTTGGCGACAAGGCAGATTTCATGATTGCAACGCTGAACTTCCACCACTACTACACGAATCTTGAAAAAGACCAAGCGAAACTAGCACAGAAGATTGAAAAATTACAGAAGGATCTTGAACTAAATCCCAACTCAGAGAAAAAACAAAATCAACTTCGTGAATTTTCTAGTCAGTTTGATACCTTTGAAGTGAGAAAACAGGAAGCCAAAGAATATATTGAAAAATATGGAGACAAAGACGTCATTCTTGCAGGTAGCCTCTTCGTCTATATGCCACAAGAATCCACCTATTTATTCAGTGGCTCTTATACAGAATTTAATAAGTTCTATGCTCCTGCTGTTCTCCAGGAATATATGATGCTTGAAACCATCAAACGTGGTATCCCAAGATACAACTTCCTTGGCATTCAAGGGATCTTTGATGGCTCAGACGGTGTTCTTCGTTTCAAACAAAACTTCAACGGCTACATCATCCGTAAGATGGGGACCTTCCGTTATTATCCGCGTCCTCTTAAATACAAATTGATTTCTCTCATCAAGAAACTTTTGCGTCGTTCATAAAAAATAAAACCAGCGTCTCAGCTGGTTTTTTAAGACAATAAAAGAGGCTGGGACAAAAGTCCTAGCCTCTCAATTGTTTTTGGATTGTCGAGCAAGACGCAGTGGTTGAGTGGGCTCTACTACGCTGATTGCATCAGCTTTTACAGCCCTACTCAACTGTGCGGAGGTGGGACGACGAAATCGAATTCTAACGAATTACCGATTTCTGTCCCACTCTCTTTTTCTGTTAGATTAGTTTACGAAGTTCAACAATGCCAAGAAGCTTTCTGGATCAAGTGATGCACCACCAACAAGAGCTCCATCAACGTCTGGACATGCCATGTATTCAGCAACATTTTCAGGTTTCACTGAACCACCGTATTGAACACGTACTTTGTCAGCTACTTCTTGACCGAAGTCAGCAGCTACAACGTCACGAACAACTTTACACATTTTTTGTGCGTCGTCTTGTGAAGCTGATTTACCAGTACCGATTGCCCAGATTGGCTCATAAGCGATAACAGATGCAGCTACTTGTTCAGGAGTCAAACCAGCCAAAGCAGCAGATACTTGAGCACCTACGAATTCAGCAGCTTTACCAGCTTCGTAAGTTTCAAGTGACTCACCACAACAGATGATTGGAAGCAAACCATTTGCAAAGATTGCTTTTGCTTTTTTGTTGATATCTTCGTCTGTTTCGTGGAAGTAGTCACGACGTTCTGAGTGACCGATCACAACATAGTCCGTACCGATTTCTTTCAAAACTTGTGGGCTAGTTTCACCAGTGAAGGCACCAGAGTTTTCAAAGTAGCAGTTTTGTGCAGCAACTTTAAGGTTTGACCCTTTAGCAGCAGCAAGAACAGTTGTCAAATCAAGAGCAGCTGCAGCAATACCAGCTTCAACAAGATCAGCTGAAGGAAGTTTTGATGCTACTGCTTCAACAAATGCTTTTGCTTCTTCTGGATTTTTGTTCATTTTCCAGTTACCAGCGATAAATGGTTTACGTGACATTTCACATACCTCGTTTTTCTAATTTTATACTACCTATTCTACCATAATTTTCGTCATAATGAAAGGTTGCACAAGCTCATTTTACTTTTTGCCAAAATAAAAACCCCGTCTTCACGGGGTTTTCTGTCTGTCTATATAATTGTTAATCTGGGAACTAGATCGAATTAAGCTTCGATTTCAGTAACCATACCTGAACCAACAGTACGTCCACCTTCACGGATTGAGAATGTAGTACCTTGTTCAACGGCGATTGGGTGGATCAACTCAACGTCGATAGTCACGTTATCACCAGGCATTACCATTTCAGTTCCAGCTGGAAGTTCGATAGATCCAGTTACGTCAGTTGTACGGAAGTAGAACTGTGGACGGTAGTTGTTGAAGAATGGAGTATGACGTCCACCTTCTTCTTTAGAAAGGATGTAAACTTCACCTTTAAATTTAGTGTGTGGGTTGATTGAACCTGGTTTAGCAATAACTTGTCCACGTTCGATTTCATCACGTTGGATACCACGAAGAAGCACACCAACGTTGTCCCCTGCAAGACCTTCGTCAAGTTGTTTACGGAACATTTCAACACCAGTAACAACCGCTTTTTGGATTTCTTCTTTAATACCAACGATTTCGATTTCGTCGTTGACTTTAACGATACCACGGTCGATACGTCCTGATGCAACAGTACCACGTCCAGTGATTGAGAATACGTCTTCGACTGGAAGAAGCAATGGTTTGTCAGTATCGCGTTCTGGTTCTGGGATGTACTCATCAACAGTGTTCATCAAGTCCATGATGATGTCTTCGTATTTAGAATCACCTTCAAGAGCTTTAAGAGCTGAACCTTGGATAACTGGAAGGTCATCACCTGGGAAATCGTATTCTGAAAGAAGGTCACGGATTTCCATTTCAACCAATTCAAGCAATTCTTCATCGTCAACCAAGTCAACTTTGTTCATGAAGACGATCAAGTGTTTAACACCAACCTGACGTGAAAGAAGGATGTGCTCACGAGTTTGTGGCATAGGTCCATCAGTTGAAGCTACTACAAGGATAGCTCCGTCCATTTGAGCGGCACCAGTGATCATGTTTTTAACGTAGTCCGCGTGTCCTGGAGCGTCGATGTGAGCGTAGTGACGTTTTTCAGTTTCGTACTCAACGTGTGCAGTGTTGATGGTGATACCGCGTTCGCGTTCTTCTGGAGCAGCATCGATAGACGCATAGTCTTTAGGTTGGTTAACTGATGAAGGCAAGCGACGTGCCAAAACAGTTGTGATAGCTGCAGTTAGGGTAGTTTTACCGTGGTCAACGTGTCCGATAGTACCAATGTTAACGTGTGGTTTACTACGATCGTATTTTTCTTTTGCCATTTGAGTAAAAGCCTCCAATAAAATATATTTTATAGATAGACAGTAGGCAATACAGTCTAACTTTCCTTACTATTCTATCGAATTTTAGATAAAATTGCAAGCCTTTTACCTATATTTTCTTAATTATTCCTCTTCTTTTCTTTAATTTTGTCATCTTGCAGAAAGATCCTGGTCAAGGTTTGAAAATTACACTTAAAAATCTTCTATTCAAGCTTATAAGCACCTTCTATTACTCCTGTTTGAGAGCAGAAAAAAATCGGAACAATGTTCCGATTTTTTTAACCTGAATTTCGTAATCCTGTAGCCACTCCATTGATGGTGATATGGATTAGCTTGTCTTGATCGGCTGATAGTTGTCCAGTCCGTTGTCGTCGAATCAATTCTAACTGAATATAGTTCAAGACGTTAAAGTACGGCATCCGATGATCCAAACTTTCTTTCAGATAAGGGTTTTCCGCGAGCAATTCGTCATGCTCCTCAATCATCAGGATGATATCTTTGGTCAATTGCCATTCATGTAAGATAATCTGATAGATATTGCGGACTTCTTCTTCCTCACACAATTGCGCATACTCAAAGGCAATATCCATGTTGGCTTTGGATAAGACCATATCCACATTTGACAAGAGAGATTGGAAGAAAGGCCAGTTCTTATACATATATCGAAGAGTTTCGATATTCTCAGGATCTTCATCGATAAATTCCTTAAAACTTGAACCAACTCCGTACCAACCTGGGAACATGACCCGACTTTGTGACCAAGAGAAGACCCAAGGAATGGCACGCAAACCACCAATTTCTGTAATAGTCTTACGGGCAGCTGGACGCGAACCAATATTAAAGCTAGAAATAGCTTTGATCGGACTTGATTCAAAGAAGTAATCGTAAAAGTGCTCATTTCCAAAGACCAAATCACGATAGATATCGTAACTGCGATTGACAACTTGATCCATGACTTCCCCAAAACGATCAAACATAGAGAAAGGACTCTTTTGTTCGGAAATCATCCGGTTAATGGTTGCTGAAACGAGCATCTCAAGGTTGTAGTAGGCAGCATCTTTGTTCCCGTATTTATTGCCGATCACTTCCCCTTGCTCGGTTAAGCGGATACGGTCATTAATAGATTTCAATGGTTGAGAAGTGATGGCTTCATAAGTAGGACCTCCACCACGACCAACCGTACCACCACGACCATGGAAGAAAGTAATCTTCACTCCGAACTCATCTCCGATAGCAGTCAATTGTTGTTGGGCTTTAAAGAGGGTCCAACAAGAAGACAAGTAGCCGCCATCCTTGTTAGAATCCGAGTAACCTAACATAATTTCTTGGTAGTTGTTCTTGGAAGCAATCCAACGTTTGGCAATTGGAAGAGACAAGTAGCTTCTCATCGTTTCTTCTGAATGATCCAAATCTTCGATTGTTTCAAACAAAGGTACGATTTGCACACGAGCTTTTTCCGTATCAATTAAGCCCACTTCTTTCAACATCACAGCCAATTCCAACATATCTGATACACTTGTTGCATGAGAAATGATGTTTTGACGAATGACTTCTTCTCCTAAACGATCCTTCAATTCACGGGCCGTTTGGAAAATTGCTAGTTCTTTTTCAAGTAGTTCAGATTTTTCAGCATGGGTGGCTGATAAAATCCGTGGGTCTTCTAAGAGTTCTTTCAAGAGAACCTGACACTTTTCATCCTCTGATAAATCAGAATAATGGTCATTAATCCCTGCTGATTTCAATAATTCTGCTACACAGGCTTCATGCACACTAGAATCCTGGCGCATATCAATAGAGGCCAGATAGAATCCGAAAACATCGATGGCTTCTAGAAGTTCTGCTAACTCACCAGAAATTAAATACTCTGATTTGTTTTCTAACAAGGAATCTTTGATCTTTTCAAGGTCTTCTTTGAATTCTTGAGCAGAGGCATAAGCTGGAGCTTCTTTCTCAGAAATTTTCTTTAAAGCTCCAGAGATACGATTGCCGATATAATCAGAAACTGGCCCTTGTTGATGAGCGTTTGCTCCTAATAATCTCTCGACAGCATAACGATCTTCTCTAGTTTCCCCAACCATCGTCCATTCTTTTAAGTTGACCAAGGTTTGGATCAATTTTGACTGGATATAGTGGAAAGCACGACGGTATGGCTCTTTTTCACGAAAAACAGATGTATCACTTGATAGGGCTGCCATTTCAGCTACTGCTTCACTTGTTTTAGAAAGACTCGTTGAAAGTGAGAAATGACGGTATAATTTAGAAATCTTTTCGATGTAATAGTTCAAAATGACTTCACTTTGAATGGTTGCTGAACGTTTCAAGGTCTCGGCTGTTACAAACGGATTTCCGTCCCGGTCTCCCCCAATCCACATGCCCATTGTAATCGGACGTGGTTGTTCGAGTTCTAATCCATGCTCTTTTGCCAAGCGTTTGTATTCCAGCATAAGGTTTGGAACAGCTTGTAAAAAGGAGCTATTGTAATATTCCATGACGTTGGTGATCTCATTTGTAACCTTCAATTTTTTGTCACGAATCATATCCGTTTGCATCATGATTTCAATATTACAACGAAGGTTATTATACCACTTGTTTTCATTAATCAATCCCGCTTTAACATCCCGGTGTTGACGAAGAAGAGCATGGATATGATTGGTCAGATCCAGCATAGTCTTTCTTTGCACTTGAGTTGGATGGGCTGTCAAAACCGGTACAATATTGAGATTTTCAAGAATTTCTTGTGCATCTTCATTTTTCGCAACTTCTTTAATGGTTGAAGAAAGTTTTCCGAGGTAATCACCATCCACGTTATTCAAATGATTGATTTCATAGGCCAAATCGACATCTTCTGAGATATTAATTAAGAGTGGTAAAATGGCAAAATAACGTGAAATGACTGTCATTTCTTCATTTGTCAATTGTTCCACTAGTTGGTTCAAATCACGATAATTCTTTGTTTTCGATAGATCTTTCAATTGTGAGATCTTTTCAAATGTTTCTGGACGAACCAAATTTTTCGTAATATCATCCAATAAATTGGTTAAAATTTCGGCTTCTTCTTTAACAATATCTTTATTTCTAAAGTTCTCTAATTTTTGTAAGACCATTTTTTCTCCTTTTTGAATAGCCATCTCGCAAATACATTTTAATAATAAGGCTTAATTTTGCCTTTTTCTTCAAATACAATTCCTTCTTCTTCCATTCGAGCTCGTTTTTCACTAGCATCGATATTAAGGACAAAAGCAATAGCAACCGACAGAACCCATAAGCTATTTCCCCCTTGAGATAAGAAGGGAAAAGTGACCCCAGTAGAAGGAATCAAACCAGATATTCCACCGATGTTAACAAAGGTTTGAATTAAGATCATACCACCGATTCCAATGGCCATCATCGAATTAAAGGGATTCCTTGCCCGAATACCAACCAGAATGACCCTAAGGATCAAGAAGAATAAGAGTGCAAGAATTAAACTAGCGCCTACAAAGCCTAATTCTTCAATAACAATTGCAAACACAAAATCCGTATGCGCTTCAGGTAGATAACCTTGTTTTTCAATAGAATTTCCAAGTCCTAAACCAAACCAGCCACCATTACTCATCGCATAATAGGAATTGGCTAATTGGTGTCCTGCACCAGATAAGTCATTGAAAGGGTTAAAGAAGGCACTGAATCGTTTGGCAACATACCCAAAAACAGGAACTTTAGCCACACGGTCCACACCAATAATCCAGATTGTCCCCAAAATAAGAGTGGAAGCTCCAACAACTACTCCTAGTAAAGAAGAAAACCAACGATAACCGACACCACTGACTGTAATCATTATCAGTACTGTCAAGGCTAAGATCGTCGCATTCCCCAAGTCTGGCATAATGACAACAATCCCAATAAGGATCAAGGTCAACCAACGCCAATCGGTTAGATTTCGAGGAACCCATTCATTATGGGTCAAAGCTTGGTAATCATATTCCTTGATCTCATCTTGTCGCTTGGAAAAAATCAAGGCTAGATACCAGACCAAAATAACTTTGAGATATTCCGCTGGCTGAATACTAAATCCACCTGGAATCGTCAACCAACCGTGGGCTCCATTGACCGTACTTGTGACAAACCTTGATAGAAGTAATAAAATGACTTCAATAAAAATCACGAAGGCTAAAACCTTCTTATTTCGAAGAAAATTCAAGCTGAATTTGTAAATTAATGCGATAGTAAAAAGGCTAAGGATAAAAAAGAGTCCTTGTGTCTTGACCATTCGAGTGGAACTCACTCCACTTTGAATCGCCAAGGCACTTGTTGTCGAATAAACTACAATCAAACCAATAATGGATAAAATCAAATAGGGAATGAGGATGGAATAGTTTAATAGATGTCTTTTTTCAATTTTCATAGTTCACCATATTCCTAATGTTCAACCTTCATTATATCATTTTTAAGGTACAATACAAAGGAAAGGCCAGAAAAGATTCGGCTTCTTCATTATTTTATAAAAAAATTTTGTATATCCTTCCTATTTTCAATTATTTTTGGTCTTTTTTGATAAGAAGATTCCTATTTTTTAAAAATAATGACTAAAATAACGGTCTTTTAAGCATTAAGTTTTGCCTTTTCGTTTGTTTTACGGTAAAATGTTTCTGTATGAGAAAAAGGATAAAACCCATTGTTCTCTTCGTCTTTTTTGTCGGTTTCATTTCTTTTCTCGTTCTTTCACGAACGATTGCCGATCTACAAGCAAGAGAACGACAGCAAACAACCAAAACCATTCCGAACTCCAATACATCAAAAAAAGCAACAACTGCTTCCTCTTCTTCAAAAAAAGAAGAAGACATTAATCCAGAACTGGTTGGTCGCCCGATCATTGATATTTCTGGTTGGCAATTGCCAAGTGAAATCGATTATGATACCCTTTCTCAAAATGTAGGGGGCGTGATCGTTCGTGTTCACAGTGGTGCTCAAGCTAAAAAGGAAAATGCAGCGACCTACTTAAATGGTCTGGATAAATCTTATCAAACTCATATCCAAGAATTCCAAAAGCGGAACATTCCTGTCGCGGTCTATGCTTATGTCGCGGCCAAGGATAAAAAAGAAATGGAGAAAGAGGCAGAAGAATTTTACAAGGCTGCTTCTCCTTATAAACCGACCTACTATTGGTTGGATGTTGAAGAAAAAACCATGAAGGATATGAATGCAGGCGTTGAAGCTTTCCGAGCAAAACTACAAGCTTTGGGTGCAAAAAATATTGGACTTTATATCGGAACCTACTTCATGGAAGAACATAGTATCTCCACAGATAAATTTACGGCTCTTTGGATTCCTACATATGGATTTGATGACGGCTACTATAACGCCGCACCAGATACCAATACGGAATACGACTTGCATCAATATACTTCGCAAGGACAATTAAATGGATTCTCACATTACTTGGATCTCAACCAAATTGCTCCGACGCAAGACCAAGAAGCAATTTATCGGAAACTATTTAAAGTACAAAAAGATGGATCTTCCTCATAGACGTCATACAGCAGATCAAGTGTTCTTCACTTCTTCTGCTGTTTTCTATATTAGAAGGTGATCTGAAAATCATAACGAATATGTGTTATAATGGTCTAATAAAAATGAAGTTCATGGAGAATATCAGAAAGGGAGAAAATTATGGCAAAAAAAAATAAAGTGAAAAAGACCTTGGTCGAACAAATCCTGACCAAGGCAAAGATTGAACACATTGCCCTACAAATCAATGCTTTAGAAGGGATTTTGCCAGAAGGAATTGATCGCTCTACCATTTTCAAAACCTTGGCTCTCAAAGGAGATAAGACAGGTCCTGTGATTGGGATCATTCCTATTACAGAGCATCTTTCAGAGAAAAAGCTAGCAAAATTATCGGGGAATAAGAAAGTCGCTATGATTCCTCAAAAGGATCTTGAAAAGACAACTGGTTATATTCACGGTGCCAATAACCCGGTCGGGATTCGTCAGAAACATTCTTTTCCTATCTTTATCGATGAATCTGCCCTTCAGTTAGAAAGCATGATTGTATCCGCTGGAGAAATTGGCCACAGTATTCAAATCAAACCACAACTTCTAGCTGACTTTGTAGAGGCTACCTTTGCAGATATTATAGAATAATTACAGAGAAGGAAAAAAACTGTGAAACTATATTTTATTCGACATGGACGAACAGAATGGAATGAAGAAGGACGCTTCCAAGGCTCGAGTGGAGATTCCCCACTATTACCTACCTCCATTCATCAGCTAGAAAAACTAGGAAAACACTTAGCTACCGTTCCATTTGATGCGGCCTATTCTAGTGATCTTCCACGTGCTGTTCATACTGCACAGATCATCCTTGATCAATTAGAGAAGCCTATAGAATTGCAACTAACTTCTGCTCTTCGTGAGTGGAAGTTAGGAAAATTGGAAGGAGCTAAGATCGCTACAATCACGTCCATTTATCCCCAACAAATGGATGCATTTCGACATAACTTAGCCCGTTTCCAAAATGAAATCTTTGATGCGGAATCGGTTTATGATACAACCAAACGGACCTGCGATTTTGTAAAAAGTTTGAAAGGAAAAGAACTCGATACCGTTCTCATCGTTGGACACGGGGCCAATCTGACAGCTTCTATTCGAACCTTGCTCGGTTATGAAATAGGAGAACTTCGCAAAAATGGCGGACTCAATAATGCTAGTGTGACGATTCTAACAACAGATGATTTTGAGCACTATCACATAGACACTTGGAACGACACTTCTTATACGGAAGACTAAAAAACACTGATCGCGTGATCAGTGTTTTCTTTTAGCTTATTTCATGGTTGGGAAGAGAAGGACGTCGCGAATCGTGGTCACATTTGTCAACAACATAACGAGACGGTCAATACCAATTCCAAGTCCACCTGTTGGTGGCATACCATATTCGAGAGCTTCAACGTAGTCATAGTCGATGCCTGTAGCTTCGTCATCTCCCAATTCTTTGGCACGAGCTTGCGCTTCAAAACGTTGCAATTGATCGATCGGATCATTCAATTCCGTGAAGGCATTGGCATACTCTTTGGTCATGATGAAGAGTTCGAAACGGTCAGTGAAGCGTGGGTCTTCTGGATTTTTCTTAGCCAATGGAGATACTGCTACTGGGTGACCGTAAACAAAAGTTGGTTGCGTCAAGGTTTCTTCAACGAATTCTTCGAAGAAAGCATTGATAATTTGTCCCACTTCTGTGTAGTGTTTTTCAACTGGTACATGTTTTTCGTTTGCAAGTGCTACAGCTTTTTCAAAGGTCATGTCTTGCCAGAAGTCAACACCTGTGATTTCTTTGATTGCATCAACCATGTGAACCCGTTTGAATGGTTCATTGATTTTGATTTCTGTTCCTTGATAGTCAATTGGACCATCACCATGGACCGCTTTCGCAGCATGTTGGATGATACCTTCTGTTAAGTCCATGATATCGTGGAAGTCAGCGTAAGCTTGGTAGACTTCGATCGAAGTAAATTCAGGGTTGTGAGTGGCATCCATTCCTTCGTTACGGAAGATGCGTCCAATTTCATAAACGCGTTCCATCCCACCAACGATCAAGCGTTTCAAGTGAAGCTCGGTCGCGATACGAAGGACCATGTCAATGTTTTGTGCATTGTGGTGAGTGATAAATGGACGCGCAGATGCCCCACCAGCTTCATTGTGAAGCACTGGTGTTTCTACTTCAAGGAAGCCTTGACCATCTAAATAACGACGGATTTCAGAGATGATTTTTGAACGGGTTACAAAGCGTTCAAAACTTTCACGGTTTGAAATCAAATCCAAATAACGTTTGCGATAGATGGTTTCAACATCTGAAAGTCCGTGGAATTTTTCTGGCAAGGGACGAAGGGCTTTTGATAAATGCGTAATGTGAGTTGCTTTGATTGAAAGCTCACCCATGTCGGTCCGCATCACTTCTCCTTCTACCCCGAGGAAATCACCAAGGTCTGCTTTTTTGAAGATCTCATAGTTTTCTTCTCCAACAGCGTCCTTACGAACGTAGATCTGAATTTGACCTTCTCGGTCTTGAAGATGGGCAAAGCCAACCTTTCCTTTTCCACGCTTTGTTACAAGACGACCGGCAATAATAGCTGTTTCGTTCAAGTCGTGGAGTTGTTCTTTATCTAATTCTGAATATTTTTCTTTTAATTGACCTGAATTTGCAGTACGTTCGAATCGTTTTCCAAATGGATCGATTCCTTGTTCACGAAGGGCCGTCATTTTCTCACGACGGACAATCTGCTGGTCATTTAATTCTTCCATATGTTCAGTAGTCATTTGGAACCTCCTAAGTTATTCTTCCCTATTCTATCATATTTAGACCAGAAATTCACTAATATTTACCAATTAAACAAAAATAAGGTAGAAGAAAAAATGCAGCTTCTTGAATGAATACTCAAAAAAATTTGAACACTATCGTTGACTGCTCAATCAGTTTAACCTTTATAAGGCAATATGATTGAAAAGGGTTCGACAAGACTACAAAAAAGGAGCGTGTGAATCCTGAACAATTCATCCTGACTCGCTCCTATTTTTTATTCATAACGCAGTGCTTCGATAGGGTTTAACTTAGAAGCCTTATTTGCTGGTAAAATCCCAAAGATAATGCCAACAAATGCAGAGAAAATAATACTACCGATAGCAACATTTAAGGAAATAATCGGCGGTCCTTCTAGGGAGGATGCAGCAAGTGTAGTAATCAAGCTATTCACACCATAAGCAAGGCCAAGTCCAATTAGCCCCCCAATGATGGTCAAGACCATCGATTCAATTAAAAATTGAACCAAAATCTTACTTCTCGTTGCTCCCAAGGCCTTGCGAAGACCAATTTCTCTCGTCCGCTCGGTAACAGAAACCAACATGATATTCATGACTCCAATGCCACCA